>JADFYG010000030.1:0-69763 GCA_015233155.1 Candidatus Rifleibacteriota bacterium
AAGATTTCAAAACTCAAAAGCTTCATTTCTGAAGCCCGCTCAACTTCATTGGCGTTCCTTCGATCTTATTCTCAATGAACATCCGCATACTGCCCCACATCGGGGTTTTCGCGGTACCCTTCAGCTCATCGCGGGAGGGTGAAGAAGATATTACCACCAACCGAACCGCAGGTCAAGCTTATTTTTCACTATTTTTTCAAAATCTCTTTCCATGGTATAATCAATCATAGATAATTAGACTCGTAACTATTATCATTATCGCATTATAGCGTGGCAGAAAGGTTTTATTGATCAAATGAAAGAGTATTCCATTCTTCGCCCACTCGCCCCATTATGTCTGGGTCTCCTCCTCTTCGCGCTCGGAAGCCCGGCATTTGCCGAAACTCCAACCGATGACAAAGATGGTTCATTTCTTGATATCCCCTCTCCAGGCACCACTTCTGCCGCCACTTCGACCAATCTCAATCCGGAACTGGTTCTTCCAATGCCCAAACCCAAAGATCCGACAAACGATGAGGACCCAAATGGTCCGAGCGACGAACGTCTTATTCTGAAACTTCCCCATGCTTCCCCTTCCGGTCTATCTCATTCTCCTCATGAGATAACGGCTCCCGCCCCTCTTGAGATTCCGCGATCCAATAAATCTCCATCAAGCCTCCCGGATGGCCATAGTAATTCAGGAAAGATTAGCAGTCCTCCCGCCACGGAGCAAGCACAAGGAAGCAAAACCGGAGAAGCGCTTCCAAAATTCCCCAAAGACACCTCTTCGGCTATATTCATGGTCATGAAAACATGGGAATGCTCGGATTATGACGGAAAAACCCTGATCGAACACGCGATCGGAGTTTATTCGAAGGAAGCCGAAGATCCCTTTGAAGCCAAAGGATTAAAAGAGCTTCCCAATATCAAAATTACCCTGAAAGAAGACGATGTCACACTTGACGAACTCCTTGATTCAATTGCAGCAAAAACCGGAATCGACTGGGGCGTGGACATTGCGCAAAAGTCCTTGTATCTATATCCTCACAAACAATGAACGGGAAGCCTGCAAATTTTTTGAAAGATCTGCGAACCATATCTGCATTGGCCGCTAGATTTTGTTTCGAGATAAGATCAGCCTGTAAAAACAGCGAAATATCTTATGCTGCTCTAGGCGAGACATGCCTCGCCCCAAAGTCATATCGTGAATATTGCAGGAACCTCACAGGGAATCAAGTTTCGAATAACTATCTTTTCGGAGGAATAGCGCATGTCCACTGATGTTTCCCGGCTTTTAGAGGAAGGCAATCTTGCTTTTACCGCCAAAAAGTATGAACAGGCTCTTATGGCATACGAAAGGGCTCTTGAACGCTCACCCGACGATCCCGTGGTTCTTAACAAAATCGGAATCGCATACTACAAATTACGGAAATTCCCCGAAGCCATAGACAATCTTCTTAAAGCTCTCACCTTAAAACCAAACGACAAAGATCTTCTGAACACTCTTGGGCTGGTCTACGCAAAGTCCGGCGATCGACAAAAGGCACTTAGCATCTGCGAGCGACTTAGAAAAATTCATCCGGAAAAAGGTGAGGCGCTTTATAAAGCCATTTACGAATAATTTTTAGACGATAAATGACTTTGTTGCCGGCACTTTCAGTTGATGAAGACTGACCGATGGCAAGCGAATCCCCTGATATATATTGCATAATGACTTCATCTGTTTTCTCAAACAATAAACGTTCTTGTTGCTTTACCATTGACACTTGCGAGGAATAATATCATGAAAAAATTTGCTCGCCTTGCAGAACAGGGAAATGCAGACGCCCTGAGAAGGCTAATTCGTCTTGCGGAACTCGGCGAGGCAGATGCACAATTCAGTCTGGGAAACATGTATTTCAGAGGATTGGGCGTCCAGAAAGATGATAAAGAGGCTGTGAAGTGGTGGCGTAAGGCCGCGGAACAGCGTGATGCCCAAGCACAATTATATCTGGGCAGTATGTATTACTACGGAAATGGAGTTCAGAAAAATCTCGAAGAGGCCGCAAAGTGGACTCGAAAAGCAGCCGAACAGGGGAACAGTTCCGCGCAGGGCATACTAGCCAGCATGTATAACCTGGGAGAAGGTGTTGCGAAAGATGAAAAAGAAGCCGCCAAGTGGCTTCGAAAAGCGGCACAAAGTGCCGTCAATCCCACGGACAAGCCTGAAACTACTGATGCGGTTCCATTAACAGAAAAATCCGTGGCGGTACCCCGGCAACAGCGAACGGATGGACCAGAAAACATACAGTTCCTTCGCCAGCAGGCGGAAAAGGGCGAGTCCTGGGCGCAGAGCAAACTCGGGAGCATGTATGAAAGTGGCGAAGGTATTGTTCCTCAGGATTACGTCATGGCACACATGTGGTTCAATCTCGCCAGCGCCCGTGGTGATACTGTGGCAGTCAAACTCAGAAACCGAATCGCAAATAAAATGACTCTTCGCCAACTCGAACAGGCCCAGGAACTTGCCAGAAACTGGAAGATAAAACCATAATTTATCAGGCGCGGGAAGCTGTTCCCGGAACCTGTTGCCGAGGCACAAAGCCCTGGAGATAAACTATCGCTTTGCGCGCCAGTTTCTTTTCATCTTCTCCGGCACTTTTCATGAAATCCCGCAGAACATTTATATATGACGGATCTTTATGAAAGGTCATCGCAAGCATGATTTTTTTGCGGACATTTTCCGAGCGATCGCTCGCCAACATCTTTTGCAGGAGTTCGACCACCGGTCGACCACGCATGCGCGAAAGAACGAATATTCCTCCCTCGCGGACCCGCTCATCCGGATGAGTCGGAAGTTCAGTGAACGCAATAAGAATTTTTTGTGGACCAAAAGCTCCCAATGCATTTTTTGCGGCGTCTACCAACACTGCAACCGGCGATTGGAGAAAAGGACATAAATGAAGAACCGCCGCCATCCCGCCGTTGTTCTGCAATCCCTGAATCGCGGCAAGCACTACACGCTGATCATCATGATAAAGCAGAGACGCCAATACATCTGCCACCGCAGGATCACGATAATGCCCTATTTCACGAGCCACATATGCCAACCTCACCGGTTCCGGACGCGTAAGCACGTATTCGATTAAATGCGGTACATGCTCGATATTTCTTTGTGAGAGCAGGGCTCGAAGTTCCCCGTCTTCGATGGCAAGCATCTTCAACTTGCCAAGAAGATCATCTTTCAGCCCCTCGTCCGAAAGATCAATCGAAAGATCGCGGACAAGCTGAACATCTGATGACCTGGAAAAGCTTTCATCAGATGATTTTCCAGACTTGGCGGAATCAGCGGAGACGACAGAACGACCAGCATCAAGCCCGGCGAACATTTCTGCGGCTCCGGGAATTGGTTTGTAGTGAGGATCTGGCCGCGTCAAAACCGTATCGTTCGGAACTTTGTCCGATGCCACAAAATCTGTGGCGAGCGTCTCATGAGAAGACTTCTGCTGACGAATATTGAGAGGAATGGGCCGCGAAGAAGCTAGCTGACGAAGATGTTCCCAGCGAGACTCCAGTTCGACAGCACCAGGAAGAACCGTAGGCGGCAATTCGGGCAACCGAGATGCCCTGCCAGCAGCAGTGAGGTCCACAACCGGAGTCACCAGTTGCGGAGACGAAACTGAAACCGGCTGAGCGGAAAAAGCAGTGGCCGGAGCCACCGGTTGTGGAGACGGCACCGAAACCGGCTGAGCGGAAAAGGCAGTGGTCGGAGCCGCTGGTTGTGGAGACGACACCGAAAACGGCTGAGCAGAAAAAGCCGTGACCGGGGCCACCGGTTGCGGAGGCGACGATAAAGCCGGCTGAACGGGCTTAACAAACGGCGTTGCCTCGAGCTTGACCTCAGGAAGAGATGGCTGCGCCTCAGAAACATCCACTAAGGCCTGTTTCTGAGCAACAGGGCTCTCCGGCGACAGCGATGCGGTGGGTTCGATTGCTGCAATGGAATTCTCAGAACCCTCAGAGGGAACGCCACCCTCAGGAACAATAACCATGTCGCCGACCTGGCCTGGGATTCCAGGGGAGAAAGCTGCCGCTTTACGGCGGCGTTCACGCAGCTTCCACCCGGCAATAGCCAAAATCCCTGCGATGCCGACGAGAATTGCCCAGTTTTGTTTTGCTAGCACCTTGTAATACAACATCGCGGCACCAGCCGGAGGATTTCTTTTCGGACTTTTTGCAACTGACAAATATTGCAAGGCTTTGGTAAGATCGGTTTTTTTTGTGCCTTCAGACCAGTACCGGCCAAGCGCGAGGTTAGCTATCGGATGCCTGCTGCTTTGAGAAATTATCCGTTCGGCATGTTTTTTGACTTCCATCCAGGCTGGGATTTTCTGAGCAAGGCACGCCTGTAAATAAACTTCAGTCAGACGTGTGGAAGAAGCCAGAGCATCAGATGCTTCCTGTATCTTTGCAACTGCTTCATCAGGATTTCCGCTGCTAACAAGAGCCTCGGCTTCACCTGCGAGCTGATCCGGATTGACTGCGTCGGAAGGAGCAGCCACTGCCGGAGAATCTTCTTTTTCCGGAGTGGAAGCGGATTCTACTGTTGCTGATGCCGATGCAACACCACCATCAGCCGCCGCAGTGGAAACAGCTTCTTCAGGAGGAGGCAAGGGTTGCGGAGGCGGAGGCACAGGTGTAGCCCGAATCAGGGGCGGAGGGGGAAGAAGCGGCTTAGGAGCAGACTTGGCAAAGGACGAAGATGAGGCGCCGAAAAAATAAAAGATCGCCAAAAAGGCGATCAGATGCCACGCAAAATTCTTCCCCAAAGTCACGTCATATTTATTGGCAACAGGAGCGATAGCAGGACGAGTAACAGGTACAAGCGCCTGAACGACCTCCCGAGCATGTGCAGAAACCGTAGGGGCAGTACGGAATGCGCGGAACCCGCTCCAACAATGGCGGATAAACCCTGCACGGTCCGTGCAGCGTCTGGTCGACTTCTCTCTTTTCAGCTTCAAGCTTCGCATCCGTATCTTTCAACCTGTCGGTAATTCCTGGAATCTGCGATGTATGGCCCTCCCAGGGATATCTGTCCGGAAGATACCGTTCCGTCTCTTTTTCGACTGGCGGTCTGCTCGCGAGTCTATCCCGTTCGCGTTCATATGAGGCTGTTTCGGAAGACGGGCCGCGCCGGCAACCTCCGACCGAAAACGCGAAACAAAGCAGTAATAAAAGAATAAGGACAAATCGCGTTTCTTCGCCGGTATCCGGACCAATCCAGCGTGTGGCCATACATGCCTCCCGGGCCGGAAAAGGCTCAAACGGCTTTTCCCGACTTGAGGAAACTCATCGACCGATGTGGCTATTTTCCGAAGAGTCATCGGGGTTCTCTCTTGGTGAGATTAACAGCCACTTCCTTTTTATCATCCTCATTTTGAGCTTCCTGCGGACAAACAACACCCCCAATGCAACGTCCAGCTGAAACATCATTTTGCCTGGTATTACGGGGCTTTTCCGGAGTCGGGGTATTCTGTGCAGGCATCACCACTGAAGCACCAATTTCTTCATGTTTTGAAGTAATGCGAAGATCCGGCTTTGCCATGACAACGCGGCAATGCGGCGGCACGGACTCGGTGAGCCAGACGTTGCCGCCAACGACAGCGCCTTCGCCAATGACAGTCTTTCCACCTAAAATCGTCGCTCCAGCGTAGATGACGGCATCATCCTCAATCGTCGGGTGACGCTTGGCCCCGCGAATGAGATTCCCTTCAGCATCACGCGGAAAATTCAGTGCGCCAAGTGTAACTCCCTGATACAAGGTAACCCTGTTGCCTATTACGGTGGTCTCCCCGATCACGACGCCGGTTCCATGGTCAATGAAAAAAGAGTCCCCGATAGTTGCACCAGGGTGAATATCAACGCCGGTGCGGGTATGCGCCCATTCTGTCATAATGCGGGGGATGAGCCGCATCCCCTGGCGATGGAGTAAATTGGCAATGCGAAAGACAGCTATCGCCTCCAGGCCGGGATAACTGGTGATAATCTCATCAAATCCGGATGCGGCGGGATCATTGCGAAACGCCGCCTTTACGTCGAGTTCGAGACGAGCCCTAAGTACGGGAAGTGCCTCGATAAAGCCTTCCGCCAAACCAGAGGAATAACCTTCGCAGCTTCTGCAAGACTTTTTTTCAAATTTGCAGGAATGCCGGGCTTCACGATAAACCTGCGCCTGAAGCTTTTCAAATACTATCGCAACCCGATATCCGATTTGCTGTTCAATAGAATCGAACGATAGTTCGGAATGTCCAAAATATCCAGGAAAGAGGAGCACCATTGTCTCCTCGATGATCTGAATTATTTCACTTTTTTCAGGAAGTGGGCTCTGGTCAAAATGCTGAACTTCACCGGTATTATCACGAATCGACCGCAAAATACTATCAGTGAGTGTTTGTAGATTCGTCCTCATGGGGGCGCTCCTTCTTCCGAGGCGTGTCGGAAACATAGAATACAAATGAAAAGCCGCTCAGTAATTGTTATGTACAATACACCGAGCGGACCATTTCTTCAAGTATTCGATGCCCCGGAAGTTCTGGAGCGACTGTAATTAAAGGTCGTCCATCATGACACCCTTATAAAATTCGCACAATCGACAGTTGCCGATTTTTTCCGCGGATGATCCCTGGACCTTACCTCCGCAAAGCGTTCCTGCAACAGCCCAACAATCTCGTCCATGATCCGGATACGCGGCACACACACCGAATTCAGCGACTTTTGGTCCGCCTTTTTCCCGTCCACACTTTTTCATGTCCCAGCAATTGAGCGCCATTGATAAAAACTCCTCTAAAAGAAATTTATCGTCCCATAAGAACAGGGCCAATTATATGCAATACATCACCGGCTCTTCCTGTTTTGCACGCTGTCTGATAGCGAGTTGTTCCATGGTAAGTCCTGATAGTACACCGTCGATAGCTGCCGCGACTTCGCACCACATATCTCGTGCTGCGCAAAATTGCGCACGCGGACAAGAATTCACATCTTCAACGCATTTAACAGGAACAGTCTTTCCTTCCAAGGCTCTGACTACATCCAGAACCGTAATATCAGCAGGGTTACGAGCAAGTTCATACCCTCCGTTCGGTCCACGTACTGCACGAACCAACCCGGCGGATTTCAAGCCTCCCACAAGAACGCGAATATATTTCCCGGAAATGGCTTGACTCTTCGAGATGTTTTCAACCAAAATCGGACCTCGATTGTGCTGGGCAGTAAGTTCTAGTACTACTCGCAGACCATATCGCCCTTTGGTGGAAATCTTCATCAAACTACCTCTCAAATCTGGCTGATACTTATATATTATCACACATGCGAAAGCATTTCAAGTAAAAAACTTACCTATATTGCCAGCCCTTCCTGATTATCGATTAAAAGAATGGTTACAACCGCTTTCATTTCCGGCACAACTATTATGGAGATTGCTGATATGCAGCCTCGCGCTTGCCTCAAAGGAGCCCGCATGTTACTCTTCTCTAATAGAATATCTCTGTAATTCTGTCCAGGGGTATTGTTATTATCAGGAGACGACATGATCAAAACTGTTCCCATCCCCGCAGAAAATCTGCTGAGGATCATTCCGGCAGACAAAAAAATCGGAGTCCTCGGTTGTGGGGAATGCGCGGCAGCCATAGGCACGGGGGGCACGAAACAGGTCGATGCATGGGTCGAGCGGCTGAAAGACCGCAATTCAATCATCTTCTCAGCAGTCGCCAAATCCCCGTGTGATCAACGTCTTCTTGAGCGCTTCGTCGGACTGATTCAGAATTTTGACGATGCCGAGATAATCCTGCTTTTGGCCTGTCATGCCGGTGTTCAAAGTCTGGATAACCTGTTACGCCGGCGGAACCAGACTACGCTTCTGATACCGGCGCTGACAGTCGATGGTTTCGGCTGGCTTGCCGCAGGTCGCCGCTGGACAAAAGCCTGCGTTTTTTGTCCTTCCTGTACCTTCGACACGACTGCCACAGCTCATTCAGGCGTCGGCGCGCTCTCTTGTCCCACTGCAATATGTCCGCTGCGTAAAATAGATGGGCCGTGTCAAAACCGACTTGTTGATGATCGATGCCCGATCGTCCCCGAATCCATCTGTACATGGCTACAACCTTCCGAGAACGTGAAAAGCTGACGATCAGTTGCATATCATGAAGAATTAAAAATAATGCTTACATTTCCAAGACACCTTCTTATAGAATCTCCGCGATCGCTGGAGGAATACGGCCCCTTCGCCCTTCGACTTCGAGGGCGGTTTTCCGGAATCATGTTTCGTTACGGAGAAGGAGTTGATCCGCTCCTGTTTGTCTCCGCGACACTCACCGCCGAACTCGGTTTTTCCCTTTATCTTCATCTCCGGGACATGAATCGCATTGCATTGAGTTCGGTATTACGTTCAGCTGCGGCCTTGAACATAAAACTGATCTTTCTTGGCGAACCTTTGCTAATACCGGGCGTAGAGCCGATTGGATTTTCTGATTCGATTGCCTTTCTATCTTTTGCCCGCTCAATTGTCAGCCAGGACATCGTTTTCGGAGCATCAAACCTTTTAGCGAACGAACCGGATCGAAGGCTTTTATTGCGGCAATCAGAGTCTGGAATGCGCATATTCGCGGTTCCGCCGCATGCCGTTGCTTCCGAATGCTTACGACGCCCGGCAAGTGAGATCTGGAATCGATTGCGACCAACCGATGGTATTACGGTAAAATCATGCGCTGACGCACCCATTCTTGTCGATTTCGCAGATCTCGGCAATATTTCATACGATGAAATAGAAGGTCGCCTCCAGGAAATGTCATTATAATGCCCCGACCAGAAGCCTCACCTACCCTTTCACCGTTTGATCCGGTACCAGGTCGTCGACTGATCGTCACGGGTGCGGGAGCGGCGGCACGAGGAGCTTTTGAAGCCGGAATCGGCCTTGTGACAACGTATCCAGGTTCCCCCATTACGGAAACCTTCGAGATCCTTGCTTCTTCTGAGAATACCGCGCGCCCGATCTGCAGCCTTTCGCTCAACGAGCATGTCGCATTTCACAAAGCGATGGGCTTCTCGCTGGCGGGCGGCCGCTCGCTCATCACAATGAAACATGTCGGCTTCAACGTCGCGGCGGACCCCGCGCATTACATCGGATACACGGGTGTAAAAGGCGGTATGGTAATTCTTGTTGGCACCGATCCGGGAGCACAATGTTCGACCGGGGAGTATGATTTTCGTTTTTATGCTCTGCACACTCATCTTCCACTTGTCGAACCGACATCCGGACAACAGATCCTCGACTGCATGCGACACGCATTCGAGTGGTCCGAGGCCGATGGAGTTCCTTACGTGATAGCGGTTCCGGCCGGCGCCTGTTACGGAATAGAGGGCGTCGTCACCGGTATGATCGAGCCCAAACATGCCGGAACGAGCTTTACCGAAAGTAAAACTCTGACGAACGTTGGAAGACGAGCCGTAGAGAATCATCGCAAACTTCTCGAGCGCCTGGAAAAGATCAGACGCGAGGCAGAAATACGCAATCTTGTACAGGTTTTCGGCAATGGCAGAGAAGCGCTGATCATCACCAGCGGCATCCACCTTTCCCGCGTTCGCGAGGCTGCTAATATTCTTGGAATTGCGGAACGCCTGCGAATCTTCTGCTCCACTGTCACCCATCCTTTCCCCACGGATCTGTTGAAAACACATGTTGAAGCCTGCTCCCGATTGATTTTCGTGGAGGATCTCGGCGGATTTCTCGAAACGGTAATTTCACGTTATCTGCTCTCCCTTACAAGATCACCCCATGTTCAAGGCAAGGATCTGTTTCCCGCATACGGCAATCTCGATCTCGACATGATAATGAAGGGCCTTGCCAACGCGTTTTCCGTCAACATTCGTAAATCATGTGATGAATCGCATACGGAGACTGCGGGTATTACAGCTGTTCCTGATATTTCAAAAATTCCGGAGATTCCCGAACGGGAAGGCACGTTTTGTCCCGGTTGTGGTTATCGCGGCTTCTTTCACATACTGACCGAATTTCTCGGTCCGGACGACATAATGGGCGGTGACATCGGCTGTTCCAGCCTTCCGCCCCATTTTTCGTCCTGGCTTACCTGCATGAACAGCGGGACCGCAATTGCCGCGGGTGTCTCACTGGCGCTTGCCGGACGCCGGCAGATCGTATCGATGATCGGCGACTCGACGCTGCTGCACAGCGGACTTCAGACTCTCATCGAAGCGGCGGCGGATGATTCCGACCAGGTGTGTTTCATCTTATACAATCACTGGACAGCAATGACGGGCCATCAGGCGACTCCAGCCACGCCGCGAACCGCGGAAGGGGTTTCCCGGCCGCACATCGATATAAAGTCTTTGCTGACCGTGCTCGGCGTAAAACGTTTTGATACTATCGATCCCTGGCGCATATCCGGTCTGCGAGTTCTACTGAAACGGGTTTTGCATGAGCGTGGATTTCGCGTCGTCATCGTCGAACGCGAATGTACATTGCTCTCCAACAGACGACGTCCCGCATCAGGATGGCATCGCACGTATCGCCTTGAACCGGAACGCTGCCATGAGTGCGGGATGTGTTATGAGCGGCTGAGTTGTCCGGCAATCGTCAAGAATGCCGATGGAGTCCTGGCAATCGAAAACGGATTGTGCGCTCATTGCGGCGTCTGCGAGCAGATTTGTCCTAACGGAGCGATTCAGGAGATTCAGATTCGAAAATGATTTTCAACGTCGTCATAACCGGGATCGGTGGCCAAGGCGTTATCACCGCGGCGGGATTGCTTCGTTTCGCGGCGATAACGGCCGGATATCGCCTGACTGGCGCGGATAACCGCGGCGGTGCCCAGCGTCTCGGCCATGTTTCGGCCGTTATACGCATCACCGATGATGACTGCGAAATACGCCCTCTCGCCCCGGAAATCCCCAAACAGAACTGTGATTTGCTGATCAGCCTCGAAGCTTCTGAAGGCTTGCGCTTTGCGGATTTGATCAATCCAGGCGGAACCATCGTCATGAACCGCCGGATCACGATTCCAACCAATATCCGTCGCGCGCGGCTTCCCTACCCTACTCTCGCGCAATGCCTCATCGCCTATGAGGCTCTTGTCAGCGGAGGGGGCAGAACATCCAAAGTTATTGAACTCGACGCAGATGGTATGGCAAGCGACGCTTTTCGGAAGCCGATCCTGGGCAATCTGATTGCGCTCGGGGCCGGCCTGTCCCGTAGCGCTCCTCCGGGTATAGTTGAGCGACTGACGTCGCGTCTCAGCGAAGAGGAACGTGCCGCTTTCGATCTGGGATTCAGCAAGCAAGGGACATTAACATGATCATTTACGGTCTGATGAAATTTATCGAGCAGATTCCCTCACGATACGACCGGATGATCGGTTTTTTGACATTCGGCGGCCATCGGTCGGCGCGACGAAGAATGCTGGCCCGCGTAAAACCGGGTGTCCGGGTTCTCGATATAGGTTGCGGCACCGGGAAATTTCTTCTCGAAGCCGCCAGGCACGGCGCAATCTGCACCGGCGTCGATGCATCCCGTTCGATGCTGGCCGTGTTTCGCGAAAAACTGGCTTCCGAACCTGATGACATTGCCAGCCGGGTAACACTTCTTAACCATAGTGCAACGCTTCTTGAAAAAAGTTTTGCCGGAGAAACATTCGATATTATCACCGCATCCCTCATGCTCGGCGAACTGCCGCCATTAGTGTTGACAGCTGTTTTAGGGCAGATCCCGCAAATTCTTGCTCCGGGCGGAAGTCTGCTGATCGCGGACGAACTCTGGCCAAAAGATCAGTGGCGAAGTATGCTGTATTCATTCATTATGGCCGTCACATTCATTCCGAATTTCATTCTGACCAGAACCATGATTCGCCCGGTTAAAGGGCTCGAAGAGAGGCTTTCTGAGGCTGGTTTCGAAGTCATGAGCAGACGCGATTTTGCATTCGGTGTTGTCTCTCTGATTGAAGCCGTCGCAAAAAAGACAACATGAAACAAAGTCCGCTGCATATCCGATTATACTGGTTGTTGCACCGGTACAATCCGTTTCGCGCGGAAGTCGGCCTGCGCGCGATCGGAAACCCCACCCCGGATGCGCCGGTGCTGGTTTCGGGCAATTATGCCCCCGTCGTGGAAGAGTTGGAGCAGGTTTTGAATGGCTTCGACGTCTGGCTGCTTGTAGTCGATTCCGCCGGAATCAATGTCTGGTGCGCCGCCGGAGTCGGGGATTTCAGCGAACACAAGATAATAGACACACTTGTCGCAACACGTATTTCAGAAAAAGTCACGACCCGGAGGTTGATCATCTCGCCTCTGGCGGCTGTCGGCATCGACCGCGACCGTCTTCGTCGCGACGGAGGTTTCGACGTAATCTGGGGGCCTGCGCACCTCGACGATCTGCCGGCATTCCTTCGCGGCGGCGGAACAACGCGCACTCCGCAAATGCGCCTCGCGCGTTTCCCGCTTCGGGATCGGTTTCAGCAGGCGATCGGAATCATGGGAGTTTTCGCGTTTTCCCTGCTGTTGATTCCATGGCACCGTCGTGAGGCGCTATGGTTCTACGCATCAATCGCTCACGCGGTGTTCGGTACAATGCTGGGCTACGAGCTGCTTCCGGCAAAATATCCGGCCAATAAAACCATGCTGCTGGCAGCCGCACAGGCCGCCATTCTTTTGATCACACGCCCGAATCACGGGATGCCCCTGCGTCGACGTCTTTTCATAGGCTTTGCAGCGCATCTTCTGATAGCTTTCGATATGATCGGTTCAACCCCTTTTTATAAGACTACTATCGCTCACTGGCTTTCGACGGGTAATAACGAGTCGCTTTTTCAGCCGAATCTCGGAGATAAATGCAATTCCTGCGGCCGCTGTATCGAAGTATGCCCCAAAGGTTTGTTTTCACGGGCAGGGGAAGACTCCCGACGTGTGGTGATCGATCACTCGAAGGGTTGTTGCGAATGCCTTGCATGCATTAAACAGTGCCCCCGGGAGGCGATTGATAACATCGGCCGCGGCTGGAAAGACGACATAAAAAGCCTGGACACCGTGTCCAGATTCCGCCCGGCATGAGATATAAAGACGCATTGAATTTTGATCTAGCGGGCGGGTTTGAAACCCGCCCCTACGTGAAATTGTCTACACATTGCGAGCAAATTTCCATGCGCTTTTGTATTAATCGGAGAAAACTATGCGAGCTTACGTAATCCCGACAAACACCATTCTGATTCCCTTCGGCGACCCGGTCGGCGAAACCCTGGTTCTCGACCGCCCTCTGCGGGAGGTCCAGGAGGATGCTCTGCGCACCGCTGGTTTAGAGCCGATCTTCGATAAATCTATCGCAGAAATTATTGCCAGTCGCTCTTTTTCGGGCAACTCAACTGCGGGAAACTCTACGGGAGTTCCAGAACCGGCCATAGTCCTTCATGATACGTTGTTCTTCACTCCGCGCCTGTTGTCGGACTTTATCGAACATGCACGCCGCGCGCATACGGATGGCACAATCAAGCCGTGCACAAGCCATTGTACCCCCGATGAATGTATGAATACTGGTGGGGCGCGACCGCCGGGCGCGCCGGGGCAAGCTTCGGCGGGCCCAGTGGTCCCACCCTACCTGAAGATGCCACGTAATTCAAGTTTTCAAGAATCCGATCCGCATTTAAATGGAGCCGGCCACGGTTTGCCTTGCCCAATGCGCCTCTGGATGAAAAAAGGATTGTTTACACGGCTTTTAGCGGTTCTTCAGGAACAAGGCGAAGACGAAGATGCCGTTTCATTGCCTCTTTGGTATCTTCCGGCCGGTTGTTCCATGAGTGATCCGGCAATGTTTTCGACGAAATCCCGCAAAGACTCGGAGAAAAATTCATCGACAAAACATCCGGGTGAACATGAGACACCCGGTTCTACAGCAGTCTCGAATGATGAATCCAGACTCGTGATTGACGTAGACGAGGAAAGTTACGCCGGAAATTTCCCCGAGCACATGATAAAAAAGGAGGGCTATCGCTTCGGAGTCACGTCGCGTCCGGCAATGGCCATCACAAATCCCTTGCACCTTGCACTGGCGAATATGGCGGCAAACTTCGCCCGCCTCGCCGAATTGAAAAAAATGTCCTGGCCGCAAAAAATATTTACATTGATCAGGGCGCGTTCGATAAACAAGTTTCGTATATTGGCAACTGTTTCGCGCATACATCCGGAAGCCGAAGTACATCCGACGGCGGTCATCGAAGGCAGCATAATAGAAAAAGGCGCTAAAATCGGAGCACATGCTGTGGTAAGATTCTCTTATGTCGGACAAAATGCATTCATTGACGATCAGGCGGGAATCAAATTCAGTGTGGTTGGGAATGGCGCGTATATCGCCAACAATTGTGTTCTGTTCTTCACCACTGTTTATCCTCGGGCATTTCTCATCAGCGGGCCGTATCAGTTTTCATTGTTCGGATACGATTCGGCAATGATGAACGCCATTCCGAGCGATTACAGACTCGATGGGGAGTCGATCACAATCCGCACCACACGCGGAGTAGTCTCGACCGGCCTGAAGTTCGTCGGCTCGGTTATAGGTCACAGAACCAAGATCGCCGCAGGTGTTATAGTGGCGCCTGGTCGTATGATTCCAAATGACATTCAAATTCTTCCCGATCCGGCAAGAGTGCTGTCATCTGTTCCGGATGACATCCCCATTAATACTCCTCTGTTCTTGATAAGCGGGAAACTGGTTCCTGCCCATGCCCAGACAGCACGCCCATCCTCCAGTGCCGTCACATCGCAAGCCAACAACCCATCAAAGGAGACACACCGTAATGAACGCGGACATCTTCGCCAAGGTCCAGGACGCCTTTCAAGAGGCTCTCGGCATCCCCAGGGAAAGAATAACATTTGACGCAAACATCATAGACGATCTGGGCAGCGACTCGCTTGATCTGCTTGATATTCTCTTTGCCCTCGAAGAGAAGTTCGGCATTAAAATCAAGCGTGGACAGATCGAAGCCATGGCACGCGAAGGGATTCCGGACGGAGAGTTCGAAAAGGAAGGTTGTCTGACAGCCAAAGGTGCGGAACGTCTTCGTCAAATCCTCTCCGATGCGGATCCCCAAAAAATCGTTGACGGAATGCCTGTTTCACGTATTCCTTACCTGTTCACGGTCGGCACATTCTATCGTCTCGTCGAGCACAAACTTGCCGAGAAGGCTTCAAATTCTTAAGGAATATTTCATGGACGTAAAACTCGAAGGGAAAAAAGTTCTGATCACCGGTGGAACGCGCGGCATCGGGCGGGCCATAGCCGTTGCATTCGCGGAGGCCGGAGCGGATCTGGTCATCAATTTTGCTTCGAATCAGGATGCGGCTTCTGAGACATATTCACTACTCTCAAAATATGGCAGATTTATCAGGATGATAAAGGGCGACGCTTCAAATCCGGAGTTCGGAGCTGATCTGGTTCAGCAAGGCATCGACAGTCTTGGTCATATCGACATCCTCGTAAACAACGCGGGAGTAAGCCACAATACTCCTTTCCTAATGCTCGAACCCGAAGAGTGGAAGCGTGCTGTCGATGTAAATGTGAACACCCTTTTTTCGATTACGCAACCAGTCCTGAAACACATGATCTCAAAAAAAATAGCCGGACGGGTATTGAATCTTACGTCCCTGTGCGGAGTAAGGCCGGTTGCGGCAGTGCCGGTACATTACGCTGCTACCAAGGCGGCAATCACTGGTTTCACTTATACGCTCGCCAAGGAAGTCGGTCGTTACGGAATCACAGTGAATGCGATCGCGCCGGGTCTTATAGAAACCGCTTTTTCGGTTAACCTTCCGGAGACAAGAAAGGAAGATTTTAATAGATTCTGCCCGCTCGGCCGCATTGGCAAGCCGGAAGAAGTTGCACATCTCGCTGTTTTCATGGTCTCTGATCTCAATTCGTATATGACGGGTGAAACCGTGATTGTCAGCGGCGGTCTATAACGAAATCCGTTATATATGAACTTTAACTGCCAGGAAAGACAAAGAAAAATTAACCACGGATGAACACGGATGAACACAGATAAAGACGGACTTTCATCGGATGATTCGATTGAATCAGTGAATATACCAAACAGCTCCGCTAAGACAGGTTTCCATGCGAATTTCATTCTGTATGTTCGCGACCAGAAGGCCGCTTCTGATTTTTATGCTTTTGTCCTGGGCCTGCAACCAACGCTCAATGTTCCGGGAATGACCGAATTTACCCTTGGACATGGAGTCGTTCTGGGCTTGATGCCGGAAGCAGGCATCAGGCGCCTTCTTGGAACGAAACTTCCAGATCCTGCCGCAGCTCGCGGAATTCCGCGCAGCGAGCTTTATCTGCGCGTCGATGATCCCGATGCGATGCATGCCCGGGCTGCGCGAAGTGGCGCCATGGAACTCAGTCCGATGCTGGTCAGAGACTGGGGAGATCGGGCTGCATATTCCCTCGATCCTGATGGACACGTACTAGCCTTTGCCGCTCCTGTCGGGTCGAATAACGGATGAAATTCCTGTGACCGGCGATTTATCGACACGCGATTCCCAGCACCCTGCACGGACGACCGGAAAACGTCGACAGCGCGTATTACTTATCTATCCAATCCAGATAAAGCCTGACTCCTTTTTCGGCTTTGTATTGCCACCGCTGGGCCTGGAAAGAATTGCCGCCCACCTCGAGAGTTTCGTCGACGTAAAAATCATGGATCTGCGCTTCGAAGGAGAAAACTGGATCGAAAGCGCCACTGCTTTTGCCCCGGATTTCATAGGTGTCAGCGTGAAGTCCACGATGTATGCGCATCGTTCTTATTTTATAGCCGACCGGCTTCGCGCCGCATTTCCACAGACCAGAATTGTACTCGGCGGACTGCATGCGTCGAGTATTCCGGAGGAAGCAGCACGCCACTGTGATTTTGTTGTAATCGGCGAAGGCGAGGAAACATTCGCAGAGCTTGTACACAACGGCAAGCCGCGCGAGGAAATCGCCGGCCTCTGCTTCATTGACGCCGGCGGGCTTCCTGTGTGCACCCCTCCGCGTCCACTGCGCGAAAATATGGATGATCTTTTGCCGCCGGCGCGGCATCTTCGACGGACGCATTATCAGTATGCCGCCGCCGGGATGATTCCCATGGACCTCCTTGAAACCAGTCGGGGCTGCGACAGGTATTGTCCGTTCTGCTCGCCCGCTGTTCTGCATCGCGGCCGATGGCGGGCGCATTCTCCGGAATATGTTGTCGGGGAAGTGAAGCGCATTGCGGCCCTCGGAGCCAAATACGTCATGCTGACCGACGATAATTTTTCCGGAGATCTCGATCGGGCAAAACGGATCAGCGAGCTTATCATCGCTACGGGCATCCGTATTGCATACTTCTGCTTTCTGCGTCCCTTTGTCGGGCGTATGGACGTGAAACGGGCGATGGTCGAGGCGGGGTTCGTCATGCTCAGTTACGGAGCCGAATCCCCGAACCCGGAACAACTCAAACGATATGGAAAGGGTTTCACTGATCCGAAAAACTTCATCGCAACGGTAAACCGGGAGTGGCATGACGCTGGTGCACGTTACATCGGAAATTCATTTGTCTTCGGAGACCCCTTCGAGTCTGCAGCCGATCTGGAACGCCTCGGTGACTACGCGCGAGATCTGGATCCGACCTATATAGAGCCGCTCTATTCGCAGCCTTTCCCCGGCACCAGATACCGTGAAGAACTCGCCCGTCGCGGCCTTTTGAACGATCGCTCCTGGGACGACTTTACTGAAGGTCGGCTGTTGATAAAGCATCCGGAGATAGACGAAGCGGGCCTCCTAGCGAAACGCGTTCGTATGTGGCTGCGTTTTTTTTCGCCTCGCAAGATCGCGGGCGCCTTCCGTGTGCCGTTGTATCTGCATGAGGTAGTCGGCATTCCGGTGAGAATCGTTCTTCGCTATATGAAAGTCTGCGATTATTCCATGTTTGGATGCATCCTTGAGGACAAATTCTATCTTCATCACAAACGAGCGATGCTGCGAGAGTATTTAACCGATCACATCAACGGCTTTACTGACACTGAACGAGACATGACACCTTTTGTTGATGCATTCACAGATATGATCGGCCTTGGTCGGATAAAGCGCGCCCTCGGAAAGAGATCCATCGCAGTTGAAATTGTCGATGGCGGCCATATCGTGACGCGATTTCTGGCGGAATTCGACAACGGATGCCTGGGGCGCCTTCGCGTCGGACTCGACCTTCCGAGCGCCGATCATTCCGTCAGGATTCGTCTCGATGATGTTATAGACTTCATATCTGGTCGCGATATCCTAAAGATCGCCGCACTCGCCCGTACAGGTGGCTTACTGCTGGCCCAACTCGCCAGCCGGGCCCTAGCGTGGGTATTCTTAAGATGAATTCGCTCAAATTATGAGATTGGTGATAAATGTATGAAAAAAGTATATGTCGGAGTCACTCAACATCCATGCACTGAAAACGCCATGAACTCGAACCTGCTCAAACGCTGGTTTTCCGCCAATGGCTGGGAGGTCACGCGGAACGCAAATGATGCGGATATAGTCATAGTCTCGACCTGCGGTTTCAACAAGAGTCAGGAGGATTACGAGATTTCGGAAATCCGGACCAAGGGTCTCGAGAAACGCTCAAACGCCGAACTGATAGTCGTCGGCTGCCTTCCGATGATCAATCAGAAGCGGCTGCGCGAGGAGTTCAACGGGGTATGTATCTCGACGAAAGATATCATGAAGTTCAACGAGCACATGGAAAAAATGAACTTCACGGTCAAACTGGAAGACCTGGACAATAACTTCATCAGCGAAGAAGAGTATGAGGCCAACCCTCATATAGCCTTCTGGGTCAAGGCCCGCGGAGCATTCGAACGCTGGCATCGCCGCTTTCCATTCATAAAGGTTCCGAAGGTGCTCTACACGACTCCTTCGCCTTCGTGGTTCTGCATACGCGGCGCTTCGGGCTGCACCGGCAATTGCAGCTATTGCGGAATTCGTCATGCGCAGGGCTTCATTCAAAGTGAACCGATCGAGTCCATTGTGCGGCAGGCGGAAAAAGGCATCGCGATGGGATACCGCGAAATCGCCCTCACCGGCGAAGACCTTGGCGGCTACGGCCTTGATCGCAAACAGGACCTCGCTGATCTGCTCAACGAGCTCGTAAAACTGCGCGGAGATTTCGAAATAAATATCAGATTCATTGATCCGTTCTGGCTGTTGCGACTGTTCGACAAGTTGCAGCCGTCATTCAACAGCGGGCGCATCAAGAGTTTCTGCGTGCCGGCACAATCCGGAAGCGATCGTATTCTGAAAGACATGCATCGTCGCTACACTTTCAATGAGATAAAGCAGGGAGTGAATCACACGATCCGGCATACGAAGGTCAAAATGGTGGCTACGAACATAATAGTCGGCTTCCCTGGCGAAACCGATTCCGATTTCCGCGATTCGATCAGACTCGTGAAAGAGGTCGATTTCTCGCTGTATTTGATTTTCCCATACGATGAACGCCCGGGAACAAAGGCAGCGGCCCTGTCAAACAAGGTCCCGGAAGAAGTAAAGCAGCGTCGATTTGAGATCATTCAGCGCATGGCGAAGAAGAAGCAGATCAGACAGTTCCTGGGCTTCTCCTGACCATGAAAGATCCCTGATTCTTTCGCTTATAATACTCCTTGAAGACATCTCTGAGGCAGGTATATCATGATTCGTCAAATAATTTTCAAAATCACCTATATTATGCAACTCCCCTAAAGGCCGATGATCAGTGAACAAAGCCGTTAATACAATCGTTAAAGCCCAAGGAAAAAGTCACGTCTTTGCTTCTCCGCATGGGAAAGCCTTTTTCATCAGTAACTCCGCGCACCCATGTACCGAGATAGCCCTCGACGCGAACCGCATTCGTGCATTCTATATCGCCAACGGCTGGCGGGAAACTGTCATACCTGGCGATGCTGACGATCTGATAGTCTCTACATGTGCATACAATCAGGAATACGAAGACGCCGGAATGGCCGATCTCGAAGCCCGCAAGCGTATGCTGAAACCTGGTGCGCGACTCATCGCGACCGGCTGTCTGTCGAAGATACATCCGGAAAGATTCGCCCGGGTGGGTGCCGATGACGCTGTCGGCCCCCTCGAGCTCGATCGCTTCGACAAGCTCATCACGGCTGAACTCCCCATGAAAGACGTCTCAGCAAATGAAGTTCGCATCAGGGAATACGAGGCGAACCCCTTCTTTCTGAAAATCGTAAAAGCCAAAGAAAAACTTGAGAAATTATCCCGAAAAATCGGGCTGAATATGGTGCCGCACTGGATGGCGACGATCCCATCAGCTGACTGGTTCTTCATCCGCGGAGCCGTAGGCTGTCGCGGGCGCTGTACGTACTGCGCGGTCCGCCGCGCCAAGGGAACACTTGTCAGCACCCCGCGCGACGTGATTCTGCGCCAGACTGAAGATGCAAAAAAACGAGGAGTGAGCGAGATTTCACTGGCCGGTGACGATATGGGCGCCTGGGGAAGCGACATCGACTCTGACCTCGCGGAGCTTCTGAAAGCAATGATTACAGTCGGGCCTGGATTTTCCATAAATATCCGTTTTGTCGAACCCCTGTATTTGATTAAGCTGACAGACAAGCTGTTACCGATCTTTGAAACCGGACGCATTTCGGCTTTCTGCCTCCCGATTCAGAGTGGCAGCAATGCAGTGTTATCCCGCATGAACCGCGATTACACGATTGAGGCGGTTGAGGCAGCACTGATGAGAATCGCCGATATACCACGCAGGCCACGTATTGCATCGATCATAATGACGGGTTTTCCCGGAGAAACGGAGGCTGATTTTCACGCCTCATGTGCGCTCCTCAACCGCCTTCCGATCGATTTGTATCAGATTCTTGCCTATGAGGGCCGCCCCGGAACGCCCAGTATCTCGATGGCCGATCAGGTCTCTGAGGAAGTCAAACGCGCCCGTCACGACTGTCTTTTGCGCAAATTCAAGCTCCAGAAAGTCGTTGGCCTGCCGCATGTGGTCGTCGACCGGATCTGCGGATTAAACGAAAAGTAATTTTTGTCCATATCGGAATCTCACTTCGATGAGGTCATCAGAAAGACTTTTCACGGAATTTTCACACAGATGAACACAGATAAGGGCAATCTTTCAATCTGTGACCTTCTGCGAAATCTGCGAATGTATCCATAATTTTGCAAGTTGCTCAGAAGGCGTTAAATAACAATCAAGTTATATAATTGAAACAATTCACAATTAATTTGATGTAATTTTTATTGGCAGAACCGGCAAAATCGCCAGGAAATTGCTCTGTACTGGCAAAAAAAGAGTAGAATAAAAATAGAGCCTGAGAATTACCGATCAGGCCCGCAACTTCATATTCCGCTGCGAGACTTCATCTAATTTAATTTGTTTGGACAGTCCACATAAGAAGCGATTTTCAGTCGCCAATAAAGACCCAAATTACATTTGTCTTTCCAATGAATTGAATGAATCTCGTAAGTGAAGGAAGATACGCATTGATACGTTTGATTCAGTTACTGAAACGATTGCGGGGAGTTATCAACCTGGTATTTGCGCACCCGGTCAATGAACGCGCGGAACGCCGGGCCACATACACAACCTGGGATTCAAAAGACGAGACGCTGACATGACTAACCAGACATCCTATCGCCATATAGCTCTCCTGGAACCCTCAGTCGCCTCTGAATGTGTTGTAACTGAGATGATGGGGCAAGTTCGCTGCGGAGCGCCTTTTCTCGCAGGCGCACTTGCACGAGAAGGTTTCGAGCCAAGAGTTTTTGCCGAGGAGCTGATTGAGTTCGACAGACAGTTGCTCGACCGAATCGCACGTGAATATGACGCAGTTGGGATCTCACTCACCCTCAATACCCTGCCTCGCGGTCTTCAGGTCGCTAAAGCACTCAGACAGCGACGCCCTGAAATTCCGATCATCGCCGGCGGACCATCGACCTCGGCCTACGCGGATCACCTTCTCACAGCCTGTACAGCCGTCCTTCGCGGTCGCGGCGAGGTCACCTTGCCACTAATGCTTCGAGCCATGGAAGCCCCGTTAATGTCTCCTCCGGGATATTCTGAACTCTCTTCTTCTTCTTCTTCTTCTTCTTCTTCTTCTTCTTCGGCAAACACGCGCAATTATGAAGAACTGTACAATATTCCGGGTGCCGTAGTAATGGCCCCGAACGGACGGCCGATCTACAATCGCGACGAAGTTCCAACCGCCGACGCGCCTGTTCGGTATGATCTAATCGAAGGTTTCGGCCGGCACACCGTTAGAGACGGTCTGTTTGGCTGTCCCAAAGAAGCGATCTACTCTATGTTTGCTTCAACAGGCTGCATACGTTCGTGCGCCTTCTGCAATAGCGATAAACATTACATAACGCGATCGCATGATGCAGTCATGAATGACCTGGAGCTTCTTCTTCGCCTTCACGGGCATGCCACGGGTATCGCCCGATTCATGCTGGTCGATGATTGTCTTTTCGCTGATATTGACGCGACAAAAGAGTTGCTGCGCAAAATTGAGTATGCCACACGCGGCCGCGATGTGAGTTTTTCCGTCCAGTTTCACGTTGCACCAACCGTCGACAATGAACTGATGAAACTGTTTCACGATGCTCATTTTACCTCGCTCGCGCTCGGCTTTGAAAGCGTTTCACAAAAAGCGCTCGATTCACAGCGCAAAGGCACTACTGTAGCCATGAACGACCTGGCCATCGACCAGTGCCGAAAACACGGAATCGTTCCATACGGTTATTTTGTCGTCGGCTTCGATTCAGACGATGAAAGTGACGTTGAGCACATATTCGACTATGTCGTGAAACGCGGAATCATTGCCCAGGTGCTCCCTGTTGGCATCATGAACCGCGACGAGTTCGGGGAAACCACTGCCGATGCCGATCGGGTATTATCCGACACCAGTTTCGGCGCTACTGTTTTCGTATCACATCGGCCCGCCCGAATGTCGGCCGCTCGCCTGCAAACTATTATAAATCGCGGACATGCACGCATAACCTCCCTGCGCCGCATGAAAGACTTTTCGACAAAATATGAACGCAATTTCCTGTTTGGACAAAATCGCTGTTTTGCCGTTTGGCGTCCAGCCATGGAACATCATGTCAAATATCTTCGTAAGATAACCGAGGAAAAGAGATATTCATGAGTGAAACTCACGATATCGATGAACTGGACTATCTTTCGAGCAACCAGCTCAAGATCCTCCTTAGAGAATTGGACTCTCGTTTTTATTCTTTAACGAGCTCGTTGCCAGTCCTGTTCCACGCGATGGACGAGCATGGGCGAATCATTTTCTGGAACAAGCAATGCGAGATCGTTTCCGGATACCCGGCCTCTGAAATAATCGGGAATCCGAACTCATTCGAATTGTTGTATACGGACCCAATAATTCGTAAAGAGCTTCTCCAGAGGTTGCGTACTTATTCGTCTGACTCCGATGGAGTCGCCGAAGTAATGACGACAAGGGACGGTGGCAAAAAAGTGGTCCTGTGGTTCAATCTGGGAAAAGCCTGTACGGTTCCGGGATGGGCACATATAGGTGTCGGCATTGATGTCACAGAGCGTATTCGCGCCGAAAATGATTTTCGAATGCTTTTTAACCGCATGCTGGACAGTTTCGCACTTTATGAAATCGTCCTGGACGAAAATGGAACCCCGGTTGACTACCGTTTTATTTCCGTGAATCCGGCCTTCGAAAGTATTTCCGGCCTGAAGGCAGGCAAAATCATAGGAAGAACGCTGTGCGAACTATTCCAGACCGCAAGTCTGAAGTGGATCGACGTATACGGAAAGGTTGCCGTAACAGGCATCCCATCTCGCTTTGAAATCAAAAGCGATATTCAGGACAGATGGTTTCAGGTCGTCGCTTTTCAGCCGCAACCAGGACAGTTAGCTTGCATTTCGCAGGATATAACCGCCAGAAAAAAAACCGCGGAGAACGAAGCTGCATTGCGTGAAACGGAACTAATGCGGCGCGCGCTTGAGCGCGAACAAGAGTTGAATGCAATGAAAACGCGCTTTGTCTCTCTGGTTTCCCACGAATTTCGCACTCCGCTCACGGTCATAAAAAATTCTCAGCAGATGCTCGAAGCCTACGACGACAGACTTCCCCAGGAACGTCGAAAAAAATATCTGGACTCAATAGATCGTTCAGTCAGAACCATGACGCTTCTGCTCGACAATGTCATGCTCATGAACCGTGCCGAATCCGACCGTCTTCCCTTCCAGCCACATCTTGCGCAGCTGGATGCCCTTTGCCGGTCTATGCTCGATCTGACCAATGATATGCATCCGAATCGCATAATTCGTCTCAATCTATCAGACGGAGCCGACGGCATCTTTCTGCTTGACGAACATCTCGTGAATCATATTTTGTCCAATCTTCTTTCAAACGCCGTGAAATACTCGCCCCAGGAGACAGAAGTGGTTTTGAGCGTGGGTGTTCGCAACTATGAAAAACGAACAATCGAAATCATTGTCCGGGACCAAGGAATCGGCATACCACGAAATGAGATGGAGCGCGTGTTTGAACCATTTGTCCGTGGTTCAAACAGTGGCACGAAAACTGGGACAGGCCTTGGTCTCAGCATAGTGAAGCATTCCGTCGAACGTCACGGCGGCAAACTCACGGTCGAAAGTGAAGAAGGAAAGGGAAGTACATTTACGGTCCATATACCTGCAGTAGCTGAAGAAAGAAAGGCATCAGATTATACGGATGAGCAATCAGCGAAATAATTTTAGACTGGCATATAAAAGTGCATTGAATTTAGGCGTTTCTAGCACGTCGCGCCGTATCCATACACTAAAATTTCTGACTTCAATTGAACAAATTTCAATCCCTCGTTACATAATATTCTTACAGGAGGTTTCCGAATGACGCGCATCCTTATTATCGAAGATGACATAGAGATCCGCGAATCCATCGCCGATCTTTTGTTCATGAACGGATATGAAACCTCCACGGCGCCATGTGGTCGCACCGGCATAGAAAAGGCATTCGCTGATAGTCATGACCTCATCATCAGTGACATCATGATGCCGGATGTCGACGGCTTCGCCGTTTATCAAGCCCTGCGCGCAGACCCGCGAACGGCCGTTGTTCCTTTCATCTTCCTGACTGCACGCACCGATCGAACGGATGTTCGTCGCAGCATGGGAATGGGCGCTGACGACTATATCACCAAGCCCTTCGAACAAAAGGAGTTGCTTGATTCGATAAAAGCTCGGCTGGAGCGCCGGCAAATCGCTGTATCAGCCATGGATGAACTTAGGAACAGTCTTTCCAGATCACTGTCGCATGAATTCAGAACTCCTCTGAACGGAATTCTCGGCTTCTGCAACATCATCCTCGAATCGATTCGCGACAAACAACCGGTGAATACAAAAGATTTGGCAAACCACATCGGCTTTATCAGAGAGTCAGGAGAGCGTCTGTTTACTCTGGTCCGAAAATATGAGCTCTTCACCGGTATAAGAATTCATACTGCTGACCCCCAAATCCTGGCTGGATGGCGCAAAAGTATTGCAATCAGATGGAAGGATGAGCTCGAAACCGATCTGATCAAGATTGCACAACAATTTAGATGCGTTCCCGATCTTGAATCGATAACATCTCTCCCTAATGTCCCCTTGAAAATTCCGGAAAACCTGCTTAGATGTGCCCTCAGCGAGCTCATGGACAATGCCTATAAATTTTCCTCCCGGGAAACACCGGTCACCATCACCGGAGTCATAGAAGCCTCAAATTACATTTTCACGATTCAGGACCATGGATGCGGCATGACACCGCACCAGATCGCAAAAATAGACTCTTACATCCAGTTCGATCGCCAGGCGAAGGAACAACAGGGCCTTGGTCTTGGCCTCGCCATAGTTAAGCTGATTGCCAAAGTCACTGACTGTCGTTTTGTTATCGAAAGTGAAAAATCTCGCGGAACCACGGTTAAACTGATTGTTCCCATCGCCAAAAATTCGACGACACAACAGTAGACATCGCGAGGATCGATACAAAAAAGCAGGGGCGCGGCATGCCGCGCCCCTGCTTTTTTGTAATTACAATTATTTCGAACTATCCTGACGCTCTACCATGGCCTGATAGATCTGGAATTTTACCAGATATTGATCATATGCCTGGCGCAGTTTAACCTGATCGTCTGTTGCCGCAGCATCAGTGTAAGCCTTCAGAGCCGCCTGATATTCATTGGAAGCCTGAATGAGAGTCATGCCGGCAGGAATGGCAACCGCCGGAGTAAGGTCTGTGGGGGCATTAATTGATCCCGAAGCATTAGCAGCCGGTGTGTCGAGAACCGCCAGAGGATCGACAACCGGTGCCCCCTTATCCGCAGGCTTCACAGGCATGATTGCACCACTCTTCTGAGCGTATTCAACCAGCTTTTTATCCAGTTTAGAATCTGTCTTCCCGGCGGCACTCGTAAACGCCGGCGAACGAACCGTCATCAACAATACACGGGCATTAGTCGACATTTCCAGTTTCTCGGCCCGAAGCTTTGCAAGCTGCATGCGCAGTGCAGGGACCAGCGAACCTTTGGCAGCTGCCTGCGAAACGGCTTTTTCCTTCGAAGTTATCATTCGGTTCAAATCGTCAATATTACGACTGGCTGCATCAACAATTTTAGTTACACAATCCTGAATCTTCTCAGGTTTGGCCGAAGTGAGATCGACATAGGCATCTTCACAGCGCCTGATGTCCGTGCGAGCCTTCATGCTGGTAAACATCAGCGAGAGTTTGGTGGGAATCGAGAAGAAAGAGGTGGCCGCCAATTCTTCATTTACATTTTGTTCAAATCTGCGTCCAATGCGGGCTTGCTGATCAGCAACAAAGCGAAGGCGTCGCACGACCGGAGTCTGGCGAGTACTCATGATGCCGCGAGCGACATATCCTGCCATAATCGAGAACGCATGCATCTGGTCCGCTTCTGTTTCAAGAGCGACCCGAAGAACTACATTATTGCCCTCAACGGTGATCTTCGGATTCTGCAAAGCAGTCACTGAACTCTTCAGGGCAGGTTTTTTCATTTCAGCTACAAGATGCTTCACGGCGCTTGCCTTAACGGCTTGTGCGATATCAGCCGAATCAAACTGCAACGTCAAGCTCAGTATCTTGGAATCGACTGATATCCCAAGAGCTCGTTCGACGTGGAACGTCACTTTCACCATGTGGCCAACATCGTTCTTTACGCCGGCAACCTTCTTATCTACAACGATGTTACGAATGGTAGCGGAAAACCGGCGAACTCCGCGGCGATTATCCATGTTCCCGCCGCGATACCTGGCATATGAATCGCCGATCTGCGCCAGGATGCGGCTACGTTCTTCGGGAGTGGGTTCGAAGGCATATGTGACCTTCGAAGATCGGTCAGCCTCTGCCTTCATCGGGATCTTGCCGGTCAGTACATCGACTACGTTCTGCGTGAAAACCAGATCCCCCTTCTTGTGCGAAGAAAAAACGACTGTATCGCCAAGATCGATGATGTGCAGCTCGCGATCGCGCAACGGCATTACAAAACAATGTGTGGGGAAGCCGCAAACGAGTTGTCCGGCTTGTCCGATGCCGAGTTCTTTCTGACGTTCGTCGGCGATATGCTCGTTTACATGTTCGGCATAATGACGCGAGATCAAATCAAGGACAGCTGCCTTATCGAAAGTTCCGCGCAGAACCAGAACACCCTCATTGGCCGGATCGGTAGCCGGAACAGCCATGGCCGCCTTAACTGTAGCTCCGGTGCCGCCAGCATTCGGAGCGCCATGACTGCGTATTATCTCCCAGAAATTAGCCACATCACGATCGGAAACAACCTTGTCATTGACCAGGCGCCCCTTCGTATACTGTATAAGTGAATCAAGATCAGTGAACGTCAGCTCGCTGGGATCGTTCACGACAAACATCACGGCGGAAGCGAATACACTGGACGTGATCATCATGGTTACAACAACAGACAGAAGCGCAAAAACCGGGACTAAACGTCGATGATTTCCTGACATACGACCTCCCTTTATTGAAAAAATCACCTGCATATCTGAATGAAACGAGAAGTATCAGACGTATAAATTAATATGATGCTACCAAATTAGTGAAATTATATCAGATTATTACACAAGTAGGTATCAGCATAAGGCGAAACTAGTTACTATTGCGTACCACACGTAAACCGAATCCATCGAGGACACCATTCCCGTTTCCGGTGGCCGTCGGATCGTATGAGTGTCGATTTACCCCATAACCGCTTATGATATACATACCCCAAGTGGCATAACGGTAGGAATTATTGGGTTGAACACGCTGAGTGCCAGTGGCCGGTCCGGTCGGGTCAGTCAACCCCATTGCGGGGAAGTCATCCTGATACCAATCGTTACACCATTCAGAAGCATTTCCAGCCATATCATACAACCCCCACGCGTTCGGCAGCTTCGTGGCAACTTCATGCGTCGTCCAGTTGGCGTTCGGATCACACCAGGCATACAGGGAAGGATCGTCACTTCCCCAGTAGCCATCGGTGACTGTTCCGGCGCGATATGCATACTCCCATTCGACTTCAGTCGGCAGCCGATACCCATTGAATGTCGGATAGCATGTAGTATCGGTGCCAACGCGCGTGTAGCAGCGCTGTAGCCCCTGTTGGTCGCTGAGAGCATTGCAGAAGTCAACAGAGTCATTCCAGCTCAAACATTCGACTGGCAGATTGCCCGACGTTCTGAAGTGCGAGGGATCCGAGACGTACAATGCACGATACTGATCCCGGGTGACCTCGGTCATGCCCATAAGAAGAGGCTTGGAAATTGTTATGAGGTATTTTTCCGACGTGGAATGGGTCAGTGCACGACGGAACGTCCCAGCCGGCAGCGATACGAAGGACATCTTTACACCGCCCGGAAGAGTAATCTCGACGAGTCCCGTGACAACTCCCGTAACGTTTTCCCCGGGAAACCTCACCGGCGCGGTCGCCACCTGTGTGCTGATCTCACGCCCGCGGTTGTAAACCAGCGTAGCGTCAGTCACACGTCCGCACTGAATCCAGGCCATGGTCAGCGCAATATCTGCCGACGTGACCAAACCATCACCATCAAGGTCCTCGCCTATCGTCGCCGGCAGTGTCGCTAATGTTCCCACCTGAGCCGGGAATAGTTCAAGTCCGCGCGAGCGAATGACTGCCACATCGGAGGCGCGGCTTGTCTGTATCCATGCCATGACCATGGCCAGATCGCTCGTGTTGATCTGCTGGTCGCCGTTGATATCGAAACGTTTGCGGAATCCGACGAACCCGGCCCTGACATCCGTCGTGACAGTCTTCTGAGCATTCGCATCGACGACTTCGACGATTGCTCCTTCCGGCAATGGAACTGAGAAGCGCAATGCATTGAACGGCGCGACGCTGAACAGATCCATGCCGCTGTAGGCAAGCGTCAGCGGTGCTCCGGGGATGCCGGCTTTCGTGAATTTTTTTTCAGTTCCCGACGCGGCAGGAACGGTAACATCCGCGCGGAACCCCTCGGGGACATTTGCAACACGAACGAGCATTGCGATGGAATCGAGCCCCGCGTAGGTCTTGTCAAACTCGACGCGATCGCCGATGACTTTCGCACCCGCACTCGTTTGGGAGACGGTGGCGACTGTACCCGTTTCGCCGCCGTTTCCTGAGCAGCCGGTTAAATAAAGTGCCAGACCTGTCGCCATCAGGGCAAAGAAGGTGATCATCAGTGAATTGTAATAGGTGTCGCGGTGGAATAAGGTGTTCTTACTCATGATTCCAAATCCTTTCGTGGTGTTTGTGATCGACGCCGGGTCAAACCCGGGGACAGTATATTCAGATGTTGAGGGAATGCCGGAATGACGTGATTGCATCTTCATGGAACCGTCATCGCGGCGAGCGTCTTCTGGAATTCAGGGTCATACACTGTAACAGTGGCTCCCGAGGGAAGCGCCGTTGTAAATGCAAGCGAGTTGAACGCCCGGATCGTCCTTAACGACAAATCGCTGACGCCAAGCAGCAATTGCTGGAAATTCGGGAAAGACAATGCTGCGCTCCTCGACATCAGCACGCCCTCGCCCGTGCGATCATCAGTCAGTATCGTGCTTGTAACGAAGTCACTAGCGACATTAGTGATGATGATCTGAACGTTCTGATTCGCGCCGATGATTGTCGCGCCGACACTGACCACCATACGCATACTCGGAACAGTGACTGTCAAGAGGCTCAACTGCCGGTCAGCATCAAATACCTCTAATTGTGCGCCTAAAGGCAGCGCCGTCGAAAAAGTGATCGTCGCCAAGTCATCAAAACTGCGAAGCGTCATATCGCCAGTTGTCAGCACCAGTCTCTGAAAAGACGGAAAGGACAGCGTCGCACTTTTTGCAAGAGTCACTTCTTCGCGCGTCCTCTTGTCAGTGAAGACAGCCGTCGTCGAAAAACTCGATGATACATTGGTCAAGCGAATCTGAACATTCTGGTTCAGACCGGTCAGGGTAGTGCCAAGGGCCATCGCAGAACCCGTCCCACCGGGAACTGTTGCCGAGGCAAGAACGGACTGAGAGTCTGGATCCCAGAGATCGATGCACGCGCCCGCAGGCGGCGCGGTCGAGAACGTCAGTGAGCTGAACGCCGCCACGCCTCGTATAGTTGTATCGGCCGCTGCAAGCGTAACCTTGCGGACATTCGGATAAGACTGGGCCGGGCTGAGCACCAGCGGAAAAGACGCACCAGTAAAGGCATCGACCAGGTTCGTAGTCGTCGTGAAGTACTGCGGAACATTTCTGAAGATGACTTGCAGGTTCTGCGAGCAATTCGTAACCGTCGTTCCAAATGAGATCGTCGCCCCGGTTCCGGTGGCCGGGACGCTGACAACCTGCATCGATTCGACCGACTCTCCAAGCGAACCGACCGAAGTGACAACGTAATAATAAGGGATCCCGTTGGTGCGACCGGTGTGGTCAAACGGACTGGATACTCCGATCAGCGGAGCTCCCGACGATCTGGTCACACCTGATTGGGTCGACCAGTAGATGTTATATGACATCGCTCCGGTGGCGACATCCCATGTAAGAGTGTTTTTTCCATTTCCTGCCAGACACTTGACATTAACCGGGGCTGAGGCATTCATACGACCCTGCCAGTTGGCCAGAACGGTGTCATAAGCGCCAGAGGCCAATGTATCAAGTCCGAGAAGGGCTGTTCCAATCTTAGCGGCCAGACCATCCGTCGCCCTGGCAAAAAGAGTCGAAGAGGCTACCAACCGAATGATTACAGTGGCCAAAACATCCTCTCTTCCTTGTTTCCCTGTGGGGCCCACGAAAATCGTATTCGTTGCGTTCGAAATCAGATCGGCCGCCCCATGGAAGTCTGAGAAAGAGCTTATATTGCCGCCAGCGATATGAATATCACCAACGCAGGTCCGCGCCGGAATTGCGGAAAACGTGGCCGCTGCTGTTCCAGATGCATCGGCAAGCACGGTTTTCACCATGGTCGTGGTCGGATTGGTTGCAACCCCGACATTGACAAGGATGAGTTTGAACGTGACCAAAGGCGTGCCGCTTCCCGTATCAGCAAGGATATTCTCTAACTGTCCGGGATGGAGCCCCTGGTTGGATTTCGCGGAAATCATGGCACCAGCCTTCGTTTGAGACGGAAGAACGATCTGAAAACTTACAGATGTGGCCGACTCCGGAGAAAACCCTGTCCCTGCGGCAGGACCTCCATTTGCAGCAACCGGATTTTGAGACGACGAATATTGACACCCTGTCTGACACCATAAAATCAACATGAGCATGACCAGCAAGCCCCTGTACCAGGAAAAATATCTCATGCCTACCTCCCTGCGATCGTAATGATTAATTCCCTCTTCTAACAAAAAACTTCTATCTATAGACGCGATCTTCTATGCGAAGACTGACAAGCACCGCATTTCCGGCATCATCTACCTTCACTTCGACACGAGCTTTGTCCCGATTTTTCTGGAGATCATCGTTGATCTCTTTTCTACGACCTTCCGGGATGTAAAAATCTTCTATCCCAAATGTGACTCTTCTCCATTGTCGAAAATTTCCATGTAGAAAGACCTGATTCTCCGAAAGTTTTCCCGGGGGGTAGCCTTCCGCGGAAACAGCTTCCCAAAGGCCATTTTTATGTTCCTCGACCGTCACATAGACGTCTCTGAAATGCTCCTGATCAAGTCGGGCCGCATCGGAAGATATTTTATCCAGACGCTGAATATCATACGAAAGCGTAACGTAATATCCACTCATTATGCTGTATGGATCGACAGGCGCGACCTGTAGAAAGATCGTCCGGCCGAAATACAGGGATTTCATCTTCTGTGCGGGCACGGCAATCAAAATGAGAAGTTGAACAAGAACCGCGGCAATGAATGCTTTGCGCTGTATCTGCGGTGTCATGAGCGTATCTCCCGCTTTTTTATATACGTCTCATAACTTGTTCCACCATAAATCATCAGAACGCCGCAGGAAAGAAAAGCAATGGATTTAAAAAGTAATGATGTCTCGTATTCCAGAAACCTGGACACAATAAGTAAAAAGATCAACAAAGCACCAGACCAGAACCGCATGCGACTCGCTTCTTCCATGCCACTCCGGATCTCAGCCGCAGCCAAAAGAAGAGCGGCAATGTTGACAAGAATGACCGGAAACGTACCGTCATTCTGCATACAGCCGGAGATCCCTAGAAGCACAACGGCAATACACACAAATGAAGCAGCCGCATGTTGAAAAAGGCCTGAACCAGCAGTCTTCCCTTTTGGTGGTAAGGTTGAATCATCCTGCATTTCCTGGCCTGCACTCGGGTCTTTGTGCTCGCTTTCAGACGTATGAAGATCAGGGGAAGAAGGTCTTTCAATACTCATCTGTTTTCGGTGAAGATCGAATAGGAGTTTGACTGCGCCTGAAAAAGCCAGGATCACAAGAAAGAGCCATCCGATTCGGGTATCATGATGCGAAGAATGTTTCCAAAAATCCTTGAACGCGAAAAACCACGCGCTTATCGCCATGGTCAGCCAGCCCAGTCTTCGGGTAAATGACCCATATGAGCGCCCCAACGAACTTTCGTGAAGCCACAATCCCACCGCCCACATGAAGAAACCGACGGCCAGAGGAGTCAATAATACCGACGCTGTGGTATTTCCCTGAAGCCCCGCAAAGAATGCCAGAAATAAAACTGTAAGCATGCTGAACGCGAAAAGCCAACCAGAGGCGGAAATAACCGCGAGCGGCAGAAAAACACCGCCAAAAGTAATCGGCATGACCACTGAGAGGAGCTCCGGGGTACCATCTCGCGGAAAACTCTCAAGAAAACCGAAATACCAAATTAATGATGTGAACAGAGAGAGTAAACCCATGGACCCGCTTTGCACCGCCCATGCCATCGCCATGGAGCCCAGTGCCCACGCACCAACTCCACGGTAGGTATCTCCCTGAATGTGAAAAATCTGAGCTAGAAGTCCGATGTTCGCACCGAAAATAAGGCAACCCGCAAGAATCAGTGCGCGACCAAATCGTTCCTGTCCGCGTTCCTGCCAGAGCCAGAAACCAGTTCCGTGAAAACCCAGTAGGGTAGCAAAAAGAAGTCCGACTTTTCCGGAGCTGGGGAGCACCTCCCAGTTGGCGGCGACGAAAGCCAGAACGCCTCCACCTATGAGCAGACCACCGAAGCCGAGAATTACCCGGGAAAACAGTCTGGACGATTCCCCGGATACCTCTTTTAAACGGTATTCGCGGTCGATAGCCCTCGCCGATTCCGGTGGAATGAGGCCTCGTGCCTCCCATAGCGGAACCTCCCGGGCAAGAAGCCCGCGGAATGCATCGGCCTGATTCAGGGGATCCTGTGGAGAAATAGGCGTTGCACACATGGCTGCACCTCTCTGCTCCTGTCATAAGCAGTATCTTTTATTTATGACATCTTACATGTCTTTCCGGATTGTCGCAAACAATAATTAGTTGAGACAGTGGGTTGTGTGATGATGGCGCCCATGATAAAGTTGCTTGTGGACTATAACAGACGGCTCACCTGGAGGAAGATTCATGCGGATGCGGCGACTCGACGGGCGTGTGATAGCCAGCGAAAGAGACAAGCTTCTGGTATTCACGACGGACGATACGAGCCTGATTTCTCTGAAATCAGTTCAGGGCAACGATACTCCCGCTGAACAGGTTAATAATGCCATACAGCATCTTTTCGGAAATGATGCGACGTTGCGTGGCCTTCTTTCACGACTTCCGGCCAACCCATCAAAAATGAATGCAAGAGTCCTGGCCAACTCATGGAATGGCAGTAAACCACTGATATCCGCGCTGAATATGAATCTGACGGAGAAATGCAATCTCGCATGTGTGTACTGTTACGCAAAAGGTGGTAATTATCAGCGGATTCACGAGGACATGACTCCAAAAGCCGCAGTAGCCAGCATTGAAGAGGCACTACTTAATTCAGATCCCAGTCGTGTATTCGGCATCGAATTTTTCGGAGGGGAACCGTTGCTGAATGTGGCGGCAATTCGTGCTGTGCTTGATTTTCAAGAAAAGTCCCACCTCTGGCGCGACCGGCCGGGAGGAACCCGAAACCGCATCTCAACGAACCTGACAGTTTGTGATGACGAGCGCATCGAGCTGATTCGGCGCGGACAAATGGTTGTCAGCATATCGCTCGACGGAACCGCCGAAACCCAGAATGACCAGCGCCCATTCAAAGATGGACGCGGATCATATGAGACAATAATTGAAAACATCAGACGTTTGCGCGCGGCCTGCCCGGACCTCATCCTGGTCGCCCGTATGACAGCTTACCGTCATGATGAACAGTTGAACGCCATGACGCGTGAGTTCGCGGCTTCCGGACTCTTCGATTACGTAAGCATCTACCCCGCCGCAATCGCGAGACAAAGCAGCTCCCCTTCCCACAACAATGCTGACCACAAACATTATTATGAATCAGGCGCTTCTCATTTTTCCGCAAAATTTCGCGAGGCAATACTTGGCATCGCCGCTGATTATCCGAATTTTGTCGGCAAGGAAGGGCGATACAAAGGATTTCTTGAGCTTAATCGTCTGTGCGCAGACATTCTCACCGGACGACTGGCTCTTAACCACTGTCGTGCAGGCGCAGGTTATTTCACACTTTCCCCTGACGGATCAGTGCATCCGTGCCACCGGCTGATAGGTGACACCTCCTGTGATATTGGCGGATTGCACGTTTCCTCGGAGAAAACCATCCAGGATCTTGCGAAATGGCGAACGACGGTAGACGAACGCCCCGTCTGCGCTTCGTGCCAGATTCGCTATCTGTGCGGCGGCGGATGTAAACAGCAGGCACATCTCAGCACATCAGACATGCTGGGCAACGATCCAAATATATGCGCCTGGGCCGATCTGCTGTTCGAAGCAGCTCTGACCATCTGCGCGAATCGCAACGAAGTCATCGACGCGAAACTTCGAAGATCCTTCGCTGAGCTGGATCGGCTTTTTGTTTTTTGCGGCCGGGAAAGTGTCCCGAACAATCGTATACTGACCGCGCTCCCTGACGAGATAACCGTTCCCGACGTCGGCCCCTGCCTGAAAAACCTTGTGCTTCGCCCCGCCTGGGTAACGCTGGAATCCGTATGACAACTGAACCGCGACTGTTTCCATTCGTCAAACAGTATTATAAAAAGCCATTGTTGGTCGATCGCGCCAAAGGTTGTCGAATCTACGACGAATCAGGTAATGAATATCTCGACGCCTACGCAGGAGTAGCCAGCGTCTCTGTCGGGCACGTCAATTCGCGCGTCAACGCGCGCGTTATCGCACAAATCGGCAAAGTACATCACACAACCATGATCTACCGCACGCGGCCCATGGAAGAGTATCTTACCGCGCTTCAAACAGTACTCGGTGATCGCCTGACGCGGCATTTCTTCGTGAATTCGGGATCTGAAGCCGTTGACTTCGCTTGTCAGACCGCGCGTGCCCGCCGTAATCGCCCTCTGATAATCAGTTTTTCCGAGGGGTTTCACGGAGGAACATACTTAGGGAAATCGGCCACCGGTCTGCCTGCATGGCAACCGGCATTTGGCGGCGACCCGAACATACACTTTCACCCGATCGAGCCGTGCCGCAGCTGTGAGGAGGCAAAATTCGATCCGCGGGCGAAACGTTTTTCCCCACTCTCCATTGATTGTTCGGCACATTGTCTGAATGACCTCGAAACCATTTTGCACGTTCGAGGCGGAGAAACCGCCGCCGTATTGATCGAGCCTGTTCTCGGTGTGGGAGGTATCCTGACCCCTTCCGCCGGATTCTTCAAACGACTGACCGCGATCTGTCGCACAAATGAGATCGACCTCATCTGCGATGAAGTCCAGACTGGCTTTGGACGCTGCGGTGGCGATCTTTTCGCCTTCAGACGGATCGGTTTCGAACCAGACATCCTTTGCATGGCCAAGGGAATCGCGAATGGTTTCCCTCTTGGCTTAGTTTCGGCCACGGAAGACGCCGTGCGTGGGATGGCAGACAAGCTGCACTTTTGCACCTTTGGCGGCAACCCGGTATCATGCGCAGCCGCGGATGAAACCCTGAAAATACTGCTCGAAGAGCGGCTTGCAGAACACTCGGCCGAAATTGGCGAGCGCCTCATGAAGAATCTGTCTGATACATTATTCGATGTAGACGCTGTTCTCGAGATTCGCGGCCTTGGATTGATGATCGGTATCGAGATGGCTGATCCGGCACTCGCGGCAAATATCCACGAAAACGCCTATGGACGCGGCCTGCTGATCGGTCTTGGCGGGCGAAGACGCAATACACTTCGTATTGAACCACCTCTTGTATTCACGGCGGCGGATGCCGATCAAACGGTAGATCTGCTTGTAGCCGCGATTCGCGAGGAAACCAGCCGCGCGTAAATTTGAAACGCGTCCTCGAAGAATTATAGCCATCCACGAGATGACATTACACCCGTGAAGCGCAAAGCGGCGCGCCCGGCGGTCGCGCCCTACCTTTAATGCGTTTGCCCGTAGGGTCAGCCGGCGAAAAAAGTCTCGGTTGGATAATATGCGCGATCATCGAGTTGGAATACTTCTAGGCGGACATCGTCAGGATACTCGACCAGAAACCCGGTCTCCTTCGGATGAGCCCTGGAAACCATGATCCGGTGGCTTTCGACGCCTGACAAAACCGGCACGGCTTCGACGAGAGGCTTCCCACCACTGAACGAACGCGTGATGGAGGATTGATAAGCCGTCTTACCGGACGCGACAAACTGCAGATGCAATAAGTAATACTCCGGGGTCCATTGGTATGAAAATGTTTTCATATGTAGTATTTTCGCAAGCTCACAATGCAAGCTCGGCCTGGCAATCTGAAGGATCTATTTCTTTGACCGTCGTCTTGTAACCACATTTTTTGCATTCACCTTTCGGTCCCAACGCTGGTTTCAGATATGTATTCAATCCGTATCGCTGAATCAACAATTCCTTGCATTCCGGGCAATATGTGTTGAGTCCCTCGCTCTCGAATGCATTTCCGATGTATGGATACTTCAAACCAGCGTCTCGCGCACGATTTCTAGCAGCCATGACATCTTCAATCGGAGTCTTTTCATACTGCATATATTTGTAATCAGGATGGAATCGGGTGAAATGAATTGGAGTGTCCACCGTCAATTCATTCTTGATGAAATTTATCATCTTATCGTAGTTATCATTCGTATTTGTTAACCCGGTCACGACAAGATTGCTTATCTCATAATGAATGCCGGATTTATGAACCTGTTTAGCGTTAGCCAACACCGGAGGCAACCAGCCTTTCGTGAACTTCGTATAGTAATCTTCGTCCATGGCCTTGATGGAAATAGCAAACACATCGATAACTTTCAGCAGCTCAGAGACGGCTTCCGGGGTCAGGAAAAATGCGGATTTGAACAGATTCTTCAGTCCGACTTTTTTTGCCTCCCGTGCCGTATCGATGACGAATTCGAACCAGACCGCCGGATCGTTGTAGGTCCAGGAGAGGATCTTCACCTTATTCTGAATCGCTGTATCGATGACCTGCTTGGAAGTGTATTCATGAATAGTTTCCGGGTCCGTGTACTGAAACTGAGAATACTTCCAGTTCTGGCAATAATCGCAGTCGAGGTTGCACCCGAAATTCCCGAGCGACAGAATTTTCCCGCCTGGCATATAGTTATGTATAGCCTCTGTCTCGATTCGCTCGATGGTTACATGCGTGGCCTTGCCATAGGATTGTGCGTACAAAATCCCGTCCAGATTACGACGTACCTTGCAAAAGCCGACATTTCCTACCCCGATCACACACTTTCGCGGGCAGAGATAGCACGCCACGGAACCGTTATCGTTTTTTGTATACAAATAGGCTTCCTTGGTTTTATCCGCCCATTTCAGGTGAAGATCGTGCCGGGCCGTGTCGGGGGTATAAACATTACTCATCTTGCAATTCCTTTTTTCAGTGGCGATCTCACACAAAGAGTTCACCACGGTTTTCGCTGAAGTTGCATCAGCCCTAAAATGAAATCGACAGCGAGTATACGCCTGTTCTTAGAGTTTGTCCATTTTGGACAGGATGCCCAGAGCAAACGCATTAAAAACCGGGAATTGGCCTATAGCGCGGCTCTCGATACAATAACTATGACTACGGTAGGGCGTGACCGCCGGGCACGCCGCATTTTTTGCCGCAAGCATTTTTGGCGGGCCCGGCGAAGGTGTGAAAAAAAGGAGGTTCTCAGCAACCATTTCGAGACAGCGAAGCGCTGTCCTGGAGCGAATTTCCCTGACCGGAATTACCAGGGTATATTTATTCTCACCTTCGGCGGTCCCGCCCTACCTCAAAGTGAAACCGTGCTATTCAAGCTATTCATCGGTGAAGAAGTAAACGACCCTGGGATGTCTCGCAACAAAAATAGGCCGGGCTTTCGAGGCCGAAGCGTTGCTTTCCCTCCGGATTTTCAAGCTGTTTTTGGGTTCGTGAATACCTGAGCCAGAGACTCTTTATTTGGCAAGGGGGAAAAAAACGTGAAAAGAAGCACCCTTGCCAGGGATACTCTCGGTTTCAATCCAGCCCCCATGATCCTGAACGATGGTTTTTACCATATAAAGGCCAAGACCGGTTCCCCCCCGCCAGCCTTTTGTGGTGCGAAAAGGCTCGAACAAATGGGCTTTGGCCTCGGTGTCAAAACCTGGCCCCGAATCACAAACCGACAACCGTATAAAGCTGGATTTTTCGGATTGTCTAGAGGGATCCTCGTTTGAAAAATGCTCGGAAAGTTCAATTCGAAGAACGCCACTTTCCAGGCTGTCCATAGCCTGAAGCCCATTTTTTACCAAATTAAGGAGAACCTGCTGGATTTGCACCGGATCGGCAAGACAAGTGTCATGGATTGCCTCGGTATGGAATTCGAAGCGAACTTCTTTTTTGGCGATCGCATTAAACAACGGAATCGCCTCCTGAATGATTTTGCCGATTTGTACCATTGTTTTGCACGAAGATGAGCCTTTAAGTATGTTTTGCATCTGACGAACCATAATCGCGGCTGAGTTAGTCGCTTTCTGAATTGCCGAAACACAATCAAGGGAATTTTCATTGCCCGACTGCTGAGAAATCAGGTCGATATTCCCCTGGATGATTCCAAGGAGATTGTTGAAATCGTGGGCGATTCCCCCCGAATACAAACCGATGGTTTTCAACCGATCATCCTGTCTTTCTTTTACCTCTTTTTCAATTTGAAGGGTTATATCGAAGGTGACACCGACCGCGTGCAGAACATGAAAGTGCTGTATGTCTATGTTGACGTGCTTTACATCTATGTTGTTTGCCAGCTCATTGAGCCACAACCAGTGACCGTTTTTGTGCCGAAAACGGTATCGGATGGAATAAGATTTATTCAATGATGCAAGACGGTGAACATTTTCTTCGACGAATTGCCTATCTTCGGGATGGATGGAGTCACTGAATAAATTTTGATCTTTCAGATCATCAGGGGAATAGCCGGTGATGTCGAGAACCTGACGGCTGAAAAAGCTCCGTTGGGCGCATTTGGAGAGCCCCCAGACAAACCCCGGAAGCACATCCACCAGTGATTGGAATTGAGCTTCCTGAATCTCCAATTTTTCGGACTTTGCGGAAACGTCCTTGTTCAATTGTCGATTAAATTCGGTCAAAGAAGCATGTTCCGCGCTTAAATCCCGGTTCAGCTCGGAAATGATCCTGACATTCTCCGCCAGGCTTTTTTTCTGGCGAATGAATTCGATCAGATTCGAAACTTTAGCTTTGAAAATTTCAGGAGGATATGGGGAAAGAATGTAATGAATCACTCCCAGGGAATATCCCAGGGCAATATCTTCTCGCGCAGCTTTCACCGCAGTCACCAGGATTATCGGGAGATTTTGGAATCGGTCGTTCGATTTCACCAGGCGAACCAGTTCAAAACCATCCATTTCAGGCATTTTGACGTCGGCAATCAAAAGGTCAACCGGAGTATGGAGAAGAATGCTTAACGCCTCCCTGCCGGAATTGACGGTCAGAATGTGCTCGCCTAAGTCATCCATGACTGCCTTCATGGTTTGCAGATTGCGGAGATCGTCATCCACCAAAAGTATGGTGATTTGTCCTTTCGCGGATCGGGAAAACCCTATCATCGCCTTTTCAAGCTGACGTTCCTGCAGGAAAAGATCTATGAAAAACTGTAATTTCGCTTTTAACGCATCGGTTGAAAACGGTTTGGTCAGATAATCCACTGCTCCAAGGGCAAAACCCCTGCTGAAATCAGTTTCCGAGAGGCATGCGGCTGTCAGCAAAATTATCGGTGTTTTCTGGTTTTTTTCCAGACCCCGGATAAGGGCGGCAGTTTCAAAACCATCCATGATCGGCATGGAAACATCAAGGAGAATCACAGCCACATCTATTTTCCTGAGAATTTCGAGGGCTTCCTGTCCGGAGGAGGCTGTCCGAATCTCCATTGGCATATCCCCGAGTGCGGCGGTTAAGGCAAGGATGTTCTCCTTGCGATCATCTACAAACAGCGCAACCGCTTTTTGATCTGTCATATTTGCACTTCCTTAATAGCATATACTCACAACGGCGAGGATATGGCGTCACTTTCGAACACGCCTTTTTTATTTTCGACGCGCCCTATTGAACAATCTCACTTATATTATAGCCACCAGCCCCAGAGCCTGGGTCATTTAACTCTCGACAGGCAGGGCCGCGACCGCCGGGCGCGCCGCATCCTTTCCCACGAGCTTTCTCGGCGGGCCCTGCGGTCCCGCCCCTCCCCTTCGTTGAAATCAGTCTATTCAAGCCATTATACGGCGGAGAATTAAATGACCCTGGCACAGAGCCAATATAGTGGATTTCAAAGAAAGCTTGTGACACTGAGCATTAGCGGGAAAGCCATGCGCGCATCATGGAAAGCAACTGGTCCGTGTTAACAGGCTTGGCGATATAATCGGATGCGCCGGCTTCAATGCATTTTTCCCGATCACCCTTCATTGCTTTCGCGGTCAGGGCAATAATCGGCAGATCCTTCAATTTTTCGATCCCGCGAATTTCACGAATTGTGGCATATCCGTCCATTTCGGGCATCATGATATCCATGAGTACCAAATCAATTTGGGAACTATTCTTTACTATTTCGCAGGCTTCCTTGCCGTTTTCAGCTGAAAACAGCTTCATGCCGTGTTTTTCCAAAAAACCCGTCAAGGCAAAGATGTTGCGAACATCGTCATCTACGATCAAAACAGTCTTGCCACTCAGGACAAAATCGGAAACACTGTTTCTACTGGATTTTTTCGCGAACGAATCGCCTTCCGCAAAAGCGTTAATCAGGGCCTCCCTGCCGACTGTTCGGGACGGTTGCCTTCTGATGTTATGTCCGGCCACGGAATTCAATATTTTAGGGGGGAGAGTATTTTTGCCCGACTCATCTTGGAGATCGTTTCCGGAACCGATGGCCGTTACTTCTTTTTCAAGATTATTCGGCAAATAGAAGGTAAATAAGCTTCCTTCGCCCACCTTGCTGGCAACCTTGATTTCTCCCCCGAGCAATCGGACAATCTCACGGCTTATGGACAGCCCCAAACCGGTCCCACCATATCTTCTCGCGGTAGTTCCATCAGCCTGCTGAAATGCCTCAAAAACGAGTTGGAGCTTATCGGCCGGAATTCCTATTCCGGTATCCGAAACCGAAAAACCGATAACCTGGTTCGCTGTGCTTAAACACAGTCTTTCCCGACTCCATCCTTCGGTAGCGACTTCCATTCTGAATCGGATGCTCCCTTTTGCTGTAAACTTGAAGGAGTTTGAAAGAAGATTTTTGATGATTTGCTGTACACGCTTGAGGTCAGTTACTATGAATTGTGGAAGATGCGGCCCTCTTTCGATCAGGTATTCAACACCCTTTTTCTCCGCGACATGTCTGAAGTTTTTTTCGGCAAAATCATGAATTTCATCGAAGAAAACCTCAGTTGCATCAACGGAAGCCGTTCCCGATTCGATCTTGGACAGATCAAGGATTTCATTTATCAGTGAAAGCAGATCGTTGCCGCTGGAATTGATCGTGTCCGCATATTCGACTTGTTTTTGGGTCAGATTCTTCTCAGTATTCTCAGCCAGGTTTTGGGAGAGAATCAAAAGGCTGTTAAGTGGTGTCCGCAATTCATGCGACATGTTGGCAAGGAATTCCGATTTATATTTTGATGTGAGGGCCAGCTGAGCGGCTTTATCCTCAAGGGCAAGCCGTGCCTGTTCGACTTCCTTGTTCTTTGCCTCGACCTCTGCGTTTTGATCGACAAGAAGCCTGGCTTTTTCTCCAAGTTCATCGTTGGTCTGCTGAAGTTTTTCCTGCTGGCTCTTGAGTTCCTGCGACATCTTTTGGGATTGCTTGAGCAGTTCTTCCGTGCGCATATCCGCTTCTATCGTATTGAGAACAATTCCAAGTATTTCAGCCAGCTGTTCGAGGAAATCCAGTTGAGTCTGGGTAAACCGTTCGAATGACGCCAGCTCGATGACGGCTTTGACCTGGGCTTCGAAAAGCACCGGCAAAACAACGATGTTAAAAGGTTTTGCCTCCCCCAGCCCCGAATGAATCTGAATGTAATCGTCGGGAACGTTGGTGATAAGGATTCGCTCCTTTTCGTAAGCGCATTGTCCAACTAAACCTTCGCCGATGGCATACTCCGTGGACAGGTTTTTGCGTTCCCGAAAAGCAAACCCTGCGATCATCTTGAGTTTTTGGCTGTCCTCGGAGGTTTCCATGGAAAAAAACAAGCCATGTTTCGCGTTGACGACCTTGCCCAACTCCGAAAGAAGCATTTTTGCCACAGTAACCAGATCTTTTTGCCCCTGGAGCATCCGGGTAAAACTCCCAAGGGTCGTCTTTAGCCAGTCTTGTTCGGTATTCTTCTGGGTTCTTTCGCGCAAATTGCGAATCATCTCATTAATGATGTCTTTCAAGGTGGCTAATTCCCCCTCGGCTTCCACCCGCACCGTACGCGTCAGATCACCCTTGATGACCGCCTGGGTAACCTCCGAAATGGCACGAACCTGTGAAGTAAGATTTCCAGCGAGCTGATTCACGTTATTGGTGAGATCCAGCCAGGTCCCGGCAGCACCGGGGACGTTGGCCTGGCCGCCTAATTTCCCTTCGACGCCGACTTCACGGGCAACTCCGGAAACCTGATCAGCAAAAACAGCCAGGGTATCCGTCATGCTATTGATGGTTTCGGCGAGGGTCGCTATTTCCCCCTTGGCCTGAACCGTCAATCGTTGTTTCAAGGAGCCATTGGCGACCGCGGTAACCACTTTCGCGATTCCGCGGACCTGGTCAGTGAGGTTGCTGGCCATCATATTGACGTTGTCTGTCAGATCTTTCCAGGTGCCGCCGACTCCGTGAACCACGGCTTGTCCGCCGAGTATCCCTTCAGAACCGACCTCCCGGGCCACGCGTATAACTTCAGATGAAAGCAAACTGAGCTGATCGACCAGGGCATTGATCGTATTCTTGAGTTCAAGAATCTCGTTTTTGGCATCGACAGTAATTTTTTTCGACAAATCCCCGTTGGCAACCGCGGTCGTCACCTGGGAAATATTTCGTACCTGGCTGGTGAGATTCGAAGCCATGTGATTCACGCTATCGGTGAGTTCTTTCCAGGTGCCGCCAACACCCAGAACCATTGCCTGGCCCCCAAGCTGTCCATCGGTGCCTACTTCGCGGGACACGCGCATGACTTCCGCAGCGAACCTGCCTAGCTGGTCAACCATAGTATTGATGGTGTTCTTGAGTTCCAGGATTTCACCCTGGGCCTCAACTCCTATTTTTCGGGAAAGATCTCCGTTCGCGACGGCGGTAGTGACAGCCGCGATGTTACGCACCTGATTGGTCAGGTTGGTGGCCATGACGTTAACGCTGTCGGTAAGCTCTTTCCAGACACCAAAAACGCCTTTAACCTCTGCTTGTCCGCCGAGTTTCCCGTCCGTCCCGACCTCCCGTGAAACTCTCGTGACTTCCGATGCCAGGGAATTCAACTGTACCACCGTCGTATTGACCGTCTCGGCTGATCTGAGAAAAGCTCCCTGCAACGGCCTTCCATCGACCGCCATGGGCATTTTCTGGGAGAGGTCTCCTTGAGCGACGGCATCGATAATCCGACTGATTTCAGTCATGGGGGCGGTAAGATCGCTTATGAGAATATTGACCGATTCGATCTGCTCCGCCCACGCGCCGGCCACTCCGGGAAGTTGAACCCTCAGTTCGAATTTCCCTTCTTTTCCGGCGGTTCGACCAATTTTCTCCAATTCCCTGGCTGTATTCTGGTTCAACTCGGCAATGGAGTTAAACGTGTCGGCTATTTTTCCGGAAAGACCTATCCACGTATCGGGAAGACGGATCGCGAAATTGCCGCGCTTGATTTCCATGAGGGCGGACAGGATTAATTCCAGATCAAATTCTTCTCTCGCATTCGTGGAAACGGCCATCTGTAGATCCTCACTATTTCTGATTTTCAAACAAAATGTATGCCTAAGGAATCACGAGTATGTGAGCAGGGAACTCTTCGTCCCGCCGGTGGAGGCTGATAGCCAGGCTATCTTGATATCGGATGCGCGCCCCGGTTCTGCACCGGTGTGACGCCTCTCTTGCAGTGCTTTTTTCCACAAAGTACCATGTCCCACTCTAAATGTCAAAAACTGCTGGTGTAAGCGCCAGTGATTCTCCACGTTGCGACCGACGTGGATCTCCGAGGTATTTCGTTGTAAAGATATTGAAACACCTCTTTCAATCAGTAATTGCGGGAGGGTTTGAAACCCTCCCCAAGGGATGAATATATTTGTGTGATATACACGGCTAAATAATACGAAATACTCCGTAAACCCGGACGGACAACCAAATGGAGAATCACTGTCGGGTCGACGCTAAAGGGGTCGACGTTATTGTTGACAACCCCCCCCGAGACAAGTATAGTTTTATATCTCCGTGCCCTTCCCAATATGGAAAGGAGTACGGAAGTTTGTCGTGGAGGAACGTTAATGTTGAAGCGTTTATACGGGTTTTGTCTTTGTCTGGGCCTCGGTATAGGCCTCACCTGCGGCGCCCCTGCGTTCGCCGGAAACACCCCTACCGCAGAACTCAATGACGCCGTACTGTTTTTCGTCAATGATCCCCGTGAATTGACCTATACCGATTTGAACAAGCTTGTTGAGCGCAACAAAGAGTATCATCAGGAGCGCGGAACTCTGACAACTGATCAGGTTTCCAGCTTTTTTGAGCATATGCAGCAGTTTGGAGTAAAGAACGCCGGCGACGGAACCAACCAGATCCGAGTCGGTTACGTAGTTCAAAGCCAGGGATTCGAACCCATAGGCGTTATCGTCGTCAAGGGCGACTTTGATCGCCCCAAGCTTCTCGACCTCCTCAAGAAACATTATTCCGAGCACAGCGATGAGCATTCCGCAGCCGTTATGAAGGCTAATACTTTCTCGGCCGTCCAAAAAGAAAAAGCAGTGAATCCATATATAGAAGAGGAAACAACTCTTTTTGGCCACTCGGCCCATATTTTCCCGATGCCTCTTCGCGGTCGCGAACTGATAGCAGTCTCCACGAAGGACGCGGTCCTCATCAGCTCGGCGCCGCGCGGCAACCGCAATCTGCTTCAACAAACCGTTGACGTGGTCGATGGCAAGGTCGCCATGCAGCAGCCCTCACCCAATTCGCACGTCGTATTTACATTCGCCGCATCGGCCGCCGAGAAGCAGGAGATCGACAAGCGCATCTGGACCCGTTACAATGACGAGAAAAAAGACAGCATCACACAGAAAAAACACATGAAGAAGCTCGGCGAGCGCATCCGCCAGAAGGTTATCAAGAACAAGGTCGAATTCATGGTCGAATCTCTTGACGACATGGATCAGGCAACCCTGACCATCGACCGTGGAAACGCGGGCGAAATGACCAAGACGGCATCTCTTGTCGCAAAGTTTGAAAATGCCAGTCGCGCATCAGAAATCAAGAAAAACATCATGAAGCACCTGATCAAAGAGATTAAGCGCAATGATAACGTCCAGGACAAGTTCGCCTTGGGCAACGTCAGCATCACCACCCAGGGGAACCAGCTTTTCATTCGCTGCCAGTTCCGGGATTCGAAAGAACAGCTGCACGGATTCAATCTTATCTCCAGCTATATTGCCAAAGGCTTGCTCGAACGTCTCTGATCAGTCACATTTTCTGATCAGCGCACGATATTTCGACACACGAAGCCTGTCGGCGAGTCTCTCGCCGGCAGGCTTCGTGCTCAGGACACATATTATACAAAAGCGAGAATAATATTTTTCGTATTATATTCAGTGATTTAACGCCGGGGCGCAATGCATCGTGCCAAAAAACAAATTCAGTGCACTTATATAAATTCATTCGATAGTTCCACGAGGGCCTTAAATGCGTTTCTACTTCGTTGACAGACTGACTGACATCGTCCCCGGAAAATCCATCCGCGGATACAAGAATGTTTCTATGGCAGAGCCATATTTTGCGACGCATTTTCCCCAATTTCCAGTACTCCCGGGCGTAATTATCATCGAAGCCATGGCCCAACTCGCCGGGCTGCTGATCGAATCAGTAGCGACCACGGACGGCCGATCAAAAAAGGCCCTTCTTTCGATCGTCGACAAGGTCAAATTCAAACGAATGGTGCGACCAGGCGATCGACTGGATCTTTCCGCAGAAATCGTTGTACTCGACGAAGACGGAGCACGTGCAGAGGTGAACGCGAGCGTCGGCGACGACCTGGTCGCCACAACCAGACTTACCTTCGTCCTGATGGAAGTCCCGCCTCAGTTCGCCTCGCTGATAGAACAGGAACGCGCAGCGCTTCTCATGGCCCTCCGCCCGGAGCAACCCAGCATCGGATGACACACAAAGAAATAAATGAAGGAAATTACCCCAATGTCGGGCGCGATACTCTCGAAGGGGCCAATATAGGTCGTATGTCAAACAGAGGCAGGTTTTCCGATAATACCAGACAAATCGTCGCAGTAACTGGCATAGGCGCTGTAACGCCTGTCGGTGCTACCTCTGCAGCGTCATTTGAAGCCATGTGTCGCGGTGAAAACGGTATCCGGGATATTCCGAAATGGAAGGACGCCGGCTTCCCGATTACCGTCGGTGGAGCAATAAACAACAACGACCTGTTTGACCGGGAACGCGAAATCGCAGATGCCTTTCAATCGCGAAAGGCCGTGTTCGCAGTCGCCGCGCTCGATGAAGCCCTGAAGATGGCACGGGGAAAAACGCCGACTCGAAAAGATTCGGACATGAATGAGAATGCAAATGCGACTCCTGATAGTCGTGCTGAAGCATGCCGCGAAGGACGAGGCGGCATATTCATGGGAGTCGAGACCGGACGCATCGATATCCAAAAGCTGTTCGACATGTTCCGTATCTCCGGAACACGCAAAGGGCTTGATCTGAAGGCGTTTGGCGAAAAAAGTTTTCAGTATCTGACACCGTTTGAAGCTGTATCGAAGCAACCGTATTTTATTCCGTCGCTCCTGGCTCGACGTTTTGGTCTCAGAGGCGAAATCCGCGCAATTTCGAATGCATGCTCATCGGCCAATCAGGCTATAGGGGAAGGGTTCAGAAAAGTCGCATCCGGAGCGCTGGATTGGGCAATAGTTGGCGGCGCCGACGACATGCTCGATGAGTATATGGCGATCGGCTTCCACCTCCTCGGAGCCCTATCGACCGGACTCCCTGCTGATGCATCTTCACGTCCTTTTGACGCGGGACATCGGGGTTTCGTCCTCGGGGAAGGCGCAGGCATGCTGGTGATAGAGCCGCTCGAGCGAGCGCTTGAGCGCGGAGCCGAGCCATTGGCACTGATTGCCGGATATGGGTCAGGTGCTTCGGCCGGCAAAATCACAGAGACAAGCTGGGAGGGAATTCATCAAACCATGTCAGCCGCCGTTTCAGAAGCGGGCGTAGCACTTGAAGACATCGATTATATCAACGCCCACGGCACCGGAACCCCTATGAACGACCCCGCCGAAACTCTTGCAATCAAGCACCTATTCGGAGACCACGCAGCGAATATTCCGGTCAGTTCCACAAAATCAATGATCGGACACCTTATCGCCGCCGCCGGCGCAGTAGAGGCTGTAGTCTGCATCGAATCCATCCGGCACGGAATGATTCATCCGACGCGTAATTTGGTGCGCAAAGATGCCGCGTGCGATCTGGACTATGTTGCCGAAGGGGCGCGCCGGAAAATACTGCGCAACGTGTTGTCCAACTCGCTCGGTTTCGCCGGAATCAACAGCACTGTTCTATTTCAACGTCCTTGATGAGTATATCCTTTCACTCCTGTATTCGCAGACCTCTGAAAGCTATGGACGACTGGCGTTCATGGCCTGATTTCACGCCAAAAGATCTAAAATTTCTCGATCGCCAGACAGCACTTCTGTATCTGACAACACATGACCTGCTGGCAAACTGCCCTGATTTAGACCGGGCTCGTTCGGCCGTCCATGCTGCAGTAGGCCCGGCCCGCACTGACCCGGACGCAATGTACCGATGGGCCGCGCGTATTCCGCCTGATAGCGCAGAGCCCGTAACACAGGCCCAGTCTCTGCCCATGATACAACCCGCCGGGGCCATCGGACTCCTGCCAAACACTCCGCTTTCCTGGCTTTCGATAAAACTTGGATTAACCGGAGACTGCGGGGTTTGGGCGGGCTTCGAGGATGCCGGGTTTGCGGCACTTTCGGCCGCCCGTGATGCGATATCATGTGAAGCCGCATCTCAGGCGCTTGTTGCAGCCGTCTCCTCTCCGGATAATTACTTTGTCCTTGACGGCTTCAAACGCGGATTTCACTCGCCGATATGCGCTCCGGTCGAGATCGGTGTTGCTCTTCATCTGCGTTGCACAAACTCAGCGTCCGGCGACGTCTCCCCGCGAATCAATGCGCTCGCGGCATTTCCCAGTGGCACCTCCGTTGAAACAGTACTCGATATAATCACGAAACAGTCTCTTTGTGATTTGCATGAAAATTCCGCATCGCAGAAGACTTTGCTCCTAACGCCTTTAAACCCTCAAAATGCCATTATCGATGGCATAGATGGACGTGCCGATCTTTCCGGTCGCATCGGGGCTTCGATGCCGGCCGCTCTTCCCCTGGCAATATCCTTTGCCGGCCAATGCGTCTTCGGGAAAAACCCTGTCGCCATCATCATTGCCGCGCCGTTCGGCTCGATATATGCCGCAGTCGTGACGCCCGCGCCGCTTTTGTCAGTAGATCCTAAGTCATGGCCCGCTCCACTCTCAATGGTATCTGAGGTTACTTCTGCAAACGCTTCCTGCTCAGGGAACAAGCAATGACCCGGCGACGACGCGTACTGATAACCGGTTGCGGCATTATCACAGCTGCGGCAACCGGCATGGAAGCTTTTTTCGACGCGCTTGCCGCAGGACGATCCGGGCTTGGGCTCATTCAGCGTTTCGATACAAGTTGTCTCGCAACCAGAGTCGGCGGGGAAGTCGACATCGAGCGGCTTTCCCCTCCCCCACCCCTTTTCAGTTCCCAGATATGGAATCGCCCCCGGGATACAAAAGCATTCCTTGCCTGGGAAGCCCTTCGCCAGATCATCGCCACTCCCGGTCTTTCGCCTGAAACCGCATTGATTTCCACAGTCGGACTCGAGCGCATCGATCTCGACGCTCTCATTGCCGCAACCGCCGCAGCGGAGGCGACGCCCGGAGCCCCGCCTCCGGAGCCAATCTGTCCAGAGATTCCACTCACGCAGCTTCCAGGGCTTCTTTGGCGTGCGGCTGGCTTTACCGGTCCAATATCGATTCAGGCTGCCGCCTGTGCAGCCGGAACCATAGCGCTGGGCACGGCTTTCCGAGCAATCCGGGCAGGTTCCTGCGACAGAATTGTTGCCGGCGGGGTCGACTCACTGATATTTCCATACGGAATTCATGCTTTCAACTCAATCGGAGCCCTTTCAGAACGTAACGAAATCGGTGCGCGCGCGCTGGCTCCATTCGATCTCAAACGCTCGGGGACATTACTCGGGGAAGGCGCCGCCTATTTCCTGCTCGAAGAAGAGGCTGCCGCGCGCGCAAGATGCGCACCCATTCTTGCCGAAGTCGCAGGATACGGGGCCTCCATGGATGCCCACCACTGCGTCATACCTGATCCGACGGGACGCGGAGCTGCTGCCGCCATGCGCGCCGCCCTCGCAGACGCCCGACTCACCCCGGATTCGATCGGGTACATAAATGCGCACGGAACGGGAACTCCCCACAACGATGCAATGGAAAGTCGCGCCATATTCGACGTGTTCGGGGAATATGCAGCCATGCTTCCGGTAAGCTCGATAAAGCCATTTGTCGGCCATCTTCTCACTGCAGCCGGGGCCGTAGAGGCAGCCGCAAGTCTGCTTCCATTCGCCCGGGGCCTCCTTCCCCCCACTCTTCATTTCGAAAATCCTGACCCCGCCTGCAAGCTGGACGTGATCCCAAATGTAGCGCGTGAAGGGCGACCGCAATATGTGATGACCAATTCATACGGTCTCGGTGGTCAAAATGCATCGCTCATTTTATCAGCCCCGGCATCTCTTACAGGCCTTATGGGCGGTCGGTAAGTAAATGAAAAGAATTACGTCCGTTCTCGAAGTCATCCGTGCTCGCAGATCCGTGAGACACTTCAGCGACCGTGAGGTGGAGCGGGATATAATCACTAAATTGGAGGAATGGCTTGAAAAATACGGGCCCGGGTATTTCAAGACCGGTCCGAAATTCAGGATAATTAAGGCTTCAGATAACGATAGAGAGAAACTGAATGGGATCATATCCTATGGAATCATAAGAGGGGCAAAAAATTTTATCGTCGGCAGAACGAAAAAAAATCTCCGCGCATTTGAGGATTTTGGCTACGTTCTTCAGCACGTAATACTGGAGTGTACCGCGCTGGGCATTGGCACATGCTGGATCGGAGGAACGTTTTCAAAATCGAGAGTAAAACAGCTGATTGAACTGGAACCGGATGAGCATATTCCAGCGATCATAGCGATCGGCTATCCCAGTGAAAACCGGGATCTCAAAGAAAGGATGATGCGAAAATGCGTTCACGGAGATGTACGCAAACCCTGGAGGGAGTTGTTTTTCGCTGACAATCTTTTTGTCCCGATTCTTGCCGAAACTCCTCCTGATCCGCAAGCCTATGACATGGCTCTCGAAATGCTGCGATGGGGACCGTCAGCGTCGAACCATCAGCCCTGGAGAGTGGTAAAAGACGAGCGCAACGGCGCATATCATTTTTTCGTCCGTCGCAATTCCGGAATAATTTACAAGATACTACATTCGATCCTGCAGGTTGGGAACATTCAATCCATCGACATGGGGATCGCGATGTGCCACTTCGAGCTTGCTGCAAAAGAACTTGGACTTCCAGGCCAGTGGCAAAACTCTCCTCCAGCGTGGATATCCGATCTTCCTGACAATATCGAATACGTAATCAGCTGGATGACAAACGATCAGCGCGAGCGGGAATGCCGATGAACGTGAAGCAAAGCATTACGAAAGACCAAGCAACATTGCCGCGTTTTCCCAACATATCGCTGAAGATTCATTTTTACTCAACCCGGCCAATGCAATATGTTCAAGGATAATTGCCACGTTTCCTACCGGTGAGTCGCTTCCAAGAAGGATGCGATTCAATGGTATTCTGTCTGCAATAAATCTTATCGCTTCCGGGCTTTGCAAACTGATGTCCAGAAAAAGATTTCGATATGGACAGATTGCCTCTATGATTTCAGGGTATTCCCATAAACCTGCGTGTGATACTACAATACTTGCTTCAGGAACCCGCGATGCAAGACGGGCGAATTCAAACGGTTCTGTTCGGTGATCGCCGGCCATGCCAAACAACCTGCCGCTTCCTCCGGCGTGTATTACGAGGGGAAGCTTCCTGCCGGCCGCCATTTGCGCTACCCGGGTGACGTAGTCTCCATCCACTCTCAGATTTTGCACGACCGGGTGCAGCTTGATTCCCCTTCCGCCTGCCACAAGCAATCTTTCTATCTGGGGTTCCGGGGGCAAATCACAGCGGGGAGAAATAAATGGAATCAACCTGTCTGATCCGCCACATTCTTCCAGAACTGATTCATTGGAAACAACCGGCGGAAGAGCCAGAACGACCGCATGCGAAACTCCGGCTTTATCCATTCTGGCTATCAGATTAAAACCGGCCTCGGGAGCCAAACTCCGGATTATTCTGCTGATAATTCGCTCTGCTGGCGCCTCAAGCAAACTTTTCCGACTGATGATATAGCGATATCTCAGCGCCTCAAACTGCCGCCAGACAAGCCATCGCAAGGCTGCCCCCAAAGGATCAGCCCGATTTGAATGATGCCGGGCTTTGCCGGTAAGTTCGTGCCATTGTAAATGAAAATGGGTATGAAAATCTATTACACGCCCATGCCGCGAATCTGCTTTACTGTGATTCTTCACTGTCCGGCTGCTAAAAATGCTCCGAGTTGCTTCGCAAAATAATGGGTTTCATCAAGACAGGAAAGATGGCCATTTTTGCTGTCGTAGGTGTACAGGTCTGCTTGCGGCAAATGCTTGATTGACTCCTGCGCCTGGCCGACAGTGAACATGAGATCTGACTCGTCGATGATCATCAACACGGGCGCGGTAATTTGCCCAAGAGCGTCTTTCAGCGACTCATCTCCGGTTCGCAGGTCATAAAGAGCGTTTGCCTTGGCAATGTACAGATAAGAATTCGGATCGAAGAACTTCATACGGCCAAGAACAATCTTTTCGACTTCTTCCTGTACCAGGAATTTTCCATCATGGCTTGAAAAAGGGTCCGGGGCATCATTCGCCGGTTTTCGGCCGAAGTTTCGCTCCGCCCATTCATCCGTGCGTGTCGCCATGAGCAGGATCTTAAAAGCGTTCAACAGCCCATCGAGAGGCGGTTTCCTGCCGTAGTATGCACCGTTGCGCCATTTAGGATCGATCTTAATCGCGTCGATGCCAAGCTGATTTGGTACCATAACACACCAGGGGCGCACCATCGGCGTTGCTACGACTGAAACAATGCGACCAACGGATTTCGGAAAATATTTACCCCACAGGAACGCCTGAAGCCCGCCCATAGATGGTCCGATGACCGCGTGAAGCTTCTCGATATCGAGAGACGCCAAAAGCAGGCGCTGTGCATGAACGACATCGTCCAGCGTAAAGATGGGAAACTTCATCCCATACTCTTTTCCGGTCTTGGGATTCTTGCTCGCCGGCCCGGTCGTAATGACATTCGGATTGTGAAAATTGATATTGGAAAAACAATCGATCGCAATGACGAAATATTTTTCTGTGTCGATCGTCTTCTTCGGCCCGATAAGAACATCCCACCAGCCGGGCAGAGGGTCCGTTTCCTCATACTTTCCGGCGGCATGAGCCGTTCCGGTGAAGTAGTGACAGATCAACACGACATTATCCCGGGAATCATTCAACCGACCCCACGTTTCATACCCAAGTTCAATCGGGATACGCCGTCCTGCCCGCCTGAACAAAAAAGAATCAATCGAAAATCGTTGTTTCTTCACCAACATTAGTTCTTTCTCCCGCTAATCGCGATTAACCACAGATGAACAAGATTTAGAACATGCAGTTCATGATACCATTGATATTACAGTTAGAGAACTTTTGTCAGGAGGCAATTCGTGAGCCATTTTTCATTCATTCTCCTTTGTATTCTTCTGTGCGTAATTGTTCCGGGGTTTGCTTTCGACGTGGATTTTCAACCCCATGCTCAGGCAGGCTTCTTTTCCGTTACTTTCTCTGACGATGAATTCCCCGGAATCTCCCCGATGGACCTTGCGGTTCAAGCCACTGGAAGTGGCACGTTCGGCGTCTTTGGTGCCGTTAACCGCCGAACCTCGGGCTCAACCGCCGCACAGGAAAAAGCATGCTACGCAAACATTCGTTTAATCCAGGGCGCGGTTGAAATGTACAACATGGATCATCCTCAACTGATAAAAAATATGGATTCTTCCGTGCTTCAGATACTTAAGAATGGCCAGTATATAAGCTCTATCCCCACCAAACCCTCCCCCCGTTGTGAATATCTGAATGATGGTGATCTCACCCAAAATGGCCGGATCATTTGCCGCCTCCATGGCCACTTTTATCTTACTGCCGAAGAGGAAGATAACCGTCGTCAGGCAATGCGGGAACAGTTGCAGGCAAAATCCCGGTTTACCGTTTACGGCCGTTGTCAGGAAAAAGGAAGTATCTCCTTTCAGATAAACAATCGACTGACCGGACAGGCCCTGAAACAGATTTCTCTCCCCATCCCTGAGAACAAAGCCAGTTCAAGCGATGTTGCAGAAACCTGGATACAGCAACTATCTGAAAAACTTCTTCTCCTGAAAGCATTCACTCCGATTGATTCGTGTTTTTCATATCTGAATCGCCAGCTTTCGCAAGCGCTTTTCCCTCGGGAAAAAATGGATAATCAAAGGCGTGCAGATACTTCGCGATCCCGACAGAATTCTCCCGACTTGTACTCTTTGACAACAGGAGCTCTGGCCATTCAGGAGTCTCTTCAGCTTGACCGTATGACCAACCCCTCCGGGAATACAGGCGGCGCATCTATTCCCATTACGATTCTATCAGGGCCAGGCATCAAATCTCACCCATTCAAAGAGATGATCGGCCAAAAAGACCCCACCGTGTTTCCCATCGATGCAATGGTTCCGGAAAACTTCTATTACTGCCATTTTTCTGACATCAATAAGGAATTGTCATTCAGCGACTTTTTCGATCGCTGGGGTTCCAGTTTTCTTCACTCGTTCCAGGTTTCCGCTCACGATGCCCAGGTAAAAGAAAAACTTCTCGGGCAACTCTGCCTCGAAACCTCAGAATTAACGAGGCTTTTTGGTGACAGGGTCATTGCGGATCTGGCGATCTGCGGAGCCGATCCGTTTCTTCATGAAGGCACCGACATATCCGTCATCTTTTCCATCAAAAATAGTATTCTGTTTGAGATGAATGTCGGTCGGTATTTTACCAAGGCCAAAGCTGCCTTCCCGAACTGCCTGGAAGAAAAACTGACGGTTCTGGACACACCGGTTTACTCCCTGACCACACCTGACCGCCACATTCGATCCTTCTCCTGTAACTCCGGTGACTTCAAGATTTACTCAAACTCTCTGACTGCCATCACCCGTATTCTTACCGTTGCCAGGAAACAGGCTCCGGCATTAGGCGCTGCCGACGACTACCGGTACATGCGCACCATTTTTCCCGCCGACCCGGCCAAAGAAGATGCTTTTGTATACCTTTCCGATTCCCACATTCGTCAGCTGGTCGGTCCCGTATGGAAGATTGAAAGACAGAGGCGTCTGCAATGCGTGAGTTCGCTCCGGGTTCTGCAGAATGCTGTCACACTGTTTCACTTCCTACGGCTGCCCGGCCCAATTTCCCTGGAAAAACTTTTACAGGAAAGAGTCCTGGAAAAAGAGTATCTGCACTGCCCGGATGGAGGCAGTTATTCATGGGACTCCGCCGGCGACGAGGCGGTCTGCTCCATTCATGGACGCCTCCGTTATATCACTCCGATTCTTGAGACCCAACCCTCCGAAATCACTCATGAAGAAAAGTCTGACTATGACAGCTTTGTTCAGGCATACAACCAGTATTGGCGACAGTATTTCGATCCGGTCGGAATCAGAGCGACACTCACTCCAGGACATCTGCACCTGGAAACATGCATTCTTCCGCTGGTGGCAACCTCCATTTACGATGGTTTCAAGCGCATCAGCGGCGGCGCACCGGTCAAACTGAATCTGCCGGACCATCCGCGCGCCATCATGCAACTGGCAGGAAAACTGAATATTGAAAGTCTGGCCAAATGGGACAGTCGCTCAGAAGGCATGGCAAACGACCTGATCGGAAGAACAACTCTCACTCTGGACCAGTTCCTCGGGGCGATTGGGTCCTCATTTGTTCTGGGTTTCGTCGACTCGACGCTCAAATTCGGTTTTGACGGGGAGATCATTGGACAGTTTCTTCCCGGTATTGGTCGTGATCCGATTTCCATGCTCGGATTGGGCTTCCTGATGGGGAGCCTGAATCTTCCAGTCTATGGTTTGATCGAAATAAAAAATACAGTCATCGCCGAACAGTTTCTCAGGGAATGGCTTTTCAACTGGGCAACAGAAAATGCCAAGGCCCGCGACAATTTCAACCGCTGGCGGTTTTTCGATGTAAAAGTTTACGAAACTGCCATGGGCACCAATCAATCGCCGATATTCACTCTGGATATGATGGCATTAATCCTTCGTCTGCGGATTTTTTTCACAATAAAGGAAGGTTGTATCATCATTGCCAGCCAGCGTCAGATCCTGCAGGATCTTCTGGCCAGTGACGCTCCTCGCTTGAAAACCGAAACGAACCTGGAAGTACGGGTTAATTACCGCTCGTTCAAGGAAGTCGCGGATGCGACCAGGATACGCTGGCAGGAACAGGTGCGCGATTCCTGCCTCAACAACATCGGCTCCCTGTATGCTCTCAGCCGCTTTCGAGGCCTATCCCCAACCACGTGGGCACAAAAATCACTACTGATCAATGGGTATATTCCCATCTGTCCGGTCGGTGGAGTCTATACATTAAATGAAGCAGCCGATGCAGTTCAGTGCAGTATTCACGGTGATCCGCTGCATCCCCGGCAGCCATTTATGCCCGATCCAAAAGCCCCGTTAAATAAATTTTTTGACGGTATGCAGGGCCTCTCGGCATCGCTGCAGTTCACTCCGGAAGGCATTATGACCCGGGTAGACCTTGAGCATACCCCCTGAATTGACACAATAACTGAGCCTCGATGCAAAAGATAATTTTGCATCGAGGCTCAGTTATTTAGTCCAAAATGTCGATATTTATTTTGCGACGCAAAAATATAATTGACATTTATTTTGTATTGCGATACACTTAGCATATCAGCAATAACGAGTTAAAACAAGTTCCATACACGCTTTAGACACAAAATTTCGTTTCCTCATTTACTACACATTTTATTGCACATAAAAGGAGACTGCACAATGGAAATCATGGAAAACTTTTACCAGGATATCTTGAAAAATGCTCGCGACATGCAAAATTTCTGGGAAAACCGGACCTCGCAGATGCTTGATGAGTATGTGAAGTCTCAAACCTTTATCGGCGCTATGACCAAGTCACTTGAATCCTCACTGGATGCCCGCAAAATTCTTGACGCCTCCGTTTCACGCTGGGCTGAAATGTTCAACATCGTCACCAAAAAAGAGTTCGACCGTCTCAACCAGCAGACATACGATGGCAACGTCAGACTGCAGAAGATCGAGTCAGGCATTCAGGAAATGACCCGATTGATGGAACGCCAGATCGAGCTTCTCGCAAAGATTGCCAAGCAACCTGCAACTGCACCGGCTCAAGCGACTCCTGAAAAAACAGTTAAAGGCAAGGGCGCACAGGGCAAAAGGGAAAAAGCCTGACAACCGGCAGACTGTCTGAATACCAATCCGGGAAAATTCGTTGTACACAAACATTTTGTTATTGGTATAACGGACTAGTATGAAGAGGAGCTTCTTATGAACACAACGATTCCGGAACTCATCGGTCGCGCTCACGTCGCCGCTTGGGACAACATTGAAATCGCCTCTCGTATTGCCGCTCGTAATGCATTGAATTTTTTCGATGCAAGGAAACCCGATGAAGTCGAAAAATATCCCGGGGTAACTCCGGCTACTGAAATATTCCGGCTCGACGGACTTCGCGTCTTCCGATATGAGGGAAAGACGGATACAAGTGGCAAACTTCCCATGCTGCTCGTTCCGGCGCTGATCAACCGCTCATATATCATGGATCTCATGCCTGGAAGCAGTCTTGCCGGCGCCCTGCGTGAAGCCGGTCTGCCGGTATATCTGCTCGACTGGGGTCTTCCGGGGCCGCAGCACGACCATCTCCCCTTCAGCTATTTCATCGACGATGTCATCTCTATGGCCTCCGACGCAGTCGTGCGCGACTGCTGCTGCAAAAAAGCGACTGATTCAATCTGCAGGACAAGCGGCTGCAACAAGATTTCGCTGCTCGGCTACTGCATGGGCGGAACGATGTCGCTTTTACATGCGGCTTTGCACCCCGACAGAATCGCCCGCCTCAGCCTGCTTGCCACGCCGGTCAATTTCCATGACGACGGCGTGTTGTCCAAGTGGTCACGCAAGGATGTATTTGATGTCGATGCCATCTGCGACACAATCGGTGCCATGGACCCCGCCCTTCTTCAAACGTCTTTCCAGCTTATGAAGCCATTGTCCCAGTATCAGAAGTTGAAGGGACTCTACGAATCCTGCACGGATCCCAAGGCTCTCGACAGCTACCTGCACCTCGACAAGTGGGTCAACGACAATATCCACGTGCCTCGCGAAACATATCGCGAATACGTGAAAATGACATATCAGGATAACGCGCTTGTAAACAACAAAATCAGCCTTGGCGGACGCGCGGTAGACCTGAAGACGTTTACCTCTCCGGTGCTGAATATCATGGCCCGCAAGGACCACATTGTTCCGGCCGAATCATCCCGCATGCTTTCGGAAATGGTCGGTGGAGAAGTGTCCGAAGTGATGATTGATGCCGGCCACATAGGTATCGCCATGGGGCGTAAGGCGCGTGACATGTTTGCCGCCGTCGCTAAATTCCATTGCGGAGATAAGGTAAACTCTCACTGCATCATTGATTAAATATACGATTACTAACGCTTTTTTCCGCTGGCAGGCGACTTTTTTGCACTGCCGGCGGTTTTTTTTGCGGGTGCTTTTTTTGCAGGGGCTTTACTGGCCGACGGCGCCGCAGGTTTTGAGCCCTTTTCAGGCTTATTGCAAGTGACAGTTTCGCTACGCTGTTCCATTACCTGAATATGATCCTCCAGATCGAGAAGCTTCTCTTCGATACGCTGGAGATATGAAAGAATGCGCTCAAGATCACCCTTGGTCGGCATATTGATGCTTTTCAGATATTTTTCAATATGCGTTTCCAGCTGATGCTTCATATCCAGCGATGCAGTAAACGCCTTGCTTATGTTCCTCAAAAACTCCTCATCCTTGGTCAGGCGCTCAACAGACTCCGCCATGTTTTTTTCCCACTGTTCCATCAAGTTTCCACCGAAATCAAATGGGTTCGACATAGTTCAAAATTCCTTTCACAAGAGGGATTTTCAATATTCACGAAACATCACGCAGGGGCGGGTTTCAAACCCGCCCCTGCAAATGGACGATGCGTATTCGCTCTTGATTGCCACACAATTTTGCAAGCTGATCACAATAAAAACAATTTTTGACTCCAGGGACGTTACGCCTTCACTCTGTCCAGGAAGGAAACCGTATCGCTCCACACCTGCTCCCGAATTGGGTGTCCGACAGTAACCGTCAGATGTCCAACTGGATATTCATGGCTCTCCGTTGGGCTATTTACAAGAATTTCAGCAGTCTTTCTGGCGGTATTCGGCGGAACCACATGATCATGGGTGGCAAACAGATTCAGCGTCGGCGTTCTGATAGCCGTCAGATCAACCGGCAGCTTGTTTACGCGCATGCTTCCTTTGGCAAGGGAGTTATTCTGGTAACAATCCGCAATGAACTCCTTGAAAACCTGACCGGGGAAAGGTACATTGTCAGTCGCCCACCGGTCTACGGCCTTAAAGTTCTGCAGATATTCATCATTCAGTATATTATTGAACAGCACGCGATTTTTCGCCACGCTATCCTGCGGACGCATGAGCGGAAAGGGTGCATGTAGAATCTCCTCCGGGATACAACCAAAAGCATTTGCGATCTTAGCCGGGTCAAAGAACTCTTTGTTCGTCCACAAAGTAAGTATGCCGGCATTCGTAAAATCGAGTGGTGTCGTCAGCAGAACCTGCGAAGCAAAATCCTCAGGATGCAGACCAGCCATCATTCCGGCAAGAGTCCCACCGAGACAGTAGCCAAATAAGGAAATCGGTGTACCCTTATGCTTCCGGCGAATGCGCTGAACGGCCCGACGCGCGACTTTCTCGAGATAATAATCGAAACCCAGCGTCGCATGTTCGGGGCCAGGAATCCCCCAGTCAAGCATATAGACCTGGTATCCGGCCCTTGACAAGGCCTCTACGAAGCTGTGACCGGGCTGAAGGTCAAGAATATACCAGCGATTGATAAAGGAGTACATCATCAAAACCGGAATGGGCTTTACCGGTCTGCCGATAACCTCGTATTCCAGGAGTCTACAGCCGCCCTCGGAATACATAACCTTTCCCGGCATCCGGGCAACGTTCAGCGAAGCAAGCTGGGCTTCATCAGCCCGATTTCCACGTTTTGAGGATTCCTGAAGATATTCCATGAAACGCTTCGCACGGGCACAATCATCTTTGAACTTCCCGTCAAATGCAAACTTCTGGGTCTGAGCTTCGATCATTCCGTCGGTGTACCCCCAAAAAATTCGCCAGGGCAGCATAGCTTACCCGGCTGCGGCACATATTATAAGGGGAGAGGCTTCGGACTGTCAAATCTTGCTTGAAAAATCAAAGTGAAACGCCACCTTCAATGCGCAGGGCACGGGGCACGAAAGGTGACGTCTGTGTTTTTGTAACTGGTATTTAAAGAACGAGACCGCCATCAACGCTGAGAATGTGGCCGGTGATGAATGATGCGTCATCGGAAGCGAGGAACAGATAGGCCTTTGCGATGTCGCCAGGCTGACCATGGCGCTGCAGCGGAGTCTTATCCTTCATCATGTCGAGAATTTTCTCGGGCATTTTCGCGGTCATTTCGGTGATTATAAAGCCAGGGGCAACAGCGTTCACGCGAATGTTCTTGCGGCCCATTTCCTTGGCCAGCGATTTAGTTACTCCTATGACACCCGCCTTAGTGGCGGCATAATTGCACTGACCAAAGTTTCCGTAGATTCCAACGACGGACGATGTATTGATTATGCAGCCGCCACCCTTTTCTATCATAGGCCTGGCAACCAGTTGAGAACAGTTGAACACGCCTTTAAGATTCACATTTATAACGCGATCCCAGGCTTCTTCCTCCATCTTTACGAGAAGAGCATCGGCGGTAATGCCGGCGTTGTTGATCAAAACATCGATCTTTCCATCAGAAGCCATGATCTTTTCGATGGCCGAGGCAATATGCTTCCGATTGGTGACGTCTACCACGTGAGTGGTAATTGAGCCCTTGCCCTCCGCGGCGAGCACATCGAGGCTATCCTGTTTTACATCCCAGGCGTGTACCCTGGCTCCCTCGGCGGCGAAAAGAAGGGCAGCGGCCTTGCCGATTCCAGCGGCGGCTCCGGTGATGATGACAACTTTTCCTGACATTTTCATGATTTGCTCCTGATTGCTATAATTATTTCAGGGATGGCTACTGACGATAGTGAATCAATTATTTTTGCAACGCACCAAACAATCGTTCCCGCGCCAACTATACATTTATCAAAATAACAGCCCGGAGTCAAGACATTATTTTGCAACGCAAAAAAACAGTTAAAACTTCTGAATATTCCTTTTCAGCAGCTCAGATATTGCGATCGCCACCAGCCCTCCGGTAATCGCGCAGGCATAATCAACCGGATGCAATGGAGCGAACTTGAACATAGCGCGTGTGAACGGCAAGGCAAGAACGATTCCCAGCATTGCAATCGCTCCTGCGATTACCCACCAGAGCGCCCTGTTCGGCCGCTTAAGCGCGCCGAAAAAAGACTCCTCCAGAACACGATTGCTGAGAATCAATCCGATATTTCCGATTACCATGGTGATGAAACAGGCTGCGCGCGTCTCAGACTCACTGCCACTGATTTCCATAACGGTCAGATATGACAATACAACCATGAACGTTACGCCAATCCCCTGAAACACGCTTCGCAGAACTGTCGCGCGATCGAAAAGCGGATCATCCTCGCGACGCGGAGGCCGACGCATTACATTCGGCTCTTCCGGTTCTGCCTCAAAAACAATCGAGCATGCCGGATCGATTATTAATTCGAGGAATACGACGTGAACCGGAAGCAGCATCAGCGGCCATTGCATAAGCACAGGAATTATAGTCATGCCAGCGATCGGAATATGCACGGACACTATGAAAGACATCGCTTTGCGCAGATTGTCAAAGATTCGCCGTCCCAATCTGACCGCCTGCACAATAGAAGTGAAATTGTCGTCGAGCAACACTAACGCTGCAGATTCACGCGCGACGTCAGTGCCGCGCCCACCCATAGCCACGCCAATATGAGCCGCCTTTAACGCCGGAGCATCATTCACCCCGTCACCCGTCATCGCGACGACTTCCCCGTTAGCCTTCAGCGCCATCACTAAACGCAGTTTCTGCTCGGGGACCACCCGGGCAAAAATACTCGTATCACGAATCCGCTCCGCAAGCTGCTCATTTGTCATGGCATCCAGTTCTGAACCCGTAATGATCTTTTCCGGTGAAGGAAGACCGATCTGCAACGCAATACTACGCGCAGTTCCCGGATAATCGCCAGTGATCATAATAATGCGAATACCCGCTTCCGCGCAGTCACGCACGGCGCCAACCACCTCCGGGCGAACTGGATCAGCCAGTCCCAGAAGGCCTATAAATTCAAAGGAAAAGTCATGCTGTGCAGTTGGAAGCTTTGCCGCCGCTAAAGTCCCTCGAGCCACCCCGATGACCCGAAGCCCCTTTTCCGCAAGATCGTTTATTCGTTGAGACAATGTCTCCATCTGGGAGGAATTGAAATGGCAAAGGTCGGCAATGGCTTCGGGAGCGCCTTTTGCCGCTATGACAAGACCGTCATGAGGCGTCCTGGAGCGCCAGACTCGTGACATTGCCAACAAGGTGTCCGAGAGTGGATATTCCCTGATAAACTCCCAATCCCGATGCAAATGTTCCGTATTGTAAAGCGTTCGTTCTCCAACTTCTTTCATGGCGCTTTCCATTGGATCGAACGGGTCGGCGGGACTTGCCAGGATACTGTATTCAACCAGCTCGTGCATGTTTTCCGGAAGATTCTCAGGTTCAGTCGGTAATTCAAGAATTTCAGATTTTTTCCCGCCGGAAAATCCCCCGATCGACAGATGGGTCACCCGCATTCGGTTGAGAGTCAATGTACCGGTCTTGTCCGTACATAATACTGTAGCAGCGCCCAGCGTCTCGACGGCCGGAATTCTTCTGGTAAGCACATTTCTCAGCGAGATACGCCATGCACCCAAAGCAAGAAAGATGGTCAGAACAACCGGAAATTCTTCGGGAAGCGTTGCCATCGCAAGCGTGAGCCCGGCCTGGAATCCTCTGAGCCAATCGCCCCGCGTAAAACCAAAAACAACGACTGTCAGAAGGCACAGAATTGCTCCCGCGAGACCAAAATTTCGAATAATCACCTGTGTTTGCTTTTGCAGGGCTGTCTGTTCCGGAACAACCGACTGCAGAGCTTTCCCGATCTTCCCCATCTCAGTGTTTATGCCTATGTTTATTACACGAGCAATGCCCTGGCCCTTCACTATCATTGAACCGGAGAAAAGACAGGGAAGATCGTCGCCGCCTGGTTTAGTCATGATGCCTGCCTCCGGGCCGGCTCGTTTGCGAACCGGTACAGACTCGCCGGTCAGGAGCGACTCGTCAGCCGTCACGCTTGTCGCGGAAAAAAGAATCGCATCGGCTGCAACGCGATCACCTTCGGCAACCAAAAGCAAATCCCCCGGAACCACTTCGCGCCCCGGAATGCGTATCTGCTGACCGTCACGAATGACCAGAGCCCGCGGGCTCGACAGATTGCGCAGAGCATCCAGGGCCTGCTCCGTTCGTTGCTCCTGGAAAAAGGTGATGATCATAATGACGAAAACAAAACCAAGAAGCATCATCGCTTCCGTCATCTCACCGGTCGCAAGATAAAGCCCACCGCAGAACAATAGCAGAAGAAACATCGGCTCTTTCACTACTTCCAGGGCAATGCCGAATATTCCCTTCTTTTCGCTCGTCGGGAGTTCGTTAAAACCGTGTTTTTCACGCAGTTTCCAAACTTCCGTTGATGACAAGCCACTCTGTGAATGAACCGCACAGTTTTTTTCCATAACTCATTTTACCTCTTTTTAGGAAGTGATTGTGCCATTTCGGAGTATCTAATTCGTTGTATTTGCTTTACGCATGACGTAGAATGCTCTAAAGGTCACCAATGCCGCATTACGCGTATCATTGCAAGGAGTGAATGTAACGATGGAATGGATGACGAACAGCATCGGCCGGACGATTCCCAAAGAGATCGATGGACGCCGCCTGAAAGGCTTCACCGGTATATTCGCCAGTAATACAGATGATCACCACGACGACAATAACAGTGAGCGCAAATTCGTGACCCGAACCGCCGCGTCAGCAATACAACGCGGCCCGATCAACAAAGTGGTGAACAGCTGGGATGAATTGTTCGAACGGCTGCAACCGAAATCCGGCATGACCATATCTTTCCATCACCATCTGCGAAACGGCGATTTGATGATCAATGAGGTCATGACACGCCTTGCCGCCCGCGGCTTGTCCGATCTCGTGGTCACCCCGACGGCGTTATTTCCGACGCATGACAAGCTTGCCGAACTCATCAAAACCGGCGTCATCTCACACATTGACGGTTCGCTCAGCGGCCAGATGGGCATGGCCTGTTCACGCGGTCTCATGAAGCGAACCGCCATACTGCGTTCGCACGGCGGCCGTTATCGCGCCATCCAGAGCGGAGATCTGCCCATTGACATCGCATTCATCGCCGCGCCGACGGCAGACACAATGGGCAATGCCAACGGTGTGACCGGGAAATCGGCATGCGGTCCTATTCTTTACTCCCTTCCGGATTCGCTCTTCGCAAGGCAGGTCGTTGTGCTGACCGATAATCTGGTGCCATACCCGTGTTTTCCATGGTCGATTCAGGGGGGAAACGTCGATTGGGTGCTTCCGGTCGAATCCCTTGGAGATCCCGCCAAAATTGCCGGAAAAACCAGTCGCATTACAAAATCGCCCACACAACTGCTTATCGCTGAGCTGACCGCCCGTTTCATCGAAGAATCCGGAATCATGCGCCCCGGCTATTCTTTCCATGCTGATGCGGATGACATATCGGTAGCCACCACCGGATTCCTCTCCGCCCGCATGAAGGAAAAAGGAGTGAAAGCTTCTTTCATCCATGGCGGTGCAACAATAATTCTGGTAGATCTGCTCAACAACAAACTCACGGATTATCTCATGGATATACAAAGCTTCGATCCGGAGGCCATGCGATCTCTGCGCGACAACCCTCGTCACGTCGAATCGTCGCCCTTCATTTCCTATTGCCAGAACGCCCGCGGCTGCCTCGCACATCAGCTTGACGCCGCTATTCTCGGAGCTACCGAGATCGATCTCGATTTCAATGTCAATGTGAATACCAGTTCTGACGGCTTTTTGCTGTATGGCACAGGCGGACATTCCGACGCGGCCGCCGGATCAGGCTGCACAATCATCGCCGCCCCATCCTTCAGCAAGCGTGTTCCACTGATTCGCGAAAAGGTTACGACCGTTTCGACGCCAGGTGAAGCCATAGACATACTGGTCACGGAGCGCGGCATCGCCATAAATCCGCGACGCTCCGATCTGCTCGACCGTGTTAAGAGCACGGATCTGCCTATCATCCCTCTTCCGCAGCTCATGAAGCAAGTTAACGAAATCACGGGGATTCCGGATGCCCCACGCCTTGGCGAACGCCCGGTCGCACTGGTCGAGTGGCGGGACGGAACCATACTGGACGTGGTTCGCGAAGTAATCGGGTAATAAACCACGTTCACGGAGAAAAACATTTGTCAGATTTTCCGCGTCGCAAACCAAGTGAGCGATTGCTGATCACCGGCATTGGCCTCGTCACTCCCTTCGGCACAGGGCGGGAAGCCTTCGCCGCAGGACTGCGTGAAGGTCGATCAGCCTGTGCGCCACTTCATCGCGTGCTCGAAGTCTCGACATGGCCGGTCCAGACAGGAGGCTGGGTCCCGGATGTCGGCCCGGAAAGCCTCGGCGTCGTTCACAACAAACTGCGCGGCATGGGAAAATATGTAAGAATCGGGATTTTAGCGGCACAACAGGCGCTGGCTGATGCCGGCATCGCCCCTGGCTCAGTAGATCCTGCGCGCATCGGGGCATTCGTCGCCTCCGGCACCAACGGCCAGAACGCCGAAGGGCTGTTTCCGGCTTTCGACGTTTCCCGCGTCGATGGTGAATCAGATAACAGTGCCTGCATTGGCCTGGATCTGCGAAAGCTTGGTTCGGACGGTATAGATCGCGTGCATCCATGGTGGCTTCTTGGAACAATTTCAAACAATCTGATTTTCTTCATTACACATATCCTCGGAGTGAAAGGACCTAATTCCAACGCCTGCAATTCAGCCATCGCCGGAGCCTCGATGATTGACCGGGCCCTGGAAAGCCTGCGAAGCGGCGAACTGGATGTGGCACTCGTCGGAGGAGCCGACACTCCGCTGAACTGGCAGATGGTTTCTGATCTCTCGCGCCTGGGACTTCTGGCCGAAGGAGCCCCGGATGATGTACTACCGATGCGCCCATTCGGTGGCGGAAGCCACGGGACCATCCTGTCCGAAGGAGCTGCATTCCTCGTGATCGAGCGAGAGAGCTTTGCTGACAGTCACGGCCGCAAGGGCAAGTGTGAAATCGTCAATACGGCATTTTCCGGTTCATTCCAGGATCCGATCGCTCCGGCAGCCGACGGCTCTGATACTCAGCTCGTATCAGAATCACTTATGGAAAATATTCCGAATGAGTCTGTAATACATGTTAACGCCTCCGCCACCGGACTCCCCGCCTGGGACGCAGCGGAACTGAGAGGCCTGACATGTGCCGCAGCCACGGGAGGATCGGGTCGCCACCTCGCGCTCGGTTCGGCTAAATCCATCCTCGGACACGCATGGTCCGCCTCTTTTATGCTTGAAACCGCGGCTTCGGCAATCGCCCTCATTGAAGGTTTCGGACTCGCGCTTCCCGACGGCTCGCCAACGTCCCTTCCCGGAGCCATGGAACGCGCTCCGAGAGGGAATTTCGATCATAACTGGGCGCTCAATCTCGGACAATGTTTCGGAGGCGCTACCGCCGGAGTTCTTCTGCATGCCATCTAATCTGCGCACCATCTGAGTCAAGATCATGAGCTACGAGTTCAGAAAACTTTACAGTGACCGTTATCTCATCTGGGATCTCCTGCGCGAAACTGACCCATATTATCTGAACCATCATCTGTTCGACACGGACATGACTGCCATTGAAACCGACATTGCCGCTCGCCAGGCGTCCGGTCGGGTGATCCCGTCGTATATTGCATATACCCTGGCTGCATATGCACGCACTCTCACTGACTTTCCCGAGTTAAACAGTTATCTGCGCATATATCCATTCACCCGGCTTGCCGTATATGACGGCGTCGACATCGCTATTACGATTGAACGCATCTGGAACGGACGCCGCATAATTCTTCTGGGGCTGTTGCGCGATGCCCAGAAGCTGACTGTCGATGAGATTCAGGAGTTCCTGCGACGCTGGCGCGATGAACCCCTTGAGTCCCTCGATGAGTTTACCCGGTACAGATCTTTGTTGCGAGTTCCCGCTTTTTGCCGTTGGTATCTGTTTCAAATTTTCTGCAAACCGTTTCCGACTCTTATGCGTCAGATGGTCGGAACCACTGCTTTCACCAGTATTGGGCGGCATGGCACCACTTTCACGACTCCTCTGTCGCCACGCACATGCACGCTTTCCCTCGGGCGAGTCGAGCCGAGACCGCGCGTCTCCACAGACAAAACAGGAGAAGAAATGTTATCATATGGTTCTGTCAGAGCAGCGCTTTCCGCATGGCTGACTCTTACATACGATCACCGTATCATCGACGGAGTCGACGTGGCGCGTGCCGGAGATACTATCAGAACACGTATTGAGCGATGGTCAGAGTAATTAGTCCTGCATGAACGTATTTCCAGAAGGGGATGAAAACTATGAAAACACATGTGCAAAATGATTTTCAGAAACTTCTTCGCGAGCGGCGCAGCGTCCGAAAATTCACGCATGATCCCGTTCCCGCCGAACTTATAACCGCGGCGATAGATGATGTTCGATTCTCCCCTACCCCGACAAACCGCCAGTGTTATAAGTTCATTGGAGTTTCCGATCCGCTGATTTTGCAATCCATGCGTATCGACGTCCTGGCTCGTATCGAAGAGATTGCCGCTCGTCTTGCCCCTGAAACTGCAACATCCTTCAAAGAGTATGCCGGCTGGTTCACGTTTTTTGACCAGGCCCCGCTCGTGCTGTTCGGACTATACAGGTTATTCGCTTCGCGTCTGCCTGACGGGGAGGAATCCAGCCGCAGTCTTGAAGGGATCGCCGAACTTCAGGCCTTCGGTGGAGCCATTCATGCTCTTATTCTTTCCCTGCATGCGCGCGGCCTGGGGAGCTGCTGGATGAGCGGCCCGCTGATCGCCGCCGACAAGCTGGAAACTCTTCTTGCAGTGGAGTCTCCATGGCGACTCGGCGCCGTGATTCCGGTGGGGAAACCTGCGCAAAAGCCTGTCTGCCCTCGCAAGCCTGACTCCGCGACAGTTTTCTCATACTTTCCCGCTTCCTGAATTCGGAGTATTTTCCAGCACCGCTCTGATTTTGGTTTCCAGATCAGTGACAGAAAAAGGTTTCTGAATAAACTGAACCCCTGCCTCCAGCACGCCATGGTGGGCAATGACATCAGCCGTGTACCCGGACATAAACAGGCATTTTATCGCAGATCGAACAGATTTTATCTGTTTGACCATGTCACAGCCATTCATTCCCGGCATAACGACGTCAGTCATCAGGAGGTTAATAACGCCTTTGTATTCTCCTGCCAGTCGGATGGCCTCATCCGGAGTGCTTGCCGTCAAAACGGTATAGCCTCGCAGTTCCAGCATCTGCCCGATCATTGTCAGCAGCGTCAGCTCGTTCTCAACAAGAAGTATGGTCTCCCCACGAGATCCTGGAATTTCAACAGCGATTGCAGCAATAGCAGCAACGGCATGTTTCGGATGGGGGGGAAGATATATCTTAAAGGGCGTGCCTTGTCCGAGTACGCCTTGGGCGGTGATGAAACCGTCGTACTGATTTACAATCCCATAAACC
>JADFYG010000030.1:69796-70286 GCA_015233155.1 Candidatus Rifleibacteriota bacterium
TGCCCTTGCCTACTCCCTTGGTGGTAAAAAACGGTTCGAAAATATGACTCAGAGTTTCCTTATTCATGCCGCAGCCATCGTCACTTATCGTCAGCGTCACAAAATCCCCTGGAACCTTGTCCGAATTATCAGTGCAGTCGGAAGCGCTTAATAAGACATTCTCGGTTTCAATAGTGAGCTTGCCGACGTCCCTAATGGCATCCTTGGCGTTGACACAGAGATTAGCCAGAATCTGATCTACCTGAGATGGGTCCATCCTGACAGAGCCAAGGTTTGCCCCGGGTAGCCAGACAAGCCTGATATTCTCGCCGATGAGATGTCGGAGCATCTTGAGCAGGCCTTCAACGGTCTCGTTTAAGTCTAGTATTATCGGAGCCACTGCCTGTTTTCGGGCAAAGGCCAGCAGCTGCCGAACGAGATTGGCCGAACGATCGACTGCCTGTCGGATATCCATAAGGAATCCATAAACCGGGTGCGCCACGTCAATTTT
>JADFYG010000031.1 GCA_015233155.1 Candidatus Rifleibacteriota bacterium
CTTCTCGAACCTCTGTTCATAACTTTTTTACAGAAAGTTTACGGTGTCTTGCAACTGCACTCGAACGAGTGTCCACAGGAAGCCGCGTTCAGGCGGATACTGTTGAGCGGTGGCGGCGGTCTTTTGAGACATCTCGATCGTCTTATTGCGGCGAATCTTGGACTTCCGGTCGTGCGTATCGGGACTCCTGTCGCTCCGTTCGTAGGGGGACTAAATGAAGCCGGAGTGACCGCATACGCTCCATTGCTTGGTGCGACTGCTTTGCGCGCATGGGATCTCAAGCGCCACGATCGCATGGTTGCCTGACCAGGATGAAGATAATGTTTATCAGAATAGGAACAGCCTGATGTCTACAAGTTTCGAATTTTTGCCGAAACAGGCGCGTCGGGCCGCTCCCGAGAGACGTCTTCCGATCGTGTTTCTGGTCATGGCTTTAGTTGCAAGCCTTGGCGGTCTTTATCTGAACGGGTCGCTCGCTGAAACCCAGGCGGAATACAAGCGTCAGACCAAGGAAATGGAAACCCGTCGCATGGAACTTCTTGCTCAGGCCCGGGCGATGCTTCCTCCGGCCAACGTGTTGAGCGATATAGTCTCTTCAGTTGATTCGCAAAATACAGCGTTGATCGGTCAGCGAACACCATGGCGGGCACTTTTTCAGGCACTGGAAGAAACGCTTCCCTCGGATGCCGTAGTAATGAAGATCGAAAACTCAAAGGGCAACACTCCGGTATTTCAGGCGGGAGAGCTTGATTTCCGCGTATCGGTAGTTGTCTCCGACTCAGATATGGCTCAGACATTCTATAAAAAGCTTTGTACTAAAAAAGCCTTTCAGTCACTGAGTTTCACGCCAAAGGGTGAAACAACTTATCAGGGGCGAAAGGGCACGGGCGTCGAACTGGTGTTTCATTTCGGAGAATCATCATGACTGAACAGTTGTCGATCATAGGAGTATTGCCATGAATCAGCGTGACAAGGCTGTATGGGTCCGTCTGCTTTCACTCGTCGGCATACTGTTGGTGATTATTCCATCTCTGATCTGGTTGCCTCCGGCAATCCAGGAAAAGAGGCGCATCAGAGCTTTACAGGCTAATATGGCGGACCAGCTGACCGAGCAGGCGCGCGCCGCGAAACTTCTGGACGATGTGAGGCAGGGAACGACCGATTTTATGGCAGCGGCCAGTCGCACGCGGAAACTGCTTGATACTTTACGTTTCACTCCGCGGACTGAAAGTGAGATCCCGCCCTTCATCGAGGATATACAGAAGCTGTTCGGTTCTCCCGGATTGAATCTGAAACAACTAGCCTATCAGAAACGGGTAAAAGACAAAGGCTTCGTGACATTTGCGTTCGAGGGTCAGTTCCGTGCGGAGTATCAGGCATTTCAGGCGCTTTTGGCTGCGTTTGAAGGACACCCGTCGGGAGTTCGCATAGAAACTCTGGAGTTTTTGAATCTTGATGACGAGAGCCATCTGATTTTTTTCAAGCTATTATGCAAAGCGCGTTTTGCGGAGAGTGCTTTTGAGGTTCCGGGAGGTTCCAGTGGACGATAAATCAGCTCTTCAGGCTCATCGCAGAAGTGAGAACCTTCGCATACTCGGAGCGGTGTTGCTTTTTCTTGTTCTGATAGGGGCAAATATGTATATTCGCATGGGCAGGAGCAAGACGGCTGTGATACCCGACTCTTCTGATCTGGCGACGGGTACAGCGAGCCTGCGTGGGGAAGGTCCGACATCAGCCGGGGACGATCCGCTTGTGGATTTAGCGTCCATGAGTCAGTCTTTGAGGATGCTTCCGACAGTTTTGAAGCTTCCTGCTCCGGTAGCGCTGGACTCGACTTCCCTTCGAAATATTTTTCAGTGGCGTAAGATCGAGCAGATTGTATTTGTCGCGACTCTGGGAGCCTCTTTACCTGTCGTCATAGCGCCTGAAATTGCTTCTTCGGCGACTCCTACTCCGGTGATTATTCCGCGAGTATCCGGTACCTTCGTAACCGGAGGTCGTGGTGGGGCTTTCATACGGCTTAATAACGCAATGTTTCTCGTGATGGACAAGGAAAAAGTTCCCGGTACTAAGCTGGTATACAACGGAACCGGACCAAAGGGGCCGTCCTTCACGAATGCCGATGGGGAGAGGCTCGAACCGGAAGCGCTCCAGGAAGCCCGGGTCCAGGAAGCTCTGGATATCCTCAAGGGAGAAGGCGCCTCAAAGGGGTATCCGATTGGAGAGGTCGGTTCAGTCGGAAGTTCAACTCACAGTGAGGCAGAAACGCCGAAATCCGATCCACAGAAGTTCGAGTTGCCTGAAAGTTCAAAACCTAAAGCCGAGGCGCCTATAGCCGAAGCACCTAAAGCCGAGGCCCCTGAAAAGCGGCAATCAGGTGGCGCAGGCCGCAAAACCCGGGTGAAATCCTATCAACAATGACGGAACCTCAGTGGTGGGACATTGGAGAAATCAATAATTCCGCCGATCGAAATGAACGATATACGATGACTTCGCGACTCAATGCGTGTAGAATATCAGGCATGACAGTACATTGGGCGGGAGGCAATCAGTGAAAAGGTTTCATGTTACCTTTCAAAATCCCTCCGGCGAGGAAGTAGTTCGGGAAGTTCAGGCGGAATCCGCCGAAGACGCACAGCTGATTCTTCAGTCTGAAGGCATCATGCCGATTCGCGCGGCGGAAATCACCGAGTCCCTCGGATGGTCGATTGCCGGCTTTTGGGACACAGTCCCGCTTCAGGAATTGTATCACTTCACTCGCCTTTTCGGTACTCTGACTCGCGCCGGAATTCCGCTTCTGGAAGCTATTCATCTCATAGAAGAACGAACACTGAATCCACTGTTACGCAGAACGCTCAAGCGCATACATGGCGATGTTCAAAGCGGTGCCGGACTTGGTCCGGCATTTGCGATTCATACGCGCGTATTCGATCCTACTTACCAGAACATGATTCGCGTCGGAGAAGAATCAGGTGAACTTGGGCAAGTCATTGGACGCCTGGTCTCACTGCTCGACCGGCGAATAAAACTGGGGCGGGCGATCACCAAGGCGTTGACTTATCCGGTCCTGGTATTAGGATTATCCGGCTTCGTCACATGGGGAATTCTGACATACATTGTTCCGCGCTTCAAAGACATTTACAGCAAATTCGGCGGTGATCTTCCGGCCGTTACGAAAGTCACGCTGGGTGCGAGTGATTTTCTCATCAATCATACTTACACAATGATTTTGGGAGTTATTGCGGTCTGGCTTCTCTTATCCGCGATCGGCAAGACTGAGCGCGGGCGGTCGATTCTGGATAGGGTGTCATTGGCACTACCACTATTAGGGCCAATGTATCATACATATGAGATCGCGCAGTTCGCTAAAAGTTTCTCCATTCTTATTCACAGTGGCCTGACAGTCGTTTCGGCCCTCGACATCCTGATTCCTGCGATAGCCCGCAAACCCATTCGTGATGCGGTAACAAAGGCGTCCGAAGAAATTCGAGGCGGTATGGGAATGGGTGAAAGTTTTGCCTCGGTTGCGCCCTGGATCCCGGATCTCTTCAATCGCATGGTGACGGTTGGCGAGCGCAGCGGAAATTTAACGGAAATGCTTGATCACGTCGCTGAGTTTTATGAAGAAGAGTTTCACAATAAGGTTGAAACACTGGCTTCACTCATTGAACCAATGATGATCGTTTTTTTGGGCGTTCTTATCGGCGGAATCGTTGTTTCGCTTTATCTCCCGATCTTTGGCATGGCCAAATTGATCACGGGCAAGAAGTGACATACATGGAAGCGTGGTGACTGACATGGAATCCTGGGAAATCATAAAACTACTCGGTACCGGTAATGTAAAACTGGCATTGCATGCCCTCGATAGATGGGGGAAGGATGCTTCGTTTGATCCCGAGCCGTTATTGGCCGCCCTGACGAGTTCCGATCCGACCGTTCTCAAAGTAGCTCTTGCTCATGCTGCGGAGCGCCATCCAACCGCCTGTCTCGGCGCGGTTACGGCGCTGTTCCAGCGTGAAGATCCCGTTGCGCGCCGTTTGGCGGTAGAGGCGATGATTCCGGCGTTTGGTGATATTGCCAGAGAGCGCCTGGAACAGCTGCTTGAGAAGGAACAGCATCCGTTTGTTATCGCATCGGGGGTGAAAGCCGCTTCCAGAATGGGTGTAAAAGCGGAGCGTCTGACGCCTTTTTTGAAGCATGAAGATTCGCGGATTCGTGCCAACACGACTCGGGCAATCGTCGCGACCAAGGCGCCGCCGGATATTATGAGGTCTATTCTTGAACCGCTGCTGAAAGACCCTGCTCCTCGCGTTCAGAACGAAGCCCTGAGAGGATTAGCCGGGATGATTCCGCCGGAAGAGTTACGGGAAATCGTCCAGAAGAGGCGGGCGGCATATGATGGGGAAGCCCGGACGAGTCTGGTTCATCTTATCTATGATCTTCCATTACCCGGGAAAGCCTCATTACTTGCTGAACTTTTGGATGATGCCAATCCTGAGGTCGAAGTCGCGGCCGCCTCTTGTTTGGCGAAAATCGGGGACAGTGAATCCTGGAAGGCGCTTGCCGACGGTTATTTGCGTCAGGCGGAACCAGCGCGCGCCGAAGCTATTCTCAAACTCATTCCGGCGGTTCCGGCGAACGTCGTCCTTTTTGCGACGGAACGAGGCGGCGGCCGGATTGTTGATGCTTCCAGCGAGCTTGCAAGGCGTGTTTTGGCATTTGCGGCAATTGTAAAAAATGACTGGCAGCTTTTCATTCCATGGATTCTAGGTGGTCTTGAGAGGCGCGAAAACGAAATCCGTGAAGTTGCCCTGGTAGCGGTCCGAGAGAGATTGTCATATTTTTCGGCAAATATGGAAGATCTGTTGAGGCGTCCCGAGCGCATGGGCAGCCCCCGTGAGCGTGCCTTGGTGGCACAGATTCGATGGCGTGCGGGGCAGATGGCGGGATTAGAAACATTGAAATCGTTCCTGCACAACGAAGATGAAATTTTCCGCATCGAAGCGGCGCGCGCTCTTCGGGAAGAGCCTGCTCTGCTGGCGAAAAAGGCCCTCAAGGATGCTGGTTTTGTCGACGCCCCGGAAGCGCCAACAACTCCGGCGGCTCCGGTTGCAAAAGGACCTATTAAATTGATTTAAGAGGTCCCTGCAAAATTTGTCGGTGTCCTGAATTAACCAGAGCAGAAAGCTTGGTTTGATCTACCGGGCTATTATCCGCAGATGACGCAGGTTCTTGCGGATAATAGACAGGATTTTTTTATCTTTGGATAAAGAGAACAAAAACATTGTGATTCATTCCAATCACAAAATGTTTTACATAATCACCGGGGATTCCACGGGATCGTTACATATCATCTACGCATGAATTCTCCCAGGGTCATTTGCTCTCTGCCACGTATAATAGCTTCAATTGAGGATTTTCATGTCAGGTAGGGCGGGACCGCCGGGCCCGCCGAGAAAACTAGTAGAATAAAGCGGCACGCCCTGTGATCACTGCCCAACCGGTCCGGAATTAAATGCTCCGGTCGGTCGATGTGGCATAGCTCGTTTATGGGGTATCAAATGTGTCCGTGTTGCCTTCAGTGCCTGGCGAATTCGGTATGTCATCATACGGGGCTCCGGTAGCCCCATCCAGGGAAGGAACGGCGGCAACAACCCCCGTATAATGTGTTGCGCCAGTGAGGGGAGCAGCGAGCGTAAAACGGAACTGAGTGTCTGAAATTTTTACTACACTGGCAGTAGTGGCCCCATGGTCGAGGGTAAGAACGCCAAATGCTGGTGTGTTTGCTACTTTGCGGGTGAATATGACATCAACACTATCGGGTGTTACATATTTCAGGCTGATATAATACGGTGGCTTCCATGTGACGAGAAGGTCATCACCGGTGACGACACGTTTTGTGACGACGCCGGGTGTTCTGTCCGGTCCGTAGGTTCTGATATATCCATCTGCTACTTTCAATTCGTAAGGGCTGCCCCAGGGATCAATCGGCATTTTTTGATTGGCGGTGGATCGGAAGTCCTGGAGATACTTTCCGATTAATGGAGTCATTTCATTATCTACGAGAGGTGCATGACCGGATTCAAGCTGATCCCAGTTGGTCAATGCCTTATTAAATGTTGCGAGGTCGGCCTTTGCTGCAGTGAGTTTTGTTTGACTTACGTAGTCCTGATAATATGGGAGAGCGAGAGCGACGAGTGCCGCCAAAATAGCGACTACGACAAGCAGCTCAAGAAGTGTAAAACCCTTTCGTTTCATATATATCTTCTTTTGTTCACTTGCTCTCACCTGTATTCTCCTTATGACGGAAATGTTTATATTCAATAATACCACTATAATTATACCACCAACTTGGACTTTGATGAAAATGATATTATACTTGAAGTATGAGGAATCGAAAGGGTTATTTACTGTTGGGTCTTCTTATGGTCTTTTCCGCTCTTATGCTTAGCAGCACGATTGCAGTGCTAGAGCAGGATCCGGCTGTAAAGCGATCGGGCGAAGAAGATCTCAAGCAGAGAATAGATACTATTCGAAGGGCGGTCGATCTGTATCGTAAGACACATTCTACATCGGATACTCGCATCTCCGATCTGAACAATTTCTTTAAGGCCGGTGATGCAGCGGGTGTTGTCGATTTTCTTGCCTCAGAATGTTATTTGAGTTCGCATGTGAGCCTTGATCCGGTGGCCGCAGGGTCCGGTGGCATCGTTTATCCGACATGGGGTGTCGTTACAAATCTGGTGAACAACGGTTCTTTTGAGCATGATGATGGCACCGACTATGGTGTCGTCAACGGCGTCTCATACGGCGTAACAGGCACCTGGCGTGGAAATTTCACCGCCAGTGACAGCGTTCCTGATGGCTGGCAACTCATTGCGACAGGCGTTCAGCAGTGCATTGGTCTCATCGGCCCGGCGACATATGTCGCCAGCTTATGGGTATATGGAAGCGCCTCCATGAGTATTTATTCGAACGACGGTAATTTGCTGATGCCGGCTGTTTCCGGGGGCCAAATTGCCTGGAAACGTCGTTTTGGATATTTTTTCACTCCATCGTCGCTGGTAGCCAGTATAACCATAGGGACGAGCGGTGTATCGGGAACCGAAGCACGGGTCGACGGGGTAATGCTCGAACTCTGGCAGCCACCAAGCGGCGCCGATACAGCTTTGCCCGTTCCTTCCGCCTGGGTCGACACGGTTGGAATAGTTGCGGCCGTCGGAAGTGAAACCCAGTCCAAAGCAATATTCGGAGATCTCATAGATCTCACATTAGATCCGCCTCCCGCTACCTGGTGGTTTGAATACTGATCACAAAGTCAAAACGGTAGGGCGCGACCGCCGGGCGCGCCGTCCTGAGGATCAGGGAACGGTTAGAGAGAGGTAGTGACCAACAGTGGCTGTGTCGGTCAGGCCGCCGCCGTATTTGTTTTGATCGGTATACTCGTCATACGTATCGATCGGATAATATAGACTGGGACCTCGCAATCCACTTTTGACACAGTTTTGTGGGTAATATAAAATGTTTTGTGTAACTGGGGTGGTAGAAGCGACCCCGTGGATGTCCGTGAATGTTACATAAACAGTGTTCAGACCGGCCACACCGGAAAGGTGATATGTGACGGGGCTTGTGGCTATTTGTGAATACGTGTATGTAGCCGGACCACCGCCGAAATTATCGTAACAGGCAAGGACAGTTGCAGCACTTGCCGGATTAGCTATGGAAAATCGCAGCTGTATTACACTTGTGGCAGTTTGCTGTTCGCCCGCTGAGCCAACCCCGTTTATGACAAAACCTTCAGTGGCATTTGCAGCAACGCAGCATGAAAGCAACAGCCATAGCACAAACACGAGTTTCGGGAAAAGTTGCGACATCGCCTGGCGCAGAGGCGATTTATCAATGGCCTTGGTTGATACAGAACGATAACTGCGATAGAAACAGGCATGTTTCAATATTATATAATGAGGCATTGAAATTTGTTCAATTGATGTCACAAAACTTGGCGTAGAGGCACGGCTTGCCGCGCCCGAAACGACAAAAATCAATGCTTTTTTATATGCCATAATTCTTTTACCCTCTGCCTTCAATTTTTCAACCCTCTGCTCTCAGTGTATGAAAGTAGGTGGGGAACTGTCAATCACCCTGGCGGATTACCAGGGCATTTAATTCTCGACCGGTAGGGCAGCGACCGCCGGGCGCGCCGCGTCTTTTGCCACGAGCTTTCTCGGCTGGCCCGGCGGTCCAGCCCTACCATTCGTTGAAATCATGCAATGCAAGCCATTCGCGGGCGGAGAATTAAATGACCCTGGCGGATTACGCAGAGTCATTTAATCTTTGCCCGTAGATCTAAATAACTGGTTTCGCTCTACCATGACAAAATGCGGGCTGTTTTTCCACGACGGTTTCCGAGTTGGCCGGGACCGGGAGGCGACCACGGAGTTGGTGACGAAGCGACTTTTTCCAGGATGGTCGTAGTTCCGTCACCCGCGTAGGAAATTTCAGCGACCATTGCCATGGTTCCTGAGGCCTCCAGGACGCGTTCAAAAACCCTTGTCTCCGACTTTGTTTTCACACGTACCAGACATGTTGTACGGCCGGAAGGAGAATATGCGGGCCACGCCTGATAATAATGCAAAAAGATCGAATAGGAACCGTTGCCGATAGGCGTTTTTTCACTGGGCATGAAGATGTTTTCAGGACCAAATCCATCTGATCCATCCGTGTTGTCCTCGCGATCCATGATAAGTGTATTTCCGTATGGGTTTCCGTAATGTACGCGAGTCGGCGAGGCCGTTCCGTCGCCCGGTTCGACCATGTGTAGATCTATGTCGGCGGTAGTGTTCCAGGTCAGGGTGACCTGTAGAGCGCCGCTTGTAAGTGGCAAAGCAACAACGCCTTCGGTCGACAGATCCGGAGTTTCGTGGACACGCATTGCAACCTGCGCAAAGGCACCCGGACCACCCGCCGCGACGATGCGCCATGGGCGATCAACGTCAGCGGAGACTGGATAGAGCCGGACCTGGGAAAGCGGTACCGAAACAGGCGTAAAAACCCGCGCGGGAAGATTCCCGGCTGCTGATATTTCAGCTCCGGTGAAGGAAAAAGCGACTTTCCCAAAGGTGTCCATAATCTGGAAAACCGGTAATGGAGGAGCTGTCGTTCCGGTTCCTGTGCCGGCCGAAAGACCGATCAGACGGAGATCATCGGCAACGTAGCCATGAGGAATGAGGAATGCAGGCCATGCGACTGTCGGTGTAGTTGTACCGGACGCGGCATCCACGGTTGATACGAGTGTCTGGATACCCGCCGTAAGCGTTGCCACAACTGCCGATCGTACTGTGTAAAGTTCACTCAGCCTTACAGGAAGAAGCTCGCTGCCATAAACCGACGATGGCTCGATGCGGGAAGCCGCCTGAGCGGACGTTGTTGCCGGCATAAGGGTTCCGACGGGAAGATATGCCCCGATGTTCGCGCCAGCGACTGCGGTCGCAATGGAGCCGGCCTGAACGGCCTGCAAGTCGCTGTTTGAAATGGCATTCAAGGTTCCCACTCCGGGAAGGCCCCGGCCAAAGCGTTCGCCTGAAGCAGGGACTGTGTTTTCAACTGGAACGAGCGGAAGCGGAGACGCCTTGTCGCTTTTTCCTCCGCTGTCGCCGCAGCCGGCCACGAACGGCAATATGGATAACACGAGCAGAAATATGCCCACGGCACTGGCTCCGGAAAAAAGATGACGGGAAGGGAAAGTTGGCATTGTTAATATCCTGTTTTCGGTGAAATAATATATTTATTAACCACAGATGAACACTAGCGAATGCAGATAATGACCGACAGAGAATTAATCACGGATAGACGCGAATAAACACAGAGCGGAACCGAACAGAGAATTAACCACAGATAAACACAGATAAACACAGATAAAGACCGGACAGAGAATTAACAAAAAAGATCTGACAAGATTGGGAACAGATTTGGGAACGCTGACGCTCTCAATAACCATCCCGATGGCTAGCCGGGTTTTCCGAGAGTCAATGTTGATTCTATCTGGGCGAGCAATTTGTCAACGATTTCGTCGGTCGAAATGCCTTCGGCTTCCCCTTCGAAGTTTAAAATCAAACGATGTCTGAGAGCCGGTTTTGCAACGGCTTTTATTTCGTCGAATGAAACGTGATTCTGTCCGCGTAAGAACGCAAGCGACTTCGCCGCAAGTGCAACAGCCTGCAACCCGCGCGGAGAACTTCCGTATGCGATATACCGTTTGACCGGCTGCGGCGCTGCCTGGTTTTTCGGATGAGTTGCCGTTATAAGCGTTGCAATCGCTTCCCGAAGATGTTTTGCGATTGGTACGTCGCGTACGAGTTTTTGCGCGGCTACTATTTCATCGGTTGTAAGAATCGGAGACAGCTCCGCGACCTCGTTTCCCGTGGTGCGCTCGAGGATATTTTCGAGCATTTCCTTCGAAGGCGGTTCGAGTAGGATCTTGAAAAGAAAACGGTCCACCTGGGCTTCCGGAAGCGGGTAAGTGCCCTCCATTTCAATCGGATTCTGCGTGGCCAGGACGAAAAAGGGTCGCGCCAGCTTCATGGTGTCTCCCGCCGCTGTAATGGTTCCTTCCGCCATGGCTTCAAGCAAGGCCGACTGTGTTTTCGCGGTGGCGCGGTTGATTTCATCGGCGAGAATCATATTTGCGAACAGGGGACCAGGCTGAAATACAAATGATTTATGGCCGGCGTCATCCTCCTGGATGAGCCGTGTACCTACGATATCAGCCGGCATAAGATCAGGAGTAAACTGAATTCGCCGGAAATTCTGCTGCAAAATAGATGCAAGCGTACGAATGAGAAGCGTTTTCCCGAGACCGGGAACGCCTTCCAGCAGAACGTGTCCGCCGGCAAACATCGATACCAGAACATTTTCAACGACCGCGTCGTTACCAACAATAACCTTGGCTATTTCCCGCTTGAGTGCGTCCAGGGAAACGCGCGGCGGATGTTTAGCCGGCGTGCCAGTTGCTTGTGTATCACGTGTGCGCTGAGGACGAGCGGCAGCGGGCGGAGACGGAGAGACAGATACAGGCGCGGTAACAGGCGCAGTTACAGGTGCAGTGACAGGCACACTGACTGGAACTGTGGGTGCAGGTGGTATCTCACCGGGCGAACCATTCGGATCGGGTGTGGAGAGAGATGCTCCGATCGGGGTGGGTGATCCTGAAACTGTGGAGTAGCGATCAGTTTGGGCCATGGTCGAAGTCTCCCTTGAAAGAGATCGAAGAAAAAATGCGTGCGAGCAGGGGATCATAAACATTATCACGATTCGTTCTAAGCAGCGTCTGTATGAGTATGTATTTATAATAACCAGGGGGCGTCGGTGGAGATTCCGGGGTGGAAGTCTCATCTTGTGAATTATCCGAATCGTAGAAATAAAAGGAGTCACGTTCTACGACAGGCTGGTCTGCAACTTCGAGCCTCCATTGCATACGCCAGCAGGTGAATGAACCGACCGTAGATGATGCCGGGTCAGACAATGCATTGAACACATGATCTTTATTTTCCATAATTGATTTGGTGCATTTGTCGGCGTGTGCCTTTACAAATGTCGCGGGGTCATCTGCACATATGCCCATTGTTAAAACAAGATTCTCGCCGAGAGGGCCCTCAATTTCCGCGCTGTGGGCATCTTCAGTTGAAGTTGCAATCCTCCAACCCCTGGGGATCTCCAGGTTTAATGGAAGCGGGCCGGCTTTAATACGAACGAAAGCTTTTGGTTCGAGCGGGTAGGGCAGGGGAGTCCGGGGCTGCATGAACCCGTATGTGGCTCCGGCAAGGACGGTGCCGACGAAAATCAGGGAGAGAGTGTTTCCAAGAGCTCGAAGAAAAGGCCGTCGCAAAAAAAACCACGCGATAAAGCCGGCGATTGCGCCGCCTGCGAGTCCACCTATGTGGGCGCTGTTATCAATGCCTTTCTCGACTGAGCCGATTACGAGATTGATGACCAGAATGAATACCAGCGTCGAGAACTGGCCGCTTCGGGCAAGCGGCCCGTCAGGATTGCGCTCAAGGAGTTCAAGGATTATGGCGGCGGAGAGCAGTCCGAGGACCGCTCCGGAGGCTCCGACGGATGGCCCCGGCTGGCACCAGACGGTGGCAATGCCTCCGCATAACCCGGAAAATACGTAAATGGCAAAAAACATCGGCAACCCGACTACCGTTTCTATTGGAGGTCCGAAGAATCGTAGAGCGATGAGATTCAATATGAGATGCAGCCACCCGAGATGGATACACATGGCTGTTATTACGCGGAACCATTGGCCCTGTTGTACAAGGAAGCCGCTGTTGGCACCGATTGAAAGCAGATCGATAAGATCGTTAGGGTTGGCATAGGCCAGACTCACGACAAAGGTGACGAAGAGAAATCCGAGAAGGAATTCTGTCCCGGTCTTGCTCAAGGGAGGTGGTTCCGATTTTGCGACTGTTTGTGTGACATGTTTCTGGTAATCGGCGAGAAAGCTGTTTCGCAGAGCCGTCAGACGTGGAAGAGTCGTGCGGGCAAATTCATCCTGGTCGGCTGTCAGGCTGGTGAGTCGGCGATGCATCCAGTCAGTCCAGTGTTGGGGGAGTTCTATGGAACGATCGGCGAGAGCTTTCTCCATGCGTGCGCGACCGGCGATAAAATCTCCCGCGTTGAATGCCGCGACGCCTCCCCAAAATTCGCGCAGCGCTTCCGGGAGCTGGTCTATGATGATTTTTTTCGATTCCACCAGCTCTTTATATTCGGTATACCAGCCCATGAATGCGAAAAAAAGCAGGCGCGCTATCTGCAGGTTAGCAAGCATTGCCTCATTGGATTCGCTGAGAGCTTTTTCTTCCAGTTCGAGTTGATAGGGCACTGCTTCTTCGAATCTGCCGGTTTCGAGCAGGCCACGAACGATATACAGCAGTTCTTCGAAGGAGTAGGCGTCGATGGGTTTGTCCGAAACGAGCAGATCTGACAATAATGCCTCAAAACGCCTTTGGTGAAAGTGAATCATGGCCAGAAAAAGGCGGGTCATGCTATCAAACGGTTCGCCCTTGCCGAACAACTCTCTAAGTGCCTGCTCGGCTGCGGCAGGGTTTTCCGTCACATTTCCGGAAGCACGCGCCAGATACAGCATGTGCAGGTTGATTTCACTCCAGGCGAGAGTGGCTTTCCACCATGAGGGCTTTTCGAGTTCGTCAAAGCGCTGCTCGGCAAGCAGGCTTTCAATGTGTTTCTGCAGGATGACCGGTACGATGATGATTATGAACATGAACAGGATCGAAACGGTGATGACCAGTACACCGTTTTCACCCCATCCGACCATCAGAATCATGTAGGAAAGCAGTGTGAACAGTTGAAGCAAATAACCGCGATATGTGCGAAAATCGCGTTTGGCTAACGTAAGAATCATGTAGCCGATGTTGGCGATGAAAAGATATAGAACCAGACGATAGGATAAATCCATTTAACACGTTTCCCCATGGGCAAAAGCGGATTGAATCACTATTTCAACAATGAATAAAGATGAATAAAATCGATAAACCGCCTACAAATTCACCTGCACTTTTTGGAGTCATTTCATACCCTTCGCACAGTCCCAGCGCGACAATGCTTCTTCCCATTAAATTTTCACCATTGCATCAACGAACTGATCGACGGAGATTCCCGCCTTACGAATTTGAGATCGTATAGGCCACGATCGATGGTATCGTGAGCAGGAATCGTCAAAACATAAAATGAACCAGGTTTCACCATGCTTACATGGCTGCCCCTTTGGCGATCGACTACCCAGACAAATGACTCAAAGACTCGAATGGCCTGGTGACCCGAACAAACAGGAAGCTTGGGCATTAGACAGCGATGTCCAACTCGGTAACCTCGAACTGGGGAAGTGCTCGGCCTCGTCTCGTTTCGATGCTTAATTCAATCGCCTCGCGAATGTTTGTCATCACCTCATCGCGATTCTTGCCCTGAGTCATGCATCCAGGAAGCGCGGGGCATTCGGCCAGGATCATACCGTCTTCACCCTGCTGGATGGTTATTAGAAATTTCATTGTTTACTCCTTTTCATTTTCATTTCGCTCCACGCGCGGGGGAGAGGGATAGGAATAATACATTAATACAGGGTACCGCAAGCGCGCAAGACTGTAAAGATGTAATTAACCTCCTGGTTGGGTTATCAGCTTCAATATCACCAAAAGGCCCAAAAGTACAGCGATTTTTCAGGCAATCGCCCTGGCGAAGCCCGGACTCAGTTGTCGTCTTAACTTTTTAGGAATACTATCCCTAATAGTTAAACTAATCAGGAGTTGAATACGGGTGAATGCGATCTTCTGAAAATTCTCAATCAGGGATTGATCCCCTCCTATTACGTTGCAAGTGAATCCAATTGTCGAAAAAGTCTGAAAGCATACGTTTCTGACTATCTTATTCAAGAAGTTTTCCAGGAAGGGCTTACCCGAAATATTCAGGCATTTTCACGTTTTTTTGATGCATTGGCGTATTGTCAGGGGGAGTTGATAAATTTCGCGAATTTCGCCAGTGATTGTGGTGTGGACGCCAAAACCGTGCAGGAATATTTTCACATTTTGGAAGACACGCTTGTTGGAACCATGGTCTATCCATACAGCAAGCGAAACTCCAGAGAGATCATTACGCATATGCCCAAGTTCTTCCTGTTCGATGTCGGGGTTGGAGGGCATATTGCCCGAAGGGTAATACGGGAAGAAAAAGGTGAGCAGTTTTGCCGTGCGATGAAACATTTCATTTTCATGGAGTTGCAGGCATATAAACAGTATCGGGAAAAAGATTTTTAATTCGATACTGGCGTACGAAGGCAGGTCAGGAAATTGATTTTGTGCTGGGTGACGGCGAGGTCTGTATTGAAGTGAAAGGTGCAGACCAGGTAAAATCTTCAGATATGAAGGGGATCAGTGCATTTAAGGATGAGCACAAACCAGGCAAAGCCATTATTGTGTGCAATGAACGAGAACCGCGTCTGTCTGGAGACATAAGGATTGTGCCATGGCGATTATTTCTGGAAGAGTTATGGGGGGATAATATTGTTTAGCAATTCACGCCGATCTTTCTGGGAAAAGTGGCTTCCGCGCCGTATCGTTTCACATGGACAAACCCCGGCACGGGTGCATGGCGCGTATTCGCCCGGGCCACGGACGACCGTTTCGGAACTGGCGATTCGTCTCCGATCGCGATGACTGTGACCGGTCCCGGCATGACGACTGCCGTCAAGATGGTCGGCACGCTTGACGTCAGCAGTCTAAATACGCTGAATCTTCAGATAAGGATCACCAATATTCCGCCCGGTTTCGTCGCATCGACCACGGTCCCATGCGGCGCCGCATCGACCAATCTCGTATGGCAGCCGACTTCATTCGTCTCCTATTCCGGTGGTCTGATACTGGTATGTTCGAGCACGGGGCTGTCGGCGGTGAAATCCTTCACCGGCCTGACATTCAGTGTGCCTCTGCCTGTAACTGCGGTAATCGAATCTATAAACCGAGACACGGGCAATGTAGTCGGCAAGGCTCAACCCGGTTAGTAGACAATATCAGTGGTTCCAGTCAATCAAATTCAGGAGCTGTATTTTGATTTTATAACACTCCCTACAGTCCCACGGTTCGGGATTCCTCTACACGAGCCTCGTTTGTGCTCCGAGACGGGCCACAAAGCCTTATAGGCAAAACATCTCTCTATAGACGCTTTTTTTTTCAGGTGCCTGCACGCCGAGCTTTAACTCCTCTAGGAAAGAAAAATACTCATCGAGACTGCGTAGTCCGGATGACACGTCTTTTTGCGATCCGACCTGGCGCACCGTCGTGTTAGCCCTGGTATCCCATTTTAGTGGCCCGAAGTGTCCTTGTAGGCTAGCAGAACATCGGAAACTTCACCGCTGCTGCCATCGGTGCGGGTGAAACCGCCTTTCAGCGCAATAGTATGCTGGCCGGCACTCTCAGCGATACGTTTGAATGAAAGGCTGAGTCGTTCTATCCCGGCCTGGGAAAGCCCTGTCAGTTCGCCACTGTCGATACTTCCATTACCGTTAATGTCACGGTAAAGCTTGAGCGCTTTAAATATGCGATCCTTCGAGTCAATAACTCCATCGTGATTGTCGTCGTATTTTGCCAGCTCGGCAAAACCATTGGCTGCGCCATTCTGGTCACCAAAAACCTCGGTTCCGTTATCTATTTTTCCGTTGCCGTTGCGATCGAGCACCAGCAGGGCATCATCCCCTTTGACCCAGCCGACTTTTTCCGGGCGACCATCGGCGTTCATGTCGAACAAGGCGCCCTTATCGACGGAGGTAAGATCGAGTCCGTTGCCCTTGAGGTCGATCACCAGAGGGTCTATTTTTTTCCCCTGCTGTCGCTGAGTCTCCAGGCTCTGATTAGTCTGCAGAGTCTGCTGAGACTGACGAGTGGAATCTAATTGGACATTACTGATGTCGAGTCGACTGTCAATGTGCTCGACCTGAATATTCATGTTTGCCTGACCTGACTTCGCTGAATCAGCCGGAGGAGTTGTCGGCGCTTCTGTCTGATTACCCCCATCAGCCGCAGGGGGCGCCGCCGCCTCAGCCTGCGTAGAGGGCTGGGCATCCAGTTTGGCATCCGCGGGCAACGCAGGTTTGGAAGCCTGAAGCGAAACCACGGGAGAGTATTTCCCGCCTGCTGACATGCTTCCGTTGGCAAGCTCCATCAGATCGTGGAAACGGGCACGAAGTCTTTCGTAATCTTTGCTGTCCGTGGCGATCATGCGGAGCATCAGATCGAATTTCTGTTCCAGCATACTGCCGCTGCTCTCACTGGAGGTGTCGCTCCTGGTTCCGGTGCTGAGAGTGCTGCCGGAACCACCTGCTTCCGGTATCATGACATCGAGCTTGTCGGCTTCAGATGTACTTCTTCTCAGCTTTTCAATTGCGCCGAGAATCTGTGAGAATGGTGAAAGCTGTATGAGATCATTCCCGATGTCCGAGGCTTTGCCGGAGGTTTCTGATTTCGATGTTTTCAATGCTTCCAGTTCTATGGAAGCTGAATAAGAGGAGATGTTACGTTTGACGATCATTTGGGAATACGCGCTGATGTTTACGGCCATTGTCGCTCCTCCTTGAGCAATTTTCTTCCATGAAAGAACAGTGACAAAAGGACCTTCCCCGATAATGGTATACGCCCTTACTTAAGCCTCAACATTCTACTTTGTCATTTCGACCGAAGGGGCAAATCTTGTATTTATGAGATCTCTCACATTCGTTCGATATGACAAGCCATTCCTAAGTAAGTGCTAATGCCCCAGGGCAAATGCATTAAAAGTTCTGTGGTAGGGCGTGACCGCCGGGCGCGCCGCTTTGCGCTTCGGCGTGCCCGGCGGTCACGCCCTACCATTTCATAGTTTCGCCCTTGCGGGCACTTCGTAGTGTCGAGAGCCGTGTTATAGACCATTCCTGCGTTTTTAATGTGTTTGCCCTGGCTTATGTCCGAAAATGGATATACATTCCCCTAAATATTATCGGCACGACAGGGGGGTAAAGTTTATAGTGAAAACGTAAAATGTATAAAAATTGGACACTTAGAGATGTACTTAGTATCACTCACAGCAATTTGCAGGGCTGCAGTTGGTTGGATTAGGCGCATACGACGTAATTCCACGAGGTTCGAAAGGCCCCATTATTTACTGTGAGCTGTACTTAGTGGTCGTCGGGCTTGCGGCCAAGAAAGTGCTGATAAAGAAAAGATACCAGCATCAGAGCACCGGCCAGGCCAATCAGCGATGCGACTTTGTACAACCCGGAGAGACGCCAGAGGTCATACAAAAAAACCTTTGCGATCGTTACAATGAGAAGCCCGAGACTGCACTGGATGGCTCCGGAGGTTCCGGTTCGGATACCAACTACAAGCAATCCGAGCGCGAACAGGCTCCAACCGAGAGAGTATGTCATACTGCGGCCGAGATCCTCGGAAAACACGTCGAAGGTGATTATCGTTCCTGTGCTGAAGTAATCAGCGATCTCTGTGTTTAGAAGCATGAACAAAAGCAATCCGGCAAGCGCGTAGAAAATCGGTGGAAGTCTCCAGTCTAACAGACGGTCTCGTTGTGGTTCCAGAAAATATCCTCCTGCAATGAGAGAGGCCGCGACCGTCGTGTAGGCATATAAAAACCAGTTGAAGAGCGGGGTTCCGCTGCGTGTGTAGTAAGAAAACACCTCTTCGTTGAGTCCCAGGCGAATGAAGGCGATAAGCAACAAGGCTGAGCCAAGTATTTTCAGTCCATCATGTGGAACGCGGCGGAAAAGCCAGATCAAGGCTGCACCCTCCAGGGCCCAGCCGACGGTCAGCCACTCCCGATCGAACTGGACCGGAAATATGAATGTGATGAAGAACAGGGCAACTCCGCCGAAAAGAGCGAGCAGAGTGGTTCTTAATGGTGATGACTCTGGTATTGTGTGTATCAGTTTTTTAAGCCCCATGAGGGCCGGCACCGCCATGAGGGCTGGCAGGAGGCCGATAAATGATTTTCCCCACCCCCCGCAGATCGCCAGATATAACAGATAGAACTGGACAGGGCCGCTGACCGCCGATACGACCCATGGCATAAGGCGGTCCTTGAATGTCGACCGGTACAGAAATGGAAATGCGAAGAATACCGTGAAGAAAAGAAGATACCAGCCCGTCGCTGATACAGCGTCAGTCGCATGAAAACAGTTTGTCTGCCATGCAATCTCGAGTAGAGAGACGCTGATAAGCGTTATAAGAGCAATGACATCGATCGCCAGGATGCGTACCATGCGCAATAGCAACAAAGTCAGCAACAGCGCCGGACCAAAAATGGCTAATGGAGAAACGTCGGAAAGTTTTTGAACTACCATGAGAAGCAGCGCAAATGGCATGAAGGCCGACAGAGTGGGCATCAATAGCATTTCGGGACGTGGAATAAACGCGTCCTGGGTTGCCGCGGGCCGGGGTGAAGCCGGAGTGGAAGCTTCCGTCGTTTCACTGCGCCCGTCTGAAGAGAAATTAAATGATTCAGCTATTTTTTCAAGAGCTCGCTCCACAAGCAGCTCTGGTCGCTGGAAAGGTGTTTGCCAGGTATATATCATCGATTCACACTTTTCTATTGCGCGATCTGCTTCGATTCCGGAGATAAGCCGCCAGATACTTGCCGGGTTTTTCCAGTCAGGAGAACGTCCACTGGCGGCAAACCAACCCCAAGCATGGAACGCCAGAGTGAAAAATATTTCGATGCCCGTAAAGCCGGGAAGCTCATGAATACTGGACAAACGTTGCGCCCAGAAACCGAGGGCCCCCATTGTAAGCAGCAGCATGGTGATGCCGGCCCATAGCCATGACATCATCCAGGCGGCTGCCAAAGCTACGATATTCACTAACAGAATCGCCGGCCAGAGAAGAAAAGATACGCTTGCCTGGCCGACTATAGGAAAGAACATAAGCACAATCATCAGGGGAGCGAGCAGGTAGCCTGCAAGGTAAGGCGATGCCTCAGGCCGCATGCGCTGCAGCAGAATCGGCAGTGCCGAGTGGACCAACGCGAAAAGCAGAAAGAAGGCAAGACCATAGATAAGATTCGCTTCGGTGAGCCCGCTGTTGGACCAAATGATCAGCAGGAAGAAGCTTACTCCTCCGCCAGCGAGATGAAAAGGCCGGGCGCTGTCTTCCCGGAGCGTTTGCAGTGTTAACAACAGATCAAGTGCCAGGAGAAGTGAGAGCACCAGGAGTGGTTTGTCCGCGAGACCGGGGAAACGAAGCATGTGAAAAACGAATGACATGCTCAGTATCGGAGTTAAACGGGCAGCAATAGTTATATGTGCCGTGGGTCGGCCGTATCGGAGCGTTGCCAACCAGCCAAGGATGTAGAATAAGGGGTATCCGAGACAAACCGCCCAGACGATCCAGGGATCTGAGGGGAGCATGGAGCTTTGTATGATCCATATCCATATCAGAATGAACGACGCCACCATACCATATATATGAAATGATCCGGCCTCAGGATCTTTATACGCCTGCCAGGAGAGAGCGACGTTGAATAGCAGCATCAGGGAAAAGACAATCGCATTATTGGCGCCAGTACTGGGGTAGGCAAACATATAACCAACGAAGAAAAGCGACAGTAAGGGAGACAGTCTGCCGGCAAAAGAGACGTGCCTGGATATAATTCCACGCCTTGCTGCCCATATCTGAAAGCCGAAATAGAATGCGAAGAAGCCCGTGAACAAAATATATGCCGAACTGGTATTGTCAGGAGTGAAATTTCTGCTTGCGAGCCAGATGCAGATAAGGCCGAAACTGCCGATGCTGGCGGCCGAATGGCTGTCGTGTGCTTCTGCATCGTTTACTACTTGAGCGGCTATCAGCAAGTCATACCAGAGAATGAGTGAGAATACTCCGAGCGGGTTTTCGCCCGGGTTGAGTGCGCGGATCAGAAAAAATACCAGCACGAAACTGAGCAGCGGAGCCAGGCGCCCAGCCTGAATTATAATCCAGCTGGTCCGCTGCGGGGCATTTGTCTGAATGCCTTCTACGGGGGGGGCGGAGGACGACTTTTCCACGATGTCTGGCGGAAGGGGGAGCACTGACTGCGCGCGGTATGTGATGAAAAATCTCACGGAGACGGCGAGCGTTGGAAGAATAAAAAAGGCGATCCAGCCTGTGCTTATCAGAGTGGCATTCATATAATTGCCGGCCCATAGTAAGAGAAGAAGCCAGACTATGCCCAGAGCGGCCGGCCATGCCATTTCCGCTTTCCATGACCTGACCCCGGCTGGAAAATCTATTTTGGCGGGCTCTTCAGAAACTATGACAAGCCATACAACCGGGATTATCAGGGAGTACAGGAGCCCCAATACAGTCGGAGACTGATTCGCGCTTTCTGAAAATGAAAGCAGAAAAGCGACCGACCAGAACGATATGAGCGGCACTCCCACTGCGGCATCCGTCACATGTTCATCTTCGAGAGGGCGATTACGTAAAAGTTTCCATACTCCCACGAAGAAAAAAGCGAAGAAGACGAAGATTGCTGCAAATGTGTCGATCTTCGTCATCGTGAAGAATTTTGCCGTCCAGCCGGCCTCCATCAGTAGTGTGCCGATTGCGCCGAGGCCGACGAGAAAGCCCCATCCCTTGCGATACACTACGGCTGTCAGACCTATGTTCAGTAAGGCTATGTATGCGAACAGACCGAAGGGATTATCCACGCCGGTACTGAGAATGTGCGGGGTTATAAATCCGCCTACGAGGCCGAGCAGTGCTACGAAGCGGGCATCCAGGCTGACCGCCAGTGAAAATGCGGCGATCGTATTAGCGACCATCAGGCCGAAGGTGGTCATCACACCGAGGCCCATGTAAGCCGGAATGTGAGCGACGATGATCGAGGCATAATTGATCGAAACACCTGATGCGCAAAGGCTATGTACGGTCAGCGGATATCCGCGTCCGCGAAGATAAAGACCGCCTCCGATAGCGCTCAGACCGATCAGAAAGCTGATGGCTACCTGCATTGGTTTGCTGATCCAGTCATTTTGAATCGACAAACCTACGAAATACACCATACCCAGGAAGAAGGTAAAACCGCCAATCCAGGCGAACAGCTTCACTCCGAGGAAATTTGCCCAGTCAATTGTATCGAAATCGATGCCAAATCTGGCAAAGAATGGCTCTGTTTTTGAATCAGAGGTTATCGGACTGCCGATAAAGTCTGTAACAGGCGCAGGTTGCTCCTGAATTAGCACTGGAACGACTGGTATGGGTTCCTTGGGCGATTTAGACCTTTTCGATTTATCGGGTTTTGGCGGCTGAATTGTATGGGGCAGGTTCGCTGTGAGAGCGGTTGGATAACTGTCGGGAATAGTTTCGGAAGGAGTTGGCGAAGTCGCGCCAGGCGATTTTTCAGATTTTTTCTGAGATTCGCGCTTGGCATGTGAATCACGTTCTTCTGATTGCCTGATTAAGTCAGATTCTTCGAAATGCACCGGTTGGGTCGTTCGTGAACGATTTATTTCCTGAATTGTCTGGAGGATTGATACGGGCTTTTCGTCGTCGGCTTTTTTCAGTTGGATGACTTCGGCGGGTGGCGTAATCAGTTTCGGATTGCCAGCCTCGATGTCGTGAAGCCGGTTTTCCAACACCGACATTCGTTCATTGATGGTATTGAATCGTCGCAGGAGCTTATCGACTTTTGTCTCAATCTGACGCAATTCGTTGTTTGAAACGATGTTATCTTTGGACTTGCCAAAAAGTCCTAACATTTCTTTCAGACCATAACCAATGACTCCGGTAATAAGAAGCAGTACAATAAGTGAATCCATCTGGGTTCTGCCTATTCCTCTTCTTCGCCGTCATCCTCGTCTTCGTCTTCGGAAGAAGGGAGTTGATGGTCCGGCGGAGCTGATGTAAATATTTCTTCTCTGATATCACTGATAAGTTCGTTTCCGGGTTGAAGCTCGAGGGCTTTTTCGATGCGGGCAACCGCCTGGGGTTTTTGGCCAAGGTAAAACTGGTACAGCGCGGAATAAGCAAGAGCATCACCATCAAGCGGGTCTTTCTCTATGACATATTCAAAATCGGACAAGGCCTTGTCAAACTCGTTCAAGGCTCCGAAACATACGCCGCGCTGAAAACGAGTCTCGATATCATCCGGGAGCAGTCTCAACGCCTCTTCGAAATACTCGAGCGCACGCAACGGTTTTTCAATATTAAGGAAACAGACCCCAAGGCGCGCCAGAAGATGTGGATGTGAGGGGTGGTCATGTTGATCTTCAATCAGCCGATATTCGGCGAGAGATCGGTTCCATTCGCCTCGCTCCTCGTGATACTGGCCGTATAATAAATGCGCTCCGAAATGCTTGTGATCGGTTTTAAGGATTTCCTTGATGATCGAAAGAGATCGCTCAGGCCAGTTCAATAACAGAAAAGCGTTTGCAATTCCAAGTCTTACATCCGGATTTTCCGGTTCGAATATGCCGGCAGCCGCAAATGCCCGCAGCGCGGCGGTAAAACTTCCGCAATCCATTTCGCAGCAGCCGAGAGCGTAGTATAGCTCGGTCGAAAATGCAAAGTATGGGAGAACACGTTCAATCAGTCTGGCTGCGTAATCCGGAGAGTTTTTCTGTCGCAACTCATCGACACGTGCCAGTAGTTTTTCTACAAACTTTTGTTCTTTGGCATCGCGGGCTTTATTGCCAATGTTCTTCCCGCTTTTGTTGCCGGGCAATGATTTCGATGATTCAGATTTATCCGCCCTGGGTTTTCCGTGTCTCTCACCCACCATGTCAGACTCCTTATTTCCCGGGATTCAGGGATCAGGTTAGCTCAATACCCCCTAATTTGCAAGAACACTGCGTTTGTGCTGAGTCCGCAAAAAAATAGTGCGCTTGCTTTGGCGCGTGTCGTATAATTCAGATCAGACATGGCGATTATTGGGCTCGATGTAGGAGGAACCCATACCGATGCCGTTCTTATTGAGAGCGGTCGCATTGTCGCCTTTGCGAAACAATTCACCGATCGTGATGATCTTGCCGCCAGTCTTGGTGAAACCCTTCGTGAACTGCTGAAAGGATTTCCCCCGTCGAAGGTTGGGCGCATTCAGCTTTCGACGACACTTTCGACCAATTTGATTGCTGAAGGAAAACTGGCTCCTGTCGGACTCATTTTACAAAGTGGGCCAGGACGTGATCCGGCTTTCCTCGCATGCGCATCAATGACACGTTTTCTGTCGGGCGCCGTCGATCATCGGGGTTGTGAAACTTCGCCATTCAGCGAGAAAGATGTGCAAGCGGCCGCTGCGGATTTTTGTAAGGCGGGTATTTCGTCTGTAGCGGTAGTTACGAAGTTTTCCACACGCAATCCTGCTGTAGAACGTCGCATTGCAAGCGCTCTTGGCGAAGGATTTAATTCCATCACGCTTGGTCACGAGATTTCCGGATCGCTTAATTTTCCCAGGCGTGTCTTTGGCGCGTGGCTTAATGCAGCTGTAGTCGAGCGGTTTCGTGTTTTTTCATCGGCTGTGCGCCGCACCCTGTCAGATATAGGTCTTTCGGCGCCTGTATTCATGCTCAAGGCCGACGGGGGAACCATGCCTCTGGACGCAGCTGAGCGCGCGCCGATTCAGACTATTCAGTCAGGGCCTGCGGCGAGCATTATGGGTGCATTGACGGTATCGCTTGATCTCGAAACCTCTCGTGAAGATGCATTATTGCTTGACATCGGGGGAACGACAACAGATATCGCCTTTCTTGCGGATGGTGTGCCTTTGTTTCTGCCTCGGGGTGTCGTCATCGGCGGCCGTCCGACGCCGGTGCGTGGCCTCTGGAGCCAGTCAATCGCGCTTGGCGGGGATTGCCGCGTTACTGTCATGGACAATACCCGCATCATGATCGGACCAGATCGGGATGGTCCGGCTGCCGCACTCGGAGGGCCATCACTCACACCGGGTGATGCCTTGATCGTTCTCGGTCTGGCGAGGTTCGGAGACAGCGATCGGGCTCATCGGGCCATGAAGCGGTTTGCCGCTCAACTCGGGGTCGAGTCATCAGAAGCTGCAAGGCGTATAATTACCAGCTTTGTCGATATGGCTAAGAGTGCCGTCGACAGAGCCATTACGGAAATAAATAATCGTCCGGTTTATACGATCCGGGAACTGCTTGCCGGTCGGGTCATACGGCCGAAACGTCTTTCTGTCATAGGTGGGCCGGCGGCAGCGCTTACACCGGCGCTCTCGGATGTATTGCATCTTCCGATGGCGATTTCCCGGACTCTGCCCGGGAAGGCGGGAACAATGCATCTCCAGGCCGCTAATGCCATCGGTGCTGCGCTGAGCCAGCCGACGATCGAGCTGACGCTTATCGCCGATACATTCGAGGGACATCTCACAGTCCCGGAACTAGGCCTTCGCGAATCAATCGATGCATCATTTACGCTAGAGAATGCTCGTGCAAAGGTGTTTGAGCTTCTCGGACAATATGTGGTCAAAATATGGCAACCCGCGGTTAAAGATGCAGCGACGGCTGTTAAGAATGCAGATGTTTCGATAGATTCAAAATATGTGGACACCCAGTCTTTGTCTGTAGCGGATGACAATATCGATATGAATTCGCGGATTCGGGACATGGAAATCATTGAGGAAAGCTGTTTCAATGTCGTCGAGGGTTTTTCGACGCGGGGGCGTCGCTTTCGGGTGAAGGCTCACGTGCGTCCAGCGCTTCTGACAACCCCGGAGGGAAAAAAGTGCTGAAAGCTGATAAACGTCTGGCTCTGGTTTTTTTCCCGGCGTTCGACTGGGCGATTTCCCCGACTCACCCCGAACGGGAAGAAAGGCTGCTTTACACACAGGATCAGGTTTTAGAAGAAGGCATCGAAGACATTGACGGAATCGAGATGATCAATCCGGTTCCCGCGTCGATTGCTGACATACAGCGCGTTCATTTGTGCGTGCCCGATGTTGAAACACGTGTAAGCTCTTCACATCTGATTTCAGCAGGAGGCGCCATAGAAGCCGGTCGTAGAGTATTGTTGGGAAAAGCGGATCGCGCATTTGCGATTGTACGTCCCCCCGGACATCACGCTCATCGCATTGTCCACGGTGACCGGGGTTTTTGCGTCATCAATATTGAAGCCATAATGATAGAGCGGTTGAGGCACGAATTCGGGGCCCGGCGTATAGCGATAGTCGACACTGATTGCCATCATGGCGATGGCACCCAGGACATTTACTGGAATGATCCCGACACGTTATTCATTTCGCTTCATCAGGATGGCCGCACGATTTATCCTGGTACCGGTTTTCCTGAAGAGTTCGGCGGGCCATCCGCAATTGGCGGCACGATAAACATTCCTCTCCCACAGGGCACTGGCGACGAGGGTTACATGTACGTGTTCGATCGTCTTGTTCTCCCAATTTTACGGAAGTTCAAGCCGGATCTCATCATAAATTCAGCTGGGCAGGACAACCATTACACTGATCCAATTACCAACATGCGGTTGTCGGCGCAGGGTTATGCGGAGTTGAACAGGCGTCTTGCACCAGACATAGCAGTCCTCGAGGGAGGATATTCCATTTGCGGAGCATTGCCATACGTGAATCTGGGCATCATTCTGGCAATGGCAGGTCTCGATTTCTCGCATGTGCGTGAGCCGGACTACGATGCGGAGCTGCTTCGCGAAGGGCCGCGAACGATGCCGTATCTTAAAACAATGTGTGATCAGATTGAAAACATTGTCGGGCAGCGTGACGAGATTGAGCGCAGGGTGCGTGGCGCTGGACAGATAGTGAAACGCTTTCGGCGTCTCTTTTACGATACCGATGGGATAAGCGAAACGCAGCACGAGGAATTTCATCTTTGTCCAAAGTGTCCGGGGGTTCAGGTTCTGGAATCCGCCGCTGATGTCGGAGACAATATTTTTGTAGTCCAGGTTCCGCGTGCGGCTTGCTCCGATTGCTGTGGCCACGGTATTAATTTATACGAACGGGCGGATGCCGGCTCTTATTCACGCATTTTTCTCCAGGATCGGCCCAATGATCGCCTTATATGGCGCCCGTGAACAAAAAAAGAAAAAGATGATGCCTCATGAACGAAACTGATGGAAACGCAAGACTGAGTTTGGCGCTTGAGGTCGACGGTCTGGAAAAATCGTATTACAACCCTGGGCGTGAGCCATTTCATGCCGTTTGCGGCATCTCGTTTTCGATTGCACCCGGGGAATGCTTCGGGCTGCTTGGTCCGAACGGCGCTGGAAAATCGACATCAATGAACTGCATTGTGGGGTTCTATCCGACGACGCGCGGGAATGTGCGCTTAATGGGTGTCGACGTGCATGCCGATCCCAAGAGGGCTCGCCTGCATCTTGGTGTCTGCTCTCAGGATGATACGCTTGATACCGATTTTACCGTATTCGATCAGATGGTTTTATACGCCACGTATTTCGGAATCAGACGAGGGGAAGGCGAAGCCCGGGCAGCGGAACTTCTTCGACGGTTTGGTCTTGAGTCAAAGGCTTCCGAACCTGTGGAAGCTTTGTCAGGTGGGTTAAGGCGCAGATTGCAGGTGGCGCGTTCGCTGGTCGCTGATCCGAAAGTTCTGGTGCTTGACGAGCCCACAACCGGCCTGGATCCGGATGCTCGTCATATTGTCTGGGATATTATCCGGGGTTTCCGCGAAGCCGGTGGAGCTGTTTTGCTTTCAACTCATTACATGGAAGAAGCCCAGCGACTGTGTGATCGCATCGCTATATTGCATCGTGGTCATATTCTGGATTGTGCTTCGCCGCAGACGCTCATCGACCGTCACATTGGCACACAGATGATTGACGAAGAATTGCGTCCCGGAGTTAAATGGAAGCGTCCGCCGAATGTTGAAGATGTGTTTTTAAAGTTGACGGGGAAGCATCTCGAGGATGATGAAAGGGAGGGCGAATGACTCCTTTTGCAGCGATCATCCTCGTCTGGAGACGTTATCTTGCTGTTTACCAAAAAAATCTCGTGTTCGGTATCACGACAACTTTTGTTGAACCCATACTGTTTCTTGTATCGTTCGGCGTTGGCGTAGGAAGCATGATCGGGGAAATAGATACCGGTGGTTTGCATCTATCGTATCGTCAGTTTGTGTTTGCCGGAATTGCCGCTCAAACTATTTTATTTCAGGGCTTTTTCGAAGCCGCATATGGTTCCTTCGTACGTATGTATTACCAACGTATCTTTCAGGCCATGGCGATGACTCCGATCACATTATCCGAGATTTTATGGGGAGAGCTCCTCTGGGATGCCACGAAAGCCTCGACGGCGGCATGCGCAGTCTTCCTGATCGGAGTTCTGACCGGTGATTTTCGCATTGCCGGAGTTTTTTTGTATGTATTGGTCGCATTCTGTGCTTCGCTGCTGTTTGCCGCTCTCGGGCTTCTGTCGGCCGCAAAAGCACGCTCGATCGAGGACATTTCGTATCCGCAGTATTTACTTGTGTTTCCGATGTTCCTGTTTTGTGGTGTTTTTTTTCCGCTGGCAACCCTTTCTCCCATTGTGCGGTCCGTTGCATGGGTATTCCCGCTGACTCCCGTAATCGATGTAGTAAGGGCAGTGACCCTTGGTATGCCGATGCATATATTTTCACCAGTTCTGATTCTGTGCTGGATTTTTTTTCTGGTGCCGTTATCGCGGCGAGCCATGATGTCCCGCTTAGTGAAATAGAGGCACCAGAATAAAGAAAGGATCGCATTGTAATTTCATATTTCTTTTTGTAGAAATACTTTCGTTGAATGACGCCGGAGGGTGTGATATACTCCGATCACTCTTGTGTATGGGGGTGCCTTTCCATGGCTGATGAATCCAAGAAAACGATCTTCCGGAAAGCCGTTGTACAAGCGGTGGAGGAAGAAAAAAAGAAGTATCTGGTCGGCAATACGCCTCCATATCTGGGTAAGCCTTTCGAACTTGCGAAAGCGTCTTACAGTATCGGCCGTGAAGAAGGCCGTGAGCTTGTACTGGCCAGTGACATGATTTCACGTCTGCACGCGACCATTACGCGTGAGGGCGATGTTTTTTTCATTGAGGACAACAGCAGTTCCAACGGAACCTTTCTGAATAATGCGCAGATTGAGTCAGCAAAGAAGATAAAACTTAACCATAAGGATATCCTGAAATTCGATACTTTCGAATTCATATTCGTCGATTCCGCGCGCAGCGATCTGTGGGAGACGTTAAAACCACTGTCACGCACGGGAGCGCAAATAATCGGTCTTTACAGTCCCAAAGGCGGTACAGGTCTTACAAGCACAGCGGTGAATCTGGCTCATGCTCTCTCTACGGCGGGAAAAAAGGTGGTCATCGCCGATTTCAATTTCGCTTTCGGGGATGTTCTGACGTATTCGAACGGGAAGGTCGGCCTATCGTCGTGTGAATTGATGCGCGAACCTGAAATTACGGGCGATATGATCGACAAGTTTCTTCGTCCGGGGCAGGGTTATAGCTATATCGCGGCTCCGTCAAAAACGGAGGAAGCTGAGCTTGTGAATGACTGGGCCATGAAGAAGCCCGAACTTGTTCAGAAATTATTGTGGAGCTTGGAGTCGAAGCATGACTTCGTGATCGTGGATCTCAAGAATCAGATCGATGATGTTGTACTGACTGTCTGGGAAGCTTCGAACCTCATCCTTTTGTTCGGCAAACCGGAGATCGGACACATGCTTGCCCTCAAGAAAATTCTTGCGATCATGGACAAGCTCAAATATCCCGAATCGAAGGTGAAATTACTCATCTCACGGCTGGAACGTGAAGGCGGGTTGACCGGAGATGAGATCAAGGGCTTCCTTAAGCGTGATTTTTTATCGCTTCCCGATGCGCCGAAAGAAGCGATCATGACTACCCAGGGTGGGAAACTCTACGTGATGGAAAACCCGGGTTCGCCGCTGTCGAATGGCATTTCAAATCTGGCACGCAACATCCGAGGCGAGGAAATAGTCGCAGCGGTCGAAGGTGGAATTTTCGGCAAATTGCGTTCCATGTTGGGATTTTAGAGAAACGTGGCTGAATACACCGGAAAGCGGGCTGGAAATTTCACCATCCTCAATAAACTTGGGGATGGTGGGTTTGCAACTGTTTACCTTGCTCAACATACCGTTCTTGAAAAAAAAGCGGCTGTAAAATTCCTTTTGGAAGAGTGGATCAACGAACCTGACGTCGTTTCGCGATTTTTTGACGAGGCGCGAACCATGGAACGGCTCAAAGATCATCCGAACATCGTAGGAATTCTCGACATTGCATCGAAGGAAATTTGCGACAAAGAGGGGCTTCCGCCGTATTTCATAATGCAGTACGTGAATGGCGTTTCTCTTGAAAGCAAAATTCATGGCGAGGAGGGGTTCACTCTCGATTTCATTTATGATGTCGCCAAGGCAGCTTTATCCGCTCTCGCTCATTGTCACAAAATGGGCGTCATACACCGGGATATAAAACCTTCGAACATTCTCATTGACGTTGACGGGCGGGTGCTGCTGACCGACTTTGGAATTGCGAAGGCGAAGATAAATACGAGTAAAACCGGGGATGGCTTGACGCTTGGTTCCACCGATTACATGTCACCGGAGCAAGCCCTTGGAAAACGTGACCTGGACCACCGAAGCGATATATATTCTTTCGGAGTGACCATGTATGAACTGGTCGTCGGGAAGCTTCCATTCATTGGCGACAATCCGAATTCGGTTGCGTTGATGCACATTCAGGAGCCGGCCAGACCTCCGATTGAAATAAATGATGCTGTTCCGCCGAGGCTGAACGACATCATAATGAAAGCCATGGAAAAGAGGCGTGAAGACCGCTACCAGACACCTGAAGATATGCTGGAAGCCTTTCAGCATGTGAATGATCCGGAGCCTTCTCTTGATGCCGATGTGAAGTCCGTCGATCTTACGAAGGCAACCGGGCAGACGCAGGAGTTACCGGAAGACAGTCTGAAAAATACTGAGGGGCGGAGGAAAAACGCAGATCCGCATGTTTCCAGATTTCAGGCGAGCTTTCAAAGCGAGGCGTTTCGCGGAGTTTTGAAGGCGTTTGCTTTGGTCATCGGATTTACGCTGACGTTTCTGGGCGGATTCAAAGGCTATCAGGTATACACCCAGGCCGGGATAGACATTTCTTCTTTCCCGCCGGGTGCACAAGTTGATGTAAATGGTCAGAAGGTCGGGACATGTCCAATAGCATTGCCACTTACGCCTGGGATTTACAAGATCAAGTTGTCGATGCCCGATTACATCGATCAGGTAATCAAAATCAATCTTCAGCAGAAACAGAAGGTTGTTTTAAACAGGTCGCTCAAGAAGCCTGATCCTGAGATGGAGTCGCGACTGGATAAGGTTTTCGAGGGGATTGCCGCAATAGGTAGTGGAAAAAAGAAGGGATCGGCTGCACAGGAAGCGTGGCGTAAAGTCGAAGCGACCATCGACGAGGTGATTCAGAATGAAGATGCACACCTTGACTTTCTGAAGCTTTGTGAACGAAATGGCTGCCTTGCTTCAGCTGCCATGTTTTATAAGTCTCGTGTGGAAAGAGAGCCGAAAAATGCATTACTGATGACGATGTGGGGCAAGGTTCAGATCGCGAAAAATGATCTTAAAGCCGCGCTCGACACTCTCACCAAGGCCTGGGAACTGGACACCAATAGCCCGTTGTTGCTTAACGCATTGGGTGATTATTTTCTGAAAGAGGGAAACAAGCAGAAGGCTAAGCAGTATTATGAGATCTCTCTTGATCTGAACCAGAACCAACCGGATATCACGAGTAAAATGAAGGGTTTGTAGGCGGAGGAAGAAAGCGTGGAATACAAGGCTTTCGGGAAAACGGACATGGGCAAAGTCCGAAGCAACAATGAAGATGCCATTTTTTCGACCGACCGCGATGGTGTTTTTCTAGTCGCTGACGGAATGGGCGGACACAAAGCCGGCGAAGTCGCTTCGGCGATGGCTCGGGATATTCTATCTGCGCGGCTTGTCCAGCAGAAATCTGCTGATAACCTGGAGCCGGCGATTCGCGAGGCTTTTCTCGACGCCAACGAGCAAATCCGCTTGAAATCAACCGAGAATGCTGAACAACAAGGTATGGGTTGTACTTGTGTTTTATTGATGCTGCGTGAGCAAACTTTTTTCCTGGCTCATGTGGGCGATTCACGGATATATTTGTTTCGCAAGGGCGATTTCAAGCAGATGACTCGCGACCATTCTTATGTCGAAGAGTTGTTCATAAGAGGGTTGATTACCGAGGATGAAAAGATTGATCATCCATACAAAAATCAGATCACGCGTTACATAGGTTGTAATCAGAAGCTCGAAGTTGACATTACTTCCGGTCCCGTCTGGAACGGCGATATGTTTTTGCTTTGCAGCGACGGATTAACCGATATGGTGCCACTGCCGCGACTCAAAGAGCTCTTCGTGAAACACGAAGAACCTCAACCTCTTGTCGAAACGCTTATTGCGGAAGCTCTTGAAGCCGGCGGTCGCGATAACGTTTCCGCAATCGTTGCGAAGATCACTTCAAAGAAGACCAGCTTCTTTAAAAAAATTCTTGGTTGGTAGTTGAGGTCTGATTTATTCCAGGCCCGGAAGAAACCCCTGCGGATATAGGACTCGGCGTGCCCGGCGGTCACGCCCTACCCACGCCCTGCCGTTTGTCCGGCTTAACTAGGAATTAAATGATCCTGTGGGAATGCAGAGTCATTTAATTCTTGATCGGTTAATGGCTAGAACTGCCTTATTTCAGTGAAGGGTAGGGCTGGACCGCCGGGCCAGCCGAGAAACCCTGCGGATATAGTTACGCCCTACCACATGACTTTTATTCGTTTGCCCTGCTTATATCGAGAATCAAATGATCCTGTGGAATTGGCGGCACACTTTACATGCCGAATACTTCTTTTACCATGGAGAACATATTCCAGGTGCCCTTATCCGGATCTTCACCTACCAGACGACGACATAGTCTTTCCATGGAGAGCATGAGAGGTGTGCCGGCGAGAACTGGTTGCAGAACGAATGGGTCGCCTGTGTTGACCGAGGGAATTACGATGTCGCCTTCACTTGGAATGAAATGACTGATGGCATAGCGCAGGGAGGTTTCGACGCGCGACGGCTCGAGACCGAGTGCTTTGAAAGCGCGGTTAAGCACGACTTTGATCTTGTCCCGCGGAATCTTCAGACGGCCGAAAAGATCTATCAGGAGCTTGGTGTTTTTGATAAATGTCAATTCCATGGTCATCATGACAAGTACAAGATCGCTCATGTCTATGATTTTCAGTTCGAGCTCAGTCAGATGGTTTTGGGTGTCCACGATTACGAAGTCGTAGTTTGCGCGGAGTATATCCAGGGTTTGCTCAACGAGTTCGATCTTGATTTTTTCGGCTGTTTCCGGTAGGGGTGGCGACAGCAATACTTTAAGTCCGGATTTGTGCGTGGTCAGCTGCGTTTCGATCTTCTCAATTTTGAGCGGCTGGCGGATTTTAGATAGTTCATACATATTTTTCTCTGTCGGGAGGTTCAGAATAATACTCTGATCGCCAAACGCGAGATTCAGATCGACGAGTACCACCTTTTTTTTCCAGAAATACTTCAACATGATGGCTGCGTTTGCCGACATCACTGATTTTCCGGCTCCGCCCTTAACGTTGAAGAATGTAATGATCTGACCGAACGGAGTTTTTGAAAGCCCCTGTTCAAGTAGAATCCCGGCACGATGAGAATACGTCTCCCGCAGTTCTCGGGCGAATCCGGGGTAGAGCCCTACCAGGCGCAAAACGGATTCTTTGGGAATGAACATGATCTGGAATTCCATGTATCCGATCAGTGCAGCCAGTGCGCCTGTGCCGTTGAGCATCTCGACTTCGCCATATGTATCGCCAGGATCGAGAGTAAAAAGCGTCTTTTTCTTTCCCTGATGGGTTTTTATAACACTGACCTGACCTTCGACGAGCAGGATGAACTCCTTGACTTCTTCGCTTTCATTCAGGATGCGCGTGCCGGAAGTATACTGTTTAAATCGGCACTCCTTCTTGAGTTTTTCAACTTCCCTGGAAGGAAGGGTGCTGAAGAAAGTAAAAGTTTTCAGATCTATCATCGCGTATTCATCCTTATCTCAACAATTTGGTCCATTTAGTCTTCAATTTTTCGAGTTTACTCAATTATTTACCGATCAATAAACGGAAGATATAAAATCTAAGAGTATAGCCTGATCCCATTGTCGTATCAATCATTTTTATTTTTTAGTCAGGGCAAACGCATTAAAAGTTCTGTGGTAGGGCGCGACCGCTGGGCGCGCCGCTTCGCGCTTCGGCGTGCCCGGCGGTCACGCCCTACCTTACTCATAGTAACCTCATTATGAGCCGCGCTATAGGCCAATTCCCCATTGTTAAAGTATTTGCCCTGATTTTTTAGCGGCATGCCCTGCATCAATCATGAATATTGCGGTAATGACTGAGTTCATGGTTTTTTGATGAGGGTCTGCCAATTGGGAATGAAGGTGGATCTTTTGAAAATGGAATAATATTCTGAAGCCACGACATCATAAAAATCGGCAATCTGGACAACCTGAGTTCTTTCCAATAATCGACGTTCGATAGCCTTCACTGAATTATCTTTTGTTTCTTCAATCTTCCTGACGTTTATATCTGATTCGATCCGCTTAACAGCTTCGGCAATCTGCAAGGTAACGAGCCATGTGGTTTTTGCCGGCGACAGGGGGTTTTCACGAATCTCAAAAAAATTCACACGATTACTCAATACTGTCTTCCCTAACGCTCCCTCTTTTCGAGAAAGGGTATAAAACGGAGAATCCGTTCCGGATTTACTCAGTTCATAAGTCACAGTGACTACTTTGCGATAGGCTGTACCAGGAGTGTTTTCTATGATCTCATTCATATTGCCGTGTAAGGGGAACCGTAAAATTGAGTAACTCGATTCAAAATTTCCAAAAATAATTTTCGAAAAATAGGCGACTGTTTTGTCAATTTGAAGGGGCTTGGCATTATAGTCGATAAAAAAAACGGAATACTTCAGATCATCGTGGATTTGCCTGATGATTCTCATGGCTTCCAGCGTGATTTCACCCTTTACAAGTCCTTCCAGAGAAGTTTTGGAGCCGGAACGATAGACCATGAAAATAGGTCCCATAAGCAGGGATATGAGAGTGACCGCTATCATTACCTCGACTAATGTATATGCTTTCCGCAACTTCGCTCGGCGTATGTCACCAGAAGTGGAAAATGAGATGCCTGTGTTATTGAACATATGGTATTACGGCTTTCATTGAAAAATTCACCTTGCCGCGTCTCAGCCAGGCCTGAGCTCTGGAGTTTGACCGGGGGGTTACCGTAACTGTAACAAGGCACAGTGGAAGCTTGCTGATATCAACAGAAATAGTTCGCTCAAACATTGATGATTCAACGGGATATAACCCCAGCTGATTGAGTATCGGTTCCGTAACTGCAACAGGGTATTTGGGTATACTCATGCACTCCGGATATCCCACGGCACGAAATACTTCAATGGGTTCCTGGGCAATCTGCATGGCTAGGAATTCGAAATAGGAGTCCATTGTCATTCTATTGGAGGAGCTGTTTACTGTGAGAAGTGCCAACAGAGCTCCGGCAAGGATAAACGAAGCTATGAGAATTTCAACGAGAGTTACGGCGCGTCGCTTCACTGTTCCGGACTCATCATTCGTATAAAAGATATTTTAGGCGAAATACTTACTGAATATACATCGGAATCAATTTTATAGAATCTTTTTGCATCATATTCAATTATGTGAGGGCCTATGGGCCATTTAGCCGACCCAAGTCTATTTACAAAAAGCGCACCTTTGAGATTCAAGGCTTTTCCTGTATTGACCACAACTTCATTGGCAATAATGCCTGCTTCTATTTTCTCAGTGGTATCTATGACGATATTTCCTTTTGTCCATAAAACGCACATGGAATCCGGCTTACAGGTAATTCCGTTCTTGATGATGATGTCCTGGTTTGTGGAAAGAAGCCCCTCTCCGGTAACAGTTACCATGCCTTGCCCACCGATTACAATTGGTGAGCGAACATGCGTTGCCCCACGCAGGTTCAGCCCGCCGGGGGTTAATATCCCGAGGCTGGTAAGTTCGGCGTTATCTGCTGCTGCATATGAGCGAAGGTTGAAATACGAAAATGGCGTATAGTCAGTCTTGATACTTCCCGGGGAATAAGCCTTGTTTCTTTCACTGTCAAGACTGGAACCAAATGGCAACTCCTCATCGACAGAAGTCACGGCCTTTCTCAATGGTGCAGGAGTGAGATTTTCCAGGCATTTGAAAATTGTCTTTATGAACACAACCAGGTTTTGCCCCTGTTTTTGACACATCTGAACATACGCATTTGAAGGTACCACCAGAAGCTTATTCGTCCCTTGTATCTGGGCAAGCTTTTGGTTGTTGATCTCGACAAGGTAAATGAATCGCTGTCGAAGATGGCCTTCAATCACCTGATGTGGAAGATCATTGGTATCTAAAAGTTTTATGCCGGGTTCCGTATTGTCTTTGGGATTGCCCGTCTGTCCCGGATCACCGAAAAGGGCATCACGTGCGTCTTTTTCAAGACCCTGGGGATTTGGTGAAAAAGGAACTGCACCGCTTTTCAGCGAACTTTTGCCCAGTTCATCAGTTATGGCGCTCAAAGGAGTCGTTCCAGCGGGCCAATTTCCCTGTTTGATTTCAGCATCGATCTTGTTTTTTGCGTCCGGGTCATTAGTCAATGCGTCGTTACCCATTTGCGCCGCTTCGGCCAGGTTGATCAGCCTGATGGCATTTTCCTGGGGTATGTATGAAGACTGGCCTGGGCCGAGGTTGATAAATACATAGTTGTCTTTATCGTCGGTGCCACCAATGTAAATTTTTCCCTGACCCATAGGCTTAATCTCGAAACTGAGATTTGAATTATTAAGCATTCGGCCCGCCGTGTCCCTGAACTCCTTGAGACCTTCACGAACGAAGAGGGCATAATCCAGGCAGCGATTACGAGCTTTCGTTCTATCCGAATTTTTCTGGTCACTGACAAGGCAGATGACCTTGAAATCATGATGACGCTCAAGCGTTAAAGCGGTCACACTTCTACCGGCTTTGGCAATAACGATGGTTCCACGCAACACCAGGGTTCCATGGCCTTCCCCGCGATAGTATGGAGTTGAGACGCCGTTCTCCAACCGCATATTTCGGAAATCCTCTTTGCGTTTGGAAACAATGACGGCCAAAGAGGCTATTTTCAATCCGCCGCTTTGCTCAAATTCGGCGGCAATAGATTTTGTTTGCGGCAACTTGTTCAGGTTCCATTCCTGGGTCGTGGTGTCGGAATCATTAGCCAGCCATTTAGATGTAACGTTCTGTGAAGAGCCCGTTTCCTGGTTGAATAGAAAGAAGGTCTCATCTATGGCGCTTCCCAGAAGACACTTGGCGGCTTCATCCTGCTCCGATCGAAAAGCCATACGCTGGGAATGAGAAGCCAGATTGCTGAATCCGAAAACCAGAATACCCAGAACGCACAAAACGATAAGCACCAGAGGAAGAATGATACCTCTAGGCTTGGAATTTCCCGTGAGGAGATTGTGGACATTTTGTGTGTGCATCAATGATTGGTGTTTCCCGGGCGGAAACATTTCTGAAAACCTCTTATGCAAATATACCATGTGGCAATCACTGCGAAAATGTTATAAAAGAGGTTTTTCCAATATACACGATATATCGCAGGGGCGAGGATTGCCTCGCCCCTGTAAATGAGAACAACTTATGATAGCAGTTTTGCATGTTGATCAAAATATTTCACGATTTTTCAAAGCTGACGAATCGTGCCTGGATTATTCCGTCAGAAAATCGAAAAGGCTTTATGACTGCTTTTATCCGATCACCGATCTTCAGAATGTTTTTTCCGGGACTTCGCAGTTGAATAACAGTTTGGTCATCAGCCTTAATAATAATATCTTCGCTTTCTGTCATTATTTCTGTAACTGTACCGGTTATTTCAACGGGAACGGCAATGAGCCCGCCGGACGGAATTTTCCTCTGGTCACGTTCATCGGTTGAAAGAAAGGTTATTCCCAGGGATAGAACAAGAATAATAAACGCAAGAAAGAAGGCCATTTTTAGAGTGCAAAATGGCCATATGGTATTTTTCAGTTTTTCCAGAAAGCCTGCTTCAGCCTGTTGCAATGCCCTTACCGAATAGGGCGGAGGGACTGATTTGCTGTTTCTGTAATGCTCCCATTTTGATTCGAGGCCGCTGAGCAATTCCTTCAATTCAGCGGCTCCAATTATTTGCAGGGTCTCGATCATGGTCACATGAGTGTTTCTGACAGATAATATTTTCTTCGAAATATCTTCCGGAAAAATTTTTTCAAGTCGAAAAAGCAGGAAAAGGTTTTCCGGATGTGGATTGCACTGAAAAATAGTCAAAACGTCATCTATAATAGTTTCATCCCTGGTTGATTCTACAAGCTCTGTTAATTGATCCCGAATAAGAGCAAAATCAAAATTGGCTATATATGAAAGTGCGATGTCGCGCTTGTGTTTCCCCGGGTTTTTCAGCATGGCCATTACGGAAGAAACGGCCTGAACAGGATCATTTTGCTCAAGAATTTTTAAAGCGGCAATCCTGATTCTGGGGTTCCCGGCGCTTAAGAATTTTCCGAGCAGCGGGAAAGCTTTTTCCGGATCGAATTTGGAAAGGTAATCGAGCGACGCCGCTACAATCGATTCTTCATTGTGGTAAAGCCAGCGTTTTGCCTGCTCAATGAAGTCGGTCATACCTATTCTGGAGGCAGTTTTCAAAGCGACTGCACGTATGGTAGCCGGCGCCTTTTCGTCTTTAATAATATTCGGAAGAAGGAGTATTCCCGTTTCTTTGTCCTCCACCTGAAGCCTGGATAAAAAGCATAATTGTTCGGACAGAGAAAGATTATTGAAAATACCGGGGTTCTTTAAGTTTGCCTGGGATGTCTGATTAGATCCGGTGGTAAAAAAATCGTCGAGCTTTTTCTTCTGTCCGGGGGAAATATTTGGGGCTGACTTCTCCTGAAGAATCTCTTGCAAATGAAGTTTGTCTTGAGCATGGAGAAGGAATGCTGCGCTTTCCTCTCTTTCGCCCTGATCTTCGGATTCGAGGTTCAGCAGGGCTGAACGGACCGTGTTGAGCGCTTTTCTTTTTTGAATATGATCACGAAGACGTTTGAGATACTCGGGAAATTTGTCCTGGAGAATTCCTGAAGTCTGAATGGTTTTACTTGCCCCGTCAAAGATTGTTTTGAGAAAGGGAATCTTTACCGGAGGGGATTTTTCCATAATTTCGAGCAGGCTGAATGGAACTTCGGGATCTGGATTTATCTGGAGGGCCAAACCGGCTTTTTCGATCAGTTGTACGTCTTTTTCAACGACAAGAAATTTCAGCAGTAGTGATTTTACAAGTGGGAATGGCAAAAGAACCGAGATTTGTAACGCTGCCATTTTTTGTGCTCGATCGGTTCCAAGGAAAATTTTATCGAGGTGGTTTTTGCCCTCATCAGGATCTATTTTCATAAGGCCGGATATAGCCAGGGCTCGGATGAGAGGGTCATCCGAGGATAATAAGGCGGGAAGATGCCGGGTAAGCTCCAGAGGGGCAATTAAAGTGACCGCCTCCAAAGCGGAACATCTGATGGTGAGAAATCCCTGTTGGAGTCGTGTGAGAAGAACATCCAGCCTTTCTGGCGGCCAGTGACCGGCAAACACTTTTATGATACGCGATGCAATGGCCGGATTTGTTTCAGCTTCAATTGTACTCACGGCCCAATGAGCGAGTTTTTTTATCTGGTCTGGTTTTAACGATGTGATGATGTTCAATTTTTTGCCGATTTCCAGAGTTGGAAAAATTTCCGGCAGATTGGCTTCAGATATTTTCTGACCCGGTGTTGGCTGCAGTTTTGTGTTTATCCGGTCGCGCACAGCTGAAACCGCATGTGTGAAAAGGATTTGGCACTCCTCGTCGGATTCATCTATCCGGAATTTTTCAAGCGAATTCAGTAAATCCTGGGAAGAGCCTGAACTGATGGCCTTTTCAAGGGCGTAGATACGAAACGTCTTGATGGGTGCCTGGAGCTCTTGAATAATGTCCTTGTCACTCATCTTGCCAGTTACCTCATGACATTCCTTCCCGAGATGTTTCATAATTTTGTATTGCAGGGCAATGGCACTGAGTTTTCATAGCGGGCAACCCAGCCGCCAGAAGTAAAGTCGGCAGGAATTGCCCGATTGCCGGTCGGGTGGTCGATCTCGAAAACCCATGCCGATTCACGGCCGGCGAAGGTGGCGCTGCCTGCGCAGAAAACCGGAATGTGTGAATTCGTTGCAGGATGATAAAATCGCTGGTGAATATGTCCGTGAACGAATATAGCTCCGGGATGACGTCGTAGACGGGCAAAAACTGCATCGGAATCGTCGAGCCCGTGAAATATCGAGTCATGCCGTCCGTCTGAAGAAAAAGGACCATGATGAGCCGCTATCAGGACAGTTCGGTTGCGAAGGCTCGCATGAGAGAGGGCGGCATCAAGACCAGCCAGCTGGACTTCCGGTATCGAACCGCTCGAAAAAAGTATGTTTCGATGCGGCAATGCCCCATGAAGGAGGAGTATCGCCGCGCTGCTCCCGAAAAGCCTGACTTGTGGCCAGTGCCCATCGGTTTGTGTTTCGGGAAGATCGGATCGGTAGAGGTCAGAAAATGTAGCGTCAAAACGGTTCCCGGCAGAGGTGTCCAGGACGTAGCGGTCATGGTTGCCGGGGATTACGAGAAGCCCGCCTGGTAGGTGGGCAAAGACGTCTAGTTTCTTTCGTGCAAGCTCGATTTCGCCCGGGGTTCCGAGAGATGTCGCGTCGCCCGTAAAAAGATTGGCATCGAACGCCTCTTTTGCAGACCAGGCGGCCAGGGCATCGACGATTGCGTCGGAAGCCGCGAATCGCCATCGTCGGAACAGCGCATAATTCAGCCAGCCCGCGATGCGCCGAAGCGCAAAAAAATCGCGCAAGGCAAGTGTTCCAAGGTGGGGTAAATAATGAATGTCGCTGAAATGCAGTATCCGAATCATGATCTATCCGATACAAACTCTATTGACGCGAAACTCTACACAATAATACCTGCCGAATGCAAGGGACATGGAACATATGTGGAAGTTTTGGAGTAATCTTGTATGTGGTATTATTTGGAAGGAATACATTGAGGAGGCCGATAAATGTTTAATAGCTTTCGTTGCAGATATTCGATGATAATTGTCGTGTTTTCGATGTTTTTTTTAACTTTTCTTACAGGCTGTCGGGTTGCGGTTAAGCCTCCCGAGCCGAAACCCGCGACAACCACGACCACATCTGTTCCATCAGATACTTCGACTAATACTTCGCAATCGGTCTCGCCGTCAACCCCCCCTGCCGCAACCGGCAGCAGCAATACTGATCTGAACGGAGAAAATGTAGTCTCCAACCCTGGAACTACAAGCGCGACAGACACGGGCAATTCGACTACCACAAGCCCGACAAATACTGACAATTCGACCACCGCTGGACCAACCGGCTTGAAATATGGCATAGAAGCCGTGGATGGCTCATCAAAATGGACGCAATCCCAGAAGGATGAAGCCAATCGAATTCTCGGTACACTCCCGGACAGCTTCAGATCTTGTACCAAGACGATCACCCGCGAATCGGACAACGCCCAGCCCGGCGCTCTTGGTTGGAGCGATACGCGAGGGAACGTGTGGTTGGCGGACTGCTCCTGTGATGGGAGGTCCTTTCAGGGGCCATTTGTACACGAAATGACCCATAATTTTCAGGGCTCTCATCCCGATGTGATGGCTGCCTGGAAAACGCAGTTCTGGGCCAGCGGAAGCCCCAATCCTTCATCAGTAAGTTCTTACGGGAATAGTTCCCCCGCCGAGGATATGGCTGAGTCAGTCCGCAATTATTGGCAAGTGTGTCCCCAACTGAAGCAAAAAGATCCTGCCCGATATGAATTCATCAAGAAAAATATCATGAACGGGGTCGAATATAACGAGTATCATGTAGACAATTAATTGTCTCTGGTCAGAGTTTCGCCTCTGCGGATAGGAGTATATCTGCGGATTTTGAAGGGGAAATTGATCTTGATAAGTTTCGCCCTTGCGGGTAGGGGTATATCATTGTTAAAATATAAACACTTCGTATTCTAAAGCTGTGGTATTCGGATATTTTATATGTGGTTTTTTCGTTGAATTCGTTGACAAGGAAAAAAGCGATGAATAGTGGATGGCGTGTCTTTTCAGTGATCGTCGTCATAGTCGGGTTATCTTTCTGCAGCGGGGCTTCCGTCTTAACGGCTGAATGTCCGTCAGATGAGCTTTTGGCGACAAAAGTAGCGACGGATTACAAGACTCTGCGCAGTTTGACGGTAGCCGTTGACGGTCTGGTCACGGAGATGGATACGCTCATAAAGGGCCTTGTTCCGAATACGCCCCTTACATTAGCCCAGGAAGACGAAATCTCCGGATGGCTTTTTGCGTTTCGCAATGTTCGTAAGGCGTTCATGCTTATTGCACAGCGCTGGCAGGATAGTGAACTCCAGAAATTGATGACTCCGACTCAGAGGGCCAATACTCTCACGCTCTCCTTCGCGGCCTTGCTCGAGTGGTATCGTTCCGGTGTCTGGTGTCAGGTCTCCGTGCTTTCACACAAACCCATGATGAAGAAACTTAGTGAACCAGCCCCGGAGCTCGGAATTCCGGCAGCCGAAGGCAACAGAATTATGATGACGGTTGCTGATGGAGATTTGCGCCAGAAGATCGAACGTGGATATCAAACTACTCAGAAGCTTTTCAGCCAGTCTCCAAATGTAAATTCCTTCAGAACCCGCATTCAGGAGAGCTACCAGTATATCGACAAGAATGAGCCCCCGCTCCTGAAAGCAAAATGGAAGGCTTTTTTCAAGAACCTTAAAACTGAAGTGTACAACGAGTATTATGATCTTTATTCTGCTGTCAGTACCTGGATAGGTGACAATAAATATCGTCCTCGCAAACCCAGTATCAAATACGATCGCATTCAGGAAATGAAGGCGAAGCTGCAGCCAGGTGATTTGCTTCTGGAACGGGAAAATTGGTACATGAGCAATATCTTTTTACCAGGATTCTGGCTGCACTCTATTTTATATGTTGGAACTGTTGACGACCTCAAGAAGATGGGGCTTACCGACAACCCGATAGTTGCAATGCATCTGGCCGAATATGCCAAACCCGATTTTAAGGGTCATGAGCACCGTGTTCTTGAATCTGTCAGCGAGGGCGTCATTATGAGCGCCATGGAAGAGGCAACGGATGCTGATTATATTTGCGCCTTGCGGCCGCGACTTTCCCAGGAAGAAATCAAACAGGTCATCGTGAATGCCTTTTCTTATGCCGGATTGCCATACGATTTCAACTTCGACTTTCAGACTGCTGATCAGCTCGCATGCAGTGAACTGATTTACCGGTCTTTCAGGGAAAAACTGGGTTTGACACCTGAACGAATCGCAGGCCGATATGCAATACCATCGTTGACGTTCGCAAAAAAATTCGCTGCTGAGCGCGGAAAAGACGATCGCTTCTTCGATTTCGTTTTCTTTGTAGACAGCGATGTGAAGACTCAGAAGACTTGGTTCAGCACTGAAGACGAACTTGCAAAATCTGTTCGCCGCCCCGGTTTTGATTTCCTGATTAAACCTCAGGATCCAGTTGTTCTACCGCCGTCACAGTGATCTTATGCCCAGTAGGGGCATAAGCGCACACTTAGGAATAGCTTGTCATCTCTAACGAAAATGAGAGATCTCATAAATGCAAGATTCCTCCCTTCGGTCGAAATGGCGAAATTAGAATTTTGAGGCTTAACTAAGCGCGTATGTCCAGTAGGTGCGGTGTACTGTTTCCTGCGAATTATCTGTTCTAAATATGGTTATTAAGAGTCTTTTTGAGTGCAGTTGAAGGAGTCTAAAATGAAACAATTTTCCCGTTCTTTCAGGTGGGTTTCGCTGTTTTTTCTGGTGTTTGCACTTTTTGCCGGTGCGGCATTCAGCGCTCCATCCGGTGTGGCTTCCGGCACGGCTTCCGCTGCAGCGAAGTTTGTTCCTCCGGTTGACAACCCTGATTTGAAAGCCGTATTCGACGCCATCCAGGTTGACGCAGGTGATATCAATACGCAGATTCGCCTTCTTTGGCGTAACAACGAAGCCTGGTATGCGCGCTGGAAGATGATAGAAGAAGCCAAGAAGACGATCGACTGCACTTACTTCATCATCGACAAGGACATCTTTGGTGTTTCTTTTTTGGGCTTGTTGCGCAAAAAGGCGCTTGAAGGGGTAAAGATCCGGCTCATGGTTGATGGCCGCATCTATCGACAGGGTTATATGAAGGGTATGCCCGAAAAGATGACGGATCTTTCCATGACTCCGAATATCGAGATCAAGTTGTTCAATCCGATATCCGGTGCGTTGCTCAGCGCATTGGAAGATGTCCGCAATATCGCTGCCTGCAATCACGACAAGATCATCGTCGTAGATTCCTACACGAGTATTACGGGTGGTCGCAATATCGGTCCGGACTATTTCGGCGGAAAGGGCGAGGGCCCGATTATTTATCGGGATACCGATGTCGTAATGCGCGGGGCGCACGCTGCCGGCCAGATGACGAAAGCATTTGCGGATGAATGGGGCAGTCTCAAGACCTGCTTTGTCAAGCCGGAACTCATCAATTTCAAGGATCACACGGCTGAACTGGACCTGGCCTATCGCGTCATGTCTCAGTACATGCAGGGCGGAAAACTCATCGATGCGAAAAATGCACCAATTTCCGATGAATTGAAGCCTGTTCTTGAGCAATACAACAAGGATATAGTCTCCTTCAAAGACATTACGTCTTATGCCGCTTATGATATGTGGCATGGTGAGCGTTGCCGACCGGTCAAGATCGTAGATAAATATTCCCGTCTTGGCGGCATGAACGATATCACCCCCACACTGATAAAGTTTGTTGATGCGGCGAAATCCGAAATCGTCATTCAGAATCCGTATGTCTGTCTTACCGCGGAAGCGGAAGCTGCTCTGACTCGGGCTTCACAACGCGGCGTCTCGATCATCTTCCATACAAACAGTGGTGCTTCGACTGATTCATTGTTCCCGCAGGCTTTCCTGATGAATGATTGGGTTAAGATGCTTCAGGAAATGCCGACCTGTCATCTTTTTGTCGCTCCGACACCCAATGAGCGTCTTCATTCGAAGACCTTCGTTTTCGACCGGCAGCTTACGGTTGTCGGCACTTACAACATGGATGCCTTGAGCGAGCAGGTCAATAGCGAGGTCGTTGCTACGGTCTGGAATAAAGAGTTTGGCGTGATGACTCGTTTGCGCATTCAGGATGACATGACTAAAGTCATCGAATACACCATTAAAATGGATCGTGACGGAAAGGCTGTCCCAGATGTCGGTCCTGAAAGCCATTGTTCCGAAGAAACGGTGAAGAAAATGAACTTCTTGCGCAAGCTCCAATGGTTGAGGCCTGTGATCTGATTCAAAAACTGACCTTCATTGGCGCCCGTCGTAGATCTTTCGATTCGGAAGACTTCGGCGGGCGTCTGTTATATAATATTCGTGGCGGAACGCAATGCTAAAGGAGAATAGAAAAATGCTTGATATGGTGGATCTTGGGAAGAAGCTCGGCAAGGCCGAGTTCAAAGAGTGGATGAAGGGTGCGGAAAGACGCATCAATGAGCTTCAGCGTGGAATGAAGGAAGCAGGTATTCCGACCATCGTTGTGTTCGAGGGTCTTGAAGCCGCAGGCAAGGGTACCTGTATAAACCGTCTGATGTTGCCTCTCGACCCGCGCGGGTTCAAGGTGCATCCTATTCATCCGGCCAATGAGGAAGAGGCGATGCGTCCATTTTTATATCGCTTCTGGCTGAGACTTCCGGCGCGGGGTCGGATGGCTATCTTCGATCACTCCTGGTATGAGCGGGTGTTGAATGATACGGTCGAGAAAGCAATATCCAGGGGCGAACAGCGTTCCGCGTTTGACGAAATCGGTGCGTTCGAGAGACAGCTTGCCGATGATGGCGCGTTGATAGTGAAGTTCTGGATGCATATCAGCCGTAAGGAGCAGGGCAAGCGTTTCGCCGCCATGGAGAAAAATGAATCTCTCTCCTGGAAAATAGGAAAAGAAGAAAAGCGTCAGCACAAGCAGTATGAAAAATATCTTGGGGCTGCTGAAGAGATGTTGGAGAAAACTAACACCTCGTATGCGCCATGGGTGATAGTTGAAGCGCACGACAAGCAGTATGCCGTGAAAAAAATATTTCAAACAATAATCAACACATGGGAGGGAGCGCTGGCGCGCGTGAAGCCTTTGGTGACTGCGCCCGCGGCCGCGTCGAAGGTTTCCCCGAAGACGAAGGAGAAATTGGCTGAAAAAGTCGTCGAAAAGAGTACCGGAACGAGCGTTGATAAAGTTGCCGGCAAAGGCCTGGCTGCCGAAAATGTTACGATACTGTCCGGGCTTGATCTGACGAAAACCGTTTCTGAAGAGGAATACGAAAAGAGGATCGCCAAGTACCAGGAGCGCCTCTTAGAGCTCGAGCATGAATTATATGTGCGCCGCGTGCCCGTTGTCATTGCATTCGAGGGGTGCGACGCGGCTGGAAAAGGTGGGGCGATCAAGCGATTGACCGAACATCTCGATCCGCGAGGGTATGAGGTCATGCCCATAGCGGCGCCAACCCGTGAAGAGCTTGACCATCATTATTTGTGGCGATTCGCGCGCAATCTGCCGAAAGCCGGTCATATCACGATCTTTGATCGTACATGGTATGGCCGCGTTCTGGTCGAGCGGGTAGAGGGATTTTGCAGCGAGGAAGCCTGGAAACGGGCTTATCGTGAGATCAATGAATTCGAGGCAGGGCTTGTCAATTTTGGCACAGTCCTGGTTAAATTCTGGCTGCACATCGATCAGGACGAGCAGATGCGACGGTTCAAAGAGCGCCAGGACCTCCCCTGGAAGACCTGGAAAATTACTGAAGAAGATTGGCGTAATCGTGAGAAGTGGCCACAATATGAACGTGCCGTAAATGATATGCTGGCCAACTGCAGCACGTCTTATGCCCCTTTTACCATTGTCGAGGCAAATGACAAGCTTCATGCGCGTGTCAAGACGCTAAAAACGGTAATAGACGCTATTGAGGAACGTCTAAAATGAGCCATAACGGCGGAGTTCCAGATGGTATTCCACCGGTTTGGGACAGTACTTCTCTCATAGATTTTTCCTCAGAGGTTGCCGATGCAAGGGCATCCGGGATGCCGATAGTTGCGCTTGAATCAACGATAATTGCTCATGGAATGCCGTATCCGGCGAATGTAAAGACCGCGCGTCTTCTCGAAGCGACTGTTCGGGAAAATGGTGCGGTGCCTGCGACCATAGCGATTCTCGGCGGGCGCTTCAAGATCGGACTGAGCGGCGAGGAGCTGGAGTTTCTCGCAAAAGCGACGCATGTGAGAAAGGCAAGCAGGGCGGATCTACCGGGGATCATGGGAAAACGCGAGAATGCGGCGGTTACTGTTGCCGGAACCATGATCGGTGCTGCACTTGCAGGCATCTCAATATTTGCCACAGGTGGTATCGGTGGAGTCCACCGAGGTGCTGAAAAAACATTCGATATCTCGGCCGATCTCGAAGAACTTTCGATGACTCCGGTTTCAGTGGTTTCGGCCGGTGCAAAGGCGATTCTCGATTTGCCATTGACTCTGGAATATCTTGAAACTCGCGGGGTGCCGGTAGTTGGCTTTGGTACTGAAGAATTTCCGGCGTTTTACTATCGTGAAAGCGGATTGACTCTGAACGAGCGTGTTGATAACCCTGAAGAAGCCGCACGCCTGATTGACATAAAACGGCGTCTCGGCCTTGCGGGCGGAGTGTTGTTCGCGAACCCTATTCCGACGGAGGCGGCTCTGGAGCGTGAAATGATTGAAAAAGCCATTGCACGGGCAATTTCAGATGCTCATCACCACGGAATTTCCGGGAAAAAAATAACACCTTATCTGCTCGGACGCCTGAATGAAATAACCGATGGAAAAAGCCTCGCTGCGAATGTTGCTCTCGTTAAAAATAATGCGGCAGTTGCCGCCCGTATTGCAGTCGCCCTTGCAAATCTGAAATAACGTCTTAATTCTGAAACAACGTATTATTCTATGTAGGGGCGGGTTTGAAACCCGCCCCACGCACGTAATAGATTATTTAAGAATTTTCAGTATTTCGACCATCAGATCCCAGATTTTTGCGATAGAAGGAACAAAAAGGCGTTCACTGGGTGAGTGAGGGTCGCGCATGGTGGCACCCATGCTGATCATGTCCATGCCGGGTTTGATTGCGCCGATCAATCCGCATTCCAGACCTGCGTGGATGAGTTCTATATGGGCTTCCTGCTTGAATAGTTTCTTGTACAATGTTTTTGCCTCGGCGAGAAGGGGCGACGACATATCCGGCTGCCAGGCGGGATAACCGACATTTGTCTTGAAAGTCGCTCCGGCAAGACGCGCAACGGCCTCCACTTTTCGTGTAATGCCGTCTAGACGTGTCATGACCGACGAGCGCTGACTGGACGTAATACTCAGTTTTCCTTCTTCGATCTGAACCATCGCCTGATTGTTGGATGTTTCGACAAGGCCTTGAACAGCCGTCGACATGGCGGCCACACCGTGGGGCATAGCGATAAGCAGATCGAGTAACCTGTTGCTGCTTCCCTGTGTCATGGCACGCCTGTCGGGCGCATCTTCGAATGGATCGCACAGAATGGTCAGGTTCGGGTCTGTGGTTTTGAATTCGTCTCTGAATATGTGATGTGCTTCATCCGCGAGTTTTCGAACTTCGTAAACCTTTGAGGTTTCTACGTAGAAAACGGCCATTGCTGCCCGCGGGATGGCATTATGCGCGGTGCCGCCCCGAATTCCGGCGATGCAGATCGGGGCATGTTCGCTTATCATGAACAGGGTGCGGGCCAGTATGCGGATTGCGTTGGCGCGCCCTTCATGAATGTTAACTCCGGAGTGACCGCCAACCATCCCGTCAGCTTTGAGGCTCAGCGCCTGCCAGTCTGCGGGGACTTCGTTCCAGCTCAGTGGAAGAGATATTTCGGTTTCCCGTCCACCTGCGCAACCTACCGTAAATCGGCCTTCGTCTTCAGAGTCCAGGTTGATCATTGTGCGGCCTTTGAAAAAGTCGGCCTTCAGGCCCTGAGCGCCGCTCAAGCCGGTCTCCTCATCGACAGTGAAAAGAAGTTCCAGTGGGGGGCGCTTCAGTGTCGGATCAGTCGCCGCGGCCATCGCCATGGCAATCGCGAGGCCGTTGTCTGCGCCGAGACTGGTTCCATCAGCGTGCAACCAATCTCCATCGCGCACGAAACGAATAGGATCTTTAGAGAAATCATGCGTCGATTCAGGATTTTTCTCACAAACCATGTCGAGATGGCCCTGGAGGATAACCGGCGAAGAGTCCTCATATCCCTTGGTTCCGGGAACTTCGATGAGGATATTTCCAATTTCGTCCTGGCGGGCGGTGAAGCCCTGCTTTGAAGCCCACTCCATCAACCATTCGCAGATACGCTCTTCATGCTTGGAAGGGCGTGGAATAGCACTTACCTGTTCAAAAAGATCGAGAATGTGCTCGGTGTTGTCAATTTTTTTCTTGGCCACTGCGGACTCCTTAAGAAAAATTTCGTTATGTTTACAGTTTTTGCCCGGCTTTGCCGTGAATCCTTATTTCATCCATTCTTCATGAACGACGTCCATGATGGGTGTGTTATACATTGCGCTTCCGTATAAGCAAGGGTATGTCAAAAACGCTCGCTTGGCAATAATCCGGAAAAAAATTCGGCAAATATTATCCGAGTTGCTGATGCCATAAATATAATGGTCATGTGCCGCGGCTTATTTCCTGGTTTCTGCCATTTCACGCAGGGCAAACGCATTAAAGTTCTGTGGTAGGGCGCGACCGCCGGGCGCGCCGCTTTGCGCTTCGGCGTGCCCGGCGGTCACGCCCTACCATATCATAATTTCGCCCTTGCGGGCACTTCGCAGTGTCGAGAGCCGTGTTATAGACCATTCCTGAGTTTTTTAATGCGCTTACCCTGCCATTTCACGAGGTTTTTGCAAAATTATTTGACGTGAAATATCGGGAATATTTTGAGGAAGCTCTCACTTATACAGTAAAACTTGTGTCCGGCTCTGAGAAAAGGGCTTCGTTTCTTCGTTTGCGCGCCCCACGAGTTCATCGACCGGTATGCCGCGTACAAGTCCATCCCGAAGCCAGGAACAACCGGCGAGGTGGTCGAAAAAAGGGTGGGGGAGTGTCGGGCGCCGATTGAATTCGATGCGTTCCGGATGTGTTTTCATGAAGGTTGCAATGGTATGCAGCGCGATATCCATGCAGTTTTCGAACAACGGCAAATCGCTTTCCAGGCGTATGCCCTGGCATGTTTCTCCCGTGAATTTGGAAAATGTCGGAACGAAAGATGTGGTTAAAACGCTTATCCCGGTGGGAAGCAGCGGTTGCAGAGCCTCTCTCCATGGATTTGGAGTGACCCATGGCGCGCCGAATATTTGAAACGGCGCATCCGTCCCACGTCCCTCGGAAAGGTTGGTTCCTTCGAATAAGCAGGTTCCGGGGTAAAAAGAGGCGGTCGCAGGTGAACACATACTGGGAGATGGCTTTACCCAGGGCATTCCCCAGTCAGAGAACGACATACCTCGTCGCCAGCCTTTTAGAGGCCAGATGGTCAAAGGTGCGGGCTTGTCGCGGCGGTTATTCCACCAGATTGCGAGCTCGCCCGGTGTAAGGCCGTAGCGGAGAGCTATCGGCAGGTGTCCGACGAATGATTCGAAACCGGAGGTCAACATCGGCCCTTCGATGGTGTTTCCACCCATCAGATCTGGGCGATCGAGGACGTGAACCGGGATTCCTGTCTGTCCGGCGGCGTCTATGATGTTGCGAAGAGTCGAAATATATGTGTAAAAGCGAGTTCCGACATCCTGGATATCATAAATCAGCATATCGAGGCCGTCGAGATCATCTGTTGATGGTGCTTTCTTCGGGCCATAAAGACTGACTATCGGAACCGGCCGGGTGATTTTGTGATCAGTTTTCCGCTCGCGTCCGACAGTATCTGATTTTATCTGATCGTCGTCATGGGTGCCGTCCGCTACGGCTTCGCCGTCGGGTGCATCGGCGCCGAATCCGTGTTCGGGTGTGAAGATTCGAACGAGCTTCAGTCGAGGATGAGCCGCAATGCGTCCTACGATGTGCAGTCCATTGCGATCGCGACCGGTGGCATTTGTTATCAGGCCTGCCCGGCCCGAAACGTCCTTCGATTCGAAAAACGCTTCAAGACCAAACTCAATTGTCATTTATCAGACTCTTTCAGGATTTTTTTTGTCTTCGACGGAGAAAATCCGCGATCAGGTAAAGTGAACCGGTGACCAGTATCGATGCTGAACCTGCGTCTGTCCCGGCAGTTAGCGCTTCAGCAAGTGATTCGCACCATTTCCAGCGGGGGTCAGTCGGTGCTATGACGGAGTCGAAGTCTGCGCGCATCAGAGCGCGGCCGCTTTTCGGGGACACATACGATATCGAATCGAAATGTGGTGCCAGACTCCTGGCCATTGCCGCTGCCGGCTTGTTGTGCAATACTCCGAAGATCAGGTGCGCTGGACGAGGCATCGGAAAGCGTTCGAGATATGCGATGAGCGATGCCAGCCCCTCATCATTATGCGCGCCGTCCAGCAGGACAGGCGGGTTGCCGTCTATCCATTGTAGTCGGCCGGGCCAGACGGTTCTTGAGATGCCTGCGGCGACATGATCCGGGGGAAGATCGAACCCGTTTTGCCGCAATTTTTCAACCACTCCCATAGCCGTCGCCAGGTTGTCGAGCTGATGCAATCCGGCAAGAGAGAAGTCAACCGGGTCGGGATATCCGGGAATCATTATTCGATGGCCGCGGGCGTGGCTTTCGATAACCTCGAAACGACCATCACCGACCCCGGTCTTTACCAGCGTGGCCGACTGTGCATCGCACGTTTCGCTGAACAGGCGCAGAATATCGGGGTCTTTCTCCCCTGTGATGAGCGTATTCTTGCGTTTGACGATCCCGAGTTTTTCGCGGGCGATCGAGGGGCGGTCCGGACCAAGTAATTCTTTGTGGTCTGTTCCGATGTTAGTTATGACCGATATTTCAGGCCATGTAACGTTGGTTGCATCGAGACGTCCGCCCAGCCCCACTTCGATCACCGCCAGATCGCGATCCGTCTCGTGCCAGGCCCAGAATGCGAGGGCGGTAACGAGCTCGAAGAAGCTTGGGGCACCTATCGAGGGCTCACGTCCCATGAGTGTGACGTGATCTTTCAGCGCGTTGACTCCGGCAATCCAGAGGTCGTCCGGAAGGGGGCGGGCATCGAGTCGGATGCGCTCCGTAACATCGATAAGGTGAGGAGAAATAGTGGATCCGACCTGGTAGATCCGGCCCACTGAAGTGATGTTCTCAAGCAGTGCCGTAACTGAACCCTTGCCGTTTGTACCGCCGACGAGAATTGCGGCGATGTCGCGCTGCGGATTACCGAGACGTTCCATCAGAAATTCCATCCGATGCAGACCATAAGGGCCGCGGCAGACGTCGTGACGGGTCAGCCACTCGAGAGCGGCCGAGATGGTTTTAAAGGAGTCGCCGGTCGAAATTCGGTCGGATTGGATCCATGAGGAGAGAGGTTCAGAATCGTATCGGGCTGCCATGACTTTTTTTTCTGGTTTTATTTGACGGGTCGACTGATTTTTGAAGGTTTTTTTCATGTGGGAAACGTCCTTCGTGGAGATGCGGGAGGCACTATACCAGATTTCGCGTTCTGAAGAAAGGCCCTATGCCGCGTTGACACGATATCGGTGCAATGCTAGACTGCGGGTTCACCTACCGATTTATGAAGGAATCTGAAAAAATACAGTTTTTACGCCAGGTTACGCTCTTTCGGAGTCTTTCCGAAAAGGCGTTGCTTGAGCTGTCCGCCATTACGGTTGAGCAGACAATTTCAGCCAAGATGACCGTATTCAGGGAAGGCGATCCTGGCGATGCTCTTTATATCGTCATGAACGGGAAGGTCAATATCCTTCAGCGAAATTCGGAAGGAGTTGAAACGGTTCTTGCGACTGTTTCAAAGAATGCGGTCATTGGTGACATGGCGGTCATAGATGATCAGCCGCGCTCAGCGTCAGTCATGACGGTCCAGGATACAGTGTTTCTCATTATCACCAAGGCTGATTTCAAGAGACTTCTCGGAGAAACTCCTGAAATCTCGTTTCAAATTCTGAAACTCGTGACCGAGCGACTGCGAACGACCAATCTCCACTTGAAGGAGCTCGAAACATCAGCCATTCAGATGCAGGAAGTCATTCGCGTCATTACCAAAATTGCCAGGAAAAGCAATTTACTTTCATTGAATGCTTCGATTGAAGCGGCGCGGGTCGGGGAGCAGGGGCGCGCGTTTTCCGTCGTCGCCTCAGAAATGAAAAAACTGGCCGAGGACTCGGCCCAGGAAGCCACCAAGATAGACAAGCTGTTACAGACGCTTCAGGCCAAGGCACGTGCTCTGGCAATTATGAAATAACCGGGGACACGACCCACACACAGGAGGCAATATGTCGCAATACAAGTCTCAGACCCAGAATATGTTTCTTTCGAGCGTGCGGAAACGGCATCAACCTGTTGAAGTCGTACTTAATACCGGCACGAGTCTGCGCGGGAAGATCAAGGGGTTCGATCAATTTTCCATCAGTCTTGTTTTCCGGGAAAAAGTCGAGGTTATCTACAAGTCGGCAATTCTTTTCATCACAGTTCTTCCCCGGAAACAGCGGCCAATGCCTTCCGGCGTACGCGGTTCCTTTGCTCCACGCAGTTCCAGCACTCTGCAGGCGCCGCGACCTTCAGTGCGTCTGCCGGTTCCTGAAGATGAGGATATATTCATTGAACCTCATCATATTTCCGACGAGTATGATGACGATGTGGAGGAGCCTCGGGAATTGCCTCCGGTTGCCGAAGAGCCTGTCGTCAGACGACCTCGTGGACGTGTTTCACCTGAGAAAAAGCCGGCTCGTGATGAAGATCATGAGGACGAAAAGCCACCTGTATCACCCCGGGTTTCCGCGAAGCCTGATGCTGTAGTTACACCGCCGCTGCCGACCCGTCGTTCCACAAAAGTGGCCGAAGATGTTGCTCCACCTCCCCGGAAAGTAACGGTAACTCGCCAGGGTCCGACTCGACCGCCGCCCCGCGATGCCGATATCAAGCGCGATATTCAGGACGATAATGATCCGCCACCACCCAAGAAGGTGCCGCGGCGTACCTGATAACCTTTTCTGTTATACAACGGTGTATTGAATTTTGTTTTATCGGGCGGGTTTAAATCCCGCCCCTGCGATAATTATGACCGAATACATAAACAAATGTCATTGCACTTCTGTATAACCACCAGGGCAAACTCATTAAAAATCGGGAATAGGCCTATAGCGCGGCTCTCGACACAGGAACGATGACTATGGTAGGGCGTGACCGCCGGGCACGCCGAAGCGCAAAGCGGCGCGCCCGGCGGTCGCGCCCTACCACAGAACTTTTAATGCGCTTGCCCTGGTATAACCACAGATATACACGGATTAACAAAATAATCTCTTCACTTTTTCAAAAGCTGCCGATACAGGGGGTGGCCGTATCGCGTATTAAAGAGGAGATTATCCATGAAAAGACGAATTGGGAACCTCGTATATGAGTATCATTTCAACAAGCGCCTGAGCATTTTTGTCTGGCGGCAGTTGCCTCAGGGCGAGCAGGACAAGTAGGAATCAATATGTGCGCCTACTGCCCGCGTTGTGAATCTCCTCTCGCGACTCGCGAGGCCTCATGCCATGTGTGTGGCCATCAATGGCATATTCGGTGCGGCGCCTGTGGAAAACTCAACGTTCCGCAGGCGGTATTCTGCGGCGAGTGCGGCCGTGCCATAAGTTGGCGCGATCGTATACGGCAGAAGCATGAAGAACTTTTTTCTTACGTTTCGCGTTCCCGCTTGCGTAATCTGGGTGCCGGCCTGGCCTTCGGAACTCTTTTTGCCGTGTTTGCATTCGGTTCCATGGGCATGAGCAGTCCGGGTTCCGCAAAAATCATACCCGAGTATGAGATGGCGGGCCCCGCTGACGGGATCCTTGACACCGGTTTCGGGCGGAAAGCTTCGGCAAGATTGCGCGGCTTTCTGAAGCAGGATCAGAGCGGCCGGCGAATCACTCAGGGCGACTTGATAAGAGTCGGAAACATGCTGATCGATGCCTTTTCTCCCGCGATTCATCCTGAGAGGCCCGTTAGCGGATTGAACACCGCGGATTCACGCAAGTATCTGCAAACGCTTGAAAGCGATCAGATGTCTCCGTCGGATGAACCCGTTACACGTTCAGACGTTGCGATGTTTTTTTTCCGATTCGTTTCGGATATGTTTGAAGTGCCGCCCGTCGAGGAATCGACCTACAAGTATGCGGACATTCCGAGATACCATTTCATGAATCTTCCGGTAGAGACTCTTGACATGATCGGCCTTCATCTGTCCCGAGAGGACAATGTTTTCGGAGGCGATGACGCAGTAACGTTGTCATGGCTTTCAAAACTCTCGGTCGATCTGGTTAAGGCATGCGAAGGCCGGTTGAAAAATGTAGCTTTTTCTTCACTGGAAGTGCAATAGAGCGTTATTCAGGAGCGTGAATCAAAGCGTTTGTAGCGCTCCCAGACCTGCTGAGCTTCGTGAACAGCCGAACCCTTCATGAAAAAAGCCTTTGCACGTAAATAATAGCGTTTTGCTTCTTCCTCTTCGCCCTTCAGCGAATACTCCTCCGCCATGTTAAGAAACTTCTGCGCAAGCTGACGATATATGTCCTCCGATTTTTCACCTTGCAGCTCTGCTGCTCCCTGTTCTGATGGAGAAACTCCGAACACATCAGATTTGCGCAGGAAGATATCTATGATGTATAGCAGAAGCGCTGCAAGCGCTATCCATGGCCACAGACTGACGTATAATACTGCCTCGCCGCCGCCACGAAGGTTCCCTCCTCCGGCAAAACCGGCGAGCGAGTCCAGGACTTCACCTCCGGTCTTTTCGGCTATGTTGCGCAACAGCGCCTGATTGGTTTTGCCAGGCTCGAACTCACGCGATTCATTAACCGGCAGGAAATAATCACTCTGCACTTGCGACGAATCTCGCTTTGACAGCAGTTTCAACGGAAAAACTCCGGGGGCCGAAGCCGCCAGAGACGCCTCGTAACATCCGTCGGAAGCCTGAGTCATCGGCCAGTGCTCACGCATACTGCTTGCCCAGGTAACCTCGAGTCCGTTAAAATCTGTTTCCGGTTCGGAACCCGGATCGACCGTCAGATGTATGTCCATGCCTTTTTGCACAACCTTGAGCGCCGCGCTTTCACGCGCGCCTTCGGAGAGATCTTTTACAGTCTGGCGAAGCAATTTGCCGAGCCCATTCCAGGATGCCCAGTTGCGGCTCCAGTTCGGGAGCAGATCCGGGGTGAAAGCGACGGAGCGACCAAGCCCGTAGCGCCAGCGGGCAATAACCGGGTCCCCGCGCGGATTCGCCATGACCATCTCGCCTGATGGTTTGAGTTGAGTTATGACAAGCCCCATGAGCGGCGGAATTTCCGCCTGTTTTATTCCACGTGTGATCGGACCGGAGTTTGAAAGCAGCGGAGTGAACTGCTCCTCTATGGTTGGAGGTCCTGAAATTCGTTTGAATTCTTTCCGAAACAGATTCGGAAGATCGGCAAAATCGAGGCTTTGATAAAAGACTCCCCCTGTCTCACTTGCAATCGTTTCAAGAATCTGCGGGTTCACGTTCACACCGGCCGCAACAGTAGTGATTGGAATATTCAGATCGCGAAAGTTCTCGAACATTCCTACGCAGGCAAAAAAGTCGGCAGGCTCGCCGTCGCTCATCATTAGAATACTTCGCTGACTGGACGGCGAATTTTTGAGAGCTACGAACGCCTCGGCAAGCGGAGTCGAAAAAATGGTTCCCCCGCCCGGCGCGTAATTATCCAGAACGGCGCAGGCCGCTTCCGGATCGACGATCTTCTGCAGAGGCACCGCCCATACCGGCTCACTGCTGAAAAGGACAATTCCGACATAGTGGCCCTTACAAAGTCGCAAAATCTCCTTTGCAGCCTGCACAAGGTAAGTCCAGCTGCTGCCCGCCATGCTTCCAGAGCAATCAAGCAACAGGACGAGAGAAAGAGCCTTGTTCACTGTTCGACGCGGCATGCGCACCGGAAGCGCATCTTCGACGGGAGAATCAGTGTAATCACCTGGTCCGAACGAATTGGGTCCGCCGATCATCATGAGACCGTTGCCGTCATGAACCGAGTCCCGGATAGCTGTCAAATCGCGGTCTTTAAATGCGCTTTTCGGGATATTGTTTAGAATGAGGCACGGATACCTCTTGATCAGCACAGAAAGATCAGTCGGCCACGATGCCGGGGAAAATGCCGCAAACTCGATCTTTTCGGCGCGCAAGGCTTCGCGCAGGAAACGTCCCTCCTCGGGGCTTCCATCCAGCAGAAGCGCGCGAGGTAAGGGTCTTACGCGCAATAACCCTCTTACCGGAATTCCCATACGATGACGCGCGGTTCGTGCCGTGAGCCCATATACCTGAACGCCTGTCTTGTTCGTCTTGAACGAGAATGTCACGGCATTGTATCCGGATAAAAGGTGCTCGGTGCGATTTTCCGAAACTCCGTCCGTGCCGGTCAGCGTCAATTCCGCGGTTTCTTCGCCGCTTGGGAGATAGATCAATGCCTGGGCCTTCACTTCTTCGCCGGCATATGATGCCTCGGGAAGCACGAGACGAACAACTCTGGGGCGCGGATCCGGGGTCCGCGAAGGCAGGGGAAAGACATCGACCGGAATATTCCCATCGCTTATGCGGTCGAGAGCTTTAACCGTACCGCCGTGCGTATCGCGTCCGTCGGAAATCAGGATTATCCGCCCGCGTCTACCACTGGGAATAGCATCATTGGCGGCGATAAGAGCCTCTCCGAGATCGGTCGCTGCATTCCTCGGAAGCCGATTCAGGGCGTCGGCTGTTTGCCCGGCAGCTGAAAGCGCCTTTATAAGAGGGTCTCCGGCTTCAATGACCGTATGGCGCCCGCTGAATGCGACAATGCGGCCTTCGACGTCACGGGGCAAACCCTGAACGATGCTCGCGATTTGCGCAGCCGACGATTCGAGTGCCTGACGATCGACGGACTCGGATACGTCGAGAGCGAAAACGAGGCGTGAGCCCTCCCTCACGGTTTCGAGTTCGATACGCGGATCGAGCATGGCAAGTACAAGCAGACTCAGGATGCCCAGTTTTATCCAGAGGAGAAGATGTTTGCCTCGCGACGAAATGAAGATCGGTGTGCGAATCCAGAGGATTGCAAGCAGCAGTACTGGAATAGCCCACAAAAGAGGTGTCGGCGAGGCGAATACCAGAGATCCCATAAGGTTCTCAATACCTCCTCAGATACAGATACCATTCAAACAGTACGCATACGAATGCAATACTGAGAATGGCCTGCCACGGAGATCCAGCCTGATCCTTCACGCGACGTCCCACTTTTTGTGCGAGATTAGGAGGCTTCGCCGGAGCGGGTGTCAGAATAGCTTCAGATGGAGCTTGAAGATTGATGGCAAGTCTTGATCCTGGTTTTCCCGGCGGGGAATGAAAGCCCGCCGTTTCGGGGGGGCGCCCGTGCCAGAGAGCCGCCATGCCCGGATGTCCGACGGGATACCAAAGGCGCGGGAAATCGTTCTGCAGCAAATATTCAACAAGGTTGAACAGAAGTACCGGCAGAAACATCTCTCCCCGAAATGCGGGGTGATCGGGGTCGAATGCAATCGACACATGTGGGAAGTGGCGGTCGCCGCGAGTGTCCAGCATTTCGGAAACGAGTGTTCCGCCGACGGCATCGACCAGAGAAAGCCCCGAAATATCGGAGAACGGCCGCAGCGCTTCGCCCGGTATGACATCCCAGTTCGTAAAGGCCAGCAAAGGGTGCTCCTCTTCCCAGGAAATAATTTCGCCCGGAGCTACGCCGGGATCTCCAGAATTGCCGGGAAAAAATGCCGCGCTCGGACGATCGCGGGCTTCGGCAGGGCCTGGTCCGATGGAAATCACCGCGGCACTGTCGGAAGCGGCATCGGGGTTATCAGTAAGAGACAGGAATTCAACGAGAGGCAGAGCGCGCCGCAACCGGTATAAAATCGAGCCGGCCGGGGCATCTATAGCCACGCGTGGACGCAATCCCGGGTCTGACAGGTACCAGCAGTCATCAGCCTTGGAAATATTACTGGCATCCGGAACAGACAATGTAAATGTGGCTGGTGGAATCAGCGGAGGAAGAGGAACGGCAATGCGAGTGTCACCGGCGAGCTTGATCTTCAGGGGGAGTGCAGAAGTTCCGCTGCATGCGATGCGAATTTCCACCTCAACCGTTTCCGCATTGGTATTCCTGACGAAAAGGTTGCCTCCGATGCTTCCTGCGGCCGGATTCCAGATGGTTTCGGCGCCGACAATGGCGACATTCCCTGATTTGGTGCCAAAAATTTCTACCGACATCGCCGTTTGAGGAAGAAAATCAGGCGGAATTTTCAAATCTATGGTATCTGTGAGCAGAAACAGTTCATCGGCTCCGAGGCCCTCGAGATCACGAATCATACGCAAAACACGTTCCGGTGAAGGGGTTGCCGCATGGGTAGGCGACAATCTGTCGAGGGCTCCGCGAACAAGGTTTCCGTCTTCGACAGGTGAAACGACAGAACGTAATCTGTCTGTCAGCACCAATAAGCCCGTGCGGCCATTCCATGTCTTAATCAGATCACGAGCGCGGGCGCGGGCAGCTTCCCAGCGCGAAGGTAAAACATCGACGGCCTGCATGGAAGCCGAAGCATCAATGATTATAAGTCTGGTGAGTCCAACGCCGCCGTTCAGGAGAGGACGAGTCATGGCGAACACAGCCCACGTTACGGCGAGTAGCTGCAGAATCAGGAACAAAGAGTTCTGGAAGCGTTGAAAAAACGAGTTCGGTTTGAGTCGCGAAATCACAATGCGCCATATAATGTTGCTTGAAACCGCTGCATGACGCGGTCGCGACTTTATGAAATAAAGAACAAACACGGGCAAAAGTAAACCCAACGCCCAGAAGAAGCCAGGGTTGAGAAAATCAGGCATCATGTCAGCTGCGATGATGCATGTTGCTGAAGAGATCGAGCATGGTCGATTCGAACGGCGTGCTGGTGATGCTTTGCTGATACCGCATGCGCATTCCTATAAGGGTTTTCCTGAGCTCGTCGATCGTTTCTTTTAAAACTTCTTCGTAGATCGTCAATGCCTGCTTATTTATCTGAAGGGTGACTTTTGAGGAATCCTCGATATCGCTGAGTTCTACAAGGCCTGCCAGATCGGGTGTGATTTCCTCCGGGGCAAGAATATGTACAAGATTGACCTCAAAACGCCGATGGAACAGTTTTTTCAGACCAACGGCCAGATCAGTGCCGAACATGGCGTCGGTGAGAATGAAAACTACGCCGGGACGGCGATTCTTCAGTATAAAATGTGTTACAGTCTCTTCAAAGTTTGTGCTTTGACCTTTTGACACGCGGTTTTCGAGAAAACCCATAATACGGTGGATGTGCCCTGGCCGGAAGCCATTTTCCGTGGCCGCATCGAGACCGCGCGCGAATGAGTAGACACGGGCTGTATCCTGGTGTTGCATGGCAATGTATGAAATTGCCGCAGCCAGCTTGCGTGCGTGATCGAATTTGGCCGGTTTACCGAAGTTCATGGAATCGGACGTATCGAGCAAAACAGAGACCGTCAACTCCTCCTCATTGTGGAACTTTTTTATATACAGCGTTTCGAGTCGGCCGTACAAGTTCCAGTCTATGAAGCGAAGATCGTCACCCGGAGTGTAATCTTTATACTCGGCGAACTCGATGGATGCGCCGCGTTGTGGGCTTTTACGATGTCCGATCTTCTCACCGCGAAAATGTTTCTTCGTGATGATATGCAGAAGTTTAAGATTCTTGAAAAATTTCAGGTCGAATAACATATCATGGGTTGAAAAAATCTTTCAGATAGGTGCGAAAACTTTCTGGAATGCGGTGATGGCGAGCGAAATCATCGATCTCCCGACTCTTGGCCATGGATTCGGCGGAGGTCTGCAAGCGCTTTTTATCGCGGTCAGTCAATAATGGCCCCTTATCATAATCAAAATCGCCTTGAGGCTGAGAGGCAAGAGTATTCTTGTCTTTAGCGAATGGATCATTCGGGTCGATTCCGTTCTTGTCCAGAGGTTTCTGTCCCTGTTTTTTCATGCGCTCCAGCGGGTTCTCGGTAAGCTGACCTCCGGCCCTTCCGCCTTTTCCATGGTTGTTAGAAGGATTGCCGGAGCTGCCTTTATTTTGTGAACTGCTGTTTCCCGGCATGGAATCTGAGCCCTTTTTCCCCGGCTCGGCGTTCTTGCCGCCTCCGCTTTTTTTATTCCCGGCTCCGGCGTTTTGCTTACCCGGTGCTTGCGCCTCTTTTTTGCCGTCCATGCCAGGATTTTTCTGTTTCAACTCTTCTATTTTCTTTTGCATACCTCGCACAGCGGCCTGCTGTTTCGCCATTTTTTCAAACTGTCTGCCCATTTCTTCGGCCGCTTTTTTTGCGTCTTCCGGTTTGTCGAGCGAATTTTTCAGGTCTTCGAGAGCCTTTTTAAGACCGGGCGAAGTGGCTTCCGGAAGATTCTCGCTGCCTTGCTGAAGAGCGGATTCAAGACTTTTTTTGTCAGCGGCCTCGAGTTTTTTATCAAACTTGTTTTTCATTTTGCCGGCAGCCTTCGCCGCTGCTGCCGCATCACCTTTGGAGAGTTCCGTGGCTGTTTCAGCGGAAATCGATGATGCGGACAAATCACGTCCAAGCTGCTTGAGGGCCTCCGTCGGATCGGCGCGGGAAACAGCAGTCTGAAGGCGGGCCATGGCTGCGGCACGGTCATGGGCGTTATTCCCGGCATTCGGTGCGCTATTTCCAGTCGTCGAAGACTGCGGGTCGGCACCTGAGCCGGAACCAGACCCCTTGCCGGTTCCTGAGTCGGGGGACTTTCCCGTATTCGTGCCTGAACCCGTATTTGTGCCCGTTTGCTCGCCGGGCCCGGGGGAGGAGCTGGTTCCGGTGCCGGTCGATGTTCCTGTGCCCGCGCCGGCGCTTGCTTCGAGAGATTTCTTCACGGCATCAAGTGAATCGCGCAAATCTTTTTCGGAGTCGGGATTGCCTGCCGCATCTCGCGCCAGTCCCTGCATTTCACCGAGGGCGGCACCGTTCGTGTCCCTCGGCAAAAGCAGCCATAGGTGGGCCAGAAACAATGCGATGAAAATCGCCACAAGAATGAGCAGAAAAATATTTTCGACTTTGTCAGGCTCCGGGAGTTTTATCAGACGGGCGCGGCGATCGGCATCATCAGCAAGATCGGCAATAATGAGGCTTTCGCCTTGTCGTGGCACGAATTCAAGGGCTGTGGAAAGCGTATCGCTCAGGGAGTGCTCCTGATCGAACCATCGTGCTGCAATGTGTGAATCAAGAGACCGCGAAAATTTTTTATATAGCGGGATAACAAGTAACGGCAGAACGGCAGCAATCAGAAAGACATCCCATCTGAAACGGAAAAAAAGGGCGACGAGGACCGCTGAGGCGGGAATAAGTGTAATGGCGGCAGATCTCAGAAAACGACGTCTCGCAGCTGCTGCTTCGAAATGACGCTTTCCCCGTTCGATGAGAAGTTCGAATTCTCTCATTTCGTCATTGTAACATCAAAAAAATGCATTTTCCTCTTGCAAAAGTTTTCGTATCGTTATAAATTGCACCCGCGGTCAGTCGTCCGCGCATATTATTTTAAAATTCATAAGGGGGAACTCTACCAGCCATGAGAAACAGACATTTGGCAGCGGCGATCCTGGCCGTCAGTTTGTGCGTGCCGGCACCCGCGGTTTTCGCGAAAGGAACTTTTTCGAAGGTTACGGATTGGTTCAAGAGCAAGGCTCGTTCCACAACCGTCAGCGGCTCGGTCGAATCGATCGAAGGTCGCAAGATCACTTTCAAGACAGATGATGGTCAACTGCTTGAGCTGACCGGCCGCCAGGCTGAAAAGGTCGGCGAGCACAAGGGCGCTGTCCTGCGCGTGTTTGGTAACGTCCGAAAGCCCGATGGTCATTTCCCGAACGGCGGCATTGAAGTTCGTAACTTCCGTGTTGTTGAAGAAGCCAAACCTGCGGCTCCAGCTCCTGCTCCTGAGCCCGCACCCGCTCCGGCACCAGAGCCCGAACCCGCACCGGCACCAGCTCCCGAACCCGAGCCCGCACCCGCTCCAATGCCCGAGCCCGCACCGGAACCCACACCCATAGTCGAACCAGCACCGATTCCGGGCGAAACCGGAGCTACATCCGAAGAAAAGACCAAGTCCTATGTTGTCCAGAAGGGCGACACCATGGCCAAGATCTCCAAGAAAGTTTATGGCACCACGAAGAAGTGGAAGAAGATCGCTGATGCCAACAATATCAAGGATCCAAAGGCTCTGAAGGTCGGCAAGACTCTCAAGATACCCTGAATCCTGAATAATATTCCCTGGTAAGGGAGTAATAAAAAACACCCCGTAGCCACATGGCTCCGGGGTGTTTTTTATTTCAGATTGTCGAGCCACCATACGACTGGGCGACGGGCGATAAGACGAGCGGCAGGCAGTTCCGGAGCGCGGCCTGCCAATAGATTCTCCACGACATCCGCCTTGTGCGGCCCCGCTGCCATAATGACAACCAGACGTGCTGCCTCAAGTATCAGCGGGGTCATCGTAAAACGGCGGGTCCCGAGTTTGGATACTTCAACACTCTGAAATAATCGCCCGGGAATGATTTGCGATTCGGTTCCCGGGAAGAGTGACGCGATGTGTCCGTCTTCGCCGACTCCGAGAAGAATCAGGTCAAAAGACGGAACGGGTGAACCCGGTACAAATTCGCGAAAAACCTGTTCGTATTTTTGTGCTGCAAATAAATGGTCACCGATATCCACCAAAACCCCATGAAACATCGCGGAGTTCGGTCCCGGGCGATTTTCCTCCGGGTTGAACAATGCTTCGCGGATCATTCGCTGATTACTTTCGGGATATCCGGTCGGAACACATCGTTCATCAGTCTGGAACCATCGAATTGCATCTGAAGGAATCTTTCTTCCAGACTCGTCGCAAACATCAAAAGCCTTACTGGCGTCATCTTTGACGAATACTCCCCGTGCCAGCGCGCGATAAAAGGGCTCAGGAGTGGTTCCTCCTGAAAGAGCGACCGTTAAAGTACGCCCGGGGCTGTATACACTGCACGCCCATCGACGGAAGGCTTCGACGCAAGCATTTACAAAACACTCTCCTGCATGAGAACGCACGGCGTCGATATATGTATTCTCGTATCTGTGCGTCATTTCATCGATCCGAGAATACGGCAGGCACGTCCATCAGCGGCAATGAGATCATTGGCCGAGTCAGGGCCCTCGCTGCCGCGAACATATTCCCCCATATCCGGTTTTCCGGGATCATGCCATGCGGCGAGAATCGGATCGATGAATGACCAGGCGGTTTCGATCTCGTCATTCCGTAAAAACAGCGCCGGATCACCGTTGAGCGCATCGAGCAGCAAGCGCTCGTATGCATCCGGCCGAGCGGAACCGAATGATTTACGATATGAAAAATCCATATCGACGGTGCCCAGTTTGAGAGTCATCCCGGGAATCTTCGTTTGTAGTCTTAGTTTAATTCCCTCATCAGGTTGAACACGGATTATCAGTGCATTCGGTTCAGGTACCCCGGCTGTTGCCGGAAAAATATTCAGCGGAACAGCCTTGAAAAAAAGTGCGACTTCGGTAATGCTTGTGGACAAACACTTTCCCGCACGCAGATAGAAGGGAACCCCGACCCAGCGCCAGGAATCAATTCCGACCTTGAAAGCCGCATAGGTTTCAGTGGTCGAGTTGCGCGAGACGCCATCTTCTTCCAGATATCCGCGAATGTCGCCTCCGTCTGGTCTGTCCTTTGCTCGTGAATAGCGGGCTCTTGCCGTGAATTTTGCCACATCACCGCCCGAAAGCGGTCGCAGTGAACGCAATACTTTCACTTTTTCGTCACGTATGGTATCGATGCATCCGGAAATAGGTGATTCCATCGCAATAAGCGCCAATACCTGCAGAAGATGATTTTGCACGACATCACGGACGACGCCTGTTCTGTCATAGTAGCTGCCTCGGCCGCCGACGCCTATCTCTTCGGCCACGCTGATCTGCACATGATCTATCGTTGAGCGGTTCCAGACGGGGTCGAACAACACGTTTCCGAATCTCATCACGAGAATGTTCTGGACCGCCTCTTTTCCGAGGTAGTGATCTATCCGGTATATCTGGTCTTCACGGGCGACATTCAGGAGCCGTTCATTCAGTATCCGGGCGGAAGGCAGATCGTGGCCGAACGGCTTTTCGACAAGCACGCGCGCCGGACACGGATCGACGCGATCGCGATCGAGATGTCCGGTTACGAGTTTCAGAAAATCGACGACTGAATCCGGGGGGACCGCCAGATAAAAGAGTCGCGCCGGTGCGGCTCCCTGGCCTTCGATAGTCTTCAGCGCCTCGGCGAACGTTTCCGCAGCTCCGGCGTGCCCCGGGTCGATCTGCAGGTAATGCAGATGTGATGCGAGCGATTCGAATCCGTTTTTCATATCGGTGTCACAGGGATTGCGACGTTCTATTTCATCACGAAATATTCCAGTCAGACGCTCAGGGGTAATGTCGCGCCGGCCGACGGCAATCACGTGCAAATCGCTCGGAAGAAGCCCGGCGGCGCAAAGGCGGGCGAGTGCCGGAATCAATTTGCGGCGGGTAAGATCGCCGGTTGCGCCGAAAATGACGAGTGAGCTGGTACAAACAGGGTGTCTGGTCCTGTTCATCGTGAGCTTTTCCTGACCGGATGTCCTCCAAACTGGTTGCGTAATGCCGCCAGAAACCGGTTTTCAAATGCATCCGGACGACGTGATGAGAAACGCGCGAACACGGATGCCGCGATTACCGGAGCGGGAACACCTTTCCCGATTGCAGTCTCGACCGCCCATCTTCCTTCGCCGGAGTCGTCCACATGCCCTGCGAGAGCCTCGAGGTGGGGGTCTTCGGCGAATGCCCGCTCCGCAAGCTCAAGCAGCCACGATCGCACGACGCTTCCATGGTTCCAGAGTTTCGAAATGCGATGCAGATCTAGATCATCGCCTTGTTCTTCCAGCAGTGCGAAGCCCTCCGCGAACGCCTGCATCATGCCGTATTCTATGGCGTTATGAACCATCTTTACGTAGTGGCCAGCGGATACTGGCCCGACGTGCTCCCAGCCCTGCGGGGGGGCGAGCGTCGTAAAAATTGGTGCCAGACACCTGACATCCGCTTCGGCGCCTCCAATCATCAGACAGTAACCTTTTTCAAGCCCCCAGATGCCGCCGCTGGTCCCGCAATCTATAAAACGCAATCCCTTTGCGGCGAGAGCCGTTCCACGGCGTTTCGAATCGCGATAATCCGAGTTGCCGCCATCGACGATCAGGTCTCCCGGCGACAGGCTTGAAGCGACCTCATCTATCACTGTCTGCGTGGTTTCGCCCGCCGGAACCATTATCCAGACGATTCTGGGAGTGTCAGCCTTTCCGGACTGCCTGCCGGGGTCATCAGTACGGGAAAGGTTCTCTATCATTGCTGCGGGCGACTCGGCCCACACTGCTCTTATGCGCTCGGCATCAGCGCGTTTTTCAGATGTTCGTGCGGTGCAATGAATACTGTGCCCGCCAAGCACAAGACGTGTCACCATGTTAAGACCCATGCGTCCGAGGCCGATAAAACCAATTTTCATGTTTGCGCTCCTCTTTATTTTCCTGTCAGGGGTTCTTATTTTTTTCCCCGTCTATTTTTCTTCTTTATCAGTGGTTATCCGTGACCATCCGTGGCCGATTTCAATCCTTTAATTTAATCACCAGCCGGAATGTCTTCGAAAGATACTGCTGTTTCGGCCTGATCCGCTGCCGAGGTGTCTTCTCCGACAGCGGGTGAATCAGGATCCATGCTATCGGTTTTATCCTGTGCTATGGCGTTGGCAAGCTCCGGAATCGTGCCGAAAAGATCTGACGAGTCAGCGACCCCTGCTTTCGAGTGGACAAATAAGCCTTGAAGTAACCCCAGTCTGCCGATTGGAAGAAGCCTTGGAATCGCGAGTTCCATAACGTCGGCGGCATCAAGGCTGCCTTTGTCCGCGAAAACCGCGACAAGCGGCAATGCAGGATGCAGCGCAGCCCCATACTGTTCCAGTCCCGAGATTATAAATTTGCGCGTCGGATTTTTCGGATCTTTGAGCGACTGTTCCAGCCCGCTTAAAGATAGCCGCCCGCGCAGGAATACATCGAAGGCGGCCTCGGCGGCGGCCTTACGAAGACCTGCATTAGGGTCAGACAAAGCATTCACAAGAACCGGCAGTGAGTTATTTATTGCCGGGCCGAACCTGCCGAGCAGTTGCACCGCGCGGACGCGCAGACCGCCGAATCGTGGATTCACTATTATGCGAATAATGTTCTGCCCGAGGCCGCGAATTGTTGAACCATCAATGTCAGATATGCTGAATTTTTCAGCCAGATCAAGCGCCGCCCTTATAAGACGTAGATTGTCAGCGGATAACATAGCCTGTAAACCGGGAACTGCCTTCAGCCCCATTGACGCCAGCTTGTTATATGCATAAGCGGCCGTTTTCTTACTGAGCAACCCTTTTACTGTATCGTTCAGTGAAGCTGCGTGGCCGACTCCATACGCGTCTACGGTACAGATCAAGAATATCAAAACACACATGACATGCGATGAGCGCAGCACGCGAAGAAGAAAATCGTTCATTACGGCGTCTCCATGGTCCGGCTTGTCATTCCAGCGACTTTAATAATACCATCGTCCATAAGTGTAGAGCTTATTTTTTATTGGGGGGGCTAGCAATACTTTGTCAGTTGTGATATCTTCCGTTCTCACAGTTTCCCACATTTATGTCTCTCAATATTCACAGGAGGAACAATTCATGAAGAACGTAGAACTGACGGTTGAAGGCAACATGCTGACCATAAAGGTCGATCTGACCAAGGAATTCGGCAACTCGACCTCCGGCAAATCGGTCATCATCGGCACTACCGAGGGCAATTACACGATTCCCGGCCGCGAAGAAAAGATCGGTCTGAACGTCTATCGCAAGACCGGCGAGTAATACCCGCGGAACGGCGATGGATTTTCCTTCGTCGGTAACTGGAGTTCGAAAAACGGCGTGATTTTTCAAATAATTGATCGCCGTGGGTCGATGAACAACAGATTCACACGGATAAACACAGCTCTGCTGTCAGAGGGAGCTGTGCAAATCTGTATGAATCTGTTGTTTTCAGAGGTTCTTGCAAGATTATTTGGCCCGCAACTGCGAGGTTTGCCTCGTCTACCTGTAGTGGCGGGTTTCAAACCCGTCACTACGTGAAATATCGTGAATATTGCAAGAAGCTCTTCATTATGAAATTTTACTCATATGCACGGAATGCTTTTTTGAGACGGTATATTTCTACGGCCGTTTTTATTGTAATTGGCCTGATATCATTGATCGATGTTTCTGCAGTCATTGCTGAAGTCTCTCTCACAACCACAGGCGATTTATCAGCTGCTTCGGATAACTATTTGCCTTGTCAGTTGTCTTCCGTCTGGACACTGGAGCTGGGCAGCTGGAAAC
>JADFYG010000032.1 GCA_015233155.1 Candidatus Rifleibacteriota bacterium
GCTCATATGGTTACTCCTTAGGATTCTAGCGGGTTTTATTGAGTGACCATTGTGCCAGTTTCCAAGGAAATTTGGTACCATTATTTTCACAATAATTTTAAAAGTCACCTAATTTTGCAAGTCCCTCATCTCAATAAAATGTAAGACGAGCATCTCTTAACACAAAGCGAGATTCCTCACCTTCGTTCGGAATGACAAATTTTACTGTCACTTCGAACGAAGGGAGAAATCTCTACCGCGACGAATCATTGGTTCACCCCGAATTATTGAGAATATACAAAATTTCGATGAATTCGCTACCAGATCAAAACAGGGATGAATATTATAATTAAGCATCTTGTGACCCGGGATTATCCCTGGGTCAGCAAGATGCTTAATCAACACTGGGGTTCTTCAAAAATAGCGGTCCATGGGGAGTTGATTGCTGCCGACCAGCTTCCAGGTTTGATTGCTTATGTTGATGAAACACCTGCGGGGTTATTAACATACCGTATTTCGGAAGGCAACCTGGAAATAGTAACTCTGAATTCCTTTATACCTGATATTGGAATAGGAACAGCCTTGATTTCAAAAATTAAGGAAATCGCGCTTCAGAAGCCCATTCTTCGCATATGGCTGATTACAACCAATGACAATCTTGAAGCGCTGGGGTTTTATCAAAAAAAGGGATTTGTACTAGTTCAAATACATCGTAACGCAGTAGCGCAGTCTCGTATTCTAAAACCTTCAATTCCATTGTCAGGAAATCACAATCTACCCATTCGGGATGAAATTGAGCTTGAATTTTGTATTCATGATCCGCCACACAATTCACCTTGATTTCAGCGGAGAGATTGTTTTCGCTCGATGACATAGTCGCCGATAATCAGATCGTCGATTCCCCATTTCAAAAAGCTGCGAACGGCATCCGCGGGAGTACACACAATGGGCTCGGCAGGCCCGTTGAAAGATGTATTGAGCAGAACCGGTACACCCGCCTCGCGTTCGAATGCCAGCAGCAGAGAATGCATCACTGCATCTGATGCGGAAGTCACAGTCTGCACCCGCGCGGTTCCATCTATATGAGTGATGGCCGGCAACCGCTCGCGCCAGGCAGGCAGCACGTCCATGATCAACAACATGAACGGGGAAGAACGACAGGGCATGACAAAGAATTCCGAAGCTCGCTCCTCCGGCACAATTGGCGCGAACGGACGAAATGGCTCCCGATGCTTGACCTTATGATTGAGGTGATCCTTCATCCATGGCCGACACGGATTAGCTAAAATGCTGCGATGACCGAGTGCTCTCGGGCCAAGTTCCATTCGACCTTGTACCCATCCGACAATTCTGTCTCGTGCCAAACGGCGGGCCGCTTCTTCCGCCGGTTGAGAAGTCTTAAAAAACGATACTTCATTTTCACGCAAGGCCTGCTCTATTTCGTCGTTTGTAAAATCGGGTCCGAGAAATACATCTGAAGAATATTCGGTCCTCGGTATTCCGAGGACGTGGTGGGAATAATACAGCGCGGCTCCCAGAGCTGTTCCGCCATCGTTCGCCGCCGCCTGAATGAACCATTCCCGGAATGGTCCATCGCGCATTGCCCGAGTGTTGCTATAGCCGTTGAGAGCCACACCGCCAGCGTAACAGATCCGGTCACTTTGGGTTCTGGCTGAAAGATCGCCGCAGAAATGCAGCAATACAAGATCAGTAAAGTCCTGGAGTGCACGCGCAAGGTCGATATGTCTGTCTTCCAGGGGTTCTCCCGCAGCCCGGCTCTTGCCAAAACGGCTGACGAAACGCTTACTCAACCATTCCCTGCGCTCGCCCATCGTGAAATGATATTTGAAGAAGCCAGGTTCGATCTCGAAACCGCCGCCTGGAGTAAGTCGGGCGATTCTGGAAAGATCGAACTTCCGACGGAGTTTTCCAAAACCGGCAAGCCCCATTACGGTGCCTTCGCCTGAATAAACCTTGAAGCCAAGGTGATCGGTTATCGCTGAATAAATCGAACCAATGGAATGAGGAAACGGAATACGCTCCAAGACTTCTATTCGGGTTCCCCGGCCGTAAGCCTTCATGACGGACTCGAATTCGCCGAGGGCATCACTGGTCAGAATCGCCGCCTCATCGAAAGGCGATCTGTAAAAGGCTGAAGCCGCATGCGCAAGATGGTGATCAACCCAGTGCCAGCCGACTCCACTCAAGTCGGTTCGAAAATGCTGCGACAGCTCAGGGCGCAGGTTGCGTGAACGACTGGCGTGTTTGTACCGGGAGATATCGAAAAGCATTCTGAGAGAATTCGGCAACCAGCGCCAGATGTGACGAATATAATTTCGTGTGACCCGATCAGGATCATAATTCACGACAATATCGTCGATGTCCCGAAACGTGAGGCCCAGCCAACGCAGACCGGCATCAATCGCAGCGAAGGGATATTCCCGGGAGTGTTTCTGCCTGTCGAACCTTTCTTGCTCGGCGGCGAACAATACGCGTCCGCCGCGCATCAGCGCACAGGATGTATCGTGCGCGAATGCGCCGATGCCCAGGATCAAACGTTCGGATGCTGGTTTCAGGACTTGCCCCGATGTAACACGTTGTAGACGCAAGCCGGCATGAATCGTCCGTCGCGCAGGGGATAAACCTGGCAACATTTTCTGACCCGCGTAATGTCAAATGTGTCTGCATCCATGAATGCGTGCAAAAAAATCGATTTGATATTCCGCTGGGCTACCTGCAGGTTGTGATGGGCATCGAAGCAGGACTGGCGACACCCATCGAACGCTCGTGTCGCTGATGCCACTTTCGTGGAGCCATTTTCTTCTTTATGATGTGTTGCGTTTTCCACGTGCTGTTTTCGTTGCGGCGGATTCTGCACGTCCTTGAGCAAACGCCTTACCGACCGAAGGGCTTTCTCCGAATCAGGAGTAAGAGCACTTGGACCGGACCAGAGATCGTAAACGGCGGCTTCAATTTTCCCGAAATTTTCGGGATCGGTTCCGAATAAAGCCCTGTTCTTGATTATGTCGAGATAAGTTTCCGGCTCGAACATCCTCTTGATCGAAATAAAAGAGTTGTCTTCCGCCCGCAAGAAAAAGGAGAGTGAAAAACAGTTCGGATGGCTGCATGGAAGCGGCGAAAAGTCATTACTCACAACTCTTCCGCGGGAAGCCTGTTCAATCAGTCGAATAGCCGCTGGAATACTCGTTAATCGCTTATGAGTCGTCGAAAAGCCAGCGGCATTACCACAGAAAGTGGCGGGCTGAACCATAAGACTCAGCACGTGATCACGTGTGAACAGCATGTCGACAGCCGTATCAAGCCCGGCTTCGTTTAAGCCGTTGACAAGCGTCAATGTCAGAGAACACGGACCATCAATACGTCCCATCTCATCTATCAGAGCAAGTCTCTCAGCTCCGTCACTGATACCACGCATGGTCGACAAAGCTGCGGAGTCTGTTCCATCGAACTGGAGGCTTATCACAACATTCCGCTCGGCAAGAAAACGACGCAAATGGTCGTCCCGCATCAATCGGCGACCATTTGTCGAAACACTGACGCGGAGAATTTCGCGTCGAGAGAGAATTTCATCGATAATCGCCTCGAACTCCGGGTGCATGGTCGGCTCACCGCCGGAGACGTTCAAAACATCGATAGCCTCTTCGGTTTCTATCAGCCGGTCAAGAATGCCGCGAAGCTGATCGAGAGACATATGCCAGGAGTTGCGGTTCTGTACAAGACAAATTGGACAAGTCATGTCGCAATAGTCGGTGATCTCGACGATCGGCATGCACACGTGCTGTTCATGCTGCGGGCAAAAACCGCAGTCATCAGGACAGCCTTTTTTCCAGGGCTTGTTGAAAGCGAGCGGAGTTGTGGCTACACGGTGGAAACGGTCTGCGTCGAGATAGGAGGCCAGATCGTCCGATACCTCGGCTTCCCGCACTCCGTGAACGGGACAATGTTTTTCGAAAAACACCCTGCCGTCACGTGCCAGAACCTTCGTTGAAACCAGTGTTCCGCAATCGGGGCAGACTGATCGGGTGACAGTGAGTTGTCCAGTCGGCAGAGTCATGATTACCCCTCCTTGACTGAAATGCTTTTATCGGTCGTTTTTGCGTCGCCATCTGTCCAGAAGCGCTTGTCATGCATGCGGTAGAAGAGATTGTAAGCGCATGCCGGTATCAATCGCCCTTCAGGATCCGGAACCTGATCCGGACAAGTGGAGACACGAGCCACATCAAAATTGTCTTCATCCATGTGGGCGTGCAGATAAACAGTCAGAACGTATTTTTCTCCGATGCGCTGACGTTCGGCAACTGTTGGTAAGCGCCCGGATGATGGATACAGCTCACTAATGATAGCCCTGAACCCGGCCAACAGGTCCTCTCCGCCACCAGTGGCCCAAAGACGATCAAGGGCTGTGCGAAAAACATCTTCCGAGGCATCGGATGGCCGCAGCAGATAGCCCTGCCCGAGCAACAAATCCAACTCTTCCGTGGTAAATATTCTGGAAAAATCATACAGTTTTTTGTTCCAGCGGAATATGTAAGCGATCTGGTAGCAGAGCGGATGTGCAGCTGGAAGCGGACGAAAGAAAGACCGCTGAAGACGGCTTCCTGTGGCTTCTTCGACGAGCCTGGCCGCACGATCGAGCGGAAGGTGTGTTCGTGGTTCGAAAGTACGACCACCAAAACCGGTATAGGTCATGGTCTGAACCGTAATACTGCGGACGCAGGAAAAGCGGTCCGCCAAGTCGAGTATGGCACCGAATTCGTTTTCGTTCACCCCTGGAATCAAAACGTGCAGTAAAGTAGTACCAACTCCTGCGGTCTGGAGATTTTCGAGAGCCTGAAGTTTATTGGCAACTATATCTTTTCCGTGGATCCGAACAGATGTTTCAGGAGAAAGCGTATCGAAGGAAAGAATAACGTAAGCTCCGGTTTCGGCCAGCGAACGGCAAAATTCGGGCTCGCGCGCGATGCGCATGCCGTTGGAATTCACTGTAACACGGCCTATCTCCGGGCGTCGGGCTTCATTTATCAGGTCAATCAGTTTTGGATGAAGGGTCGGTTCGCCTCCAGTGATATTAATCAGGTCGAATGGCCCTGAGCGCTCGATGAGCCGGTCCAGCAGCCTGGACAATTCTTCCCGGCTCATGTACCAGGCTTTGTCGGGGCGATTGAACGTAAAGCAGATTGGACATTTCAGATCGCAAGCATTGGTTATCGAAAATACGGGAAGATTGCATGCTCCGGAATGCAGCGTACATGGTCCGCAGTCATGCGGGCACCCTTTGCGAACAGGATGTGACGGAGTATTGAACGGGCGTGATCGCACAGTGGTTCTCATGTGGCCAACATACCAGGAGAAGGATTCAGCGATCATGGCTTCCTGAGGCCCACAGTCAGGGCAGAGGTTGGTCTGAAAAACCGAACCGTTCCGCTCTATAATGCGCGAACTGGTAAGCTTTCTACAGGATCTGCACATTCCGGTCGTAGTGGAAAGATAGGTATACGGACGTTCTGGACGCATACAAACATCCTTTTATTCAAATGATCAGACAGTGCGAGAAAGAATGGCCCGGGAGTGAGCAAAAAAATGTCTTTTCGAACCAGTATGTTAACATGCAATGCCACTTTCCGCATAAAATTGGTTTTATATTTCTTCTTCTTCTTTATCTAGGTAAACGCATTATAATTTTCACAGTCTGCTTTAACCGCAAATAAACACGGATTGTTTTCATCCTGCACCTTTTTATCCATTTTCCCTGATTCTTCTTGCGAAAATATCGTAAATCATGACAACATGGCATTGGAGGTCGTATCATGATTTCCTGGCTTCGAAGTCATTGGCAAACGCTCGTAAATTGGTTTCTTGTTTTCACCATCGGTCGTTTTGCATTTCGCCAGCGCATGGAGGCATGGCGCAACAATCGGTTTGACGCTCTGGAAGGTGTGTTTGTCACACAGAACCTCGCCGGTCTTGTGTCTGTGTTGATTCGCAGCGAACATCGCTCCATAGAGAAGCGCGTCTGGCCACAGATTGTAGCTCTTACGGCTTTTTTTTCAGGAGCGGGATTTGTCCAAACCGATGATGCTTCTTCGATTTTGATCCGACTTGCCCGCGGTTTTATCTTTGCGGCAGTGACAATCGGGATTCTCTCATTTATGTCTCTAGGGCGCAGTTTCGGCATTCTTGTAGCTGTACGGCAAGTAAGAACCACAGGCCTGTACCGGTTCATCCGACATCCGATGTATCTTTCCGACCTGCTCTGGCGTATCGGTTATATATTGAAGAATGCCTGCAAACGAAATCTCGTGTTGTTCCTGATTTCATCAGGATGTTACGTGTATCGCGCAATACTTGAAGAAAGATTTCTCGACGAAGATCCTGCATACCTCGAATATCGCCGGCAAGTACCTTTTCGATTTATTCCGGGCATCTTTTGATTTCTCATATAAATCGTCATGACTGATTCAAGCCAGGGCCCGACTATCTGGACAGATCTTGAATCTGCGCGACCGGCTTTTCGACAATTTTTACATTCAGATTGTCACGATTCTGCGAACAGATGGTTTGTTTTCGAAAATGAATCTCCTTTTCCCGTAGACAACTGCCTATGCTGGTGGGAATATACGACGGGGACTGGGGCAATGCATGCATCTATACGCTGGACACTACTGAACACACTGTACTGTCAACCTTTTTCAGGTTTGAAGCGTCTTGGTTTGTGCTTTTACGGGGCGAAGATCCACTCACGTGCTTACCTTTCTCCGCAGGTGTTCATTGATCCTCTGTTTCCATCACTATTGACCATCGAAGAAGGCGCACTGCTCGGATTAGGCGTGCGAATTGCACTTCATGAGCATGCGGGAAATCGATTCCGGGCAGGGCGGGTTCGCATTGGTCGTGGCGCGACAATTGGTGCCGATACCCGGATAGCCTGCGGCGTAGAGATCGGAGAATATGCCAGAATCGGCCTCGGGAGTGTGGTTTTGCGTGATATACCACCTCACTCCATTGCTGTAGGCAATCCCGCACGGATCATCGCCAAAATCGACAAATGACCCGATTATTCACAAATTGAGTGCAACTAAGAAATAACCAGATTCAGGCAGTTTATCGCATGTACAAAAACACCGCCCATCATTACCTGCGATGGGCGGTGCTGTGCTATTGGCCAGTTCTGGATTTCAAAGTAATTTCACTCTGAATATTTACTCCGAATCCGCAAAGGTCAGTTGGCGGAACCGTAGCGATCGAGGAAAGATGTCAGGTTACGGTAGCGCAAAGTTTGTGACATTAACAGGGAAACGTGTTCATATTGTGCTTCCGGCGAATCGAGCAGGAAGGTAAGGGAGACATCCTCGCCCGACGCCTGGACCGTGAGTTTGCCGAGTGATTCCTTCTCGTCTTCACGAGTTGATTGTTCCGACAGGCGAACCACCTGCTCGGAGATTAATTCCCGAAGCTGTTCAGCAGCCTCGGCATTTTTCATCCGGACCTGGTAAGTTACGGTGTATGCTGATGCCTTTTTGGCTTCGCGTTCCCAGTGATATTTAGCCGTCATGGACTCACATTGAGCAATCTGGCCGCGGATTCGGCTCTCCAGTGGGACGGTTTTGTCATCGCTGTGAGGGATTCCAAGCTTTTCCGCGAGGGTTTTCATTCCACCTGAAACTTTTGCCCGTAAGCCACCTGATGGCCGATTGAATTTGACCATGCGCTCGATCTCGCGTGGAGTGAACTTAAAAGTGGTTTGTGCATCCACTTCAGCTGGAACCTCTTCGTTCAGCTTTTCTTCGCCCTTCAACACCTTTATGGTTTCTTCCAGAACACTCTGATCCTGGCGCGGAATCGAGGCGAAAAGCACACAGTGCTGCTGAGGCATGTTTCCAACGTATACTGTGTAAGGACGCTCGATGTAATCGAAGGTCTTGAAAGTCACTCCGTCGATTTCCCGTTGTCCGGTCTGGGCATTACCGCCGTTTACTTTCTGGTATTCCTGAAAATCGCGATCGCTTTCAGCAACCAGCTTGTCATACTGAATATCGCCAAGCATTACCAGAATGCCGGAACTAAGTTCGCCCGATCCTCGCGTGATAACCGCTCCGACGTGTAAACTCTGGGTCCTGGTGTCAGGAATACCAAGCCTTTTCGCTTTATAGGCTACGGCCAACCGTCTCAGCGTGCCAAAATCGCCCTTGTTTTTCAGATCGGCTTTCATGTAGGCATTGAAAGGTTTGAGGTCGACGAGGCTGAGGTCTTTTGGATTTGAAACTACCGGAATCCCTTTGCCGTCGGTTAGAGTACGGGCTGCGGCTGAATGCACTGATGGAACGAATAGAAGACCGGCCGCTAGAACGAAACTGATAAGACGCTTCATTGTTATTTCCTCTCCTTAACTGGCGAGTTTCCCATTAATGAATCGAGACGTTTACGCAATGACTGGTATCCTTCACATGGCTGTGTCTGAAAACCTGTATAGATGACTTTCTGCAAGGGGGATCCAGGGGCTTCACGCTCTTTGCGATAATCGCGCAGGGCCTGCTGGAGCCTGGCTATAATATCCTTGCCCAGAGCGGTTCGGCAGACCAAAGCATCGGCAGGAATTTTTTCCGGAAGCTGTTTCAACAGTTTGAAGGAATCGAGCGTCAGATTTTTGTATTCCCCAAGTTGGTGGTTGGTGAAATCGAAAAAAGTATCATAGGTACAGACAGCATCGACCTTTTTCTCCAGAAGGGCACGAACCGCTTTTCCGTGACTTCCCAGGAATACCGGATCATAGCGGCTGGAGCCGCTTGCGGAAAGACCTTCCGTGGTGAGAAATTCGGCGGGTACCAGATAGCCGGAGGCGGAATAAGTATTTACGAAACCGAGTTTGCGCCCCGTGAGATCAGATATTCCGCTAATAGAGCTATCTTTGTTGGTTAATATTACTGAGTGATAGAATTCCTGATCGCGCTCAAGTGGAACTGCAACAAATGTAAGGGCGGGATCATCGAGTATCAGCGAGTAAATTGTCGGGGAAAGCAGTGCAAGCTCAAGAGATTCGTGATCTATATCGTTCAGAATATCGTAATAGTCATGAAAAAGCCGGATTTGTATATCCATTCCAAGGCTTTTACCAAGATATTCCGCAAGAGGCTCTATCGTGGCCTGTTGCGAAGACGCATCGGTGTATAAAACCATTCCCATCGTCAGCAGTCGCGGAGGCGTAGCTGTATCATTGGCCGAATCGCTCGCTGGTCCTGCATTAGCGGGAATAACCAGGCCAAAAAAACATGCAGCCAGAATAAACACGCAAAGGAGTTTCCTTTTCATGCTACCTCCTGTCGAATTATTGTTTTATTCTACGGTTTCCGGAAACTTCGCGCAAGCATAGCGAATTAAGCTCAGTCTCTATGTTATCCCAGGGTCTGGTATAAATTAAAACATTACACGATGACCGGCCGGGAACGAGCGCAGGCGGTAGAAACCCTCGCGAACAAGCTCCATCGGACGTGTCACAACCAGTGATGTATCCATGTAGCAGGACAGCGGGCAGGCTTCGCCACAACCCGGATCATAGAACTCTCCGCCTGCGGCGGCATGCAACAGTCGGATCGGTTCCGGGACTGACAATAGATTTCCGATGACACTGTCGCAACGACTGCATGGATACACAAGGTCTCCGTTCGGTCGTATACGCCAGACCAGCTGAGGATGACACTGATACCGCCGGAACGTTTTTATCCCACGCAAAAAAGCAACTGTGCCGGCTATTCTCCGCCCACACCGTTTTTCCAGGATCAATCGATCCAGTAGCTTGTGATAGGCCGGATCATCCGCAAGACCGGGCATTGGACGCCGGTTACGAACGCCTGGCGCCAGAGAAAACGTCAGTCCGCGTGCAAGACAATAGTCTAATACCGCCTCTGCTTCGGCAACGCGACCCGGCAGCACAACGCAATTTACCATCACCGTGGGATGATCACGATGCCGCAGTTCTTCGAGGCGACTCAACACTGTTTCGGTCGCGCCTGTGCGGTTCCAGAGGCGATCGGATGCCTCTCGATCGAGACTGTCGAGACTGACGATAATGGCATCGGCTGCGTCTACCAGCTCAGGAGTCAACAATATGCCGTTCGTATTAAGCGATATGAACGCAAAACCAGACTCGCGGGCTACGCGAAGAAACCCGAGTGGATCGGCATGAACGAGAGGTTCGCCGCCTGATATCAACAGCACATCGGACCATCGGCGCAATAGCGGCAGCAGTTTTCGCCATTGTTCAACCGTCAATTCATCGTATGGGCGAGTGGGAAAACTGCGGCCATCACCGGAATCACAGTATTCGCAGTTGAGATTGCAGCGAAACGACAGATACACATAAATCGCAAGAGGAAAGCGATAAGAACGACGATTGACCACTGCGAGAGCTCCATGAAACAGGAGCTTGGCGGCGATACGCATGGAACTTATAATCACTTAATTCTCTCTATTTGCCATTCAGCACTCAAGGGTTTATTTCATGAGAATAAAATGTAACACGACAACCATTTGTGTTTCCATGTGGTTAGTGGTTAAAATAAATAATATGCCTGACCAGAGACTTGGCCTGCTTCCTCTTGCAATTTATGCAGCTCATTTTCGACACAATATGGCATCCGGAAGGGGCGTAGACAGCCTCTGGATTTGTCATATCGCCGTGTTTCTGTCAGGAGTGGGACTGATTTTCAGAAAAAGATCTTTGTTACGCACGGCCTGTATATGGCTGGTCATCGGACTCCCATGCTGGATATTCGATATGATTATTACCGGCCAGCAATCGATCACGTCTTTCCTGTCACACATCGGCGGTCTGGCAATAAGCATTTTTTCCGTGTGGCGCATCGGCCTTGATCATCATGACTGGGCGCGGGCAACAACACTTTTTCTGGTATTGCAGCAAGCCTGCCGAAATCTGATCCCACCTGATCTGAATGTCAATATAGCCTTCGCCATACGCCCCGAAGCAAAAGGAGTATTCACCGATTACCGATCATATTGGCTTGCAACAACACTTTGCATGATTGCAACCACATATGGAATCAATCGTTCGCTGATGAACAGGCTGAAACAAGTATGTTGAGAAAGCCTTCGACGTTTATCCTGATCTGCTGCACAGTAATTGCCGGTATCTGGAGTATTTTTCGGCATATCGCCCAAATGATTGTCCGGCGACCAATTGTGGAAACCTTTTTTTTACCGCTGCCCAAAGCGGATTTCGAGTTTACTTCCAGCAATCCCCAGGGGAACGAGATCGCCGCGTGGTGGTATCAGGGAAGACCCGGTGCCGGAGCTGTACTGCTCTGTCATGGACATGGATCCAGACACGAAAAGATGATAAAAATATTTGATTTTCTTCGCAATGCCGGCTACTCGGTTTTTTTGCTCGATTTTAGAGCGCATGGAAACAGCGGAGGCGATTATACTTCGATCGGATTACACGAATGGGAAGACATCGCCGCCGTAATTGGTGAAGCGGAGCGCCGCCACATTCTTCAACCAGAGACTCGTCTGGCGGCTTATGGTTGTTCAATGGGAGCGGCCGCTCTCGCAAATGGTGCCGATAGACTGCCGCGCATCAATGCATTCATTCTGGAATCCATGTACAGCGACTTCAGAAAGGTCGCCGTCAATTATTTCAATGCTGTTGCCAGAATTCCGGACTGCTTTCTGATTGATCTCGTTTTGCACATGGCCATGCATGAAAGTGGTTATTCCTATTATCAAAGCAGACCTTGTGAAAGCGTTCGTCAAATATTCCCACGCCCGCTGCTGCTGATACAGGACAATCAGGATAACCGGGTATTTGCCGAAGACTTCGCCCGGATAACGCAAAATGCTTCATGGGCAAAAATCAGCACATTCGAACAAGCGCCTCACGTCGGCGCTCTACGACTCGAACCCGCACGCTTCGAACGTGAATTTCTCGATTTTATTGCGTCTGCCGGTATCTCAGTTGCTTAAATCGGCATTACTCTATTTTCAGACCAACGAGAGCGAGCGGTGGAACATTAACCTGAAGTGAGTTGGCACGCCCCTGCCACGGGAAGTTCTGCGTTCTGACTCCGCCGGCATTCCCAAGGTTGGTTCCGTAATAATATTCGGAATCAGTATTGATTAACTCGCGATAAAAACCTTCTTGGGGAATTCCGACGCGATAACCCTCGCGGGGAATCGGCGTGAAATTGGCAATGAATATCATTGTCTGCTCCGGATCGTCCCCCTTGCGAATCCAGCTCACTATGCCGGTTTCAGCATCGGCAAAGTCAATCCATTCGAATCCGGCCCCTTCAAGATCAAGCTGATGAAGACAGGGTTCAGCTCTGTACAATTTGTTCAGATCGGCAATCAGATGGTTGAGCCCTGAGTGTGATGGGAAGTCAAGAAGATGCCAGTCCAGACTCTGATTACAATTCCATTCGTTCCACTGTCCTAAATCGCAGCCCATGAACAGCAATTTCTTCCCTGGCATGGTCCACATGAAAGACAGCAACAGACGGGTATTGGCAAATTTCTGCCACGCATCGCCGGGCATCTTATTTATCAGTGATCCCTTGCCGTGAACGACTTCATCATGCGACAGCACCGAGATGAAATTCTCGTTAAATGCGTATATCAACGGGAAAGTCAGCAGGTTGTGGTGATATCGACGATGAATCGGATCTTTTTGAAAATACGTCAAAGTATCGTGCATCCAGCCCATATTCCATTTGAAACCGAATCCCAGTCCATTCATGTCACAGGGTTTGCTTACACCTGGGAATGCGGTCGACTCTTCGGCGATGTTTATAATACCCGGGAATTTTTGATAGCAAATGGAATTAAAATACTTTATGAATTCAATTGCTTCAAGATTTTCCCTGCCACCGAAATCATTTGGGACCCATTCACCATCCTTTCGTGAATAATCGAGATACAGCATTGAGGCCACAGCATCGACACGAAATCCATCGAGATGATATTTATCGAGCCAGAAAAGTGCATTAGAGATCAGAAAATTTTTGACCTCATTGCGGCCATAATTGAATATGAGGGTAGACCAGTCTTTGTGTTCGCCCTTGCGCGGATCGGCATGCTCGTATAGAGCGCTTCCGTCGAACTGTGCCAGACCATGCCAATCCTTGGGAAAGTGCGCCGGAACCCAGTCGAGAATAATAGCTATTCCGTTCTGATGCATGACATCGACGAAATACATAAAATCCTTGGGACTTCCAAAACGACTGGTAGGCGCAAAATATCCGGTCACCTGATATCCCCATGAAATATCCAGAGGATGCTCAGTAATCGGCATCAGTTCCAGGTGGGTATAATGCATACGCTGCATATAGGCGACCAGGCGCGGCGCTATTTCCCGATACGTGAGTGAGCGGTTTCCCTCTTCCGGGATACGCATCCAGGAAGCAAGGTGGCATTCATAGATTGAAATCGGCTCTTTGCGCCAGTTTCGAGTCGGGCGTACGTTCATCCATTCGGAATCGCCCCAGTGATACCCTGCAATATCATAGATCTTACTTGCTGTTTTTGGGCGCACTTCAGCGTAGAATGCATATGGATCAGACTTTTCGGCAAGAGTTCCATCCTGGAATTTGACTTCGAATTTATAATTTTGTCCTGTCGGCAACCCTGGAATGAAGATCTCCCAGACCCCGGACGAACCCAGCGAACGCATAACATGCCGGCGTCCATCCCAGCCATTGAAATCCCCGATGACGCTTACTCGGCGAGCATTCGGCGCCCAAACGGCGAAACCGATTCCTGCAATAGCAGTATCGTAATATTTCATTATGCGGGAATGAGCTCCGAGTTTTTCATAAATCGACTGATGATTTCCCTGATTGAAAAGATACAGATCCATTTCACCAAGTGTGGGCGGAAAGCTGTATGAGTCATTGAATTCAGCGGTGGCGCCGCTTGGGTATTCGGTACTGAGGCGATATGAAAAAACTTCGGAGCGTTCTGTAATGATGGCCTCAAAAAAACCGGCGTCGTGAAGCTTTTCCATCGGATAACGGGTCCCATGTATGGCATCGACGACGTGAACACAAATCGCATCAGGCAGGAAAGCCCTTACGGCTACCGCTTTTTTACCGTTAACCTCTATTTGATGCGAACCCAGAATTTGAAACGGATCGTGATGATTCGTTTTGATGATCTGCTGAATAGCTTCGTCACTGACATATTTCTTCAAAATTTTCATGGGTGCCACTGATAGCTCCTTCATTTCAAAAAATATACCGGGTCATCATATCAGAAATGCGACATGATTTCCTGCTTTGCATACTCAAACAGGGTCAAACAATTCCAAGGCAGGATATTTATCCGACCTTCGAGTTTGAGGCAGTTGCGTCGAAGGTAGATGGAGATTCCACATGGAGTATTTTCAAGTGTCCGACAATCAATCGCAGATCTCTCAGACGGCTAATCCGCCCAACTCATCCGCTTCTTCAGGGCAGGCAGATGAAGCCGGCTCCTCCACGAAAAGGGTTTCCGTAGCTCGTCCGGCGACGATAATGGGAATTGCCACTTTCCTGAGCCGCATCGCAGGTCTGATACGCGAGCAGGCGTTTGCCTTCTTTTTCGGTGCCGGAGTCTGGACCGACGCCTTTAATGTTGCATTTCGTATCCCGAACCTTCTCCGCGACCTCTTCGCTGAGGGCGCCATGAGTGCGGCATTCGTGCCAACATTCAATGCCGTGCTTAAAAACGAGGGCAAGGAACAAGCATTCCGACTGTTGCGCCTTGTTTTGACGGCACTGCTTATATGTGTCGGACTGCTTACCATCACCGGCATCATATTCGCTCCTGAATTAGTTTCTCTTCTTGCCCCCAAATTCCTGGAAAATCCGGAAAAATTTGCCGCAACTGTTTTGATGACACGCATAATGTTCCCATTCCTGCTCGTAATCGCATGGGCGGCTGCAGTCATGGGAACACTCAACTCACTGTCTGAATTTTTCGTTCCGGCTATTGCTCCTGTTTTCCTGAATTTAGCCATGATCGCGGCAGGTTTCTCCCTTTGCCCTCTAGCGTCGAAATTTGGTTATCCGGCAGTTGTCGGCATGGCTGTCGGCGCTATGGCCGGAGGCTTTTTACAATTGGTTGTCCAGTTCCCGGCTTTACGTAGAACGGGCTTCCGATTCGGTCTCACTTTCGATCGTCGTGACCCTGGACTTCGCAGTATTATGAAGCTGATCGTTCCTGGCACAATCGGTCTTGCCGCAACTCAGATAAATGTTGCGATCAGCACGATTCTATCGACAACCCAGGGAGATGGAGCAGTATCATGGCTGAGCTATGCATTCAGATTGATGCAGCTTCCGCTCGGCATCTTCGGCGTTGCGGTTGCACAAGCCACACTGCCAGTGATTTCCCGACAAGCAGCTTCCCAAGACCATTCTGGAATGCGCTCAACGCTGGCCGAGTCGCTCAAACTGACCGGTTTCATCAACATTGCCGCAACAGCGGCATTAGTTGCGCTGGCGGAACCGATAATTCGACTTCTTTTCGAGCACGGGCGATTCACCCCGGCAGACACAGCCGCCACGGTTCTGGCACTCAGAGCTTACGCAGTCGGCCTCTTTTTTTTCTCGGCAATAAAGGTGCTCGGTCCGGCATTTTATGCTCTCAAGGACGCACGTACGCCACTCCTGGCCAGCGTTCTATCCGTGGCGGTCAATATTTTTCTGAATCTGGCTCTGATCAGACCATTCGGTTATTGGGGTCTGGCTTTTGGCTCTTCGATCGCGGCCGGCGTAAACGCCGGAGTGCTCTGGTGGAAAATCGGAAAAAAGTTAGGATCATTCTCTGATTACAGAGTGGCCACTTCACTTGGAAAAATACTTCTCGCCGCTGTCCTGTCAGCGCTATCAATGCATACTCTATTCCCGACTTTGCATTTATATGCCTCATCACATTTTTCAGGCCGATGGGCGGGAGCAGCCTCCGACATTTCAGGAATGATCGGTGCGCCTTTGCTGGGCCTCCCGATACTCTTTCTGGCAGCGTCTATTCTCGGCATTCCTGAAGCGCGAAGGGCCCGCGACATGATTGCGCGACGTTTCGGAAAAACGGAAGGCAAAAACGAAAAAAGATAACGAAAATGATGTTGTCGGTCGATGGAAGGTGTAGCTATTTCATTTTTTTTCCCGCGAAAGGACGCTCTCATGCAAAGACCCTGCAAACCAACCTTCGTTAACGGCGCACAGAAGGATTCCATAACCTTTCTGCCGCCACTCTCATGGTGGTTTCGGGTTTCGCGATCCCCTGGGAATCCTGATCAGCAACCACTGAGACGATCACGACGCCGCGGATGGGCAACGGAATACCAGCATCCATATTGATTTGCATCCCATGATAAGAGTAGCATAATGGCATCCAGGATGAAGCGAGGCCGACCATGAAGTCAAAAAAGGACGTTGTTCGTGATTCCCCCACGAACGGCTCTACTGATAAGAACGCTGCGATTCCGCGCCAATCGCTTCCTGGCTCAGATACTCCTGAAAACGCAACGAATCCGTTAAGTGCATACAAATCTGTATTCGCCGAGATATTCTCAAAGTTAATGGCCTTTACTCTTGAGGACGAGTTCGATGAAAGATTGGGAGGCTCGATCGAGTTCTTTTACAATCTCAAAGAAGGTGATTCATACGAATTCGATCCCGGAAATGAATTTTTGTTTCTTTCCTGGTTTCTGCTGGACGATGTCGACGCCGATGAATGCAGTCTTATGGACACCTATTTACAGCGCTTTGCCGATACGACTTCCATACAGGAAACTCAAGTCTGTCATGCACTCCAGGAAACGCACCTGACGCTTCTTGAGGTTATAGAAGTCATTCCACACAAATCAATGCGGCTTCGCGACGTATTTCTCGGAGAAGAATTCGATGTAGTCGAAAATGCCGGCGCCGAACAGGGATTCAAGGGAAAACTCCTGTTTACGCGGGTATTAAACCTCGGCGATACGCGCTTTCTGGTCGGAGCCGGCATGTTCCTTGATCGATCGCTTCTGGAAGGCATTGCACATTTTATGACCGAGCAGTTCCAGCGGGAGTGTGAAACCCATGAACGCAAGACATTTCGTGAATTTCTGAAAGAAAACGGTGAACTTATCAACTGGTGGATTCGTGCCTGGGAAAAGGGCGAATTACTTGAACTCGATGAAGAATAACTGATTGTCAGGAAAATAGTATGCAATTATCAATTATCGCCGGATTCGTGATTTCATTTGGCGCACTCTGTTTGTCAGTAATGATTGAAAGTGAATGGAATATACATGCGCTCGGCGCCTTTTTCAATCAATCCGCCATGATAACCATTTTTGGAGGAATTTCCGGCGTTATTGTCGTGGCATTTCCAGTGGACGAGCTGAAAGAGATTCCAGGGGCGCTGAAAAAGGCCTTTATGAACGTTGAAGGCGTCAACATGGTCGTCATGGCTAATAAACTGCTGGCTTTAGCTCAAAAGTCGCGTCAGGAAGGAATTCTGGCCCTGGAAGGCGAACTTCCGAACCTGGAAGACGATTGGATGCGCAAAGGATTGCAGATGGTCGTCGATGGCATAGATCGAGCCGTTATTCGGGATGTCATGGAGCAGGAACTTGATGAATTTTCCCGCAAGATCGGAATCGGCCCGGAAATTTTTCAGCAACTCGGCGGTTTCGCCCCAACGCTTGGAATCATCGGCACCGTCATGGGGCTGGTCAACATGCTTGCACACATGGAAGACGCCAGTAAACTGGGCGGTGCCATATCAGTAGCCTTCCTGGCAACGTTTTGGGGAATTCTTTCGGCTAACCTCATTTTTTTGCCGATCGCTGCACGCATTAAGGTCAAAAATACGGAATTATCGCTCACACGCCAGGCCATGATCGAAGGCATTCTCTCGATCCATGCGGGTGAATCCGTTCGTATTCTGGAAGAAAAACTAAAAGTATTTATGAACCATGAACAACGCGAGAAGTTTGATACCGAACGCGCAACACCTGCATAATCGCTTTTTGAGAGGGTAATAATACCTTGTCTCGACGCAAAAAAAAGGGTGGAGCTCACGAAAATCTGGAGCGGTGGCTTCTGACATACGCCGACATGATTACCCTGCTCATGGCTTTCTTCATAATGCTTTACACTATGTCCAGAGTTGACACCACCAAATTGAAGGCAGTCGCTGATGTTATGAAAGGACGCCTGGGCTATTATCCGATAAGTTTTCCAGGTGGCGGACCATCCGTTTTGGTGGCTGAAGGCGGTGCCGGACACAATGGCCCTCTTCCCATTTCGCCATCAGTAAATATGGTTCCTTACTCAGATAAGACAATCATGGCACATTTTTCAAAATATCTGAAACGGGATGGACTTGGCGATCGCGTTAAGGTGCGACAGACTGAACGCGGCGTAGTACTCAGCCTTTTAAGTGACGGCATTCTTTTCGAAAAGCGTGAGTCCGCTCTCAAACCGGAAGCAAAAAAAATTCTCGACTCGGTCGGAACTCTCCTGGCAGGCCTGGATAATGATATTCAGGTCGAAGGTCACACCGATGAATCAGCTCTGTCAGACAAGACTCAGATGAACGGCAACTGGATTCTTTCAGCCGCGCGTGCAATGGCGGTCCTCAACTATCTGGTACAACAAAAATACGTCCCGGAGAAACGCATAAATTTTGCCGCATTTTCATCAAATAAACCGGTCACTAATCCGGAATTGTCCGACGATGAGAAGCGAAAACTGAGTCGCCGCGTAGATTTGCTGATAGTGGGGCCGCAGGTTCGAACAAACAGCCAGAAGGAAGATTTTTTTCCGGACCAGGGCCAGGATTCATCGAGCAAGACGAGCTCTTACCGTTAAGAAAACCTTTCTCATATGGGACAACCGGAACGATAAGATTGGGAATCAACGCGGCTGATAGGGTTCTCCTAAAGCCTCAGGGGCACTGATATGACGGCGTGTGATCGAACTTGAAGTTATCAGTAAAGCAACGATCGTGGCGACGTATGGAAACATTCTAAGCAGGTTGGGGGAAATTCCCAGCGATTGCAGTGAGAATTGCATTACATCGATACCGCCGAAAAGAAAGGCTGCGACAACCGCACGTAACGGATTCCAGAAAGAAAAGATTACCAGAGCAATGACAATCCAGCCACGGCCCGCTGTCATACCTTCTATCCAGGATGGGTTATAAACTATCGAGAGGTAGCCGCCCGCAATTCCGGAAAGCGCTCCACCGAAAAGCACGCACCAGACGCGCACCCATGCGACGTCGACTCCCATCGTCTCTGCTGCCAGAGGATTTTCGCCAACGGATCGGATTGCGATCCCCCATCGTGTTTTATACAGAATGATCCAGATTAGTGCGGCAATGATGATGGCAAAATAGAAGATGGGATCACGCCTGAATAATATATCGCCGATGAAAGGTAAGTCAGCCAGGCCGGGAATCGTAATGCTGTGCAATGGAGTTTGCAGCGGGCGTCCGATATACCCCTTGCCAATCAACGCGCTTAGACCTAGTCCGAACATCGTCAGAGCAATACCTGACACTATCTGACCGGCACGCATTCCAATAGTGACGAATGCGTGGATAGCGGACAGAGATATCCCTGCCAAAGCCGCCGCAAGCATTCCCAGCCAGGGGCTCCCGGACTCGAGCGAGACACCAAAACCTGCGACAGCGCCAAGGGCCATCATTCCTTCTATTCCGAGATTCATTACGCCGGCACGTTCGGCAATGATTTCTCCGAGTGTGGCCAGCAAAAGCGGAGTCCCTGCCGTAAAAGCGCGACCAATAGTTGCAATGACAAAAGCGGTATCCATTAGTTCCTCATCTTGCCGCCGCACGTAGAGTCAGAAGGAGCAATCACAGCGGTTGAGGATGCCGGACAGTCTCGTCGGATTCGAAAACGGTGATCCAGAAAGACATCCCCGGTAATCAGTAAGAGCAAAATCACCGCCGTAAACAGATTTACTGAAGCGAACGGCATTCCAAAGGAGGTTTGTAACACATCGCCGCCAACCAGAAGACCGCCTAAAAAGATGGCTGCAGGAAGAACGCCTATCGGATGCAACCGTCCGAGCATCGCGACTATGATCCCCGTGTTGCCATAGCCGGATGAAATGGCGGCGGAAGTTGTAAGATGCTGATGGATGCATGATACCTCACCGACTCCGGCAAGACCTGCGAGTCCGCCGCTGATAATCATGAGTATGATGGTTACGCGGGCATGTGAAATACCTGCATAACGTGCTGCTTCGGGATTTTCACCGATGACCCTTGTTTCGAATCCCCAGCGGGTACAGGTAATCAGAAACCATGTAACGAAAGCTGCGACAATTACTATAACGAGCATGGGCCACGCGACCCGGGTTCCGTAAAAAGTCGGCAATACAGCGGAGGAAACGAATTCATCCGAGTATGGGAACCCCATTTGCGATGCGCCTTTCCATGGGCCATATACGAGATATTGAACCAGCTCGGCAGCAACATAATTCATCATCAACGTAGAAACCACCTCGTTGACGCCAAATCGAGTGCGCAACAATGCCGGAATCACACCCCAGATAGCACCGGCTGCAAACCCTGCCGTAAGCATCATGGGAAGCACGGCCTTGTCAGGCAGATGTGGCGCGGCGAACAAAGCGATTCCAGATGCGGCGACCGCTCCGAGTAGAATCTGACCTTCGGCGCCGATATTCCAGAATTTACCTCTGAATGCCACGGCAAGGCCGATGCCGACAAGACCTAGCGGGACAGCTTTCGCGATAGTTTCCATCCATGCGAAACGACTGCCAAATGCGCCAGTGAGTATTTTGGAAACGATCGTAAGCGGACTAAAACCCTTGAACACAAATAGTGCAGCCGCGGAAAAAAGACCAATCGTCATGGCGGACAATATAATTACAATGGATAGTGTTGTCGAAGCCGGCTGGCAACGCTCGATACGAACAGAAAAACCGAACATCAGGGTTTATCTCCGCTCGAAATTGCCCTACCGGGAATATGGGCTCCCGCCATCATCATACCAACTTCTCCGAACGAACTGGTGCGCGGATCAACAATGCCGACGATACGTCCCGATTCCATCACTGCAATGCGATCTGCAAGTTCGAATAACTCCTCCAGCTCCTCGGAAACGAGAAACACGGCGCCACCTGCGTCACGGCATTCGCGAAGATGTGAGCGAATGCCTTCCGCGGCACCGATGTCAACGCCATAGGTTGGGTGCGCGGCCAGGACCAGCGCCGGATGGTCGGCCAGTTCGCGGCCAACTATGACCTTCTGAATATTGCCTCCTGAGAGGTTTTTCATTGGAGCCACAATGGATGTCGCCGCAACCCGATACTCGTTTACTATCTCAGTCGTCCGGTTCGCGGCAGCGGAAAATGAGATGATTCCACGACGCGAAAAAGGTGCGCGATGTCCTGCTTTCAAAATAATGTTTTCCTGAATCGACATGTTTGCAACAGTACCGAACCGCATGCGTTCCTCGGGAATGTGAGCCACTCCCGACTCGAAAATTGCACGGGCCCCGGCGTCAAGAGGAAGCACACGATCCGCAAGACGAGCTGTTCCGGATTCAGGTGACCGCATGCCTGCAAGAGATTCGATAAGCTCACGCTGGCCATTTCCGGAAACTCCGGCAACGCCCAGAATTTCTCCGCGTCGAATAGTGAAACCGACGTTTTTGACGGCTGTACGTCCGCGATCATCCATAACTGTCAGATTTTCGACTTCGAAAAGAATGTCATCTTCGGGCGGCGATTTCCCGGGAATGATTTGTTCGAGCTCTCTTCCAACCATCAGGCGCGCCAGCGCAGCCTTGTCAACTTCATCATGTCCGGATGATGTTTCCATATTTTTGCCATCATGAACAGCTGTATCTCCTGAGCGGTTTGTGTCTTTGGATGCCGGCCGAACCGTGCCGGCAAGCCGTCCCTTGCGAAGAACAGTGATTCTCGAAGCAACCGAGAGAATCTCTTCGAGCTTGTGTGTTATAAAGACGATGCCTATACCGGCGGCGGTCATGGCACGCAGAACGCCTATAAATTCATTTATCTCGTCAGGAGTCATGACCGAGGTCGGCTCGTCCAGCAACAGCAAGCGGGCATTTCCAAGAAGCGCCTTTACTATCTCAATACGCTGACGTTCTCCCGCAGACAATTGCCAGACAAAAGCCTTTGGATCCACGTGAATTCCATACGCACGCGAGCAGACATCCAAGCGATCATTTATCACTGAGACGGGATCGAAGAATGGCGCGTCATCAAGCGACAGTGCGATATTTTCCGCGACCGTGTGCGTCGGAATCAACATGAAATGTTGGTGGACCATTCCAATTCCGTGACGTCTGGCGTCACGCGGTGAAGCAAAGTTGACAGGCGACTGGTTCAGCCGGATCTCACCCTCATCGGGTTGGATCAATCCATAAAGAATGTTCATGAGCGTCGATTTGCCGGCCCCGTTTTCGCCAAGCAAACCGACAACCTCGCCGGAATGAATGCTGAAAGAGATGTCGTCGTTGGCAATGACACCAGGAAATGATTTCCTGATGCCCGTCATCTCCAGCGAATCAAACACGTGGCGATTCAATCAGCGTGGAAGGGTTCCATCCACGTTATCGATGAACCAGTCAATCGTCCAGAGAGCATTTTGATCAGCTCGCTCACCCGGTTTCAGGCGTTCTTTTCCGGCCTGGTCTTTTAGAGGTCCGGTGAACGGATCGAATAGAACTCCTGGCTCCGACATCTGTGAAACCCGCTTGAATATGAGATCATATACGCTTACTTTACCCAAAACAGGATCCTGAATCTCAGCCTTTTTCAGGGGTTCGACAAACTTTGGATTGATGCATTGATCGGGGGATGCGCCAAGTTTAGCCGCGCCTTCTTTCAGCATCCACCATCGATCATCAGCCTTCCAGACTCCGGCATACATCTGCAACAGAATACCTTCATACAAGCCGTTCCAGTCGACAAGTTGACCGGAAACGCATGAATCTTCTCCATATTTTTGCATGGGGCTGTAATGGCTGAAGGTATACACAGGCTTCCCCTTTGCCGTGTGCTCCTGGCCAACTTGTACTACCGCAGGCGAATCTTCGGTAAACGCAAGAACATCACAGCCTTCCGTGATCAGGCTTTCAGCGGCTTCACGGGCTTTAGCCGGATCATACCATGAGTATAGCCACTTTATATCGATACGGGCACGAGGATTGACTTCACGCAAACCGATGGCAAGAGCATTGATGTGACGAACTATCTCAGGAGTCGGGTGAGCCGCAACGTAACCTATTTTCCCTGATTTTGTAAGAGCCCCGGCCATGAGCCCGTTGAGATAATATAACTGATACAATTCGGCAAAGTATGTACCAAGATTTTTTGCACGTTTGAAGCCGGAGCAATGCAAAAAAGATTTATCCGGATACCTCGCAGCGGCCTTCAGCGTGTCGTTCATGTATCCAAAACTGGTGGTGAATACCACATCGCACTTTTCTTCAACGATGAGTCTGTCTATAACGCGGGCACAATCAGACTCGGCTACAGATTCGACGATCGCGGATTCGAGCCACGGAAAACTCGCCACCAGCGCCTTTCGCGACTGTTCATGAGCATAGCTCCAACCAAAGTCTGCTACCGGACCGACATATATAAAACCGGCTTTGATCTTCTTAACGATCACCTGATTGGATGCAGTTGCCGCGACAGTTGGATTTTCCTGGGCAAACACGCTCGTGAAAGCAGTGACAAATATAAAAGTAAAAACAAAAACGAACGAAATAGCTGAATTCCTGTCTCTCATTTGCGTGTCTATCCTCGGTTTTGTTTTGTCAGTAGCATGAAACGGCATGATCGTAGCAAACGAAGCGGAAAAAAGCAATCCGCACCGAAACCGGACCGACAACTGCCGATACGGTCTCTGATGCGGATTTGGCCGGGCAAAACGATGCCGAACAGTTTGTTACACGCTGCTATTCCCCGTCTTCACGGGTATTATGGGCCGTAGCGGCCCATCTGAACTCCACTTTCGCCTGCGGTGAGACATGGAGAGTTTGATGCATATCCGGCGGCGACAGTCTGTAGATGATAATCATAAGGCATATTGCCGATAAACAGCGGATCAGAAGCTATGTTTCCCGGGCCGGTCGCAACAGTCACGCCATTGGTGGCAGAATTCATATTGTAGAAATCGTTAAAGGAAATTGTAGGTGTCGCGAGGGGCTGGGTTTGATTCACACCGTACAGACCATGGCCACTTCCGACATATGTGAAAATATTGTTCTTCACGGTCGGCGTGCCGAATGAAATTTCGACGCCGACGTTTCCATCGATAGTATTGTGCTCAAACATGTCAGCGCCCATCAATGAGGCGGCCGTCTGGTTGTTCACAAAGAGATTATTGCGAATGTTCGAGTTGGAAGACACCAATCCGACATTGCAGTCGCGAATCACGTTATATCTCGGATTCAAGGCGGTCGACAGACCCAGGTCGAGCCCGAATACGCATAGCCCGATTTCAACATTCTGTATGCTCGGGGTCGACCCCTCGCTTCTAATGCCCGTGTCAGCAAATGTCAACGTGACATAGTTCATCTGGTTGTTAGGATCATTTGTCCCGCTGAATTTGACACCTCCCCAGTTTCCGCGTCTCGGGAAGGTTTCGGCCGAGGTCATAATAATCCGACGATCCGGAGTGCCTACGGCCTTGAGAGCGCCCTGAACGATCAGGTCGGTCATACTTGCCCCATTCGAATCAGGCAGTGAGTCAGACATCGAGAAGCGAACTTCGACACCGGGCTCCAGAGTCAGCGTAGTACCACCACGTATTCTAAGATCACCCGTGAGAATATATGGGCTTTCTTCAGCTTTCCAGAGGCGATCTTCCGACAGCGAACCCGGAGTCACCACGGAAAGTGTATTCGAAGGAGCGCTTTCATTTCTGGCAGTGTCTACGGCTTTAACGTAATAATAGTATTTCCAGGCGATCTTGAGGCCTTCATCCCGATACGCAACCAGGCCGGTCGAAGATGCTGAGGTTATCGGATTTGCATTCACTTTCGAGAAAGGTCCATTCTTGCTATCAGAGCGGTATAGATTATATCCCTGAAGATCCTGTTCTGTATTTGAATTCCATGTCAACAGAACTCGCTCCATCTCTGTCGGGGCAGCAATTGCAAAGCTGGTGGGTGAAGCAGGGGCTTCTCCTCCCGGAGTAGTGAACTGGTAATCTGAAGAAACCCCTTCATTACCCGCAAAATCGTGCGATCTTACCCGAAAGTGATATCCGATATTCGGAGACAAAGTCGCAAGAGCGATCGAATGATCAAGTAACATCGCTGAATCAGAGGCAAGATAAGTATAGGTTCCCAGGCCGATCGGGCCGGTAGCATAATCAACGAAAGAGTCGGCCAGTTCATTGGTTTTCCATAGTATTGCCGCGGCATTTTCTGAGAGGCTTGCGACTTGCACGTCGGTAATTACCGGCGGCAGTTGATCGACGGTTGTAAAGGTGATGTCGATATTTTCCAGTGTGCCGCCTCGAGGAATTTCTATGTTCACAACAACCGATCTGTTTTGCCATGTGGCAACAAGTCTTTTGGAACCAGGATCGGCATTCACTATCGAGTAGCGTCCGAGCTCGTCCGTTAACACTGTGTGGTCGCCTCCGTAGAGTTCCACTTTGGCGCCGCGCAGCACGTGTCCATTCGAGTCGTAGACCTTGCCGGTAACGTTGCCAAGAACGGCGGGCGACGAGTTGAGACAACCGGTGAGCGCAGTCATGGTCGCCAGGACCAGCGCGAGCAGAAAAAGACGCATTGGCATCAGTAGATTTCCCTATCTAGCGAATCATGAAATCAACCATCTTGCCCAGTTGATCGATGGTTGTACTGGCATATCCGGGATTGAGCTCTTTCGCGTATTCAATCTGAGCGGTGGCATCGTCATTGCGACCAACGCCCGCCATGGCGAATGCAAGCAGGGCATGACACTCGGCATCGGTAACACCGGTAGCCCGACGCGGAACGTAATGAAAGTGCGGATTTTCCCCGCCGATTTTTTTGTATATAAGATCTATGACATTTTCCAGATCAGTCTTCGAGCCTTTTTGAATATACGCTGCGGCAAGCCCCACCTTTGCGTCGTTTGAAGTGGAGATAGCTTTTTCGAACCATGGAATTCCGTCAGCGAGACTGCCAAGATGGGATCGGGCCCATCCGAGGCCGTTGTTGGCCTCGGAAATTTCATCGGCATTGGGACTGTCTGACAACACCTGGTTGAACGCCGAGACTGCGCTATCATACTGTCCCTGAGCAATAAGGTTCCAACCTTTGTCGTTGAACGAGTCGGAGCGCACAATCGGCGTACCGCTGGTCTGTGTATATGAATTGGTTCCCTCCCCGGCAACGCCGCCACCGCATCCGGTCAGTAACATCAACGCCGGAATGGCTACGAAGACTGTGAAGATGATGCGTCGAAGCATATATTGTTCCTCCGAATGTTCGGTCATATCGGCCTAGCGCAGTACCGCGAGCTTACCGCTGGTCTTGAATGTCTGGCCATTTCTGGATGCTTCCATCTTGTAGAAGTAGACACCATTAGCGACCTTTTTCCCATTATCGTTGGTGAGATCCCAACGCAACTTTCCGGAACTCGTATTTGTAAAGTCGAAGGTCTCGAAAGTCGTTACCAATGCACCTGCGGAATCATATATCTTGAGCTTGATCTCGTCGGCGCGTTGTCCAAGGTTGTAGGTAAACCAGACTGCGGTGCCACGCGCAGGATTCGGATATGGCATCAGTTCATCGATGGCAAAGGGGCCGGGAGCAGTAACAGTAAACGACTTGCGCAATGTATTTCCGGCGCGGTCTGCAACCGAAACCTCTATGCTATGAATACCCTTCGGCAGGTTTGCCTTAGGCTGGAAGCTGAAGTTTCCATCTGCCGCAAGTGAAACACCAGTCTGATTCTTCCCATCGATACTCATCGAGAAGCTTTCCGGTATGATACCGGAGCCGGCGTCACTCAGAACTCCTTCGATAACAGGCCTCGGATCTTCAAGATTTGCACCTTCCGCAGGAGAGATATTCGCAATGGTCGGAGGTTTGATATCAGCCATGAGAGCAAGCCGACCGAGACCGGCAACTTCCGCCGATATTTTTCCACCCTTTAGTTGGCCACCGCAGTAGATCCAATTGTCGCCGGACTGGCGATACAGAGCTATCTTCTGCATCGGAATACTCGTAATAAAGTTTTTCACCGTGCCGGTGTAGCGCAACTTTCTGCTCAGGCGCAAGCTTGCCGGGCCCAGCTCTTCGAGCGAGACCACTTCCTGCAGTTCCGGGCCGTCACTTGCATTACCGATTGCGCCACTTGCTTTGAGTGAACTCCGGATACCGGCTCGAGCGAGCATCGACGCCTCGACTGAAGTGGAAGCTGTTGATTCGAGTGCTGTGCGAGGCACGAAATATATTGCGGTATTTTTCAGGACGGTTCCGGAACCAATGTCTATGACTCCGAGACCATCAGAGGTTGAAACACGCAGGCTGGAGGAAGTCTGGACACCCGCAACCTGGAACTCGACCGAGCCGTGCCCGACCATGCCAAACAGGTCTGTACCGCTCATATCTATATAGGCTTTGCCTGACATCGTCGGATCTATGCGGTAGGAACCCGCATAGTAGCGTTCTTTCAGGAAATTCATGATGACCGGCGTGCGTGCTCCACCCTGTGTAACGCTGCATGTCGGAGGTGCTGTGAGAGCCTCGCTCGACCTGGTTACAATCATGATTTCATATTCATGCGCCGGATTTGAGAAAATACGGGTTTCGAATGCGGGGCCGGTATTGATCACGATCTGATTGGTCGAATCATTTTCCATCTCATTGCCGGCGACATCTTTCGCTCCGCTTATGGAGATAATGGCATTACCGTCGTATACGGCACTGGAATCGTTTGGAATCACGGTCGTCCCGCTCCAGGTGTTATCGCGATAAGCGAGCTGCTCAATCAACATCTGTTGTCCACCCGCCGATGTGAGTGACACCACCGGCGCCACCGTAGTATCCATCGTTTCCGAGAAACGGACGGTAAATGTAACCATACCGGTGGTTATCTTGTTGCCACTGGAAGGAGTGGGCGAAACTTCGAGCACCTTGGGCTTGACACTGTCTACCACCAGGCGCCACGTCGTGGACCACTCGCTCTGCAAATAGCCATCCTGGCAAAGTTTGAGGCCGGCTACACGCCAGTAGTATGTTCCATCCTTCGGTGCGGCAAAGGATGCCTCACCAATCGGTGTCACCTCGCCAATCAGCCCGGTAAATGTCGCTGGAGCACTGGCGTATGGGGGAGTGGTATTGATAACATTGTTGAATCCGGAGTCATCAGCCACCTGGAACAGGAATTCATCCGCAGCAAGGGGAAGGCTCCACTTGAATCTGTTGCCACGCTGAGAGGTTACGGTGCCATTCAGCGGCAATATCAGGGAAGGAGCTGTCGGCGGAGTACGATCGATAATAATGGTAACGCTTGCATCAACTGGTACCGTCGCAGTGGCATTGGATGGATCAGACACATTTCCCGCCATATCAAATGAGTGTCCGGTAAATTGCTGCTTCCCTTCTGGAAGAACGGAAAGATCAACGGCCGAAGTCCAACTCGAAACTTTTGCCGGCAACGAAGCGGTAACAGCCTGCCACTTCAATTGGTCTACGCTGATTTCAGCCTTCTGAACTCTCAACATGCTAATGTCGGTGCCACGGTCGCGAACCTCGCCACCCAATTGCAGGCGTGGCTTGCAATATCGGGCCTGACTCACCGGTGTGACGAAGGTGAAGTTCGGGCGATAATAGTCGAAGTAGACTGTCCAGGTCGCCAGCCTCTCATTCGCAAAGCGATCGGTGACGGAGTCGAGAGCATGAATCTGTATATTCGCGGTGGCAATTCCCGGATCGCTATCGCTATAATTCGGACCAAGTGGCGTTTTAATCTGAAGAGTATCCGTCCCGACAATGCTTCCCAAAAGCGTTGCTCCGAGGATTGATGCGGCAAAGGATGAACTGGCAATGTTGACGCCGGTTCCCGGGCCGTTTTGCCAGGCGGAATCGCCCGCCGGTGGAGCGCCATGGGTCACACTGATATCCTTTGGCGCATCGGAGAATCTGACCGATAGGGTCGCCGTTGTCGCAGGGAGTCCGCACCAGCCACCGGAAGCCGGAACTGGCGACATGATTGCCGGACCCTGGCTGTCATAGAAAAAGTAGGAACGGGTGGCAAGTCCGACATTTCCAAAGAGGTCTCGTGGAGTAACGACAATATCGTAGCGCCCATCTGCACTCTGATTGACCGAGTGAGAAGCGGGACCGTAGAGATCCCAGAGCAGTGCCGTAGTCGAACCACTCGCTATCTGGTTTCCGACCTCCAGCCCATTGTAGGTAACATCCATAGTAGATTTGTTGTAATCGGCCTGTGGATCATTGATAAAAGCCCACACCTGATCCGTGGCAATTGCCGTATTTGTGTCATTCACATGACTTCCAAAGAGCGGCAGGAACGAAACTGAATTCGGGCCAACCGTGCGAACGACGAAAGAACGTGTGGAGAAACTGGCAACTGTGTTTCCCGATTTATCGAAGGGCTTCAGCAAAACAGTGTAGGTTCCATTCAGGGTCAGTTGCGGAAAGGTAAAGAACAAGGTATCACTGCCATTATTCGTGATATTTCCGGAAATACTTGCATTGGTGGCATCATAAGACAATGTGAACTGGGTTTTCGCGAAATCAATCCCCGAGCCTCCGTTATCGACCATGACAGCGGTGAGCTTAACCACAGGTGAAGCGATGATCGGAATGGAAGCGACTTGCATGGCATTAATATCTACAAGCAGGTCGTCAATGCTGATGCGACTCACGCTGGGAGCCAGTTTTGCGACTATTACAGTGCGAAATACTGCAGGGTTAAGAATCTCAATGTTCGGCGAAGGCTGCGCCCTATCGGCCGCTATTGCCCACAACTTATATTTTCCGGGCTGAAGAGAACTGGTATCCCAGTTGGCTGTCCATGAAGCGGTGGGGCCATTGAATATCGGAACGTTCATACTCGCGATAGCGGCACTGCCAAATGCCTGCCAGGCCAGCTGGACATAACCGACACCCGACCCGGCATCAGATGAACTTCCTTTCACCTGAATGACGGTAGTGATGCTGGAAACATATATGTCATTCATACTGTCGAACGTAGTAGTTGGTGGAGTCGTATCGATCGTGAAAGGAGAACCCGGAGGATTATAGTCGGCCATGACGTTGCCCGCGGTATCTTTTGCTCCTGTTACGCGAATGCTTTGAACAGGACCGTCATAGATATTGCCCTGGCCGGCTGGAATCGATATTTGTCCGATGTATGTACTGGAGCTGATCCAATGCCCCGAATTGCTGGTTTGCTCGGCTCCATGAGCCGGAGTATAACCAACCATTGGGTTCACGGAATTGTCCATGTCCTTGTTCCAAGTGATCTGGAGAGAATAATTGCCCGTGCACAGCATCGTCGATGCAGGTAACGGAATGGGCTGACTCGCGAATGATGCGCCCGCGATCAGAGCTGTTGTAACGTTAGATTGAGTAGTGTTATAAGTGATGAGGATATTGTTCGAACCACCTGATTGGTTTCCCGGGGTCCCTTTCGCATTATCCTCGGCCAACGCGTAAAAGATGTTGTCTCCAGAAGCCAGAGCGACATCCACGAAAGAAAATTTGCCATCGAGGCCTGCTGTAGCTGTAGCGGCCTGATTTCCATCAAGTCGTCTAAGCATGACAGTGACGGGTGGCGATATGATTCCGGCACCGATGACGTCCATTGCATTGGAACCGGTAATAGTGACCTTAGCCTGATTGGTCGGCGAAGGAGGTTGAACAAGAACCGGCGTGCTGGGAGCCGTTGTATCGATTCTTACCACAAATTCTGCGGAAACCCCTGAATCATTGCCAAGAACATCTTTGCCCTTAACAGTGTATTTATGTTCGCCTTCGGTAATGTTGGCCAGTCCGGCGGTCCAGGTCTGTCCATTGATGTTGCCAGCAACGACCTGAGCTCCGTTTTCGTAGATGCCTATTGTTGTCATGCCTGTCGGAACACCACCGCTCAGTTTGAAGTTGGTGGCGTGTGTAGGCGAAGGAGGAACCATGGCAGTTATGGTTGGTGCCTGAGGACCACTGGTCTGAACGCTGAAACCGGCTTGAGCAGCGCCGACGTTGGCTGTATTATTCGGCAGAGTCGTGTCTTTGCAGACGGCGCGGATCGTGTAGGCTCCGGCGGAAACCGTATTGGGAAGAGCAAGTTTATACTTGAAAGTCTTAGTGCTGGGAACGCCATCCGGAGCGGGTGAGGCACCACTGATCACAGGAGATATCGAGATGTCAGGAATTCCAGCGACATCTTTGTCCGAAGTGATCGTGAAGTTAACGACATTAAGTCCTGAAGGCGAGAAGATAGGACCGTTATCTACAGTGACCGTGACGCCAGGAAGGGTCAGATCTATATTAACGGACTTGTCCCCAATAGCGGGTTTAGATACCGCATTCGGCACGGCTGTCTCGACAACATCGACCGAGAAATTCTTGAGACCAGCACCGAGTGTGGAACCGAAGGTCATAAAATCGGCTTTGATCGGGTTGGTAGACGTGTTAGTGGTGCCAATGGCGGTAACATTAGCACCCGATCCCATTTTGAACGTAGCCGCAAAAGGCGGAGTGTCGCCTTTGGTTGCCTGAGCCGACAATGTCACCTGAACACCAGCATTGAACCTGGTGCCATCACCTGGATCAGCCGGATTGGTGGTGACCGTCAGCTTCAGATCAGGGCTGATGTCGGCAAAAACTCCTGCCACACAGATGAACTGAAGCACCAACAATAGAACCAGTGCTTTCAGCTCTCGGCGAGCATGCTGGAAGAACAGCATTTGTTGCCTCATGGCGTATCTCCTATCTTCTGTTGAAAACCGGGCACAAAACGAGAATATTTCTCATCTTTTATATTCGGCATATCCGGATCATTACTTGACAGGGTTCGTGCCCTCTGGCATGATTTCAACGTGCAAAACATTCTGTTTACGGGCATTGCAGGAATAAAAAAATATTGTCATCTTTTTTTATCGACACTAAGGAGCAACTTGCAAAATTATATGGTTCGACGCACACATCTTTCTCTATTTTTTCACCCGATGATTGCAGTTTGCACGTTCGTTGTCGTGTCATTTTTCGTCATTTCAATGATCGGTTGTGGCGGAGTAAACCCCTCTGATGGCTCCACATCCCCGTCGAACGGGCCAGTCGATCTGACAGCAGGTGGAATTTCCGGCACGGTCATCGGTAGCGACACCGGACTGCTCTCAGGGGCAGTTGTCGAATCCGGCGGGAAACAATCGACCACGGCCACGGACGGTCGGTTCCTGCTGCAGCCCCTTTCCGCAGGCGATTATCGGGTTACTGCACGGGCAAGCCGGTATGTTCCGACGGTTATCGAGGGGGTGCGCGTACTCCCCGGACGCATCACCGATGGCGTTCGTATTGACATGCTGACACAGAGCGCGACCGCATCGACCGATTTTTCGGTAACTGCTTTGAATCCGGCCTTCGGTACCGATGGCGACACAATCGGAATACTCGGAATGGGCCTCGGTCGTATACCAGGCAGAATAACAGTGGCAGGGAAAGATGCATCCATCATGGATTGGAACAGCAAAAACGATGGCCTTGTTCTCATTCGTCTGCCAGTCGAGGTCGAAACCGGACCAGTACATGCTACTATCAACGCCCGGGAGTCCGCCGAGATCCCGCCGGTGATTTTTACGGCCCGGCCTATAGCTCTTGAGGCAATACCGCCTATTGCTAAACCGGGAATGCTGATCTCAATCACCGGTCGCAATTTTCATGAGGTAGGAGCATTTAACAAGGTAACGCTGAATGGACGACCATGCCTGGTACGTGCGGCTACGTCGCGACGACTGGACGTGGAGCTCCCCCCGGGGGCCGAAACAGGGCTATTGCAGGTGCGAATCGAAAGCGATCTTTATCAGCTGGACGGTATTTCTACCGCACGCGTTACGTTACCCCCGACGTTGATTCATCTGAGCCCGAAGCGTTCGTTGACCGATGTGCCATTGACCCTTTATGGCACCAACTTTGGAAGCGACCGCAGCGCGATTTCAATCATCCTCAACGATGGCCGAACGCTGGGCTCGACCTACATCTCTGCATTCACGCCGACCCAACTTACCTTCACCCAACCGGAAGGCGGGCTTGCATCGCCGGGAAAATCGGTCCAGTTGCGGGTAGCCGTAAGCGGCAGTCCGAGTGACCAGACGATGACATATACCGCGTATGACCAGACTCTGACGACACTGGCCAGCTATGGTTTCTACGATTTCACGAACGTTTCCAACGCACAGACTCTGCATCTTGCAAAGCTTGCGGCGAACGATCGAATCGCTTTTGTGAGCGTGTTTGCCGGCGACGGAACAAACGATCTTGCGGGCTCATTCAGTTATGCGTTGACTGCAATTCTCGGAGGCAACACAACTGCGGTGCCCCAACTGCCCGGCTCCTCTCTGCGCGGAAACACCACATGGCATGCATCGTCAGCATCGGGAAAGCGCTATCGGGATGTCGGCCTGGAATTGCGACTGGCGGAAAGGAGCCGCGCGGGCTCGCGGCAAAGCATATCCGCCGGCTCACGTCGGGAAGCTTCCCTTTCAGCCGTTTCAGAACCGGCGGCTGCGACAATAAGCGTCTGGCTCGAAAACTTGAGTACGACGCCAGTCGGAAGTTCCGCTCAAGATGTGCTGGCCACGGGAACACTTGTCGCGAGCGGCGTTCACACTCTCGTATACCTCGATATAGCCAGTGATACTTCTTTGACTGCAACCGAGGCCATGAGGGCAGCGGCGTGGTTCGATTCAATATATGCTACGTTGGCGACGGCCTGCTGGGACGGTTTTTCGACACCCCCCGAGGGAAACATAGATGTTCAACCTCGCGTGGTTCTTTTTTTGTCGCCGCAACTGAATCGCGGAAACACGGGTAGTCTTGTCGTGCTTGGATATTTCAACCCTCGCGACAAGAGTGCGACGGCAGTTCATTCGGCCGGAACAGAAATCATCTACGCCTGGGATCAGCAGTTGAGAATAAATTCGAGTGATTTCCAGGGAGTTTTGGCACACGAGTTGCAACATATGATGTATTACAATCAAAAAGGCAATCAGGGCACGGTCTGGCTGGACGAAGGACTTGCAGTATTTGCGCAGCAGCTCGTTGGCTTCGGCTTCCCCCAAGGGCAGCCAACACCGGTGAGTCAGGTCGCCGCGTATCTTCAGGTGCCCCACACGGTGTCCCTGAACCATTGGCCGACCGATGCGGGTCTTGAAAATTACGGACTTTCGTATCTGTTTATACAATATTTATTTGAGCGATGCGGCGGCTTCAAGGCAATCAGCAAACTCGAAAGAAACAATGGTTCGATGGGTTTCAGCGATGTCTTGAACAATGTGATAAAATCATCGGATACCACGGTTTCGACAGCTGATTTACAGAGCTTCTTCACGGAATGGGGGCTCGCCTTATACTGTGACGAGCTCTTCGCCACCGCAACGACGACATTGAGCGGATATCGGCCGGACGTTTTCTCGTATCGCGATATTCAGCTTCGTAAAAAATTCGCCAATGTCATGGGCTTACGGCATATAACTATGAATGAAAACCCGGCCCTGATACTGAATCTGCCCATTCAGGGCTACGGCTTCGATGTTGTCGAGTATCTGGGCGGCAATGGCGGCGATCTTGAAGTTTCGATTCCAGCAGTACCGGTAAACGACGGGAAGACATTCAAAACATGGGTTTTATACTACCCGGCATCCAATTGAACCATATTCAAATTGCCTCTGTGGCTCTGTGACAAATTTCAAACTGCTGTCGTCATACCAGATTATACATCTTCATCTTATACTGAAGAGTGCCGCGTTTAATACCGAGCTTAGTCGCCGCCGCTGATTGATTGCCAGCTGTCGCTGCAATCGTTCGCATTATCATTTCCCGTTCTATTTCGGCGACGACTTCATCGAGACTGCGCCCCTTTTCGATCTCGCCGGCAACCCATTCCAAACTCGAAATTTGAGTTTCGGGAGCAAAGCCAAAACGAATTTCTTCAGAAAGATTTTCAAGTTCTAAAATGTCACCTTTTGCAAAGACGGCCGCCCCTTCAATTATGTTCTGCAACTGGCGAACATTTCCGGGCCATTTAAAATTTTTCAGAGCCGTCATGACGCGTGGCGACACTCCACTGATTTTGCGCCCAACCTTGCCAGCCGCGATGGCGACAAAATGTTCGACAAGTTCCGGAATATCATCCGGACGCTCGCGCAACGGAGCAATGGCTACATTTACGACATTGATGCGATAGAATAGATCCTCGCGGAATTTTCCCTCACTGATCAGTGATTTCAGGTCCTTATGTGTAGCTGCAATAATACGCACATCAACCTTGATCGTCTCATTTCCTCCGAGTCGCTCAACTTCGCGCTCCTGTATTGCACGAAGAACCTTTGCCTGTGTGTTCAGTGCCATATCGCCGATTTCGTCCAGAAAGATCGTTCCACCGTCAGCCACCTCGAACTTGCCTCGCTTGCGCGCGGTCGCTCCAGTGAAGGCTCCGCGCTCATAGCCAAACAACTCGCTCTCAATGAGGTTTTCCGGCAACGCCGCACAATTCAGCTTCACGAAGGGCCCGGTCGCTCGTCCACTCTTGCGTTGAATGGCCTCGGCAACCAGCTCTTTACCCGTGCCCGATTCACCCTGAATAAGCACAGTGATATCACTCTTCGCAACCTGCTCGATACGCTCCTTGACCAGTTTTGTCGATGGAGACAAGCCGATAATGCGATCTTGCGAAGGCTCCACAAGGAATCGTTCTTCCAGATTTTTCTTTTGCCATGCGAGATTAAAACGCTCGCACGCTTTCGCGACAACCAGCCGCATTTCATCTATATCGAAAGGTTTGCTGAAATAATCGTATGCTCCCTCTTTCATGGCTTCAATCGCAAGTTTTTCGCTTCCATATGCAGTCATGAAAATGAAAATTGCCTCACTATCGATCGACTTTACCCCTCGAAGAAATTCCATGCCATTCATTGCGGGCATGTTGTAATCTGAAATGATAACCTGAAAGGCACCAGGCTCAAGCAGCTTCAGCGCTTCCCGAGCATCGGATGCGGTTTTCACGTTGTAGTTTTCTTTCGTCAGAACAGCCTTGAGGCTGAACAAAATCGATTTTTCGTCATCTACGATCAGGATGTTATGCGCCTTGAACATATCGTTGCCGATTCCTTTCTCTCCTGCGGAAGGTAGAACGTGAACGACGTTCCCGAACCAAGGCTGCTTCGTGCTTCTATCTTACCACCGTGGAGATCTATGATTTTCTTGACGATGGCAAGTCCAAGGCCCGTGCCGCGTTGTTTCGTGGTGAAAAACGGGTCAAAAATGTGATCGAGCACTTCAGGGGGCACGCCTGTTCCGGAATCTTCTACGCGGCAGACGGTCCATGGACTGGAAAAATCATGAAACGCGCACACCTTAACGGTTCCGCCTTCCGGAGGCATTGCCTGAATTGCGTTGAATATCAGATTCAAGAATACTTGTTTGAGCTTTTCCGAGTCAACGATCAGTTCCAGATCGTCGGGATATTCTGTCGACAGCACGACACGATGTCGCTCCGATTCGTGGTGTAGCAAAGACATGACAGGCTTCAATATCTCGACAAGCCTTACACGTTTGAAACACGATTGCTCTGGTTTCGCATATCTCAGCAATTGCTCAACAACCCCGTTCAGCCGATCAACTTCCGCCACAATCACGTCTATATACTCGCGACGTTGATCTTCCGGAGCTGTCTCTTCCCGTAATAATTGCCCGAGGGTCTTTATCGAAGCAAGAGGATTTTTGATCTCGTGGGCGACACTCGCAGCGAGTTGCCCGATAGAGCTGAGTTTATCCGCATGATATAGTTGTTGTTCAATGATCTTTCGCTGGGTTATATCTTCCAAAGTCAGGATCACACCTGTTTCCGCGCCATCTACATCGCGCAAAAAGCTGAAATTAGCCTGCATCACCTTCACACCGCGATTTGGACCAAGATCGAACTCTATCTCGAATGGAGGTGATGAAATGGGACTTGTCCGCAGTTCTCGCAGTGCTGCCACCAACACTCGACGCGATTCGTGACGCATCGATTTCAGGAATGAACGGAATGAAAGCCCTTTCACGCTCGTCTGCTCGTTAAAATCGGCCAGGGCATGTTCGGCGGCTGGATTTGCCGTTACAATGCGTCCTTCACGACTCCAGGTCAGAACGCCCGTCTCAAGACTGCCGAGGATGTTTGATATATAATTCTTCATATGCTCAAGCCGATCGATAGCAACTTGCCGTTCCTCATTCTGGAGAAGCAGGCTGTCACGATTTGCAGTGAGTTTTTCGGCCATTTCATTGAAAGCGCTAGCCAGCTCGCCTAGCTCATCACGCCATGTGTCATGAAGCCGCGTCGAGAGCTCGCCCTGCGCGATCAGGTGCGAACCATCGCGAATGGTGCGAATTCGTGATGTGAGGACTTTTTCTGAAAAAAGAAAAGCCAGAATAAAAGACACCGTTAAAGCCAACAGTGTAAGCTGCCAGTTTTGAGCACGCGCCGACTCGACCAGCGACAAAAGCTGCTCTTTAGAGAGCGTGCAGTACATTGTAAGAGATTGATGTGATGATGTTGCGCCGACATCGATTACCGTGACCGCATGGCGCAATCCATCGAGAGTCATGGAAAAATGCCGATTGTAGGTGGCTTCGCCGAATCTGTACAGGTGAATTAGCAGGTCTCGGCGCTGCTGATGCGTCAGCGAGGAGGCAACAAGATTCCCCTTTACCGTCAGAGAGAGATCCACCTGAAGCAATCGCGACATTTCCTTCATGGTTGCGTCCTCAACACGCTTGCGAAGAGTAAGCAATCCTATGAATTCGCCCAACTTGTAAACAGGAACTCTTGCAACCAGCTCCAGGTTGTTGTCGTTACTGCCAATTAAAATCTGCGAAAGATTCAACCGCGCGTCGGTTGTGTCCAAAGGGGGCAGTTGCACAGGTATTTCGGCAAGTCCGGAAAAAACCAATCCCGATTTGAGCTGTAATTGAAGATCGAAAACCCCGGAATCCGCGTATAATCTTTTGATTTCAGCGTGAAGCAAGTCATATTGCCCATTGACCGAGTAGTTGAGAATTTTGTCGGACTCCGCATAAAGAATCGCAGTCCGGAGAAGGTTGTTTTGTTCACTTTCCCAGGCTACGCGCACTCCGCGGATAATACCGACGACCCTGCTTTGGAAAGTTTCCTCGACTTTTTCACTGATAAGCTGCGCAGCACTTTCGCTGAACACGAATGCAAGACTTGTAATCAGCACAAAAAGTAAAAACAGTATCTTGACTCGAAGCGAAAGAATCATAAAGCGTAAAAAACAACTGGCCCCGACCGGATAATGCCGGTCAGGGCCATGATGAGTATCAGAATTACTGAGATGATTGAATAATTGAAGTTATGGAAACCCCGAATCAACTGGTCTTTGTGTAGTAGTAGTAGTAACCGCCCATTTCACTCGCTGCGATACGATTGCATATGACGCCAGCTATGTCGCAGTTCAGCCCTTTGAGAAGATCGTAGCTGACCTGAACTTCTTTTCGGTCGGTGTAACCCATGCCTACCAGATAAAACGTTCGTTGAAGCTTGGTCGCCAGGATCAGTGAGTCGGTAACCAGATTGAGCGGCGGGTTGTCAAAGATAATGAAGTCTGCCTGACTCTTCAGGAAGTTTATTACATCGGTGAAACCGTCATTCTGAATCAACTCAGACGGATTCGGGGGCAGGGGGCCGGAAGTCAGAATACTGAGGCGCGGAATACAAGTCGGCTGGATTGCTTCTGAGAATGGCATACCAGTCAGCAGATTGGTTAAACCGCGTGCGTTGTCGAGACGGAACTTCTTGTGAAGAGTCGGGTGCCGAAGATCGGTGTCTACCAGGATGACACGATAGCCCGCCTGAGCAATAACAACACCCACGTTAGCGGTCATTGTCGATTTGCCGACGCATTCAGTCGCAGAGGCTATCATGAAAGTCTGGAAGGGCTGTTCTCTATACAGGTGCAAAATGTTAGTGCGAAGGATACGAAAGGATTCTGATTCTTTGGAACCCGGATACAGGTGTGTACAGAGCATTGCATCCAGAGGGTCACGATTCTGCGGAACGTAATTGTTGCACTTGGACAAATCCTGGATCATGCCGCGAACCGGAAGATTCAACATCATCTGCACTTCTTGCGGTGTCTTTACTGATGTATCGATCTGCTCAGCGAGAGATACCATGGCGAGACCGGTAACGAAAGCCAAAACAAGTGTGAACAAAAGATAAACACGAACATTGGGTTTCGACGGAAACGCTGGAAGATAAGGCTGTGAAAGGGGAGAGATCTTGTTGCCAGCAGCCTGTCGATCAATCAAAGCAGAATTATGTCGGTCAATCAGCGAGGACAGGCTTTGCTCAAGCGACCTTTGCTGGCGCATTAGAGCCGTATAATTCTGCTTTTTATTGGAAAGTTCCAGAAAGGATTTTTCACACTGCTGAATCTGCTCTTTCACAAAAACTTTTCGAGCCTCTTGTGTGGCAAACTGGTTTTCCAGCTTGACGAGTTCTTCAACAGAAACCCTTATAACCTCGTTATTCTCAGTAGAGACGTTAGAATCGGCGTAGGCTCTGACTGTTTCATTGGACAGCTTCTTTTTGATGAAATCGATTTTCTCACTTACTTCACGGAGCTTGGGATGATTAGCCGCATAGACCATGGACAGATTCATCGATTCCATTTCGAGACTGGTCAGCTGTTGGCGAAGCATGACGATAACTTCGCGATTGGTACTGAACGTGGCATTTTTTTCGCCACCGGATTTGCCACCGGAAAGACGGCGCTTCAGATTATCAATTGAATTCTGAAGATTCCTGTCATCGAACTCCATCTTTGTAAGCTCAGCCTGATAATTTTTCTCTGCACTGAGAGCACCGGACATTTCTTCCGGAACAGAAATCAGTCTCTGAACTTCCTGCATTTCCTTGATCTTGCCCTCGACCTCCTGAAGTTGCCCTTGAACGACCCTCATCTGGTCTTTTATGTAAGAGATGATTCCGTCAAGGCGATCTTGTGAGGTTTTTTCAGCGGCTTCGACAAACAGAGGAAGGAAACCGGAGAGAATTTTTGTAATGAGTGCAGGATCGCCACCCTGAAGAGTGACACGCATGATCGCCGCATTGCTGGGATCTAAACGAAGAGAGATATTCGATGAAATAACACTTGGATCAATAGAGGAATTAAGTGTCTTAACCAGCTTGGTTATCAGATCCGGCGAACGTGCGATTTCCTGGAATTTGGGAATCATGGTCTGCAAACCTTCCTGGTTCGACGAGGTCGACGAAACAGGCTGATCGAAAATCAGCGCGGCAGAAGTCTCATAGACTTTAGGCTGTCCGATTGTCAGCCACATGCCCAAGAATACGATCACGCCGAAGGGAACAAAGAATACAAGCTTCCGCTTCTTTACGATCTTGTAGTAGTCGTAGAGGGTGAAACCACTTTCTACTTGCTGATCCACATGTTCATCCTGATGAAAGAATTTTCCAGGTTCATGTCTTTTATCGGCAAACACTTGCGGATATTTAAGTCTTTATTTTTCATAATTATTTTAACCCCAACTTGCAAACACAAACGAATGATTATACAGAACTATTCTTGAATGGCAAGATTTTTTTTTACACGGCAACCACGCTCTCATGTACAACCATCAATGCGGAGGCATCTGCCCCGAAAACTGCTTAGCCCGATCTTTCATACGATCCCAGGCCGCACGACCCAACATATATGAAAGCAGCGATTCTGCCGACCCGCCTTCTCCGATTTTTAGCGCTGGGTCAGCACCACGCCGTAGCAACAACTCGATCGCCCCCTCGACTTTACTGACAGCAACAACTGGATTAGTCAAATATGGAATGCGCCCCCAGAATGCCGAACGCGCCAAGGTAAAGAGAGGTGTAGCTCCCTCTGAATCACATGCATTGGGGTCAGCACCATGATCAAGAAGAACCTCAATATTTTCACACTGAAACTGTCGGGCGGCAACATGCAGAGGTGTGCGGCCTGCAGCATCCCGCATGTCGACTTCTACCTTTTTTGACAGCAGAAGTCTGATCAGTCTGATGTCTCTGGACTCAACAGCGAGATGGAGCAACGTCTGCCCACTCTTTGTCAGACAATTGACGATAGCCCCAGATGCCAGCAGACAATCAGCCGCGGCAATATTATCGTGTCTGACAGCCACTTGAAGCGGAGTCTGACCTTCCAGATCAATAACTTCGGATTGTGCCCCATGCGAAAGCATCACGGCTATGGTCTTTTCGGAACCACACATAGCCGCCATATGGAGAGCCGTTAACCCGGCTGAATCCGTTGCTAACAAGCTCGCTCCGCTTGCAATCAATCTTTCCGCTGCGCTGGCATTTCCCCTCAAGGCCGCCATATGAAGGGGGGTGACCCCCATGACATTGCGTGCATCGACTTCGGCACCATGACACAACAAAACATCAATAATTTTGACGAACCCACCACGTGCAGCCCAGTGAAGCGGAGTCAATCTAAATCCAGGCGGAATCATTCCATAATCGCTTCTGGTATGCGCTTCTTCCGGATGGGCCTGAAGAATCGCTTCGACAGATTCCAGATCACCTATCCTGCAGGCCAATTGAATCTGGAAACCAGCCAGAGCCGGCATGATATGAATAACCGTGAGCAACAGAACAAATATCATGCATCGCCTGAAACACATTACTGGAGCCTTTCGAACACAATAATCACCACTCATTGCTTTGCAAGTACAGATCAGCGTTGTTTGGTACAAGAATATAGGGTCTTCACTCATTCAAAAGCAAGAAAAATATGCCATGGTTTTCCAGATTACCTCATATGCATTCACTTCTCTCAATTTCTTGCCTCTCAACTTTTCTCTGATAAATCCCGATGTATGGAAAGAATCTCCACCTTATGCCTTCCGACAAGGAAGGCAAGGAAAAAAGAGTAGAAGCATTACATTATGAAGAGCAAACAATCTGTCCTTTGGCTATATCTCGCCCTGGGTATGTTACTGTCCTGTGGGGGACCAACGTTCGCAGCAATTGATCTAAGCGCTGCCAACGTCAGTTTCGTCTCGGGTGGCGATGTGAATGGTGACGGTGTTGCCAATACCAATGACACTCTTATCTTCCAGTGTCTGGCCACGGAAACTGCCGCCACACCCACATTCAGTCCGCAGTATCCATGGGTTGATCTATCGCTGGTTGGTGGTTCCGCCATGCAGCCATTGGATACTCAGGCTGGCATACTGTATAGCTATAAGTGGGTTGTTCCCGCCGGGACAATCAATTATGCGAACTACACCTTTACAATCTTAGCGAAAGATACAAGCGGCAATCCGGCAGTTCCGCAAAGCACGCAGGGCATTTACATCGACAATGCAAGACCTCTGGCTTCTGGAACGGTCCAGTTTCTCGTAAATGGCGTCGCCACAATAGGGCCGGCTCTCGCGGGTGACAACTTTGCATTCCAGATAGAAGACTCTCGTTATCAGTCGATTCCAGGGATTGGAAATACAACTTGCTCCGTGGATCTTTCAGCAATTGGAATGTCGGCGGCTTTTCCAATGACATATGTTGGAGGAAATACTTTCAGAACCGTAAATCTCACGGCTCCTGCGGCCAGCAACGATGTGTCCGTCCCATCATTCAAGGTCAGACTCTCAGATCCGTTCGGTCAGTATTCAGATTATTATTCCAATCCGGTCTTGATAGATCAAAATCCCCCCGCTTTCAAAACAGCTACGGTTCAAATTTTATCCGGGAATCCTATCGCCCGCCCCGGCGATATTTTGCGCATCTCTGCGGAATTGAACAATCCGGACGGCGATACGCTCACGGCTTCCCAGACATCCATGACAGCCTGCAGTCCTTTATTGCCGTCGATTATGAGCCTGTCCGGAACGGTTTGGACAATCGACGTCACGCTCACCAAGGAACTGGTCAAGAGCAACGCATTGCCGATCGACATCATCGCTACGGACAACGCCGGAAACACAAGAACGCGTCGAGTGCAAGTGCCAGTCGATCTCGACCCGCCGGGTTTCACGTTACCGAAAGTCGAGATTCTCAGTCCGGATACCAAAACTGTTTATGCCGGAACAATCGCTTCAGCTACGGATTGGCTGCACTTTACCGCAACCATTACCGTAAATCTTCCTGATACTCTTCAGGTTACCGCAAATCTGTCTCCCATCGGAGGAGCGGCATCTCATGCCCTTACGCTTATTCCGCCAAGTTCCGGAACGGATAAATCATATGAAGGCGCATGGCAAATTCCGGTTGGAGCACTGGAAGATGTTCCGCCGGCATTCTCCGCGGAAATTACGGCAAAAGATGCTGCCGGAAATGTCGTCGTGCAGCTTTGGTCACCCCCCATCTACATCGACAATCATCCGCCGACGGTTACTAATGCAAATCTTGCACGCGTCGGAGGTGGCGCCGGAGTCAAACTCGGCGATCAGATCACCATATCGTGTCAGGTTACTAATGTCGATGGCGGAGGGCCACCGTGGGTCGATCTGCGCAGCATCGGCGGTATAGCTTCCGCCACACTTACTGAAGTAGTACCAGGTTCATATTCCAGTACTTTTATTGTGGGCGCTCCAATAGCTGGTTTCAATCCAATAGATACAAATCAGTCTTTTTTGATTACCACTTATGACAACGCAATGAACTCTTCAACGCAGTATACCAACCAACTCAAGCTGGACAATGAGCCACCGGTGCAACAGGCCGCTATCTGGACAGTAGATCCGCCACTCGACACCGGGAACCATCAGTGGGTACACATCGGAGACAATCTGACTCTTCAATTGCGACTGGCCCCGCCATATGGCAAACTGCGCGACAACGAAAACGTAACCGTCGATCTCACGAGCGTGGGGGGAAATGCCGCACAGGTTATGACATGGAACAATGTTTCCACGTTTACCTATTCATGGAAAGTCGCCACCGGTACTCTGAACAATGGTGCAACTTTTCCGGTAAGTGTGACCGATGACGACGGAAACAACTTACAGACACAGATTACCGTCATTCCATTCGACAACAAACCCCCCGTCCCCGGTATTATGACAATGACCGGAAAAGAAACCGTCGAATCGGCTGGCGCAGTAAATATAGGTGATGTGCTGACATTCAAGATTCCGATGACATCCCTCGAATCACCGGATGATCATGCCAACGCCATACTCGATCTGAGTACGGTTGGCGGAGATCCCTTGGCTATAATGAACTACTCAGCCGGTCAGTATAGTATTACGTGGCAGGCGACTCCGACAGCCACCAATCTCGAGGCCAACAACTTTAATTTCACAGCCAATGTGTATGACAAAGCGGGAAATTTTGTCACTGTGCACAACGGCCCATATACGAACGACTGTTGGCCGCCACGCATCCTCGACTTGCGAGCTGATTTGTCCGGCTACGGCTCCGGAACCATTGGTATCATCGGGACCACAATATCCTTCCATATGCAGACCGCTGAAGAGGATGGCGGCACGCCATATATAAACCTGAGTTCTTTCGGTCGACCGGCCAAAGATTATATGATTGCGTCCAGCGCATCCCATTGGTGGGACATCTCCTTTCAGATCGCCACTGGTACGCTCAACGACGTCACGATGACGTGGGCAGGCGGAATTCAGGACAATGCAGGAAACATCGCCACCGCGACAACACCTGCTCTGGAAATAGATAATATGCCACCACAAGTCGGATCGATCCTGGTTGATCCGGCCAGTCACATTAAACTCGGACAAACAGTTACGTTCTCATTGAACACACTCGATCCCGTGACCCAATGGGGAGCAGCTACACTTGACCTGACTCCGATCGGCGGCATCAATTCAACTGCCATGACTTCACCAGGCGGGGCCGGCCCCGGCGGGACCTACACTCTCACGACAACCACGCTTCCAGCCACAGTCAGTTACACGAATCAGGTATTTCATGGGCTGGTAACCGATATGAACGGCAACAAACGCTATGTTACGAGTTCAGCAATAGATCGCATCGATTGCCAACCTCCTGTGCTTAATGTGTCAGGCATATACATCAGCCAGACAAACGGAGACAACCCAAGCAGCGCAGTAGCCAACATAAACGATCAAATCACAGTTTTTACCGGAATGACTAATAGCTCCGATGCATCAGCTGCGGCTACGATTGTAATAGGCGGAATAGACACAACGACCGCCTCGTGCGCCTTCATTCCCGCCCGAAACAGATATGAGGCTGTTTTCACTGTTCCTCCGCGCGGCGGCGCGTGGGGAGATCTTCATATGCAATCGATTTCATACCGGTTGACCGCATCGGATGACGTCGGAAACTCCGTGGCATCCGGGCCAGGAATCTCTACATTTACAGTCGATAATACGATTCCGATAGTAACAGCCATCAACTGGCGGCTGAGTCCGGATAATCCTGACTTCGATCCTGTGCTGAACGTCGGCTCCGGCTCACCTGTCGATCTCCTTTGGGTGGAAGCCACAATAGACAAACCCCTTAGCTCCGCATTCCTGAATCTTTCAAGCATACCTGGTGCTCCGGCAAGCGTTCCGCTCTCTCTGAGCGATGCGACGGCCCGATCGAATGCTGGCGTAGCCATATCAAGTTATTCCTCGACAGACGCCACCGATGCTACGTTTTCGATTACTTTGCGCGATCTCGCAGGCAACGCCGTTACTACAACAAAAACTTATCGTGTCGACACCAAACGCCCTCAAATAACTCATGCAACATACGATGGGGCGAAACTCAGCGTGGTTTTTCAGGAACCGATTCGCGATCTCGATATTTCGCAGTGGGACATTTGTGGAAGCGACAGCAAGGGACTAGCGACATTCGTCACTCCGCTTTCTACTGAAACACAGGTGTGGTTCGACAGTTTCGATGTCATATTGTCGCCGGATCGTGCACGTGTTCTCGCCGGATGGGCCTCACAGCCACTGACTCTGCGAGTAAAGGCCATTACCGCCGCGCCGGTGCGTGACTTGTCGTTTAACTGGGGAACAGGCTATGGCGCATTTCCAATTACAATAACTGATTCCACATGGCGGCAAATCCCACGCATCACGAACTTCATCGTAACCAGTATTTGGCCGGCGTCTCCATCGATCGTTCTCGACTTAGCCTTCAACAAGCCCATGGACCCCGCATCACTCATTGCATCGAACGCCGTTCTCCTGTACAAAAATCTCACGTATGATTTTTCGACAGTCGATTATCAGACCGGTTACGTGTTCCAGCCCGAAGACACTTTATCCTGGACTGATTCGACGCATTTGCGCATTACCTTATGTGAAGACGGAGCCGCCTGGGTTGCCCGAAAACTCGGAAACGGAATCACACCATTGTCATTCGCCACACGAACCGCGGCAACCGTATTTGTGCGTGACTCGTTTGGAAAAGCAATGCAGGCTGTTTCAACGGCTGCACCTGTAGCTGCAATCGTTGCCCGCCCCTACTCCGGAAATTCACAGCCTCCGTATGACTTTGCAATCTTAGGCGGTATTTCACGGCCAATCCTGGACCTCACCAATCGAACACTGACATTGACTACATCTGATCGCACGCTTCTGTATCAGAACGATTTTCAGACGCTGAGTTTGATTACTCCGCACATGGGTATGCCAGTGCCATCGTTTAATCAGCGCGCGACGGGCTTTCATAATCATATCCAGGCATGGGATCAGGACCTGGGAACATCCCGCACCCTGGTGTTCGACCCGCTGGATATAAATGCAAATCCTGTTCTTTCAAGCACTACGATCACATTGAAACTCACGGATGCCGATGTGAACTCAATATTTGCCCTGTTCGCATCCAATCCGAATATTTCTCCGATTTGGGGTCTCAAGATTGATGGCAATGCCTTAAACAACTGGTGGGGACAACCCAATCAACCCTTCATGCCCAGCGGAAATCCGGGCGATTTGACCGTGATTGCGCCCACAGTTGCAGCGGCATCCCTCGTGGCCTGCTCAATTTCTGATGCTTCGCCCATAAAGGCGTGGCCCGTTGGTGCCCTGGCATTCGAATGCGAGATAAAACCGGTTCTGCTGCAAGGCGTGCCAGTACCGATAAGTCTTGCCACTCCTACCGGACGCATTCTCCGCCAGGACACCACTACAACTATAGTTAATGGTCTGTTCACAGGATGGTCGACCCGGACGGTCGATGGAGCCAAACGCTATGTCGCACGCTTCATCAACGCCGAAACCTTCCCGGCCGACATCGCTCTTGTCGCAAGTGTCGCGGCACGCATCGAAATCGCCGGAGCCCGCGACATTTTCGGCAACGTAGTGAATGATACAGCGTCGTTTGTTTATGACCTGGCAACCAAAAAAGACACCGCGCCCGGAGGCTTCACCACCTCTTCAGCGCCGTTGGTCGTCGACACAGCTCTTCCCGTGATCGTCAGTATAAATCCACCCGGAAATATCGGCGTATTGCCTTCGGGTGCTGGTATTTTTGAATTCACGTTCAGTGAACTCATGTATGCAGGAACCACACCTGCCATGAATATTGCCACGACCGGCCGTACTATTGCCTGTTCATTCCTGGGTTGGGCGGCCGACGGCCTTACTGCACGTTTCACCAACACAACGGCAATCGAACTTACCACACCAAATGGTTCATGGAACTACGAAGTGAGCGCGGGAAGCGACCTCGCAAGCAACGTGATGGCGCTCGCCCGCCTTCCCGTCGAAATCCGGACTCAGGCCCCTGCAGTTATCGCCGTGAGCGTTTCGACTGTCCAATCTTTCGTATCCCCTGCAACGGTCCTGGATCAGCCATTCTCTCCCGGCCGCGCACCCGGATATGCGACGATTCACCTCACATATGCCTTACGTCCGACGCGCGATCTTCCTCATGTGTTGCGTTTTTATGATACATCCGGAAGCCTTGTCGCCGCTGTTCCGGTAACTATGGGTCTCGGCGTCGATGCAATCGCCACATTAACGGCCGGAGACTTCTCCGTAATACCAGGACCAGCCTTCGGAGAAGTTTCGCTTCAGGTGCGTGATGCGGCCGGCAACGAAACAGGCCAGGTCAAGCGGATGCTGATCGACCAGATTGCTCCGAATCTCACGAGCTTCACATTCAGTGGAATCGGAACTTTCACCAACGGAATACTCTTCTACAGCCCGGTCGTCATGGGAAACGATGCTAACGTCTCTTTACATGTTTCCAATGCCACCGATGCTCTGCGGCTGACGGCCGCTGGGCTTCCCACAGCTCTTTCAACTACTACATGGAATCTCGCATCGGCGACTCCCGGAGATTACTCCGGAATCTTCGGAAGCAACCTCGCCGATGGAATGTATGGTCTATCGATAGTCGATGCGGCCGGTAATCCTGCTACAGGCGATGCATCCCGCACTATTATCGTTGACAGGATATCTCCAACCGTCGTCGGCGTTACTCCAGCAATCGCTATTGGTGGAACACCGATGCGCAACACAACGTTTTCGGTGGCGTTTTCCGAACGCATGGATCCGAATGTCATTCCAACTCTTGAATTAGCGACAACAACCCCGGATGTTCCGGCTATTTCAATGGCATTCACGGGCTGGGATAATCCCGCCAATGCCATGAATGCCCTGTTCGTGAACGCGGTCGATATCAATTCGACTTATCCCGCCGGAACATATACGTATAATGTCAGCGGCGGCACCGATCTGGCCCGCAACCTGGCGGCGCCCTCAAGCACCGTCTGCGTGAATGTTCAGTCCCAGGGTCCTGTCGCCGATTTCTCGGTTCTCACAACGCAACCCGGCATTTTCGCCGGAGTCGTCCTAAATCAACCCTTCAGCCCACTAGTCAGCGCCGGCGCATCTGCATCGATTAGTCTGACTTACCAGGGAGGGCCTTTCAACGCTCCACATCGCCTGATCGTGTTTGATGATACCGATCGTTTTGTGGCAACGCTAAGCGTTCCAACTGCAAATCCAACCCAGGTGGTTTTTCCAAACGCAGGATCGTTCTGGGCCGCCGGAACTTATCCCGGCAACAATGTTGGTCCCAGAGCCTATCACTTCAAATTACTCGATAGATTCGGCAATTTCTCGGCCGATTATGTCGGAACACTAACGTATGATACCCGGATTCCAACCGTCACGACCTTTGCTTTCGATGACGGCGGACGCGGCCTGACAGTCGGAGGAGTGAAGCGTTACTCTCCCGCATTCGGTCCGGCTTCGATCACTGTTACGTCCGATGCCACCGACACACTTAGATTAATCGTCGTAACCGGAGCGCCGGCCCCCGCGAATACCGTTATGACAATGCAGGGGAACACTCAGACTGCCTCTTTTGGTGACGTACTTGCTGATTGTATCGCTACATTTACTGTAGCCGATCTTGCGGGCAACTTCGCCGTCGGCAATCAAGCGGGAATACGCGTTAAGGTCGATGGCACCGCTCCCCGCGTCAGCACTGTATTGCCTCTATCGCCGCTGGGCGGTTTTGCCGCTGGCGGCGGAACATTCGACATTACCTTCAACGAACCGATGAATCCGGCAAGCGCGCCTGCGGCAAGCATTTCGTCGGGATCTATATCGATTCAGCTTATACCGATATCCAATTTCCCGAATGGCTGGGTGAGTTCCTTCACATGCCGCATGACCAACGCGGTGGCGATTCAGGATCTTCCCATCTCCTCATACACATGGTCAATCTCAGGGGGGGTGGATGAAGCTGGCAATGTCGGTATTCCAGCTAACTTCGATATTTGGATCAATTCGCAGGGCCCTGCATACTCCGCAGTTTTACGCACAAGGCAGCGTCCGATTTCTTCCGATACCTGGCTGCTTAATCAGCCTCTGAGCCCGAACGTTTCGCCCGGGTTCGGTTTCCTGAGCGTAACTTATCAAAAAGGACCGTTCGGAATACCTCATCGCGTACTTGTCAATGACCCGACTGGAGCTCAGGTAGCTACTATTCCTCTGAATCCTGTCGGAACAAGCGGCACGGCAACAGTAAACCTTGGTTTCTTCGGTCAGTCGCTTCCTGTGCCGGTAATCGGACCTATTTCATACGGTATTCAGATTCAGGATGACCAGGGAAACATCAGCCCGTCTCCATTGAAGATCGTCTATGACACACAACCACCGACGCTTTCGGCATTTACATTGACCGGAGGTTCGCGAGCGGTGACATCACCCGTATATCTCAATCCCCTCAGGCACGGAACGCTTAACGTCGCCCTCACTTCCAATGGAACTGACACATTGCGACTGATCATCGCTTCAGATACCGCCACAACAACTTTTTCCCTTATACAATACGGATCCTCTTATTCGCGAGGTCTTACACCAACAGATCTTTCGGCAAGTATGTATCCGGACGGTGCATATCGTCTGACCGCCGCTGATGCAGCGGGCAATCTCGCTATTGGCGCCTCGGCTACGCGTTATCTGGTAATAGACCGCGTCGGCCCGACACAAATCGATCTTCAGATTCTTCCGGCTGCTCCGCTATATTCAATGCCCGCTGGCGGAGCCACGTTTACTGTAGTATTCAGTGAGATGATGGATCAGCTCGCCTCGGCAACTCCCGGTTGCACACTGTCGAACGGCAAAAGTGTAATCGCGTGCCGTTTTGTCTCCTGGTCCGCGCCAAATCAGGCTGTGTTTACTAATACCACTCCCATTACCCCGGATCTCCCGTCCGGTAACTGGCAGATTCGTGTAACCGGATACGATCTTGCAGACAATCCCATGGATGCAATCTGGCCGACGCCGGTGATAATCAGTCCCCGCGGTCCGATCGTTTCAACATGGCGCGCTCTGACTTATCAACGAACGACAGCCTCATTACCATATCCTTCCGGTCAGGTTGAGAACCAGCCGTTCGGGCCATCAATCTCACCCTACGGCGCAACTTTATCAGTGACGCTTAATGCGGCGCCTGACGCGTCTTTATTGCCGATAAGACTGCATTTCACACAGAATGGAACGAGTGTGGCTTCGTTCCCGATAACGTTTGCCGGTACCGTTGCAACATTCACATGGAACGTCGGCCATGGACCTATTCCAGCAGCTTTCACAACCTATAAAATGCGACTCTATGATGCTTTTGGCAATCCGTCTCTGGAAACATATGACTGGAGTTGTGACCCGAGCGCTCCGACGGTTGCTCGACAGACGGTGAGCGGCGGAATCGTGATTCCGGGCGATGATACCGTGTATTATAATCCGGCTCTTCACGGCAGTCTGAGCATTCCCTTCCTGGTCGGAGGCGAAGACCTTGCGCCTATAATGCGTGTTCGTGGGTCCACATCGACAGATACATTTGCAATGACGTCGGCCGCTGCAGGAACGTGGAATGGAAGCTTCAATGGAACGAGCGCACTTGGAAAAACTCTTTCGGATGGTGTTTATATCGCAGACGTCGTTGATCACGCCGGAAACGCAGGCGTCTCACTGACCGGGCAGCCGAATTCCGCTCTGATTGTTCTCGATACTACGGCTCCGCAAGTGACAACGTATACGATACAAGTCGCCGGAGTGCCGGTTAACCGTTTTGCGCCAGCCGGTGGTCCCCTGGACATAGGTATCGTGACACCCGAGACGCTTTCACCCACGGGTTTGCAGTATCTCGAAGTTCGCACTGACACAAATATTCTTGTTCGAAGTTTGCCACTTACGGATACGGGGACAGGCATTTTAACCGCATCCTGGGATGGAATGAACTCCGGCGGAAAAATAGTCTCAGAAGGTGTATACCGGCTCTGCGCAGTAGATGTTGCGGGGAATCACGCGACAAACTTCGTTTCACTTTTCGTATCCACTTCGACTTTCAGGCTCGCTGGAATGGCTCAGGTATCACCGACCGAGCTGGATATGAATTTCACCAGCAATGTCGATGAATCGAGCCTTTCCGGTGCCACGATAACGCCAACGCCGGCGGATATTTCAGTCTCCGCCCTCACCCTGACTTCACCGACGCGCTTAAGAGTAGCTTTTGATCGCGCTTTTACGCATGGCGTTGCGTATACGATAACGATCGCCCCGAACGGCCTGAGAAGCGTCGATGGAGTTGGTATCAGTGCGGGTAATAACACGGCGGCCTTTACCGCCGATACCCGTCCTCCTGCTATGACTGCCGCGACAACTGTTGGCACCAATGGCCCACGTGAATTCATAGTCACATTCGATGAACGGCTTTCGAGCGTTTCGGCACAGAATCCGAGTTTGTACCAGTTAACCGGAACAACTGTCGCAAAACCGCCAGTAAGTGCATCGATTCGCTCAGACGGCGTATCCGTCCTGCTCGTAGCATACGAGGATTTAGTGGACGGACGCGACTATCGCATTACCGCTATAGGAATAGAAGATCTTGTCGGCAACAAAACAACGGCGCAAAGCGCCGCGATGACATTCCGTGGCCGCGACACGACTCCTCCGGATCTGAAACTCGCTATTTTCTCGAACCCTGCTATAGAGACTGACATTATTGCCGCTGTAAAATCGACGAATGATGATCTGCCACAACCACCGACCCTGGATGTAACACAGGGGACCGTGGCAATTCCAACGATCTCGATGACAAAAGGTGTGAGCGCCCGGCAATATATGGCAGGTGTGCACTTCGATCAGGCAATGTCCGGATTCGGCACGGCACGTGTTACCGGTCTGGACGCCGCCGGAAACCAGGGAACAGCACAGGTCTCGTTCTCGGTGGCGACGGTTAATGCTTCGAAGCTTTCCTCGCTTAAATCGGCAGACGGGCGCTTGATGGCAGACTTCCCCGTCGGAGCGGTCAGAGGCAACACACTTGTGAAGATTCTTCCTCAACCCATGACGACAGATATCCTGGCAAATGGACGTGCCGCTGTCAGACCTCTTTTCAGCGTAATTCGCGATGAATCAAAAAAACTCAGCGTAAAAAAGACCGTTACACCGATTACAACTTCCGAACTTGTGCCGGTAGGCGATGGTTTCGAAATTGCATTTACAGCATCAAAATTGGTCGGGAAATATTCAGTCTCAGTTCAAATGCCGGCTAATAGCGGCAATGCGAAGGGTGTCGGCCTGTATCAAATGGATGACGCGGGCAACTGGTCCTGGATGGCTGCATCCAATGTCAGTGGAAAATTCGAGTCGCTTGCAGTGCGTCCCGGAGTTTTCGCTCTGCTGCGAGATCTGACCGCGCCGCGCATAAAGATGGAAACAGCTAATGACCCGGATAAGCCAATTACTACAGCCCGACCAAAATTTTCCGGTCGGATCGAAGAATATGGCGCCGGATTGAACGCCGAATCGTTGATGGCAGTCATAGACGGAACAGAGCAGACTCTTACGGGAATCAGTTCCGACGGAGCTTTCGTCTTTATTCCGACTGCGCCTCTGACAAGCGGACGTCACGAGCTGATCATCCATGCAAAAGATCGCGCCGGCAATATCGGCGAAAGTCTCAGAGCACAGTTCGCTGTAAAAGTGCCGCTTGCAATAGGCGAGATAATGAGCTTCCCGAACCCCGCGCGCGGGCGATCGACACTGCGTATCGGCACAAACAGTGGTGATGTGTTATACGATCTGATAGAAGTAAGAATCTACGACGTCGCCGGCCATCTGGTGCGCTGGCTGGACGGAGTAGCGGCGGTGCGTGAAACCGGTGGAACCAGGTATCTGTATGACGTTCCATGGGATCTGCGCAATCAGGATGGCAGAATGGTCGCCAACGGCGTATATCTGGCGAAAGTCGAAGTTCACGATCCATACGATGCCAGTCACTCTATAAAGAAGACTCACAAAATCGTCGTTATGAAGTAACAAGGTTTAGAGTTCGCCTTAATAGGGGCCTTGGGAGCAATTATCATTCTCTCCTAAGGTCCCTGTATTTTTATGCCGATGGCTGTTAGTGAATAATTGTCCGCAAAATATAGAATTTGGACAATTGGAGGCAAACGTTATGCGTCATGCTGTACGGACGCTACTGGTTATATTGATCTGTATTGCCGATCCTTGGGGAGTCGGCCGCTCCTTCGCGCAAGTTCCGACAGGGGTGAGTAGCGCCATTACAGTTTCGAACGAAGTCGCCAAGGTCGACGGTATTGCCGCCATAGGTGAAACAATGAAACTCCAGGTTTTGTTCACCAGCATTTCGGCAACCCCGGTAGCATTCGCTGATTTGAGTGCCGTGGCGGGAGGACCCATACTTCCCATGACTGTGACCCCCGCCTGGCCCGCAGGAGCTTTCCTGGGAGAATGTTCATGGAGTCCAGTCACAGCCGGAATAGCAAATAATGTATCTGTTACGCCCAATTTTTATCTGGCAAATGCCAGCAGCGTTGCTCCAGTAACCTATATAAGTCCGGCATCGATTTTTGTAGACAATGTTCCACCCCAGCGCGCTTCATTAATGACCGCAACAGTCGCCGGTGTACCATACACATCCGGCGTAATCGTAAAGCAAAACGATCAGATCGTTTTTACCCAGGCAATGACTACGACCGATTTGGGAAGTGCAAGCATAAATCTGACCGCAGTAAATCTTCCTTTTGCGAATACCATGACCTGGAGTTCGCCAAATCTAACACTCTCCAATATTGTCTTTCCGGCCGGTTACGATGGAGTCTACACTTTCCCAATCGGCATCAGCGATCCGCGCGGAAATTATATCAGTTACAGCGATTTCAATATGAGCGTTGATACGGAACCGCCGGTGATCTCTGCAGTGAGCGTCGTCAACAGCACGGTTTCCGGAGCGACAGCTCTGCCCGGCCATTTGATAACTCTGAACTGCGACATAGCTAAATACGATGGCGACAGCATTGTCGCCTCTCAATCATATCTCGAAGGTCACGGCATTCCTATGCCCATCATGAATCCGGTGGGAACGCCAGTCGTCGGAAGCCCATGCTCGTTTCGTGGAACGATTCTGCTCAGTCCGAACGCAAGCATTTTCGCCGACAATTACACCTTTGGGTTTACCGCGACCGATAACGCAAACAACACAGTGACGCGTCTTGCCACTCCCATCAGAATCGATCTTGATCCTCCGGCATTTCTGCTGACTTCCGTGGCGATTTATCTCTACAATACCGATGTACTTACCAAAAATCAATCGGTCGCCACCATCGGCACCAGGTTAAGTATTCGAGCACACGTAACCACTAATCCATCCGTCACTCTCGACCCACTCACAATAGTCGCCAGCTTGACTTCCATCAATGGTCCGGGGGCATTTACACTTGCCAATATGGCAACGGACACTTACCTGGGCACCTACACAATCCCGGTCGGCACAACTGAGGCAATCACATCCAACCAGTTCACAATTTACGCCAAAGACTCGTCCGGTAATATTGTTTTTCAGTCGACGACGCCAGCCATCTGGATTGACAATCGGCCACCTGTGTTCGTCGGCGTTCCGACTATTACACGTCTGAGCGGTGGTTCCACCCCTTTTCACGTGGGAGATTCCCTGATTTTTTCGGCACAGGTGGACAACCTTGTGGACGATCTTCCTGCAACGGTCAGTGCCGACCTTTCCCGATTGGGCGCTTCAGCCAACGAAATTTTTACTCCGGACGGAGGAAACACCTGGAGTAAAACCATTATCGTTGCCACAAGCACACAACTGGGATACTCGTCGGCGTATTCTTTCCGAGTCATCGCAAAAGATGATTACGGTAATATTTCTTCTTCTACCACAGCGCCATGTATCATTGACAATGAACCTCCGGTGATATTGACCGCCAGCTGGACGGCATATCCGCCCGCATCGGTTTCTCCGTATATAGGTATCGGAGCGAGTATCACATTCAACGTGACCCTGGCTTCGACAACGGGCAACACGCCATATGACGGGCAAACTGTTTCCATCGACCTGACATCCGCTGGTGACGTAATAAAACCCATGACGCTTTCCGGTGGAAAATACTCATGTTCCTTCCTCGTAAAAGCCGGAGCATTAAATGATGGAGCGACATTCCCGCTCATCATCACAGACAATGGTGGTAACAGCGCCGTAGCCTGGGGACTGCCACTGTCCGGCCCATGTCAATATCTCGCTACAAGTCCTGAAATTACAATACCCACCCTGGATCAGAATCCGCCCGATCCATCCGCGATTCAACTCGTGATCAGTTCAACACCCGACAACACCGGAGGACTGTTCACGATCAATCTCAACTGTTCGACTACTTTCAGGGTGGATATTGCACCGGAAACTGTTCCTGACGCTGGCACCTGCACCATTGATCTTAGTTATATCGGTTACCCGGTGGCAACAGCTATGCCTGCATTCCCTCTTTCGCCACTCACGACATACTACCAACTCGGCCCGCTGCAATCTTTACCAACTCTCGTTGAGGCTCCACCAAACTATTATTTTAAAGCGAACGTGTCCGATAAAGCCGGAAACATTACCACAGTCAATTCGATCAGTTCATATACCGTAGATTGCATCAAACCACGAATAATTCGCTTCACCGCGGATATTCTTGGCGGAAAACCGACGGCAATCATCGGCAACCAGCTTGCTTTTCACTGCCAGACGCTTGATACAGACGGTGGAATCCCGTATATCGATCTTTCAAATCTCGGAAAGACATCCCGTGAGTATATGATCGCGTCGCCCACACCGACGTATGCCGGCGATGGCTGGGATTACGTGATGACGATAGCCACCGGAACTTATACGAATATGATTTCGTCGTTTGCCGTGACGATTATCGACAATGCCGGAAATGCAGCCGTGTCAACGTCTACTCCCAACATAGTGGTGGATGACTTTCCTCCGGCGGTCGGCAATCTCCTGGTCTACGTTAACTCGCAACTCGCCACGGCCGGGACCATGATAAAACTCGGCGACCAGATACGATTTTCAATTCCTTTCTCAGCACCTCCGGATGCTATAGCAAGTGTCGGTACTGCACCAATCGACCTGACACCAATCGGGTCCGGAGCTTCGTTCCTTCAGCCCCCAACTGCGGCGACACACTCGTTCGAACTCGTTATAACAACCGCCTCTACTACGGTTGATTATTCAAATTACACATTTGCAGTCCCCGTCACTGATAATCTCGGCAATGTCGTGATTGCAACGGCACCACCTATTCTGAAGATCGATTGCCAGGCACCGAAGATCCTGCGCTTCACTGCCGAAATTCTTGGCGGAAAAACTGCGGCGATAATCGGCACCCAGATTGCCTTTCATTGCCAGACTATCGATACTAACGGAGAATTCCCGGTTATAGATCTTTCACTACTGGGAAAGACCACAAACGAGGCCATGCTGGCATCGGCGGCTCCGACGTATACCGGCAAGGGCTGGGATTACGTAATGACCATTGCCACCGGAACTTATACGAATATGAATGCGTCGTTCGTCGCGACGATCATCGACAGTGTCGGAAATTTCGCCATAGCAACCTCTACTCCGAATTTAATAATTGACAATTTTCCTCCGGCTGTCACCAGTATCCTGCTTTACGTTAATTCACAACTCGCTACTGCGGGGACCACAATCAAATTTGGAGACCAGATACGGTTCTCTATTCCTTTCTCAGCACCCCCGGATGATGTCGCAAGCGTCGGCACTGCACCAATAGATCTGACTGCATTAGGAGTCGGTGCCTTGACTTTTTCGCCACCTACCGCCGCGACCCATTCATATGAACTCAGCACAACCACTGGTGCTACTATATCGGAGTATGCAAATTACGTCTTTGTCGCCACTGTATCCGATAATCTCGGTAATATCCTCATTGCCACGGCAGCAGCGATTCTGAAAATAGATTGCCAGGTTCCGGCACTAAGTAACATGGGACTGATAATAAGCCAGAACAACGGCGATAATCTCGTGGCAAGCATGGCCAATCCCGGCGACATTTTGACAGTTTACTCGACCATTACGAATATGCCGCCAACTCCTGATCTTGTCGCAACGCGAACATGGGCGGCAATCTCCACGGATTCATCTTTCGTTTCCGTTTGTGCAAGTCAGTCGCTGACGTATACGATTGCTACAAATCGTTACCAGACTGCCTTCACGGTACCTGCCACAAGCACTCCATGGGGCAATGGCGATACTTTGTATTATCGCATTTATACTGAAGATGATGTTGGGAATGTCGCCAGTAATACCGCCACATCTACGCTGCAGGTCGATAATATTCCCGGAATGGCAACCGTTACATGGTGGATATCTCCGGATGTTCCTATCCTGAATTATGCGATAAATGTCGGATCAGGCAGCCCCGTCGATTTGCTCAATGTGAGCGCTTCGTTCAGCGAACCCGTAGCACGCGGCATACTTGATCTTTCAGCGTTTCCCGGTGCCCCTGCATCACTGCTGTTGATCGCCAGTGGAACCGTAGCGGCAACGAGCGGTATCGATCTGTCGAAATACTCTCAGACCGATTATCTGACAACATCAACGCTTAAAATGACCCTGTATGATCGCGGAAATAATGCGACAATCATTACGCAGAATTTCGAAATAGATACGAAACGTCCTTCCGTGACAGGCATCGCATTCGACGGGGCTACTATGACCCTGACATTCAGTGAACAAGTCGACTGGACCACCCTGAAGATGGACCGTTTCAGCATTTCCGGAACCGACGAGTTCGGTGTCGCGACATACATGTATCTGTTGGCGACAAACACGCTTCAATCCAATATTTTCAGTATCGATGTAGGCTTGTTTGCTGACCAGCGCAGAACCCTTGTTCAGTGGGCATCACAACCACTGTATTTGTCCGTGTCGACCGACCCGACGACTGCCCCCTACGAGGATATGCTCCAAAACTGGGGGAAGATCTTTACCAATCAACCGATCACGATCACAAGCAGCGCATGGCGGGAAGCACCGACTATCACGAATATAATCGTACAACAAAAATGGAGCGGCCCCGCCACACCGTCGATTGTCATCGACTTTTTCTTCAGCAAAGTAGTAGATCCGACTACCCTCGCAACTTCTAACGGTGTTTTGTTCGTTACATCCAACGATTTTTCCTCCGTGGATTATCAAAAGAGCTACGTATTTCAACCCACCGATTCGATTGCATGGTTCCCTTCCGGAGCCCCGAACGATCTGCGTATATCACTTGCCTCCGATGCCGGTGACTGGATTGCCCGAAAACTCGGCAACGGAAGCACCCCGCTCAAATTCTGCACGCGCACGAATTCTTCGATATTCATCCGGGACGAACTGGGCAAAGCTATGGCGGGAATCGCCGCTGCCTCAGCAAAATCCGCAAACGTCACCCGGCCATATACTGTTCCCTCTCCGTTGAGTTTTTCCGTTGAAAGCGGGGCGACTCTTCGCCCATGGTTACAGCTCGGCAATGGCAATAACGGCACTCTGAATATTACAATGACCGACGATGCGCTGTTGTATCTCAATGACTTTGACACTCCGGATACCGTCACACCGGTTATGGGCATGCCGATTCCGACGACGGCACAGCAATACAACGCTTTCCACAGCGCAGTTCAACTGCATGACATTGATGCATCGCCAGCTACATATACCACACTGAGCCTGGACGTCATGAACCCATCCGTCAACAATCAGTTGTCCAGTCGCACCGTTCAACTTGATCTGACGGCTGCCGACCTGCAAAATGTGCTCGGTTTGTTTCGCAACAATCCGGTGCCAAATTGGCGAATGAGAGTAAACAGCGGAGCCTTTATCAACTGGTGGAGTCAACCGCTGCTTCCTTATGATTCCACGCTTCCGGGAAATGTTCGAATTGCCACTCCGACAATTCCGACTCCTTATTTTTCTCTCGCCGCCGTCGCATTTTCCGATCCATCACCGACAAAATATCATCCGGCCCTGGATCTGACGATGGAATTTGAAATTACTCCCACAACACTGAATGGCGCCTATTTGCCGATAGCCTCAACGACGCCGCGCATGCAACTGCGCACCGTTTCCGGCACTTGGCTTGCCACGGGCACATTCATAGGCTGGACCACCCGTTGGGTCACTGGTGAGAGCGGCCCGCGATATATCGCTCGTTTCGTCAATGCTCAGAACCTCCCCCAGAACTGGCAGCGCATTCCGGCACAGGTCGATCTTTTCGACGTCAGTGATGTTTTCAAAAACGTCATGCCTCTCCTCACGACGACGCAGGTTTACGACATTGCAGCCCGCAACAATACCCTTCCTACAGGTTTTTCGCAGGCATCCGATACGCTGTTGATAGATTCTCAACCGCCACACGCAATCGGCGTCACACCGGCCGACGTCATTGGTCAGATGCCAGCTGGTATGGGCGAATTCCATGTTTCATACGATGAAGGCATGGATCCGGATCTTGCATATAAACCGACGCTTCAGCTAGCCACCACCGTTGCAACCCTGACTTTCACATTCCAAAAATGGGCCGCCGATGGAACGGCACAGTTTACCAATGTTCAGACGATCACCGCCTCAACCCCGAACGGCATTTGGAACTACATCGCCAGCGGCGGACGCGATCTTGCGGGAAATCCCCTTGCCGTGGCAGGGAGTTTCCCCGTCGCTATTCGATCGCAGGGCCCCGCCCCGTTGATGACGACATTTACTCAACAACCCGCATTGTCATCGGTCATTCTGGTCAATCAGCCATTCAGCCCGCTTGTCGGAGACGGTTCAGCGACGATCCGACTCGACTACACATCAGATCCCACATATATTCCACACGTTATTCAGGTATTCAATCCATCCGGTGTTCTTGTGGCGACGTTCCCAACGCTGGGAGCCAATCCAGCAATCGCGACGTTCCCGAACGCTTCCACCCTCTGGACGACCGGCGCATTCCCCGGAGCCAATCAGGGGCCGGTTTTGTACAAATTCAAGCTGCTTGATTCTATAGGAAACCAGACCGTCGGTTATATCAACGGCGGCGTAACATACGACAGCGCTCCACCGAACATCACCAGCTTCATATTCGACGATCTGAATAGAGGTATCACTGTCGATGGAATAAAATACTACTCTCCGATTCTGGGCTCTGCCACAATTACCGTCAATACCACAGCGCTCGACACGCAGCGACTTGTCATAGCGTCTTCAGTGGCCGCATTCCCGGAAATCATACAGATGAACAAGGTCGGATCCGGCTACTCAATTTATTACGGCGGCTCGCTCGGAGAATGTATCGCAACTCTCACTGTAGCCGATCTCGCGGGCAATCCCGGGACAGGTGCGGGCGCCACTTTCACCATTCGCGCCGATCGCACTGCTCCTGTAGTTACATCTGTTTCACCGAACACGCCCATCGGCGCCGTCACGGCCGGAGCCGGCATTTTCGAGATAACATTCAGTGAGCCTATGAATCCGGCGTTCCCCCCCACCGCGTCTCTTGTAAACGGAAGCACGACTATAGTTCTAAAGGGCGTCACGCCCTCATGTTGGATCTCCACGACTCTTGCCCGTTTTTCGAACCGCGATGCGATCATGAATCTGCCAGTCGGGAACTACACCTGGACAATCGGAACGGCCAGGGACTACGCGGGAAACATCGTTGCTTCGAGTGCTTTCACTACTTACGTTTCGTCTACGGGAACCGGTGGCACTATTCGCGTGCTGACACGACAGCCGGTTTTATCTCCGAGCATCCTGATCAATTCACCCTTCAGTCCCGCAGCTGGCGAAGCCGGCAACAGCAGTGCCACGGTGGAAATAGATTTAACGGGCCAGACTAATCTGAATCCTCCATATCAACTGCTGACATATGATTCTAATGGGGTAAACGTTGCCACCTTCTCTGTCGCGGCCGGAAACCCTGGCATTGCGATATTCACCGACAATCCGTCTTTTTGGGCCGCAGGTATGGCGCCTGGGGCAAATACCGGGCCAGTCACCTATCGCTTCAAACTCCGCGATGCTCTGGGCAACATCTCCGGAGGCTTCATAACCGGAAACCTGATTTTCGACAACCGTCCGGCAAACGTTTCTTCCTTTGCATTCAATGATTCAGGACGTGGTCTTCTCGTAGATGGTATTCGATACTATGCTCCCGCCTTCGGCTCGGCAGCAATCACCATTAAGACAGATGCTACTGACGATCAGCGTTTGATAATAGCCTCCACCACAGCGGAATTCCCTAAATTCGTCAGCCTCAGCCGCTTCTCAACCGATTTCTCCAGCGTATTCGGCGGCTCTTTGGAAGAATGTCTCGCAACGTTATCCATCGCCGATCTTGCCGGAAACTTCGGCATCGGTGCCGCCGCAACACTCACTGTACGCGTAGATCGAACCGCCCCGACCGTGACAGCCGTCTCTCCCGGAGGACCGCTGGGAGCTATTCCGGCAGGAACCGGAGTTTTTGAAATCACTTTCAGTGAGCCAATGAACAGCACGATAGCGCCCACAGTCACACTCTCAAACGGCGGAACCGTCATTCGCATGAGCGCGACAGCTCCGTCGTGCTGGCTGGCTCCGACTCGTGCCCGCCTTACCAACACTGACCCCATGATGAATCTCCCTGTAGGCAGTTATACCTGGTCAATCGGAACGGCACGCGACTATGCCGGCAATGTTGTCGCTTCAACGGCATTCCAGGTCTGGATAAATTCTCAGGGAACCACCGGTTCGGTGAAAGTCCTGACTCGCCAACCCGCTCTTTCAGCCGGCATTATGGTCGATGCACCGTTCAGCCCTCTTGTCGGGGAATCTGGAAACAGCAGCGCAACAGTAATGGTCGACTTCGGCACCCAGACGAACCTGAATCCTCCATACAAATTGATTACCTACGATCAGAGCGACATCAATGTTGCAACCTTCAGCGTATCGACAGACAACCCCGGTATAGCGATATTTTCGACCGCTCCCAGCTTCTGGATGACCGGGAAAGCCCCCGGAGCAAACGTGGGGCCGATTACATATAAATTCAAGCTTCTCGATTCCCTGAACAATCTTTCGAATGCATACATTGGCGGCAGTCTGGTTTACGACACCCGACCGGCAGTCGTGAACACCTTCGATTTCAATGATGCGGCACGCGGCATCGCCGTCGGTGGGATCAGATATTATTCTCCGGCATTCGCTCAGGCCTCGATTACCGCGCACACCGACTCAGGTGATCCTCAGATGCTTGTCGTCGCAACCACTGCGGGGCTTCTGCCCGCCGTTATCGCGATGAACCATGTAGCCAACGACCATTCAATCGGTTTCGGAACTTCTCTTTCTGAGGGACCTGCGACATTCTCGATAGCCGATCTCGCCGGAAACTTCGGCACGGGTGTAGCTGCCACGCTGAGTGTACGCGTTGATCTTACACCTCCCACCGTCACTTCCGTTTCTCCTAACACTCCGATAGGTGCCATTCCTGCCGGTATGGGAACGTTCGAGATCGCTTTCAGTGAGCCTATGAACAGCGCGATCGCACCAATCGTAACGCTGACAAACGGCGGAACAGCCGTCAAACTCGATGCGACCGCTCCAGCCTGCTGGGTAACGACTACACGCGTCCGTCTCACCAATCACGATTCGATCCGGAATCTGCCCGTCGGCAGCTATACATGGTCCATAGGCACTGCCAGAGATTATGCCGGCAACGTCGTTGCACCGAGCTCCTTCCAGGTCTGGATAAATTCTCAGGGAACCAATGGCTCCGTAAACATACTTACGCGACAACCCGCTTTATCACCAAATTTACTGATTGACGTCCCATACAGCCCACAAGCCGGTCAATCGGGAAACAGCAGCGCTACTGTTTTGATAGATTTTACGACCCAGTCGAATCTCAACCAACCATACCGGCTTTTGGTAATTGATAATGGCATCAACGTGGCCACATTCAGCGTTACATTGAACGGAAACCTGGGTTCCGCAATATTTTCCACCAACCCGGTCAATTGGACATTGAGCAAGCCGCCGGGAAATAACGAAGGTCCGAAAACTTACATGCTTCGCCTTATTGATGGTCTGGGAAATGTTTCCGCCGCCGATATAGGCAGCCTCATCTATGACAGTCGCTCCGCAGCGGTGAATAGTTTGGACTTCGCCGATGGCGGCCATGGCATTGCAACGGCTGGCGTTCGCTATTATGCCCCCGCATTTGGTCCCGCCGTTCTCACTTTCAAAACCGACTCCGCCGACAGCCAGCGATTGGTTATTGCATCGAATACTCCGGCCTTGCCACAGCTCATAGCGCTTGCAGCTAATGGCACCGATCATTCAGTGACCTTCGGAGATGCTCTGGACGAATGCCTGGCGACATTCACTATCGTCGACGCAGCCGGCAACTTTGGAACCGGAGCGGCAGCGTCACTTCTCGTTCGGGTTGATCGCACTCCCCCCACAGTCGCGTCTGTATTTCCTTCCGGTACTATCGGCGGCATCGACGCCGGTACAGGCGTGTTTGAACTCGTATTCAGCGAACAGATGCAGAGCGGATTCGTTCCGACAGCCCCTCTGGAAAATGGTCCCAGCATCGTGCATCTGACGCCGATTGCCGGAAATCCATGGGTGAAGCCGAATGTGTGTCGTTTCACAAATCAGGAATCCACGCGCAACCTGCCAGTCGGCACATACTCATGGGTTATAGCGGGGGCTCGCGATTTGTCAGGATTGAGTCTCCAGCCAAGCGCATTCCAGACGGCAATAAATCCAACAGGTGCGCTTCCATTATTCGCGGTCTTGACCCGGCAACCCGCTATTACGACGGATATACTCATCAATCAGCCTTTCAGTACAAGCGTCGGAGATGGTTCCGCTACTATTCGACTGGAGTTTACTCCAACAGAACAGCTTGGAGCTCCGCATCGGCTGGTGGTCTACAATGATCAGGAGACTCCAATCGCCACTATTCCGGTTTCGACCGGGGCTATAGGTCAGTGCGTGTTTCCAGGAGATATTTCATACTGGACTACCGGAACGTATCCGGCAGCTGACCAGGGCCCTGTTTCATATCGATGCAAAGTGATCGATTCTCAGAATAACCTGTCGAGTCGCTATCTGGGCACTCTTACGTTCGACAGTAAGCCCGCCCGCATAAACACGTTCACGCTGGATGATTCCGGTCGGGGCCTTGTTGTGGGCGGCTCGAAATACTATTCTCCGGCACTTGGATCAGCAAATATACTGGCAAAAACAGATGCGTTTGACGCCCAACGCCTCGTGATCTCGACATCTGCGGCGCTATTGCCATTGGTCATCCCTCTTACCGCGAACGGCGTCGATCACTCCGCAACATGGGGAAGCGGAACAAGCGATGGCATTGCCACTCTGAGTATCGTTGATCTGGCCGGGAACATCGGACAAGGACAAACGCTCCCGGTCGTTATTGATAGTACACCTCCAAGCCTGACTGCGGTTTCACCGTCCGCGACAACGATCGGTGCATTTCCATCAAAAGCGGGCAGATTCGATCTCGTATTCAGTGAATCGATGAGAAGTGATACGGCACCATCAGCCGGATTGCGTTTTGGCGACTACGTCGTGACCCTGGTGCCCTCAGTTCCGGCGCCGGGTTGCTGGATAAGCTCGACCACATGCCGAATGACAAACTTCGAAGCACTGGCCGATTTTCCGGTCGGCGAGTATAGCTACTTTCTTACCGGTTCCACAAAAGATCTCGCCGGCAATGTCTGCAAATCGCCTGCTGCCGGAGCTATGACCGTCTTCATCAACTCCGCGGCAACAGCTTATACAGCAACATTACGCACCCGTCAACAAGATGTGACGGGAGACGTTTTCCTGATTGATCGATCATTCAGCCCGATGGTTGCGCCATTCACAGGGACCTTCACTCTCGAAAAGCTGAACGGAACTCCAGGGACGCCCGCGAGCGTGTGGGTGTATGATCTGAAGGATAATGTCGTTGCATCGGTTCCGCTTGTCATGAGCGGAAACATCGGTACAGCAACAGTCAATGCAGCATTCTTCGGAAATCCGGGAGGAATCGGACCGGTTCCTTATACGCTTCGCATTGCCGATGCACAGGGCAATATGAGTGATTCGATCAAGCAGGTTGTCTATGACGCTGTAGCGCCGTCGATATCCACGTTCACTCTACCTAATGCAATCGGTGCCTACAGTCCGGCAGTGCGTGGACCACTGTCAATTATGATAAACACGACTGCAAGCGACACTCTGCTTGCGGTTATATCGACATCAACGGGTAATCGCACATACGCACTCAAGCGTAATGCTTTCAATTATTCCGGAAGCATACCAGTTGGCGATTTTACCGGCCTGGCCGACGGAGATTACAGCATGTGGATCGTCGATGATGCGGGAAATCACGGCATCGGCTCCGCACCCTCCATGAGTTTCAGGCTTGATAAAACTCCACCGCTTGTCACCTCTGTTACGAGCCTGCCGATTGGAGTTCTCCATACGCTTGCCGCAGGTGCCGCTACGTATAGCATTACGTTCAATGAATCCATGGACCGGCTCGCTTCGGCAAATCCAGTCGTTTCTCTTGCAACCACCGGCTCTGTTATACCATTCCGCTTCGTGCGCTGGGCAAGCGACCGTCAGGTTCAAGTGACGAACGACGTTGCGATTTCTCCGGATTTGCCTGCCGGACTTTGGGATTTGTCTATAACCGCTTATGATCTGGCGGATAATCGTATAGCAACGACATCGCCCGGATTCGCAACGGTGTCGTCACGCGGACCGCATGTTTCGCAGATCTGGGCTGAATCCTTCCAGCAGACGACGGCGACTTCGACAACATCGATACTGATAAATGCGCCTTTCAGTCCGAAGGTTGCTCCCAATGCAGCCACATTAAAAGTCGAACTGGATGCGACTGCAGCTGAACCGGTCAAGGTGCAGTTCACGCAAAACGATGTCGTAGTGGGCGCATGGCCAATCATCTTCACGAACAGAAAAGCTTCATTCATTTGGAATTCCACTCGCGGCCCGATGCCGACAGTTCCGACGACCTATAACCTCAAATTCCTCGATGGAGTCGGCAACCTTGCAATAGAAACGTTCCCCTGGACATGCGATCCGGAGCCTCCTGCCGTCCAATCGCTTTCTACAAGCGGAGGAGTTTCGGCAACAGGAACCATCTTGTTCAACCCCGCCCTGCACTCCTTCGTTACGACAACGTGGAATATCACGAACGAAGCGCAGACTCCGTTGATGCGCGTGTGCGGCGGTGGAGCAACGATGACGCCACCCCTCTCCTCAAACGGAACTCTCTGGCAAGGACGCTTCGACGGTAAAGATATTTCCGGGGCTTCTCTGCCTGATGGCGCCTACACTATCGACACAGTGGACGCAGCCGGGAATGTGGGGCAGTCAACTATTGCCGGCACCCCTGCCGCAGTTTCCATCCTGCTTGACCGCGCTTATCCGGTTATCGCAACTATCACTACGCTGGTAAATGGACAGCAACGGAATCGCTTCTCTCCGAAAGCCGGGTATCAACTCGATGTCGTGGTAGATTCCGTGGAAATACTCGACCCAGGTTCACTCTGGACAGTTGAAGTCCGCACCGACTCGGGAGCTTTGATCAATACCCTGGCGTTGCAGC
>JADFYG010000033.1:0-426 GCA_015233155.1 Candidatus Rifleibacteriota bacterium
TTCAGAAGGCGAAAGGATAGAACGGGAATGACCAGTTCTTTTTTCGAGGATCTGACGAAAAATGCCGTGAAACTGGCTTCGATGTTTCACTCGTCCATTTGGAAATGGACTTCATGTTGGAGATGATCCGGATTGAAACTACTGGAATACCTGTGAATGTCCCTGGCATGCAAGAGAAAATTACAGAGCTTCAGCCACGCCTGAATGAGTTGGAGCAGGCATTCGTTGTGAAAGGCATAAACCCTCGCAGCAGTAAAATAATGCTCAAGCACCTTCAGGATAGGGGATTCACGCGTGACTCCACGGATAAAGAAGTGTTGTTTCCATTTGGGCATGATCCAGAAATTGCTGAGTTGATCGAGATCAGAGAGATAGCCCCCAAATTAAGTTTCTGGAAAAAAGTCTGGCCAACGTCAGGAACGGCAG
>JADFYG010000033.1:541-939 GCA_015233155.1 Candidatus Rifleibacteriota bacterium
CCTGATTGCTGACCTCCCCGCCATCGAGATGCGAATAGCTTCAATTATCGCCGAGGATGAAGTTCTCGTAGAGTGTTTCCGAACTGGTCGATGTCCTCACAAGATGATGGCATCAAGGATCGCCGGTATTCCGGAGTCAGAAATCGGTAAGAAGAGCCCAGAGCGACAGAAGGCGAAAGCGGCGAATTTCGGCTTCTTGTTTGGTATGGGTGCGGATAAATTTCGAAAGAAGGCTCTTGCAGACGGAGTTGAGTTTACCAAAGAAGAAGCCATTGAATTTCGAAGAGTTTTCTTTGAAATGTATCCTGGTATTGAGCTTTGGCACAGAGACATCGGGCTTCAGCTGCGTGAATCAACGGAAAGAATCTATATCAAGAAATACAAAAAGATTGAACCTG
>JADFYG010000033.1:1092-66885 GCA_015233155.1 Candidatus Rifleibacteriota bacterium
TATTCGTCTTCTCTGCCCCGATTCCGAGGTCGAACAGGTTGTCAGCATTCTCAATCATTGCATGGGCTCGGTTGCCGACCAGATGATGCCAAAGTTTTCGACGCTGCCAGAGATTACCCGGATATCGTCTAAATGAATTTTGAGCAGCGTGGCCAAAAGCTACGCGCTTACTTCGCGGTCAGGGTCGCAGTGCAACTAAGATCTTCAAATAGTGTCTCCCAGTATACACCCATAAAGTTGATGGCTATATACTGGGATCAGTTCAACTGTCTTCTGAAGCATCGTATAGTCACCGTCTTGGCATATCTGCACAGCGTCATGCCCTCACCGGGCGAATGTCCGAGCAGTACAGGCCTGCCACCGATTGATCTGGAGTATTCCGAATATCAAAGAGCTTGCGTTTTATACGTCAGTGACGTATATTAATAGTATGATCTTTATTGAAATGACAGTCTTTACGGAAGACTTGTTAGCACTTCTTTCGGATGATGAATATCGCGAAATGCAAAGGGTACTTTTGCTCGATCCGATAAAAGGCGCTCTCATTAAGGGCAGTGGCGGATTCCGAAAACTACGTTGGCAGCAGGCCCATAAGGGAAAACGTGGCGGCACCCGGATTATTTATTACTGGGAAAAGTATTCTGAAAAACTCTATCTGATCTTTATTTACAAAAAAGCTGCCCAGGAAAACTTAACGCCGGAGCAGGTGAAGTTATTAAAGTCCCTTGTGAAAGGAATATAGCCATGGAATCTAAACTTTTTGACAGACTTGCTGAAGGTGTAGAACAATTTGTAAAAGTCAGGCGCGGCGAAATGAAGCCCTCTCGGGTCTTCGAATTCACCGCCCTTGATGTAAAGGCACTCAGAGAAGGGCTGCATAAGTCTCAGTCGGAGTTCGCACACATGATCGGTGTAAGTATATCTACGCTCCAGAACTGGGAACAAGGCCGTCGCAAACCGGTCGGGCCTGCTCAAGCTCTTCTGCGAGTAGTTCAGAAACAGCCCAAGGCTGTTCTTAAAGCGTTAAATGCGTAGGTGCAAACAAGCCGGATAACTTATTGCTGCACATTTTCATCTCAGAATCTGTAACCCTTACTGACATAAGTAATCTGCACTGCACACGTCACCCTGACTCCGGAGTTCAAATACGTGGCAGAATAGACTCTCCGAGCCATTATCTCCAAGCATTGATAAAACTGCATTTTATAAGACAACCTTGCATTTTCCAAAATTCCTGATAGCTTCTATCCAGGTGGCAATGTGTTTTCTGCGGGATACATGAAATCAGCAAAAGCGGTCTGGCGACTCGAAATATCCGGAAATGAAAACAGGCCCCGAAATCGGAGCCCGGCTCTTTGTTAAATGAATCACCTACCAAATCACCCACCCATATTTGCAATGGTCTGGGGAACCGCTTGTGATGCTTGTCGGGCGGTGCTCACTCTAGGATTTGAACCTGTGACCCCCGCCGTGTGAAGGCGATGCTCTTCCACTGAGCTAAGTGCCCGAACGACCTGATTCTAGCATGTTACACCGACCTTTGCAAGAGATGAGCAGGGCAATAATTGGACGTGATTTTTAGTTAAAGGGCGATTGAGTGGAGGACAATCGAACATGCAGCATCCGGGCTGGTTTGGCAGGGAAATGAGAACAAAGAGAGTGTTCCGGATTTTTACGAATCACACACCCAATCACCCCCCTCGAAATATTCATAAAAGGAGCTTTTGTAATGAAATGTATAATCAACTCGGGAGATCTGACAACTACCCGACTCTGATACCCACGTTTTAAATCACTTCGGAGCTTTAGTTAAAAGTCCCACAGATATGCAGCTGTTCTATTAAATCTCCTGATTTCTTGACAATAATTCTATTTTCGATCAGAATAAGTAAGACGCAAACAATATCGATGCGGAGGTCGTATGAACACTGTTACCGTTTCTCCAAAATTTCAGATCGTCATTCCAGCCCAAATTCGCGAGTCTATGGGAATCAAGGTTGGAACCAAAGTTCAAGTTATTCCTTACAAAGGACGGATTGAATTAGTTCCGGTCAGACCTATGAAGGAACTTTTTGGATCCTTGCCTCTGATCGATCCTGCCGTTAAAAGAGATGAACCAGACCGGCTATGAGAAATTTCAACCTTGTAGATTCCTGTGGATGGCTGGAATATGTTGTCGGGTCAGCTCAGGGAAAAAAGTATTTCGCCCCTATCAATGATCTTGAGAACCTTATTGTACCAACAATTTGTATTTATGAAGTCTTCAAGCGAATCATGAGTCAGCAGGACGAAGAAGAAGCATTGCGAGTAGTCGCCAACATGCATCTTGGAAAGGTTGTAGATCTGGATTCGAGATTAGCTGTTGATGCTGCTCAACTGAGCCGGACTCTTCGAATTCCAATGGCAGACGCCATTGTTGTTGCAACTGCTCATCTGGTTTCTGCAACCATTTGGACTCAAGACGAACACTTCAAGGACATGAAATCCGTGAAGTTTCTCGGCTGAACGATGTCTATGTGTTTTTACAGGAGAAATGAAATCAGGGAACACAGTCGGGTAGCTCGAAAGAGCAGGAAACAAAAACAGGCTCCGAAATCGGAGCCCGAGTCTTTGTTAAACGATTTCCCATTAATCGCACCTTGATACAGCACCTGGAAGCCGCCGATTTATCAGAGCATCAGAAAAAAGCTACCGGACAGTACCGTCTGGACCCGTAATCGCTAAAACAGCCTGATCAGGCTTCAAATATGTATTGGCAAGACGCTTAACATCCTCCGCCGTGGTCTTCCAGAGCTCCCCGGGATAAGCAAAATCATATGCAAAACCAACACCTATCGATTCAAACCAGGAAAGATACTGCGCCGACCGCAGACAGGTCCCGTGATCAATGGCATACTGACCAGACGTAAACGATAGCGCCCGATCCAACTCTTCCTTTTTCACACCGTTCGCAGCAATATCCGCTATCTCAGCCAGTACAAGCTCTTTGACCCTGCCGGCAGACTTCGGATCCGTGCCAACAATGGCCGCAATGCCGCCTCCGTCTATGCGCGACGGAAACACTCCGGTAACCGCGTATGCCAGCCCCGCCTTGTTGCGTATATTCATGAAATAGCGCGCGGACATGCCACCACCAAGAACCGCATTCAACACTTTCATTCCCGCGTAATCCGGATGCCCGATACACGGACCAATCCAACCTAGCGCCACCATTGCCTGTTTCTTCGCCTTGACATCGAAGACTGTCGTGAAGGAAGCCGGCGCCGCGGGAATCCCGATTTTATGAACATTTTCAGGCGCGCTCGCGACCTTCTGAGAAATGTCGTCCACTGAAGATATCGCGCCACGATGCAAAGTTCCAAAAAAAGTCGAGGTGAGAGAAAGCGCGTCAGACGCGGTAATATCTCCAACTATGGCCAGCACCATGTTTTCCGGTACATACCACTCGCCATGAAACTTTGACAGATTTTCCGTAGTCAGCTTATCCACTGTTCCAGCCTCTCCGAGCGGATATACGGAATATGGATGCCCCTTGAACAACGTCGCGTTGAAAAGTCGCCAGGTATTCTCAAACATGTCATCCGCAACAGCCTTTAGCCGCATAAGAACCTTGCCGCGCTCAATATTGAATGGAGCTGCCGGGAACGATGGATTGCGGATAACATCCGCGAGAATCTCGAATGCACGTCCAAAAGCAGCCTTCGAACAACTCAGATTGAACCGCACCAGATCAGGCTCCGCTGACGTCGATAATTCTGCTCCCAGACTTTCCAAGTCCCATAATATTTTCGTTCCGTCGCGTTTTGCCGTCCCCTTCATCATCATTTCAGCGGTCAGATTCGCGATTCCTTCCTGTCCCTTCGATTCCCGGCGAGAACCTGCATCGACAGCCAGCGAAATACCTATGAGACCGGTTCCCGGAAGCGGACGGTGAATGAGCCGCACTCCGTTTTCAAGTTCGTATTTCTTCGTTCCATTCGAATCGCCTTTTTCGACGTATTTCGCGCGAGGACTGACCAGGACCATCGCATACCCCTCCTGAGACAGGAACTTGTTGGCAAGCACCTGAATCTGGGACGACGTAACCGCACGCATATTCTTCAGATAATTCTTTTCGGCGTTAAGCCTGGACATAACAATCGCCGAACCAAGCGTCTCAGCCTTCCCCTCAACTGATTCAGCGCCACGAATGTAAAGTGTCTCAAGATAATCTTTCGCTTTCTGCAACTCCTCAGAAGAAACCGGCTCGTGCACTATACGTCGAATCTCTTCACGAATCCCCTTTATTACCTCTTCCTCATCAATAGGATCGAATTCAGAGCGCACCATAAACAAACCATCATCAATCAGCCCCTGTTGCCCGGCTCCGATCGATGTGACAATACCACGATTCTCCTTCAACGCCATCGATAATCGACTTGAACGCCCCTGCCCGAGAACTATTCCCAATAAATCGAGACCAACAGACTCCTCATCGGCGGAAGCCGGAACGGTTCGATACGCCATCAACAGATACTCCCGCGCAACGTCCAAATGCCGGCGCACGATGCGGGGACTCTTCATTTCCGGGTCCCGATCGAACTTCGCGACAGGCACCGCCGCCCCGACGTGACCGGAATAAAGCGTCTTCACTTTGGCAAGAATAGCCTTCGGATCAACATCTCCGACAACAATCAACGTCATGTTCTCAGGTCCATACCAGGTCTTGAAAAAAGATACCATATCATCACGCGAAATACCGGTACAAGACGTGGCGACGCCAGGAGCTCCTCCGGTCGACGCGTTAGGGGAAGATGGACCCGTGGCGATGTTTTCCTTAGGTCCAAGCGTCGGACGTCTGTACGGATGGTTCGTATAAATTGTATGAAAAAGGGTTTCCCAGAGAAGGTGCCCCGGGTCATCGGCAGCGCGCTTAATTTCTTCTATGATGACCGGACGCTCATTATCTATTGCGCTCTGATCGAAAGCCGAATTCATGAAAACATCGGCAAAGATGTCAAGAGCTTTTTCTATATGTCGGCTCTCACATGAAATGTAGTAATGCGTGTAATCAAGCGACGTCCCGGCATTTGTTCGACCGCCGAATGCCTCAATGTCACGAGCGACCTGCCCGACACCACGCGTTTTAGTTCCCTTGAACATTGTGTGTTCGAGAAAATGCGCAATGCCATTGGTTCTGTCGCTTTCATTCCGGCTTCCGGTGCGAAACCAGACATCGGTTACAGCAAGCGGCGTCGTATGGTCTTCCTTGATGACAATCGTCATGCCATTCGAAAGCTTCTCGATAACCACGGGGTCCCAGGAAAACGCCGGCTCATCTCCGGAAACACCGCCAGAAACCCCGCTAGTAACATCAGCAGCGGAAACAGCGGCAATCATCATAAACATCAACAAAAAACACTTGCACATAGATTCATTCCTTTCCATGCTATCCGGGTATGGAATACTGCCTGTTGTAATGATCAAGGTTCAGCAATCGGCAGAAATGGAAACACGCACGGCACACCCAGCTTGCTGGATATGCGTTCCAGGAGCTGAAGAGGCTTGCCCCAGATCAACTTGGGACGCCCCCCGACAAGCACTTCGGAAAATTGGTCAAATTCGACAAAACAGGCATTTCTGAAAGCCTCATCTCCAAATACCAGGACTCCCCGATGCGTCAGAATCGTTACATCCCTGGGTGTAAGAGCAAAAAAACTTTCGAACGGATCACCCTTCAGGTCTTCAAAAATGAGCAGATCCGCAAACTTTCCCTCAGCTATCGTTCCACGCTGGGCCCCGACACGAAACACCTGCGCCGCACGACGCGTCACCATGTCAATCAGATCGACAGACTTCAAGCGATCGCCTAAATGATCATGCGAGATCGCCCGCGCCAGTCGCAGCTCATCAAATAGGTTCGCCGAGCCTTTCATCGGACTGTCGGTGCCAAGCACGACAGGAATACCCATGTCGAGCATCTTCGCAACCGGAGCCATACTTCCGAATATATGCCGGTTCGCCTCAGGGGTCCAGACAACTGAAGCTTTTTTTGCCGCAATCAACTCCAGATCAGAATCTGAAAATCCTATGCCATTTACAAGAACCGTGTTCTCCGCAAGCGCGCCAAGCCGGTTCAACACCTCTATCTCTTCGACAATATCGGAATCAAACCCTTCTTCCATATGCAGAATAAAGGGCAATACTCCGCGCGACTGGCAGAATTCCTCATAAAGCCCCTCGCCCCATTCCAGGGCGTGAGATGACACTGAGTGTGCCAGAAAAAAATGCTCCAGCATAGCCAGAAGAGGTTTCCCAAGAAAAGTTCCGGAAACTTCACGCGGAAAATGATCGACTACGAGCCCAACCCCGGAAATAGCATTCCGGTACATACCAAGCGCATACAAATCGGCAATGGAAAGATACTGCTTCAGGCGATGAATGGGAGATTCTAAAAAATCGCGTTCCCAGTCGAACCAATTCCTGAAGTGCCCATCTTCACCGCGTGGACCAAAGGTTTCATACATGTGATCATGACAATTGATCAGAGCCGGAAACACTATCCGACCTTCAAGATTGATGGTTAATTCACTGACCTTCGGAAGCGGATCGTCAGGACCGTACACCCCGGTGATGATATCGTCGCAGATTAACACCTTCCCCGGACGAATCTCGAATTCAGGAGTCAAGATACGACCGTTTTCAAGGAGCTTATACATCTCGTTTTCCTTTCGAACAGTTCGCGATTCAGACAGCTTCGATACGCTTCAGATCGCTCTTGATCTCACGGTAGAACAACGGCCATGTCTTCTCAGAAAAGGCCAGTTCGGAAAAATTATCCCCGAGCTTTTTCAGGAATTCCAAAAACGAAATCCGCTGAAAATCAGGCTCGAGAGTTTTGACATGTTTAAAACTCGCAAAAAAAGGCTCCAGATCATGAAGTCCAACCGAACGAGCGGCTATTCCAAAAGCTCCATCAATTGCGGATCGATCGGAAAGCCTCTGCGGCATAATCTGCGCCCCAAGAATTGTCCCGATCATTTCACCCTGAAGTTCGATGGGTACCGCAAATATCAGGAAGCCTGCCCAGCATATATTTACAAACGGTGTCTTTCGCCGAAGTAACTTTTCCTCAATGTTCGCGTATGTGCGGCGACAACGTAAACGTCCAGGCTCCGTGCCACGCAAAATAGAGCATGGTCCGCCAAAATAATCGGTCTTGCACACCACTTCGCCGGACGAAGACCGAAGAGAAAGCGGTACACCGAGGAATTCTTCAAGTCGCCGCAGAATATCCGGAACCTGTCCCTTGGCGAAGGTCACCGATGTATTCACATTAGGAACAACAGGGATCTTGCCTTCACTCATATCTCATCCACCTCACTCAAAACTGCTGATAAACAAACAAGGTCAGGAACCGCCGGAACGCGCGTTTCTCCACAATGTCACACCGAGCAGCAGAGAGAAGAACTTTGTCTCGTTGCTATCGGAACGCGACGTAAGAACCACCGGACACTGCGCACCGAAAACCACTCCGCCAAGATTTGCGCCGGAAAAATATTGAAGAGACTTGTACAAAACGTTGCCGACCTCGATACGCGGAACAACCAGAATGTCTGCGTCACCTTGAATTTTTCCCTTGTATTTCTTGATACGCGCCGATTCGGCACTTACTGAAAGATCGAGTGAAACGGGCCCTTCCACGATAGCTTCCATGCAGCCGGAAAACTTTGCCGCGACCGCTTGCGCCAGAACAGTACCGGGAATTTTATCAGAAACTTTTTCATTCGCGGACAAAAGGGCGACCTTCGGAATGTCAGGCTTGAAAAGGTGAAATGCCTCTATCGCATTGCGAACGATCTTTTCCAGAGCATCCGGATCGGGAGCGATATTGATCCCAACGTCGGTAATCATACGCATTCCAGGCTGCTCTTTCAGCTCGAAAAAAGTTATATGAGAAAGCAGAGGGCTTTTCTTCAATCCAGCCTCGGAGTTCAGTATGGCCTTCAAAATCGTCGATGTCGGAACAAGCCCCTTCATCAACAAATCCACCCGGCCTTCACGAACCATGCTGACGGCGATTTTACAGGCTTTCACCGAGTCGGTTTCATGAACAATCGTGACGTTCTTCGATGAAGCCAAATCGGCGTAGATGACGCTGATCTTATCTGAATCACCGATCAATACGGCGTCGATAAACCCATCCCTCACTCCGCGCTCTACAGCATACGCAACCGCTTCGTCTTCGGCCATCGGAACCGCAATACGAGCTTTGCCAACTTTCCCGGCATTTTTCGTCAGATCCTCGAAAAAAGAACTGGTCATTCCCGTTCTATCCTTTCGCCTGCTGAACCGGCCTGTATTTCCCTGGTCATTTCAGGACGTGCGATGCGATTACCATACGCTGAATCTCGCTCGTGCCCTCATACAGTTCGGTAATTCGCGCATCACGATAAAATCTTTCAACCGGATAATCCTTGATGAAACCGTAACCGCCATGAATCTGGATCGCGGCATGACAAACGCGAGTCGCCATTTCTGATCCATACAGTTTCGCCATCGCCGCATCCTTTGCATATCTTTTCTTTTGATCTTTCAACCATGCGGCTTTCCAGGTCAAAAGACGTGCAGTCTCTATTTCCATCTGCATCTCGACTAATTTATGAGCCAGTCCCTGAAAGTCGATCAAAGGCGATCCAAACTGTTTGCGCTCCCGAGCGTATTTTAATGCCGCCTCGAAGGCGGCTCGCGCAATCCCGACTCCCTGCGCGCCAACTCCTACGCGACCACCGTCGAGGGTGTCCATGGCAATTCGGAAGCCGCGTCCAGGCCCTCCGATGATGTTCGCTTTTGGAATGCGACAATTCTGAAAAACCAGTTCAGCTGTATTGGAAGCCCTGATGCCAAGCTTATTCTCTTTGACCCCGACAGTAAAACCCGGCGTTCCCTTCTCAACGATAAACGCCGTCAAACCGCGAATCTTCGCGGCCCGATCCGTACTGGCTATTACAATCGCGAAATCGGCCACTCCACCATTGGAAATAAAGATCTTGGTACCATTAAGTATCCATTCGTCACCATCGAGAACAGCGGTGGTTTCCTGGTTCGCCGAGTCTGAACCCGCGTTCGGCTCTGTCAATGCAAAGCAACAAAGTTTTTCGCCCCTCGCCAGAGGGGGAAGATACTTTTTTTTCTGCTCGTCACTGCCAAAATTGATGATCGGGCCCGCAACCAGCGAGTTCGTCAGTGACATGGTGACGCTCTGCGCCGCGCACGCCCGGGAAATCTCTTCAATAATAAGGCAATATGTCATTACGTCGGCGCCAGCACCGCCGTATTCCCGTGGAACTATAATACCCATATAGCCCTGCTTCGCGATTTTGGAGGTCAGTTCACGCGAAAATTCCTGCTTTTCATCGAGTTCTCCCGCAATCGGAAGGATATGAGTCTCGGCAAACTCGCGAGCCGACGCGCGGATCAATTCCTGTTCCGGAGTAAGTTTAAATGTGATCACCGGACAGCCTCCTTCTTCAGACTTCGAATCTCGGCCGCCAGCAATGGGATAACCTGATGAAGGTCTCCGATGATGGCCACATCGGCCGCTTTCACCATCGGGCACTCCGGATCACGGTTTACCGCAACAACATAGTCCGCACCGGCTATTCCCGCAAGATGCTGAACGGCGCCGCTGATTCCGCAGGCGATATATAACCTGGGACTGACGGACTTGCCCGTCTGTCCAATCTGATGGTAATGTGCCACCCAGCCGGACTCGACAGCAGCTCGTGAAGCCCCAACCTGACCGCCGAAAGCATCCGCAAGTTCTTCGATAAGTCCAAACTGGGCTTTGCCCCCCACCCCACGTCCACCGGCAATGATGACTTCTGCTTCGGAAAGATCGGCTCGCAGAGTCGTTTCCAATGCGACCTCTCTAATTATCGCCGTCAGATCAGCTGGTTTCAGGCTGATCTTCATTTTCTTCACTTCGCCCTTACGGCTTTTGTCCGCCGGAAGAGGTTTCATCACTCCAGGGCGCACAGTCGACATCTGCGGTCTGTGATTCGGGCACACGATCGTCGCCATGACGTTTCCGCCGAACGCCGGACGAGTCTGCAACAGCAAGCCAGTTCCCTCTTCGATATCCAGGGATGTACAGTCAGCGGTCAGCCCGGTCCGGAGTCGATTCGCCACGCGCGGAGCCAGATCGCGACCCGTCGGAGTAGCACCTATGAGTACAAGTTCAGGCTTTGCCTCGCGAATGACGCCTGTCAGCACACGTGCATAAGGCGCCGTGCGATACTCCACAAGCTCGGGATCTTCGACCAGATATACCATGTCCGCGCCATGAGCGATCAACTGCGCCGCGCTCTCATCAAGTCGCATGCCTGCAACCACGGCGCTTAAAGTTGCACCCCTTGCATCGGCCAGAGCGCGACCACGCCCCAGAAGCTCAAGACCCACCTTGGCGAGGACTTCCCCACGACGCTCCGCAAAAACCATAACACCCTTGAAACCTGACAGATCCGTCTTTCCGACACTCCCGGCCACGGAGTCGATCGCCTTGAAAGAGCAGCTGTCGACGCATGAACCACAATGAACACAAGAAGCGTTCAGAAAGGCCTTCCTGTCGATCATGTCAATGGCATCATAGGGACAAGCCCTGAGGCAGGCGGAACAACCAACGCACTTCTCTTTATTTATGCGAATCGTCATATCTTCTCCCGGTCAGACCAGGCCTCTTTCATGTATCAGACCGACGAGTCTGAGCACGCAGTCCTGTGCGTCACCAGTAAGTAAAAATCCGTTGCCGCGTGGAGACGGCTGGAAAGTGCGCCGCACCTGAGTTGGTGACCCCCTCAAACCTATATCATCGACAGGGGCCCCGATGTATGAGGCATCCCAGACATGAAACGGCCGCTCGCGATAGGCGTCCATGCAGCCACGCAGGGTGGGAATCCTTGGGCGATTGGCCTCTTTGAGGCATGTAACCAGTGCCGGCAGCGGAACCGCGATGGTCTGAAAACCAACATCAGTCATTCGTTTCACCAGCAACGTCTTTGAATTTTCAAGTCTGGCACCCACCGAATACGTGACCTGCGGAATATTCAGGAACTCGGCCAGTTGTGGCCCGACCTGGGCTGTATCGCCATCGATAGCCTGTCGCCCACAGATGATCAGATCGAAAACGCCGATTTTTTTCACGGCATGATAAAGTGTACAAGCCGTTGCAAGCGTATCCGCGCCGGCAAACGCCCGATCGGACAACAGAACAGCTTCATCCGCGCCCATGGCAAGAACCTGGCGAAGAGCCACCTCTGCTTGCGGCGGCCCCATACTGATTACGGTGACCTTGCCTCCGCCAGCCTCATCGCGTAAGGAGAGACCCAGTTCGACAGCGTGACGGTCCTCCGGATTCACTATGCTGGGAACTCCCTCGCGAATCAGAGTACCGGTAATCGGATCTATCCGGACGTCATTAGTGTCTGGAACCTGTTTGATGGTAACGATGATGTTCATCGATGGTCCTTGTTATAAATACATATTATATTCATTCCGTGGGGTGGGGTTGAAACCCGCCCCTACAACCGCGTCGAAACGAGATTACGCAATGTTTCTGAAGTACCGAAACCGATCTTCAGAAAACGTGCATCCCGAAACAATCGCTCGCTGAGGCTTCCGCGAAGGTATCCCTGACTGCCCATTGCCTGGACAGCAAAATCCGTGACTGCGCACGCACTCTCAGTCGCGAAGATCTTTGCCATGGCAGCGAAGGTATAAACCGGATTTTTCTCGGCCGCCTGCTCGACTGCACGCCAGACATGCATCCGACTGCCGTCGATACGTACAGCCGCGTCGGAAAACCGCCACTGGAGACTCTGGAACGTGTTCAAAGATTTTCCCTGCTGTTTCTTTTTTTTGGTATGTTGTGCGGCCTCATCGAAGGCGCCCTGGGAGATCCCGACTGCGATGGCACCTATAGCTATCCGCATCTCATGCATTATCTGGTTGTACAAATCATACCCGAAACCGTGAACCCCGGCCAGCGCATCGGCGGAAACCATCACTTCGCGAAATTCAACCGGTGCCGCCTCGAGGCCGGCCATACCCATTGTCAGAAGAGCGTCTCCAATTCTGACACCGGGTGTATCACGCGGAACAAAAAACATGGATGCGGACGGAGGCTCTTTGCCCTCGAGCCTGGCCATGGTCAGAAATGCGCGGGCGCGTCCGGCCTGATTGACATAGGATTTGCCACCCCTTATCGTGAAACTTCCGTCACTGTCCGCGGGGCAAGCGCTACAGACGGTCTCGATACTGTGCAAGTCCGATCCGGCGGCCGACTCCGTTGCCGCTATCGGAAACAACATACGGAAGGAAGCGGCTTCACGCGCCCATTCCTGACGCTGGGGATGGTTTGATACACGCAATAAAGCCCTGATACCGACAATGACCTGCTGAGCCATCAATATCGCAACTACAGGAGAAGTCTTCCCGACTTCTTCCAATAGAAGCGCAAGGCTCATCAGACCACATCCTTCGCCCCCCAGCTCCGCAGGTAGAAAGGGCTTGAGCAGTTCGCTTTTTTCGAGCACGTCAAGCAGCTCGTCAAAAAGGGAAGCATTTTGATCGACCTTCTGTGAAAGCGGGCCGATGCGATTTTTCGCAAGGTCCCGCCAGATGTCCAGGAGTTCCTTGTCCCGGGATTCGAGTTCAAGATTCACCGCGATAAGTTCCTTTCTGCGAAGGTATCAATCTAAAATTTACTCAAAACTGATACTAAGTTCATTTCTGATATATTTCCGGTTTTAAAACACCTATGTATGGCAGATTTCGATAATAATCCCTGTAATCAAGGCCAAATCCGACGACGAACTCCTGTGGCAATATAAAACCACAGTAATCAATCTGCACGGGGGTTTTATGGCATTGGGGTTTGTTCGACAATGTACAGATGCGAATACTATTGGGTTTGCGAGCTTCCAGCAGTTGTTCCAGGTAGGAGACGGTTAATCCTGTGTCCACTATGTCCTCAATTATCAGAACATTGCGGCCGGCGATACTCTCATTTAAATCTTTCAGAATACGCACAACTCCGGAAGACTCCGTCGAATGCCCATAAGAACTGATTGCCATGAACTCTGTATTAACCGGAACCCTGATGTGCCTGCAAAGATCGGCCATAAACAGAAATGCGCCCTTCAGAATGCAGACCAGGACAATGTCTTCATTCTGATAATCCACCGTGATTTCTTCTCCGAGAACTTTGATCCGCGCCTGAATCTCATCAGCGGAAATAAGAACTCGCGAAATATCCTGATGAATATCACTCATGATTGCTATCTGTGACAATCAGCAAGGGCTTACCACAGTTCGCGCCCAGGCCACGGTTTTTTCGAGGCCTTCCTGGAGCGTAACCTTTGGCTCCCAATCAAGCATTGTCTTGGCTCGCGTGATGTCCGGGCGCCGTCGGCGCGGATCGTCAACGGGAAGAGGCCGTTCGACAATCCTGGTTTTCCCGCCGACAATGTCCCGGATGCGCTCCGCGAACTCACGAATCGTTATTTCAGAAGGATTGCCTATATTGCAGGGGTTTTCATCACCTTTGTCCATCAGTGAGATAAGGCCTGAAACCAGATCGCTCACGTAGCAGAATGAACGCGTCTGGGAACCGTCCCCGAACACTGTCAGGTCTTCCCCGGCAAGGACTTGTGAAATGAAAGCCGGAACCACGCGGCCGTCGTTCAGACGCATGCGGGGGCCATATGTATTGAAGATTCTTACGATACGCGTATCGACCTTATGATATGTGTGGTATGCCATCATCAGGGCTTCCGCAAAACGCTTCGATTCATCGTAACAACCGCGTGGCCCCACCGGATTCACGTGACCCCAGTATGTCTCTTTCTGCGGGTGCTCTTCGGGATCTCCATAGACTTCGGACGTCGAAGCAAGAAGAACGCGCGCCTTTTTCAACTTGGCCATGCCCAATATGTTGTGTGTTCCCAGGGCACCTACCTTGAGCGTCGGAATGGGCAGTTTCTGATAATCGATCGGACTGGCCGGTGAGGCCAGATGAAAGATACGATCGACTCCCTCCGCCAGATATATCGGCTTGGAAATGTCATGCTCGACGATAGTGACAGCATCATTGCCCTTGTGCTGCGCCAGATTACCGGGGCACCCGGTAATGAAATTGTCGATGACGACAATACGATGTCCCTGTTCGACCAGTCGGTCGACGAGATGTGATCCTATGAAGCCAGCTCCGCCGGTCACTACGATGCGCATACCCGACCTCCTGATCTTGGTGCCCGAACTGTTAAATTTTGAGGCTCTTATACAACCACAATCCAACGATAGAAATCAAGCATTGGTTTCATAACGGAAACAAATCGGGAATCAACAAATTCGGGAACTTTTTCACGGCGAAGTTGTCAAACAATCGTGAATCAGCTGCCGCCGGTCTTATGATTAAGGGCTCAGCATAAGCTTTTCATGAGCAACACAGGAGGTTTTACCATGTATTACAGTTTTCGAACGTTGTCCAGATGGCAACTTCTTTCCCTTGCACTTGTTCTCGCAATCATACTGCCCGCCACTGTCCAGGCCGCTGCCATCGAAAGCACCGCGGCCGGCGCTTCATCCCGGGGGTCCTCCGCGGCACGTGAGATGCAGAATGCGTTCATCGTGGTTGCGCGTGAATTAAGACCCAGCGTGGTCAATATCCGCGTCGAACGTTCGGAAAGTGCGCAGGAAGGCCCTTCAATGGACCTCTTCGGCGCGCCGGAAGATTCCCCTTTCGGCGACTTCTTCAACAAGTTCTTTAAGGAACACCCCGGCAAGCATCATTTCAAGACGCCCCACTCCCCTTTCAAGTCAGAAGGCGCCGGATCAGGTGTTATTTTCGATGAAAAAGGCACCATCCTGACCAACAACCACGTGGTCAAGGGTGCGACCACCATCACTGTGAAACTACAGGATGGGCGTGAACTGAAAGCCAAAGTTGTCGGACAGGATCCACAAAGCGATCTGGCAGTCGTGCGCGTTGAATCGCCGACTCCACTTCCCGCAGCAAAATTTGCCGACTCCGACGGTGTTCAGGTCGGAGAATGGGCAATAGCGATAGGCAGCCCGATGGGCCTGGAGCAGACAGTCACGGTCGGCGTCGTCAGTGCTGTCGGCCGCTCCGGTCTCGGCGCATCGCCTATTGAAGATTTCATCCAGACTGACGCGGGAATAAATCCGGGCAACTCCGGCGGGCCACTCGTCGACATTGATGGCAACGTAATGGGCATCAACACACTGATCTTCAATGCTCCGGGTGCCGGAATCGGTTTTGCCATTCCATCTAACATGTGCAAGCGCGTAGCGGCACAAATCGTAAGCAGCGGATCAGTCGAGCGTCCGTATGTCGGGATCACGATGTCGGCAGTTACTCCGGAACTCGCTGAGCATTATTCTCTTCCAGACAAGAACGGCACCGTCGTCATGGAGGTGAGCCCTAATACCCCCGCATCCAAGGCAGGTTTACAGCAGATGGATATTATCCGATCGATCGACGACAAACCGATGAACAGCTCGAATGATGTGCAGAAGCTCGTTCTGAGTCACAAGGTGGACGATGTTCTTCAGCTGAAAATTCTACGAGCCGGAGCCGAGAAAACACTCGCGGTCAAACTCGAACGTATGCCGCGCACCTTCGGTTTGAAAGACCCGGAAGACCTCGCGGAAACTCCGAAAGCCAAGGAAAAGGCCGATGAACCCGAGCCTCAGGAAAAGCTGGGCTTCGTCTATAAAAAACTTACTCCGGAAGTATGCAAATCGATGAGACTCGAAGAGTCCATCAAGGGGCTTCTGGTAACCGAGATCGAGGAAGGGTCCTCTGCCGATCGTGGCGGACTGCAGGAGTCAGATGTAATCACGCAGGTAAATAATCAGCCGGTTTCTGATGAAGCAAGCCTGAAAACAGCTCTGAAAGCTGGAAATACGACCAAGAAGAGTTCTGTGTTTGTCGTAATGCGAGAGGGATCACCAATGTTTCTGGTCATCCCGGAAGAAGCTGCCGCATCGAAAAAAGAAAAATGAGTTGAGCAGGGGTGAACACAAACGACAGAATAACGATAAAGCATCGCGAATATATCAAGCGAAGGGGCACGGCGCGCCGTGCCCCTTCGTCGCAATTAAATGCGCTCTTTGTTAATCCTGCCTTGGCATATCAGAGGATGGGTCTTGAATGCGAGTGGTAAAAGCAATAGTGGCGGTGAGGTTGGCGCCAAGCAAAATGACCAGACTGTAGAGATACATCCAGAACATGAACCCAGCCACGGCGCCCATGCCACCATATACATTCCGCAGGCCCTCGGCTCCGAGAAAAAAATACCAGTAAACGAAGGCCACTTTGGTAAATTCTCCGACGATTGTTGAAAACAGTGCTCCCCATGCTGCTTCCCGCCAGTAAACCCGCGTATTTGGAATGAATCTGTACATCAGAATAAAAACGGTGAATGTGAAAAGCATCGGAATAAGCCAGATCAGAAACCCCGTGGAATTCTTTTCAAAAGGCATGAGAATTTGAAGAATTGATTGTTGGGAAAACCAGCCGTGATAAAATTGCAGGGCGGTCGTCAAGAACAGCGTAACGCCCAGCAAAATGGTAAGAGAAACGATCATAATGACTGCAATCACTCTCTCAAGAAGAAAGTGACGCGAATTTGCCTGATGCCAGGCCTGATTGATGTTTTGAACGAGGCCGGCAAAAACGCCAGTGGCCGACCAAAGCAGGGCACCGAATCCCAATAAACCACCCAGGGTCCAGAAAGAGGTCCCCTTGATCAGAATCAGTTGATCCATGGTGGCTTTCAGCAGGTCCTCGGAGGTGGGCAGAAATTCACGCGTAAAATTTATTATTTTGCCATAGATTTCCGGATTTCCAAATAAAGTGGCGGAAGGAACTATGACCAATACCAACAATGGGAACAGGGAAAACAAAGCGTAATAGGCAATCGCCGCCGCCGCTTCCGAGCCCTCCACTTCTGAGAAACGTTGCCAGGTGGCCCACCCAAGAGCCGCAATATATTTTACGCCCCGCCAAAAACTCTTCACGCCCAGCCTCCGATAGCCGCCCCCCTACATTTTCTTGCCCATTTTCATCATGGACATGATCATGCTGAGCGTCTCTTTTGCTGCATCAACCGGCGAATAGGCTGTATCGGAAATGCCGCTGATCACCATGGATATATCATGGTCCACCGTCTTTTTTGCCCAGACACCCGCCTTGGGGCCGGTCAGATAGACTGAATAATTTCGATGCTCGGTACCCGGCCTTTCCCCGATAACATGCACAATAATTCTGGGTTTCTCCGGATCAGACTTGCCGAACAGAATACTCCCTATTTCATACCCCGCTCTTACTCGACCTGATTTCACCACAATGTATTTCTCGCTGGCAGTCAACCCTGATTTTGACAATTCCTCGCGAATCGTCTTTAAATAGGGCGCAAGATGCCCCTCGTCCATGATTGCGCGACCATTCAAACCGTCCGAAATGACGATCTGGACATCGGGGATCTTGTCGCCCCAAGAGTCACGAAGTTTTTCAACGGCGGCGGTGGCTTCGGAGTTGAGCTTCTCCCCGGATTCGGGATGAGCAACATAATCTTCACGATCTTTTGAGTTCGTGGAAATAAAAACGGAATTCGGGAGCGTTTTCAAAAACTCAGGAGTGAACTCCGTCCAGATGCACATCTTCGCATCGTCGTAAAGTTTCTGAACTTTTGCCGCCAGTTCCGGCTGAAGATCCCACAGTTTTTTTCCATGACCGCGAGCAATGAAGCATCCTCGGGCCTCAACGCGCTTGATAATTGCTTCGCCTTCAGCATAGATCTCTTCGCGTGAGCGTTTATCGCCTTTGGCCAGACGATACTGATAATAAACCCAGACAGGATCTCCGAAATGTTCTGTGTATCTGTTCTGCTGGTCTACGATCTGTATGCGCTTGAAAAAATCCTGCATGGCATCATTGACTTTGTATCCGAATTTCTCCCGCAACCGCACGTGATCCTGAAAAGCTGTGGTCAGATAGCTCAGCATCGGGTCATTTTTGGTTGGAAGGCCCATGAGATAGGCCGGATTTGCGGGCATAATCTGATCCATGCACCAGTCCAGGTCTTCCAGGCTGATGGGCATGTGCAATGTAGAGCATATATCCAGGCCAAGGCACAATCCATGGAGTTTTCCCATGACAATATCTTCAAGACAACAGCGGACCAATTGTTCCCGACACTTGAACACCTCGGGGCCGATAAAGCCGGCAACGTCATTGGTGTGCTGCCACATGCGTCCCTGGGGCGCCACCTTGGCTATGTCCTTCTTTAATGCCCGGGAAAAGCCATACTTTCTGGATTCATGAATGACCATGTCAAAACCGTGACCAGCGCCATTCGTGAAGTCAGCTCCCTGGCCGGTTTCAAAATACATGCCAAATGAGCCGACACGCATGGATGCATAGTTTCGCATTTTTTCAACCGTAACATCAAAGGTCTGATTGGCATCATCGCAACTGGCAAGACTTTGAAACCAAAGAGCTGTCGAGCCCGGGTATTTCTTCTCTACCTCGTTCTGCTTGTCAATATGGGATAAAACACACCAGGGAATTACATCCTGCAAACCAAAAGTAACGATAATGTCCTTGAGGGCTTCTTCTATGTTTTTCAGATCGTCAATGGAGCCGGAAACCGGATTGGTGCCAAGAACGACGTCTCCGGTTCCATAGCACCATCCGTCGAAGACCTGCCAAACGATGTCTTCCGGGTTGTCTGTAGGGGAATTCGGCTGAAGACGGGCTCCCATATAGCCTTTGGCGCCGATTTTGCTACCGGGCAGGGGGTTGAAGATTTTCTGGCCAACCACCGTTAATTCAGAATTATTCATGAGCTTAACCACGCAACCTATTACGTCACTATCCAGTCCCGGCATTATTTCTCTGATTTCAGTTTCAGTTTTGGTCAGCAGAAACTGTTCAAGCTCTCCAAGAGTCCAGTTTTTGATCTTTTCATAAGCGGCAGTATCAGTTGTTTCCCAAATGAATTTCTGAACTTTGTCTTCGAGCATCGGATGCTCATGAATAACGTTGATTTTTGTGTTTGTCAGCAGCATCCAGGCATGAATGCGGCTGGCGTCATCCTGGGCGGCCACCCCTACGGTTTCATCACCTTCCTTGAAATAGTTGCCAGCGCCGATGACCTGACGATACAAGGTCTGATCGAAGTTCCCCTTCGTTCGCTGCACGTACTGCAACACGTCTTCGCCATTCCTGGGCAGATCAATGGCAACTGCCCATACTGAAGAAATACCCAGGAAAATCCCAAGACAAGCCATTCTGACGGAAGAAGAAAAACAAAATGAATCCCTCACGACAGATCCCCCTTTGATCTTTAATAACCTGTTCATCTGAGTTTGAATCATGCACCGCAGGAGCATGAAACGCCGGCCCCAAAAAACAAAATTCTATATGCCTATATCCGAATAAGATCCCCATTTTTCATGCGGTCAGTATATCAGCCATTCTGAAAAAATCAATCAACTTGAAGTGCTGCCGGCAATTCTCCGTGGATTTTACCAGGCGGCAAGTGCGAGAAGAATACCGATTCCGAGCCAGGAATTCCAGAGTCTGAAAAACCGTCTGCCATAATTATTCAGGCTGCTGATCGTGGTTGCAAGAAAGAACATGATTATTGCGAACTGAACCCACTGAATCCAAAATCGAATCAATTCCGGAATATTTCCGCCGGCCTGGATTGCCGCAAAAAAGCAGAAAAACATGCTAACCAAAGTGGTCAGCACCACTCCAGACTTTCCAAGATATTTATACAAATTCGATTTCGCTGATATTTCATAATCTCCGGAATATGCAATTAATAGAAGCCCAAAATGGGCAATCTGCCAGAAATAGGCAAATCCGAGCCCTATCCAGAGAGAATAACTGAAAATTTCTCCACCACCTGCAATCCATCCCATAAGGGGCGGGAGACAACCGGCTATTGCACCGAAAAAAATGGCAAAAGGAGTTCTGGATTTTAGCGGAGTGTATCCAAAATTATAGATAAGCAAGCCGACAATACCAATTAAAGTAATCACGGCTGATTGGAAAACCATGAGCAATAAAAGCCCAAAGCAAATCATGGCCAAGGCCGAATGAAAAACAAAGGCCGGACTGACTTTCCTGGCCGGCAAGGGGCGATTTCTCGTTCTGGCCATTTCCTGATCGTCAGCGCGTTCCTGAAACTGATTCAAAGCCGAACAACCTGCAGCAAGAAAAAAAACGCCGAGAAAAATGCTGAATTCAAGAGTCATATTGCCGGGATGGGGGATGATCCTGCTTCCTGCGGCAAGAAATCCAAGAAGAGCTGAAAGCGCGATGGGCAATGAAGAAGATATTTTAATAATTATGCCGAATACATAAACAAATTTCATTGCGCCTCTGTATAAATCCACGGGCCATTAAGGCAGGCTTTTTAGACAGTTGATTATAGTATTCAGATCTTCAGGGGAAATATCCATTGGTGGCGGCATAAGATCAGGAAAGCCTTTTACGATTTCCGCCTTTGGATCGAGAATCGAGCGTCTCAAATACGCTTCATCAGCAGTGAGTGATTCTTCCTGGCCACCCTTGATCACAAATGTCTTGCGGCCAAAAATACCTTTGAACGTGGGCCCTGCCTTCACGCTTCCATCAAGAGAGTGACAGCCGAGACAACCCTTGTCAAAGAGAATCTTTTGCGGTCCGGTGGCGACCACGGCTCCGGGTGTGGTGAAATCATTTACCCACTCATCGAATTCAGTCTGAGTGGCGACGACCACTTTCGCGGACATATCCGCATGTTTGAGGCCGCAATACTCCGCGCAAAAAACTGTAAATTCCCCGGTTTTCATGGGGAGAAACCATGTATATGTCTCTCTTCCCGGAAGAGCGTCCATCTTTATGCGATAGGCCGGCATATAAAAACTATGAATGACATCAAGGGATTGAAGAATTATCTTGATAGGTTTCCCCTGCGGAACCCACAGGGTGTCAGCTATTTTTCCGTTCGGATATTCAAAATTCCATGCCCACATCCTGGCAGTGGTCTTTATCGGATAAGCGCCAACAGGCACGGTGCGGGCGGCTTTGAAACCAGTCCAGCCGGAAACAAACATTCCCGATACCAAAATAACAGGGATTATTGTCCAGACAAACTCAAGGAGCAGATTTCCTTCTATGGGGTCGGGGTCAGGATTTCGTGTATGGTGATACCTGAAAAGAAAATAAATGCTCAGCCCGCTGATTCCAAGCAGAATAAAAGCGGAGATGCTGAAAATAATCAAAAACGTATGGTCAATTTGTTCCATTGGATTGAGAATCTGTGGAATCATCGTTTCTTACCGGTACAAAACGTCAAAAAATGTTAAGCCAATGAAAATGGCCAGGACAATCAGTGCCACCAGAAAAGCATATTTTATAAAGGACTGTTCATCCTTGAGATGCATGAAAAAAAGAAGGACCAGACTTCCTTTTATTGTCGCAATTGTCAATGCAATCCAGATAGCCGGGTGACCGAGCTGCAGCGTTGAGCAGAATACCGTCAGCGCGGTTAAACAAAGCAGAATGATCCAGATAAATACATACGACATATAAGACTTGTTCAAATTATCCGTCATGGGACCACCAGATAAAACAGGGGAAATATGTAAATCCAGATCAGATCAACCAGGTGCCAGTAAAGCCCGGAATTTTCAAGGCTCACGTAATCATTGGAACTTGTTTTTCCGGAGTATACAGACCACGTAATAATGCCGAGAACGATCGCCCCGATGATGATATGAATTGCATGAAGGCCTGTAATAGTAAAGTAGAGATTGAAAAAAACTATTTCGCCTTTCGGCTTTGCAAGCAGTGTCGGAGTGTTAGGAAAAAGCCCGTGGTGGTATTTTTCCGACCATTCAACTGATTTTACCCCGAGGAATATCCCTGCACAGGCTATTGTGGCAAGCAAAAAGGCCACGGTGTGCCGAGGTTTGTTATTTCGGATTCCGGCAACCGCAAGAACGACAAACAGGCTCGAAGTCAACAGAACGACAGTATTCAAACTTCCCATGATCGTGGAAAGTTCTTTCGAGGCACGGGAGAATTCTGCCGGATACCTATTGGAATAGACGGCATAGAGAAGGAACAAACCGCCAAAAAGCATGAGTTCCGTAAAAAGAAACAACCACATTCCAAGTCTGGAACCGACAGAATCATTCTGCATGGGGTGCTTTTATATCCTTGAAATCATAAGGTGAGCGAGTGAGAACCGGCTCTCCCTCAAAATTTTCGGCCGGAGGCGGGGAAGAAACGGTCCACTCGAGAGTTGCTCCTCCCCATGGATTGTCTCCAGCCTTTTCACCGTAACGCATACCATAAAACAGATTGATGACCATCATTATGATACCAGCGGCTAGAATCCAGGAGCCCACAGTGGAAATCACCTGCAGGTTTTGAAACTCGGGAAGATAATCATAATAACGGCGGGGCATTCCCTGCACGCCCATAATCAACATTGTAAAGTAAAGAAGATTGAACCCTATGAACTTCAAAAACAGTGCGGCCGTTGCCCATTCATAGTTGTAAAGTCTGCCAAACATCTTGGGAAGCCAGTAGTGCAGGGCGGCAAAAAAACCGAAAATTGCTCCCCCGAACACCACATAATGAAAATGGCCGACAACGAAATATGTGTCGTGAACATGCATGTCAGTACCCGCTGAACCTAAAATCAATCCTTGAAGGCCACCCAAAGAAAAAAGAAAGATAAAAGCGAGCGCATAAAGTAGTGGCGGGCCTAAATAAATCGAACCTTTGTACAATGTGGCCGTCCAGTTGAAAACTTTTATTGCGCTCGGAATCGCCACGACGAAAGTCAGAAACGAAAATACCATGACCGCTGTATCGCTGATTCCAGCAACAAACATATGGTGCGCCCATACCATTGAGCCGGCAGTGGCGATCACAAAACCGCTGAAGACAATGGCGCGGTATCCGAAGGCGGGTTTTCTGGCAAAAACCGGAACGATCTCAGAGATTACGCCCATCGCGGGAAGAATCATGATATAAACAGCCGGATGTGAATAGATCCAAAAAAGATGCTGGTACAACAGCGGATCGCCGCCCTTGGTCGGATCGAAAAGGCCTAAACCGATCACTCGCTCAAGGATGATCAAAAGCAGGGTAATAGCAAGAATCGGAGTCACTAAAACCTGAATCCAGGCAGTGAAATAGAGAGACCAGGTAAAAAGCGGCAGCTTCATCCACGGCGTTGTTGACGGCTTCAGACGATGTACTGTTGTAATGAAATTCAGTCCGGTCAGAATTCCGGAGAAACCGAGTATGAAAACTCCGAATACCGAAAGGGTGGTGTTGGATTTCGTCATTGTGCTGAACGGGACGTAGAAGGTCCAGCCTGTATCCGGAGGGCCACCACCAGTGAAAAGGGATATGACGGCTACTCCGGCCCCGAACATGTAAAGCCACCATGAAAGAAGGTTCAGGCGTGGGAAAAAGACGTCTTTCGCTCCAAGTTGGATAGGCAATATCATATTTCCGAATACCGCCGGAATGCTTGGAATGACGACAAGGAAAATCATTATGACCCCATGCACGGTGAATAAGGCATTATATGTTTGAGGCCCCATGATGATTCCGCCGGGAGCAATGAGTTCGAGGCGCATCAGAAGACCAAGACATAGCCCAACCAGGAAAAAAGTGGAGATGGCAACCAAATACAGGATGCCTATTCGTTTATGATCGGTGGAAAAAATCCATGACCCCAACCAGGAACGGTCAGGCTGCGGTGCCAAAAAGTTCAGATGATGATTTGATTCCATGGTCATTTCTTCTCTTCCCGTTTCCCGGACTTAAACAGGAAAAATAAAAGCGTAACCACAAGAAGCAGGATAGCCAGCCCGGAGATTCGCATAATGTTTAATACGTACTTCTTTCCCGCCGAATCATACGAGAAACAAAAAGTAACTACGGATTTTATGGAAAATCCCACTCTGTTTTCAGCGGCTTCCGTTAATGCCAGAGTAACATTCAGAGGCAGGAATTGTGTTCCGTGCAGATACCGGACAATTTTGCCCTCGGAAGAAACGAATATCAAAGCAGCCGGATGCACAATCGAACCGTCTACCCGCGTAAAGTAAAATCCGGCGGCCTCAGTGACTGCCTTAATATTCTCTTTTGAGCCAAAAAGGAATTTCCAGGCGGAATCCGGAAATTTTCCGCCAACAAGATTATTGAAAAATTCATTCTTCTTTTTGCCGGCTGTGGTGGCATCATCTAACTCGTCAATGCTTATGGAAAGAACATTGTAATCCTGACCGGGTTTCAATGTGATTTTATTTATCGCCTCGGCAATGCTTCCTTGTACAAGGTTGCAGACTACGGGGCATCGATAAAAAACGAATGCTATGATCGTAGGCTTGGTGATTCGTTCTCTTAAAGTCTTTGTAGCGCCGGTTTCATCCGTAAATGAAAGATCCAGGGGAAGAATAGCTCCAAGTTTTTCATCAACTCCAGGCTGAACCGCTTTTTCGTTTACGGACGAAACCAGTTTCGCCGTCTCCGTGGCTGTGCGGCAACACGCCGGAAGAGATGCAATCTCAGAACCCGGAGTTTGTCCTTCCACAGCACCTTGCCCGATATTTGCCATGATGAAAAGACAAATAAAAGCATTTCTTAATAATTTGAGGGACTTGCAATATTCACGAAACATCACGCAAGGGCGGGTTTGAAACCCGCCCGTACAAATGGAGGATGCGTATTCTCTCATGATTGCCATATAATTTTGCAAGTTGCTCAATTTAATAGTCATTATTCGCATCATTGATACTATTGTGACTTGTTTTCAGGATCATCAAAACTTTTCCTGAAAAAGTGCAGAATCAAAGCCAATGCAAATATTATGCTGATGGCCAAAACTCCAATTTTCTCTCGTGATGACTTTTCTCTGTCTATCAGGAGATGGCTGGCTTCAGCCTTATCAAGACCGGGTTTAATTTTGGCAATCGATTCCTTGACTTTGACTATGTTCACTTCATGTATTACTGAGTGCAAGTCGTTTCTGGATGAAAAAATCCCCTTTTCAACTCCCTCAACATCGAAACCCTCCATTTTCAAAACGCTGTTTTTTTTCTGTAGAGTATCAATGAGGTCCTCGGTTTCCTTGAAAGCATTCTTCAATATCCTGGAGCCCTCATAAGAGTGGCATTTTGAACAAAGCTGTTCATTTATTATTTCGATAGACGCCTTCTTGGCGGCATGACTCCCGTGGCAATCAATGCAGACAGGACCACTGGCCAAATCGGCTTTCCCATGGGCGCTGGCAAGATAATTCTCAAGAACTCCAACGTGGCACTTGCCGCAAAATTTCGGAATATCAGCCCGCTTGGGAGCCCCCAGAAAGCCACGGGAGGGACTCATTGCATTTACGGCATCACTTGGGTCGCCACCATGGCAAGAATTACAAAATACTCCATTTTCGGCATGAATACTTGTCTTCCATAAATTGACAGGCGCAAGTGCCCGCCCCGTTTGTGTGCTGTGGCAATCGATACACACAATTGCACAAATGGAATCAGTAAAAAATACGGTCATGAAAAGAACGGCCAGAATCAGATGTATCAGACGCCTGCTTCTTTGGTATTTTTTCACGAAAAGTGTCCCCAAATCATCAGACCAATGAACGTGAAAATACCAAGCATGACGCAGGTCAGAAAAAGCGGCCGTTTCAGGAAGTTGCGCTTGGGCCATATGTCGATGAATGGAAGGGCGGCAAGAAAAGTCATGGCAATTCCCTGTACAATAAGCCCAATAAACTCGTTGGGGAAAATCTTCAATACCTGATAATTTGGAAGAAAATACCATTCAGGCTTGATATGAGCAGGAGTTTCAAATGGATTGGCAGGAAAGAAAGCCTCTGCCGGAAAAAAAATATTCGGGACAAAGAAGACGATGGCGAAGAAGAAAATGGCATAAATACAATTGGCTACAAGATCCTGCACTAAAAAGTGAGGGAAGAATGGTATTCCGTCTGGATGTTTTTCATACTCATACTGTTCACCTTTCCAATGCTCAACAGGACCGTCATACGATGGCGGGGTGGAAACTCCTGTGCGCTGAAGAAGAAACAGATGTATCCCAATCAAGCCGGCAATTCCTGCCGGCAATACAATGACATGAAGAACAAAAAAACGGCCCAAAGTGGGAGCCCCAACCAATTTTCCTCCGCGAACAAATTCGAGGATATACTCACCGATAAATGGAACGCTGCCGGCTCCACTCGTGGCAACAGTTGTTGCCCAAAATGAAAGCTGGCTCCATGGCAAAAGATAGCCGGTCAGGCAGATTCCAAAAACCATGTTCAGCAGGCCAAACCCGGAAAGCCAGTTGAACTCCCTGGGAGCCTTGTAGCTTCCCATGAAAATAACTGAAATCATGTGAATCAAAAGGAAAAGAACCATCATGTTGGCACCCACCGCATGGCATGTGCGTATCAGCCATCCAAAGGGGACCTGGTTCATAATGAAGGTAATGCTCTTGAATGCCGTTTCTATGCTCGGTGAGTAATAAACCAGCAGAAGGATTCCCGTTAAAACCTGAACCCCAAAGATAAGCAACAGGATGCTTCCCATGGAGTACCAGATGTTGATGTTGCGAGGCAAAAGATAGCCGGTGAGATACTTCGCCGTAAGATCATTCAGACCGATTCGGCGGTCGATCCAATCATAGATGAATGTGACTGGATTCATATGCTATCCGACATTGACGGATCCATCTTTAACAACGAATGGAAGTTGTTCGAGCGGCTTCGGGGGAGGCCCGCCAAGAACCGTTCCGTCCGGGGAAAATCTTCCTCCGTGGCAAGGACAAAGGAATTCCTCCTTTTCTTTTTCCCACTTCACGATACAGCCCAGGTGAGTACAAACCGCTGAAAGCAGGCTCAGATTACCGTTTTTACGCTTGATGAGTACGGCCGCTCTTCCCTGAAACTCAAAAAATTTAGCTTCACCTTCGGGAAGGTTTTCCAAAGAAATGGCAACCTTTGCTCCGTGGCTATCAACAGAAAGAGGAGACAAAAAACGAAAAATAGGATAAACGGTTCCTGCTCCTATTAGGGTAAGCAGCCCGCCAGAACAAACCCCCAAAAAATCCCTGCGTCTCATAGACCTAATTTTATCACAAATGAAGTTACGAAGTAATACTTTCGGTCAATAATAGTTGCTTTTAACCACTTTTTTGAGCTGAACAATGGATATTCACGTTTCTATTTATGGGTAAGAATGAGTCATCCAGAAAAAGAAGGAGCTTTTTTGATGAGTGAAATTTTTTGATTATGCCAACATATTCCCGGGGTACAAAATCCGATCATTGCGACAAAACAACGAAGAGGTGATTCATGAACAAATTCGTCTTGAGTATGCTTGTTTTGAGTATGATGTCCCTGGTTGGCTGTGGCTCAACGCCACTGCCCACTCCGAGCCTCGCGACCCTCGCCTCTGCCACTTCCACGTTAGCGAAGGAGCCGGCTGCTTTCGCGGCTGCAGCCTCCACGGTAGCCGGCATCGGATCTGGCACGGCAACGAGTACCCCGAAGTAGCTCTCCGGCTGGGAAATACCTAAAAGAGCTGTTCCGTCGATAAGCCTTCGCCATTAGGGGGGGGAACTGTTTGTCCGATTCTCAAGAACCACGAAAGTCTCGCCCCGCCACAAATCCGCTGGTCGATATTTAAATATACTGTCCCCAAAACTTCAGAACTCATGGAGTTAGGCAGCCCACGTCGGGAGCCCCTCGGCCTCGTCAGCAATAACGCCGCATCGACGAATGTCGCCCATTTTCGCCTTCCAGATCTTCTCCGCAAACCATTCGCGCGCCCGGGAGATATTCGGTTCGATCCGCCAACTCACGCGACAGATTACCGCGTTCACAACTATGTGTTCACGAGATGGGTCGTCGGCGCGCCGGTATTCTATCCGCGCGGTCGATACCGCTGCCAGGGTTGTCTGGGCGAACTCGACGGCATTGGCGTGCGTTTGGCCCCGGAGAGTGACCAGGAATTCGTCACCACCAATCCTGAACGCGGGAAGATCCAACGTCGCAGCTCGCTCTTGAATTATGCGCCCCACGCGAATGATGGCTTCGTCCGACGCGCGGAAACCACACATATCCGTGAGTCGAACAAGGGCATCAATGTCGAAGAAAACCGCAATTGGCGAGGCTGACACGGAGAGCTGTCGCGCCAACTCCAAGTGCGTCGGAAGTCCTGTAAGCCCGTCGATGAACAATGTATCCTTGTTGACCGCTCCAACCGTTCTGCCGCCATCTTGCATCCGATTTTGATTGTCCTCGATCGCGGAATTGTCCGATTGTCCTTTTGTCTGATTTTTTACACCCTCAATATACCAGCCCCGCTGCGCTCTCTGCAATCCCCGTTTACTCCAGGAGTTTTGCCTTTTGGAACCTTAAAATCAGGGAAGCTTCCTCATGTGCTCCATGCGCGGAACCATTTTGTCAAAGCTCATCGGTCGCCCCTTACTTTAAGGAGCCGAAACGTGAGTCCCGGCTCCGGAAGACCGGGGCAAGCTCGATAACGGCTTCGTGCAGCGAGAGATCCAGGGGATTGATGTTCAATCAGCGTGGTGGCCGTCAAACAGAACGCTCCGGACAAGGGGGGCCGAAACTGTGAGGAAAGGACGGCGCGAAGGATTTAAACTCTTCAACAACGCCGACCGTGGATGGTTTCCCAGTCGGAATTTGGAATCCGGAGAGCACAGCGAAACACCTGCCTCGCCCTCCGTTCGAACCATGGTGCGAAGAATTCGGCCTTCGTGCCAGGTATATGTAGGATATGGATTTGCATCTACCCGCGGAGGAAGAATTTTTACCCGAAGCGAGAGAACTTCCTGCTCTTGTTCACTGACGCTGCAAATCACCCACCCGTCAAGTTTTCGGAAAGTAATGGTGGCCTGACACTTAGGGTAACCCCACACTTCCCGGCCAAACGCTTCGGCCTGGAGAGTAGTAACCGGGAGATACTGAACGAACCACCCAAAATCAGAAAACTTGCCCGGAAACAGAACAGGCAGGAGCGGCAGATTGATACGAGGGCGCAATCTTACTGGAAACATTACGCCAAACTCCTGGTACCGGGGCAGGCCTTCAACCTCTTGATAATCCATGGCTGCCATACCGACCAAGGTTCTGCCTGATATCGCTGGAACTGGTACAAGGAGCGGGCTGGGCAGCAGTTGTTTCACTGAGGCCGAGTCCACGGTGAAACAGGCGAAGATTGAACTCCAACGTCTGAAAAAGACCGGTACCTTCACGAGAAGGTCGTTGTTCAGGCGTCGCTCAGTGACTTCGATACCGGAAAAAAAACGTTTTCCGCCTGTGGCGAACGCCTTCGCAGCTTCCGGTGCGAGATTCCAGTCCATAATTTACCTCATCAACTATTTTTTCTGTTCAGACATGCCTCTTCAGTTCATCAGTAACATTTATAAGCATGATGTCATCAGATGGCATCCAGGTACGTTTTCTGCAGGAAATCCCGAATCTTCAACGGAATGGATGTGAAATAAACCTTGAATGTCGAGGACGATTCAGCGGGTGATTCTGTGACTTTGACGTACAAATCATCCTCCATTTCTCGGCCGTCACTCCCGATGAGAGCAAGCTTGAGGTTTCCAAAGCGTTCCGCCTTCATATTCGACCTGATAACGGCCGACCTGGCGCTAAGTCTAATGATTTCACCCTCAATGGTTTCGTCTCCGGCGTGCTTGCCTTCCAGCACTGAGATCCTGACGCCTAATCCGGAAGTAATTTCCGTCATATTTTCCGGGGCTTTCTCGGGCAGATAAAGATTGAAGTCACCTTCGATTCCACACACCTCATAGATTTTAATTGGCGTCCTGATCCCCTTGGGATGCACTTCCTGGCAGGCAACTATCTTCAGGATAGATCCGCAGGCCTTGAGAGTACTCTCGGATATGAAAATCTGACCGCCAAGCGTATATGATTCCACACGCGCAGTGAGATTCACATTCTTGCCGACGGCGCCGTATTTGGTCCTTTTGTCGGAGCCGATATTTCCCACGACCAGTTCGCCTGTATTAAGTCCTATCCCCTGTTCTACTTCCGGATAGCCACGCTCACGGCATTCACGGTTCACGTCACCCATTGCCCTCTGCATCTCGATTGCACACGCTGTTGCCTGCTGTGCATCGTCACTTCTGAACACAGGAGCTCCGAAAACAACGAAAATGGAATCTCCGATGAATTCAATTATCGTGCCGTTATAACGCATAATGATGTCGGTCATCTTTGACAGATAAATATTGATGATATTCATGACTGTCTCTGCGGGGAGACTCTCGCTGATGGCCGTGAAACCGCGCAGATCGCTCATCAATATGGTTACAATGCGCGTCTCACCTCCCAGAACAAGTCCTTCACTGGAAAGGATCCCCTTGACAACATCGTCCGAAAGATAACGGCCGAAGGTCTTGCGTATGAGGTTGTTGGCAATTTCGAGCTTATTGTTGAGGTTGTTCAGTTTTTCCTGCTGTTTGTCGCTCAACCTTATCAGCCTGCGGAGCTGTTTGAACATATTCTTATACTGCTGAAGAAGATATGCATATTTGGAGAAGAGTGGTGAACCGTGATATTGCTCGTCTTTCAATACTCCTTCGGCTTCATCGATTGTTATCTCTTCAGTTTCGTAAAGGGTATTTTCGCTCTTCTCCATTATCTTTCCTTCCGTACCATTCTATTCAACCTTTCTTCACGAGATTGAATTTCAACGATGTCATATCTTCCTTGAACTCCTCGCCATATTCGAGGGAACTTTCGTTTTCCTTGTCATAAATCCAGTTAACGACGATATTCTTGCCCCCTTCAACATTTGTTTCAAGCCTGTCAAACAAATTCATCAGTATCTTTGAAGAACTGCTGTTGAAGTATATCAGTTCGATACTCACGGTGAAGCACTCGTCATGCAGCCCGTCGAGATGCTTATTGAGCCACTTGAAGAATGGATCGTAAAATTCCGATGTGTTTTCAGGATACGATTCGCCTGTGATCTCCAGAACGTTTTTTCCTTCGTCGAAAAAAATCCTCGGAGTGCTCTTTGTAGAATCTATTGCAAATGCCGCCATATCTCACTCCCTGCTTATCAGAGTTACTAAAGTGAAGAAAGACTCACGCTCACTTAACTCGGAAAACTCGAATTCAAGCGGTTTGCTGGCATTTCTGGCCATTTCTATGAAGCCTAGTCCGGCTCCCTTGGAGTCTTCAGGGATCTCTTTTTTTCTCATTTCCTTATAATATGCCCTTAGCTGATCTTTATCCATTGAACGGATTTTTTCAAGCTTTTCCCTTATCCTGGCAACTTCTACTGTGTCCACCTTGTTGCCGCTGGCAACAAAATAATTACTTCCATCAAAACCTACTGACAGGACTCCGACCTGCTGTTCCGCCAAATCGGGGGGAACGTTAGTTCCGCCGGAAACTGAGTAACGGATAATGTTTTGCATTTGTTCTACAAACATGGAAAAGACCTTCATGCTTGTTTGCGACTTCACTTCTTCCGTTTTCAATTTCTGTTTCAGGGTATCGCCAAGTTGAACCAGCAATTCCTGCGATATCTGCCCGTTGAAATACAAAAACACACCTTTTTCATCAAGATCTTTTTTCAAATCCAGTAGCTTGATCATGTCTGATTTTTCCATTCTCCCTTGAAATCGAATCGTTCAGATGCTGAACCCTATTACAGTTACATCATCCAGTCGTTCATTGTCACCGATATGCTCGTTGAAGGCGTTAAGAAGCATTTCCCTCTGCTGGTGGAAAGGGCGTTTGCCTATCTCATTCAATAGCGCTCTGAAGCGTCTGTTTCCAAATGAAAAACCGTTCTTGCCTCCGGTCTGATCGACATAACCGTCTGTCGAAAGGTAAAACGACATATCATCGGACATCGCCACCTTTATGTTCGTGAAATTAAGATCCGAAGACGATGCTTTGTATCCGATGCTCTGCCTGTCGCCCTTCAGGACTTCAACATAGCCATTACTGATGCAGTAAAGCGGCAATCTCGCCCCGGAAAACTCCAGTTCCTTCTCACGAGGTTTTACAATGCACACGGCGGCATCCATCCCGACGTCGAAGAGATCATGTTCGGAGTTAGTCAGTAACAGGGATTTTACCGCACGGTTCAGCCTCTTTAGTATCTCCGCCGGATCATGACAGCGGTCCTCGTTGATTATCTTTTTCAGGCTTGACGACGCAATCATCGTCATAAAAGCGCCCGGTACCCCGTGGCCGGTGCAGTCCACTATTGCGACGATATAACTGTGCTCAAGAATCTCGGCAAAATAGATGTCCCCGCCGACGATGTCCTTCGGCATCCATATGAACAGACTGTTCGGAAGATGCGCCATGACCGTATCGCTATCCGGCAGGAGCGAACCCTGTATCATCTTTGCATAACGAATACCGTTAAGGATTTTGTTGTTGGCTGCATTGACCTCCGTCAGTGAGGCTTGCAGCTCGGACGTTCTTTCGGCCACCCTTTGTTCCAGTGTCCTGTTATGCTCCGCCAACTCTTCTATGAGCGCCTTGTTTGTCGCATCGCTGGCCCTGAGATCAGAGAGCATGCTGTTGAATATCTCTCCCAGTTCCCTCGTTTCCACAGTGCCCGCCACGGGAGATTCTCCAGAGTATATTCCCTCACTCTTGATCTTTCCGATCGAGTCAGCAAGCCTGCTGATCGGCACTGTAAGACTTTTCGCGAAAAGAATGACGGTCACTATCCCCGCGATAAGCACGATTACCGAGATCAAAAGGAACTTTTCGATGACCTTACTGATCTGGTTATTAATCAACAAGGCCTTCATGGAAGTTTCTTTTACTATGTTGTCGATATAGACGCCTGTCCCGATAATCCATCCCCATGGCTTGAATACTTTTACAAATGACAATTTAGGAACCGGGTCACTCATGCCTTCCTTTGTAGGCTTTGGCCAGACATAATCCACAAAACCCTCACCCTCATCATTTTTGCATGCCTCTGCCATCGCCTGGAAAAGGTTCTTCCTGATGCTCAATGCGTTGTTGAATTTCGGATCATCCAGGATCTTGCCGTCAAGCTCTGGCATAGTCGGGTGCATAATCATGCTGGGGTATGGAAGCGCAGTGTCGTTGATCCAGAAATAGCCGGTCCCGTCGTCATACCTTATTTTGCTTATGTCTCCTTTGCTTTTTTCCTTGGCATCGACAAGTGCGTCATCGATATAGATACCGGTTCCGATTATTATGTCCCATTCAGTGAATAGTTTTACATATGAAAGCTTTGGCACCTGAGCGCTAAGCCCGTCGTTTGTCGGTTTCGGCCAGAAATAGTCGATGAAACCTTCTCCTTTTGCCTTCGTGACCTCTGCGAAGGCCTGAAAGAGGTTCTTCTTTATTCCAAGTGCGCAGTTGAATTTCGGGTCGTCAAGCACGGTGCCGTCTAGCGCTGGCAGCGTCGGGTGCATAATCATCCGCGGGTATGGAAGCGTAGTGTCGTTGATCCAGAAATAGCCTGTCCCGTTGTCATACCTTATGCCACTGATCGTACTGAAAGCCTCTTTTTTGGCCTGATCGAGAGATATTTTCCCTTCCTTCGCCATTTTAGAGTACATTCTGAGAATCGGCTCAACGATGCTGATCGCGTCTTTCAGTCGCACACCGTAGCTTTCTTCGAGAAACTTCTTGTCATGAGCTATAGCGTCATTCTTCTCCAAAATCCCGTAGGCCATGTATGCCAGATTCTTGAGATTATGCCTGACTTTCGCAAGTTCATCCGCCTGGTATTTCTGTATGTCATCCTCTCCCTGCTTCTTGATCGTAAACACCGCAACCAAAGTTACGGTCACCATAGATACGATCACGATTGCAGTAGTTATTATAATAAGCAAACTTCTGATCTTCATTATTCCTGCACCCGTCTTGATTGAAAATTACCCCCGCTTGCTACCCGGCCATCGAAAGCGTCCGTCTCAGAATTTTAACCGTTGCCAAATCGACGATGATAAACTCACAAAACGCTGACAGACCAATTCTAATGCCACTCTCAGAGGTATTCAGGCTACCACGCACATCACACGATGTCAAAAATCTTGTTTCTATGATATTCTTGGATAATTGAAGGACTTACAATTTACCGAGCTATTCGGAGCCAGTCAGATTGATGTGTGAGACCGATTTGAAATACCCCGAAGAACGAATCGATTCGTTGCGATTAACGATAAGCGAGGGGGCTGAAGACTAAAATGATTGCCCTGCCCGATCTTCTGAATATCAATATTTTTCGCGACTTCCTTCAGGAAGATCTTGAAAAGATCTTCCCCAGCCTGACTGAGAGAACTTTTTCGTCCGAGGAGATGATCATTTTCCGGGGTGATCCGGGATACTCGCTGTTCCTGATTCTCAGCGGAACTGTTGCCGTGACTCTCATTAATGATGAGGGGATCGAGTATACGATCAATACCCAGGGTCCGGGGGATAATTTTGGCGAAATGGCGCTGATGACGGGCGAACCGCGCTCAGCCAATGTGAAGGCTGTTACGGACGTTCGTCTGGCGGAGCTCTCCCAGGAAGCATTTTTTGAACTGCTCTCAAACTTCCCCAAACTGGGCGACGACTTTCTTCATCAGCTGGCTCAGAGGCGAGGGAAAACTCTGGCGCGACAGCATTTTGCCGATCTTGAACGCGCTGAGATCATTGCAACACTTTTTGCTCAGCAGCCTCCCGATATCAACTGCTTTCTCGGGAAATCCAGCTGGACAAAAGAGACCAATGACTCTATCGACAGAATTGCCAACTCGACAACGAATATTCTGATTCTCGGCGAAAGGGGAACCGGCAAGGATCTTGCCGCACGACTGATTCATTTTCACAGTGCAGCCGGATCTCGCCCTCTGTTCCATCTGGATTGCGCTAATCCCCCTCCCATTCAACGCAAATCCGTTACTGAAAAAGCGAATAACGCGGATGAATGCCATCAGGAAATTGCCCAGGAATCGGCTCTGTTCGGCCACGCAGCCGATGCGGGGAGCTTTGCCAGAGGGTTCAGGAAGGGATACCTGGAGTTGGCGAACGGTGGGACTGTAATTCTGGAAAATATAGAATCGATGACGGCTCATGTACAGCAACTTTTCAAGCAGTATCTCAAGGGAGGAACCTTTGCCCGCCTGGGGGAATCGCGACAGATATATTCCAAGACCCGTCTTATTGCCACTTCCACCAGAACACTCGAGGAATTGAATACCCGTGGAGTGCTTGATCCAGAGCTTCTGCCGCTTTTCAACGCGGAATTTCTACAGATGAAGCCCCTTCGCGAACGCAAGAAGGATATTCCGGTGTTGGCGGAACACCTCGTCCAGGAATACAATAAAAAATTCGCCAAGAAAGTTATCGGCTTTTCAAATGAGGCTCTCAATCTCATGGTCGATCATGAATGGCCGCTGAATGTAGATGAAATGCATCAGGTGCTGGAACGCGCTATTGTAGTAGCCGACGCCGAAACAATTATGGAGAGTCAGCTATTCCTGAATATCCCGACTTTTTCCACTACCGGGAAATTCAACCTGCTGAAGGTTCCGTTCATCAGGGAACTGGCGAATCTTGATTCATTTCCGGCGGGATTGCGTATTGTCACGTTCCCGTTCATCATCGGCCTGATATTACTGACACTACTCGGTCCAACACAAAATAATCCGGCAAACCTTGTCGTATGGGCAATATGGTGGCCGTTCCTGATCTTCTCGATAATTTTCGGTGCGCGGAGCTGGTGCGGCTATTGCCCAATGCCGGTTCTAAGTGACGGTGTGAACTACTTCAAGAAGAGATTCCATTCGGTGCCGGATATACTCGCCAAATATGGTTTATGGATCGGGATTGCCGGATTTGCCCTGATCCTTACAGCCGAGCATGCCACGCACATGTTTACTGAGGCACGTGCGACCAGTGTTCTGCTCATCTGCATTCTTGCCGGCACGACCATGACCAATTTCATCTTCGGCAAACGCAGCTGGTGCAAATACTTCTGCCCGCTGGGAAGGATGGTTTCAAGCTCCACCGCAGTTTCCCTGATTGAACTTGGAAGCAACAGCAATGTCTGTTCGAGTCAGTGCCACAATCATGACTGCGTTAAAGCGGGAAACTGTCCCATGGGCATTCATCCCGCCACTGCCGTGATCAGCAAGGATTGCATTCTGTGCCTTTCCTGCCTGAAGAGATGCAAGCATCAATCTGTGAGAATCGACCTTCGTTTCCCCTGGTATGAACTGTCAGCCAGGGAAAAATGGAACGCGGCGGAGGCTTTCTTTGCCGTGTTATTGACTGCCCTGGTTCTTGCCTTGAAACTGCCCTCCTGGGGGCCTCTTGCCGACTTAGCAAAACATCAGATGTTTAATGGTTCCGGCATTGGAGATGTTTCACTTTCTGTATTAATCGGAGTTCTCTATATTTTCATTTTTGTCGCAGCTTCCGGCTTCTTTACTGAAGACTCCTGGAAAAAGAATTTCGCAATTCTGGGATCCGCCTATCTGTTTTTGGCTTTCTCCGGTTTTTTCAACATATATTTTCATGAATTCGTTTATCACGGAGGCAATCTCCTCCCATGGATTCAGGAGATGGCCGGGTTCGGGACTATTATTCCAAACGAATGGATTACGCCGGAATTGGGTACATTAAAAGCCGTCATTCCCATGGTTACTCTTCTCAGTTCCACGGCTTCATTTCTGCTTCTCACCAGATTGCACAGGAAATATTCACTTTCCCGGTTCGTGTTGCTGGCTCACAGGGGTATGATCATTATCACGACCTTGATATTTCTCGTTATACTTTAACCAGCTGTATTGAAATTGCTGTGCCCTGAACTTCGATGCTGCTGCTATCGGTCTTTTTATAATATATTATGTAGCAAAATTATCACTTATGGCATTGACCAGTTTTTCCCGGTTAGCTCTAACATTTATAAGATTATCAAATGGGTCAGAAATCGCACGAAAACAATGGTATCATATATCGAGCGAGCTCGTCGATGTTCGATCTCGCTTCGAATATGTGTTTAACTATTTTTTTCTCCACTTGCGGCGGCCGCACAGAAATCGAAACAAAAGGGACGGAAGGGCTCCAGCGGCCAACCCCCAATTCCATTTTTATTTTCCGCAGAAAAGGCTGCTCAAAATCAGGAATAGACAGGAGGACGACGGTCAACGTGATTGGTCACTGTCTCACAACGGCTGTGATAATGCGGTGGGAAGGCGAGTTCCCCGAGTTTCCGCCCCGGGACACCGGCTCCTCATACGCAGTTGGAGTAAGACTTACGATGGACGTTAACTTGCTACGCGAGACAAGGTATGGATTATAAGCTCGTTTTGATGATAACCGGCAAGTGCAATCTTGCTTGCGATTATTGTTATAATAGACATCACGTTGATGAGAACACAATGTCGATGGAAATCGCATGTCGGGCCATTCGTTTGGCAGCGGAAAAAGTGAACGCGGGCGAATCGCTTACATTGCATTTCTTCGGCGGCGAGCCGCTGACGGCTTACGAACTAATGACGGATATTCAAAAAGAAGCGACCGGAATCTGCCGCTCACGTGATATTTCTCTCGTTTCATCGTGTTCGACCAACGGAACCTTGTTAACGGCGGAAAAATATAAGAATTTGGAGGATTTGGGGATCGAGACCATGCTGAGCCTGGACGGCATAAAGGTTGCCCAGGACACGCATCGGCGATTTCCGGATGGCGGATCTTCATATGAAGTCATCAAACGCTTATGGGAAGAAAAGATAATCGATGCCGAAAAAATCTTGGTAAATATCGTACTAACGCCTAAGAATATTGTCGAACTTACCGCAAGTGTCTCAGGCTTGGTGGAAATCGGGTTCAGAAAACTTTCATTCAGCCCGGATTATTCGGCGGATTGGAATGAGAATGCCAGGCAGGCGGCGAAAGAGGCTTTTGTCGAATTGATAAGGAGATATTCGATCTGGATGCGCGATGAACTGCCTGTATATTTTTCCTTCGTCGAGGAAAAAATTCGCAGACTACTGATGAATGGACGATATGAGTGGGTGAACCCATGTTCCTTCGGGACGCGTGAGATTGCTGTTGCGCCGGACGGAAGCATATTTCCATGCGAACGGTTCATCTGCAAGGGAGCGAAGTCGGGCTTTTGTATCGGCAACATTATGATTATTTCAGGCATCGATTTGAATGCCGACTCGGGCCGGATTGACGCAGGCCATGGGAAGGAAGATTCCAAAATACGGGGCCACAAACGGTGTGGACTACCGAACATATGTCTGAACTGTAATTTCAGAGCTGCATGTACGAATGCATGCGGCTGTGTCAATTTCGAGCGCACCGGGGACATAGATTGTCCGGATGAACTGATATGTTTCTTCGAGCGGCTTTTCATCGAGTCTGCGCAATTAGCGATGAAAATGATGTCTTGAGATGGCAGCCTGAGATTGAGGCAAAGATAACGGAGAGCGAAGCTGCGGATCTTGCAGCGTGCATAGCTAAAGTGAAAAAGCCGGGAGAAGATTAAATGGATATCTCAACAGTCGTGCTTCACGTGATTCCACGTCAGTCGCGTTACGCCTGCAAAAAGTTCGAGTTCGCCCTGTTTACGATTTTGAATTGCCGAAAAGAATTTGATATGTGGTATAATCTGATAGAATATCGTGTTTCAATGATGCTTTGCAGCAGGTATTGGAAATATCGCTTGAAAGCGCATTCCGATGAGAAAAGGATTTGACTAAATGGATGAGTTGGCTGTGAATAAGAACAACGGAGATTCAGTAGATTCCGGTGAGGTTATTTCACGCTGGCATAGAAAGGGAAACTCCGAATGGAAGAGGGATCCGATAATATATAATGAAAATGCTGTTGATACTAATTTCCCATTGAATATCCTTGGAATTAGTGTAATCGGACTTGGAGCTCTCGGTGTTCTATCTTTCGCCATGATTCCAACCTTTGGATCCAATGCCACCTCCTGGAGCGATTCCAACGGGAAACCGATACTCCAGCAACTGAAAAACTGCCGCATTGTAAGCCAAGAAAATTCTTCCCGCGATGCGACGACATTTCACAGATCATAGTCAGACAAGACGTTTGAGATATCAAGTTTTGTGCGGAGAAGCCATCCTCAGGGAAACCAACCTTCCATTCGAGATGGCGATTCGGTGAACGTAGCGCCCAAGATACTTCTATGGGCCTTCCAAGCCCTGCATGGCCGGTTTTATAACCTACTTTAAACTCAGGGATTCACATATCGGGAAAGCGAGCTGAAGCGATTCATCAGCACATGAACAGAAGCAATCATTGGGGAGACTTACATGAATGACGGTTTGACAATTACTCAAAGTATTGTGCAGTATCTGGCGCCGGCCAGCGTGACCATCCCGATTGCGGCGGAGAACTTCGATCGGACTCCGACACCACTGATTGTAGTCCTGGAGATCATTACCGTTTGCGTCTCCGTGATGCTCGTAAAGTATCTGAAAAGAATCAGGCCCGACATTATCGGCAGATTCGCCGTAATGATGGCGGCGGTCGGTTCCTTCGAAGTATTCACGATGTCCATGTGGAACAACTTCAAACTGGGTTTCTGGGCATACGTGTATCGCGATGTCAGTTGGATTCTTATGCTGGCCTGGACATCACTGATAATGTCAGTAATCTTTCTGGTGGATCGATGGAAGAAGGAGTGGCGACCGGAATGGAGATTCCCGTTGATCCTGGCGATTCTGACGCTTGCGGTTCTGCCCCTTGATTCCCTGCTAATCAAGGTCGGCGTCCGAAGCTATACTCCGGAAGTCGAAGCAGTGATTTGGGGCCGAATGCCTGGCCTCGAGGTTCCGTGGAACATCCTTTATTACGTGCCTGTATTCTGCGGCCTGATCCTCGGATTTTACCGATACTGGGAGCTAATACTGGATAACGTGCCGGTAATGCCCTTCCCGAATCGGCTTTGGCTGAGAGACTTCACAATAGCGGCCATTGCCGTGTTCATGTTCGAGGTCATGATAGAACCGATGGTCGAAAACGTTGGATTTCCATCATGGAGCTATGTATACAGAGACATCAGCTTCCTGCTCACGCTTGGGTGGGTCGTGATGATCGGGTTGGGACTCAAGGCAGTAGATACCTTTTTCATACATTACGATTCCATAAAGCGGTTCTTACTCTATGTATCCCTTCTCACCTGCATGGCCGTTCCACTCGAAGCATACATGATGGCCAAGGGAATCAGGGTATACAGCCCAACCACAGCCATGAATTTTTCCGGTTTCAGGGTTCCGATACTAGATGTGCCTATCGAGGTCGTTGGCGGTTTCATGCTGTATTTCAGCCTCGTCGTCGGCTTCATCCGATACTGGGAGATAATCCTGGACCAGAGGAGACTGGGTCATGAAAAATGAAACCGGAATACCGGAGCAGGTCAACACTGGCATGGGCAACCCAGTTTCTTGGTTGATCAGTACGATCTTTTTTACATTCGGCTCACTTTTTACGGGATATTTTTTGTTGATTCCCGTGTATATCTCCAGTGTCGTCAACGCGCCTCCGATCACACAGGGCATGTGCGGCCCGACGGGCGGATTCGGCATCCTGGATTTTATTATTCTGACGATAAAACTGTTCCCGATCGCATTAATTCTGGGAATACTATCCGGGGCCATAATTGCTGCCCTCAGGGCGAAAGATAACTATGCTCCCGAGAAGACGGACAAGCCAACGCTGAGACTGCCGCCGAAGATGCCGAAGGCGCCGGCGGCGTCGACGACGTCGAAGAAGCTCCTGGCCTTATGCCGATTTATCGAGGATTCGCGTAAAGCTGGCTATTCAGAAGAAAGAATTGACAGCGATATGAAGATCGCCGGATGGCCAGAGAAGGATATCGGGGCGGCTCAGGCGATTTCAAACAGGAATGAATGGGGACTGCCGACACAGCCTTCAACGAGGCCGGGGTCCCAATGAATTCATGTAATTCGGGGCGTCTCGACCATTTCCCGGACCTTCGCCACGATATGTTTGCCGATCGGAATGGCTGACGTGGCCGCCGGGGACGGAGCGTTGCATACAGCCAGTGCCCGCGCGGTGTTGACGAACAGAAAGTCGTTGATCAGCACACCATCACGTGTGATCGCCTGGGCGCGAATGCCCGCCGGATAGTCGAGCAGATCATCCAGGGACAGGCTCGGGCAGTATTTTTGCACCAAGGCCAGATAGCCTTTTTTGTACAGGCTGTTTTTCAATTCCATTACGCTGACCTTGAAGTGTTTGCACAGCACTTTGAGCAGGCCTGGATAGGTCAGGATTTCGAAACATTCCCGCAGACTGATATCGGTTTTGAGATAACCTTCGCGTTTGAATGCCAGGACCGCGTTGGGTCCAACGGTGACAGTGCCGTCGATCATCCGAGTCAGATGAACACCGAGAAACGGGAGTTCCGGATCGGGGATCGGGTAAATGAGGTGCCGGACAATCTGGTTGTGACGGGGGCTCAACAGAAAGTAGTCGCCACGGAATGGAATAATCTTGAACTCCGGTTTGATACCTATCATGGAGACTATCCGATCTGCCATCAGTCCGGCGCAGGCCACCAGATAACGCCCTGCGACGCGCCCCTTGCAGGTTTTTACGATTATCCCGTCAGGTTGTTCGTCGATTCCCAAGACCCTCGCCCCAAACCTTACCTCCCCCCCTCCTTGCTGCACAAGTGTCACCATTTTGGCCGTAATCGCACTGTAACTCACGATGCCTGTAGACGGCACCAGAATGGCCCCGAGACCTGCAATGCCAGGTTCCTGCAGATGCAATTGCCTGGCCGTCAGCACATCAATGGGAATCCGGTTGTCGGCACAGCGGGTCACAAGACTCTGCATTCTTTGCAGCTCAGGCTCGGTGGTGGCTACCAGTAACTTGCCACACTCGACATACGGAATATCGTGTTCCTTACAGAAGGCTTTGGTCGCAATATTGCCTTCCCGACAAAATGCGGCCTTCAGGCTTCCCGGTGTGTAGTAAACCCCGGCATGAATCACCCCGGAATTGTGTCCGGTTTGATGGCAGGCGGGGCCGGCCTCTTTTTCCAGAACCAGGACGGATCGGCCGGGAAAGGCCAGCTGGAGCTGCCAGGCGGTGGACATGCCAATGATTCCCGCACCGATTACGATGAAATCATGGATCATCTGCATATTCTTACGGTTGCCGAGGCAATAACGCCGCACAAATATCCATCATACGCTCTAACAATATCATGATATAGGATCGCCGGCAAATATTCACGTCCCGGGAGACTTAAACCATCCAGCGCCTCACATATCTTGGCAGCTGCATTTGCAAGCAATAACGGCTTCCGGATGAAATGACTTCAACTGAAATTCATCACAATGGAGCGAGATTCCGTTCTGGCCGGGCAGGCTGGCGAGATCGCACACCCGCTCAGCCTCTTTCTCTATCCGAAGGTATTCCATATTTCCGGCCCGGGTTACTGGAAATACAAATTCCGTCATGTTATCCTTTGTTCGTTCTCCCCATTATTCGGGGAATGAAGCAGAAGTCTGGCACCTATGCCGGACAGCCTTCATTGAAATCTATTTAAGGACAGAGGAAAAATGGAACTGAACACCAGGTTGAAGAATGTTGCGGTGGTAGGTGCCGCGGGGAAAATGGGTCGGGGCATATGTCTTCTGATGACCGACCTGATTGCCAATCTGCAGTTGAATTCCCCGAACAAGCTCGGATACAAGATCACCATGGTTGACGTTTCCGATGACGCTCTTTCCGGTCTCCTGGAATACCTTCGCTCTCAACTCCGAAAATACGCAGAAAAAAACATCAACAATCTCCGAAAAGCATATGCTTCCAGAAAAGACCTCGTGGAAAACGGAGAAATGATTGATGAGTTCATCAACGGCGCAATGCTGCTGCCGCGGCCAACCACACTCCTGGAAGCCGCCAAGGATGCAACTATCGTATTCGAGGCCGCCATCGAGAACATTGACATCAAGAATCAGATCTATGCGACCCTGGACAAGGTCTGTTCGAAGGATACCTTCTATTACACCAACACTTCATCCATGCCCATCGCTGAACTGGAAAAAGTCGGCGGTTTGAAAGGCCGGATCATGGGAGTTCATTTTTACAACCCTCCGCCGGTACAAAAACTCGTCGAGATGATCATTTCCAAAAACACCAGGCCCGAAGTAAAAGAAGCCGCCTACGAAATAGGAAAAATGCTGAAGAAGACCCTCATTCCATCCAACGACGTTGCCGGCTTCATCGGAAACGGTCATTTCATGAGAGACGGTCTCCATGCCATCGGTGAGGTCGAAGCCCTTCAAAAAATCGGCATGAAAATGTATGAGGGAATATACGCTTTGAATCGGGTTTCTCAGGATTTCATGATCCGTCCCATGGGCATTTTCCAGCTCATCGACTACGTCGGACTGGACGTCTATCAACTGATTCTGCAGGTTATGAAAAAGCACCTTAATGATAAGGAACTGCATTCTCAACTCATTGACGAGATGATCAAACAGGACGTCAAAGGCGGACAGTTCGCGGATGGATCTCAAAAAGACGGATTCCTGAAATACGAAAAGAACAGACCGGTTGGCGTCTATTGTACCAAAGAAAAAAAATACATCCTTTTCACGGAAAACAATTGGACAAAGGCTATAGACGAGAAACTTGGAGAAGTTCCGACGGGTTACCAGCCATGGAAGGCTCTCTTGTCCGACAAGGGGAAGGATAAGAAGCTTGAAGCTTATTTCACATCAATGAAATCCATGAACACTACGGGCGCCACACTCGCCTGGAAGTACCTCCTGAGATCCAAGGAAATTGCTCATTTCCTGAAAAATTCCGGGGTCACCGATGATGTCGAAAATGTCAATGGGGTCCTGATGAATGGTTTTTATCACTTGTACGGCCCGGTCAACAAATACTACTGAAATCATTCAAGGATCACGCGAAATCGGGAGAATGATTATTTCGACATACGGACACACCTCTATATTTTACGATAATGTCGCATGTTGCTTGTCATCTTAGATCATCTTCAGCAACGTATTTGAAATCAAATTATCTTTCATGGAGTGCAATATGACCAGAAAATTTCCCAAAGACGTTTTCATCACCGCTGGGTTCAATACCATTTCCCTCGGCTCCGGAAGAAAAGAATTCAACCCCAAAAAGCCACGCCCCGGAATAGCCCAATATGTGGCTGAAGCCGGCAAGGGCGCGGTTAAGCAAATAAACTCACCCGCCAATATTGACGAGTGTGTAGTGGCGAATTTTATGGCGGGACGATTCGTTCATCAGGGCCACCTTGGTGCTTTCGCGGCTTTGATAGATGATTCCCTCGAATACAAGCCATCGACACGGGTCGAAGGAGCATGCTGTTCCGGTGGACTGGGCCTGGTCGCTTCGATGAAAAATGTTCTTTCCGGCCTGTCCGATGTTTCAATGACCGTCGGAATCGAAGTCCAGAACTCGGTTAAAGCCATCTATGGAGCAGACATTCTGGCGGGCGCGGGATATTACGACGGCACGCGCAAAGATGGACACGCGTTCTATTTTCCCAGCCTCTTTGCTGATAAGGCCAAGGCATTCTATCAGAAATACGGCGAAGAAAAGGCGCGCAAGGCTATGGCCACCTGGTATGCGAACGCCATTCAGAACGCCCGACTTTGTCCTGAGGCCCAGGAAAACCACAACACTGATCCCGACCCATTTTCTACTGGCATGACTCCACCGAACCCAAAGGCATTCCTGGATGGCATTAACGTATTCGACTGTTCAAAAGTTTCGGACGGCGGATCCGCAATTATCCTGGCCACCCGTGAAGGTCTGAAGAAAATCGGAAAAAGCGAAAAAGATTCGGTCCAGATAGCCGGCTATGGCCATTGCGTTGCCGATATCACAAAAGTCGCCTCTGATTTGACCTGCCTGGAAACCACCAGACGCGCTGTTGAACAAGCTTACGCCATGGCCGGAGTAACGCCAGCCGATATCGGCATCTTTGAATGCCACGACTGCTTCACGATAACCGGCTTGTTATCCCTGGAAGCCGCTGGCTTCTGCACCGCCGGCAAAAGCACGGAGTTTGTCATCGACGGCAAGAGCCGGCGGGACGGGATACTCCCGACAAATTCTTCCGGAGGACTGATCGGATTCGGACACTATACCGGCGGAACGGGTGTACGACAGGCAGTCGATATTCTTCGCCACCTGACCGGCACAGCCGGAACGTATCAGGTTGCGGTTGATCCGAAGCGGCCATACGGGCTCATGATCAGCATGGGTGGAAACGACAGGACAGTTGTAGCCTTCGTTTTCAAAAAGGTTGCCTGAACGCATAGTGGCTCACAGGCAAAGGCGGGATGCCGCACTATGGAGATCAGACGGCGCTTGATGCGGCGCGCCCGGCTGTCACGCTCTGCTTTTGCATATAATCAATAGTTTCGAAGACGGATTGGTGAAGCGTAATCCGCCGATTTGCAGTGGCTATTTGACGAATCGACAAGTGTTTACCAGGGAGATAATAATGGAAAATCTCGTTTTTGAAAAATCGGGAAAGATCGGAACTTTGACCGTAAATCGGCCGAAGGCACTCAATGCTTTGAACACGCAGACTCTCCGGGAGTTGAAGGATTTTCTGTCAAATCACGTTCAAAAAGAGGAGCTGACGGTCCTGATCATTACTGGCGGCGGCGAAAAGGCGTTTATCGCCGGCGCAGACATCAAGGAAATGCTGGAGATGACCCACGTGGATATGCTCCGGTTTTGTGACCTTGGCCAGGAAGTCACGAAATTACTTGAACAGGCCGCATTCGTGACCATCGCAGCAGTTAATGGCTATGCTTTGGGCGGCGGCCTGGAAGTAGCGCTTGCCTGTGATTTCATTTATGCCTCTGATAACGCCAAACTTGGCCTCCCGGAAGTTACTCTGGGCCTGATTCCAGGCTTTGGCGGAACTCAGCGGCTGTTGCGTGCCGTAGGTACCCGCTGGGGCAAGGAGCTCGTCTTCTCCGGCAAGAGCCTCTCCGCTGCCGAAGGATTGAATATCGGGCTGGTGAACAAGGTGTTTCCGCTGGCCGATCTGCAGAAACAGGTGAGAGACCTGGGTGAAGCCATCTGTCGCAACGGCAGATTCTCTGTCCTGGAAGCCAAGAAAGCCATAAATCATGGCGAAGGAATGAATCTCAATGACGGGCTCGAATTCGAGAAACAGCTTTGCGCCGTATGTTTTGCCACGGAAGACCGCAAAGAAGGAATGAAAGCCTTCGTCGAAAAACGAAAACCTGAATTTCGAATGTAACAGGAAAAAAGCTTGCCAAGTAAGATTTAACGATATATGTTTATTCATTCGTTTTTTTGTCTAAATTTTTTACTTTTTTCAGGAGGTTTTAGATGGTTGGTATTTCAGGTTATGGGACCCAAATTCCGCGGTACAGAATAAAGGTCGAGGAAATTGCAAAAGTCTGGGGTACCGACGCCCCCGCTTACCGCAGAGGAATGAATTTAAACGAGAAATCCGTTCCGGCACCAGATGAAGATGTAGGAACGTTGTCCGTCAATGCGGCTTACAATGCGTTGGCAAGATCAGGCATTGCCCCCAAGGATATCGGGGCTGTCTACGTCGGCAGCGAATCTCATCCATATGCGGTGAAACCCACCGGAACGATGGTCGCGGAAGCTATCGGAGCATGTCCACATGTACATACGGCATCTCTGGAATTCGCCTGCAAGGCCGGAACCGAAGGAATGTTCATCGGGACTCAGATGGTACAGGCCGGCAGAGTCGCGAATGTGCTTGCCATTGGCGCCGATACATCCCAGGGAGCCCCCGGAGACGCGCTTGAATACTCCGCAGCAGCCGGAGCCGCCGCTTTCGTGATCAGCACCAAAAATATCGTTGCGGAATTGCTCGATACAGATTGCTATATGACCGACACTCCTGATTTCTGGCGACGGCCTTATTCTCATTATCCAGCTCACGGCGGAAGATTCACCGGAGAACCCGCGTATTTCAAACATGTTGAAGGGGCGACAAATGCAATGCTCGCAAGAGCAAAGATGAAGCCTTCCGACTTTGATTACGTCATTTTCCATCAGCCGAACGGAAAATTCCCCGTCGTCGTTGCCAAAAAGCTCGGATTCAAAGAACCACAGTACAGGCATGGACTCTTAACGCCGGTTCTTGGCAATACATACTCTGGTTCCTCCCCATTGGGCCTGGCTGCCACCCTTGATGAAGCCAAGCCGGGACAATTGATTCTCCTGGTTTCTTACGGTTCCGGCGCTGGAAGCGACGCCTTTATTTTCAAAACCACGAAACGCCTTCTTGAAGTTCGCGATCTTGCCCCAAGAGTCAGAAAGCAACTCGATGAACACAAATATTATCTGGAATACGGGCAATACGCCAAAAATCGCGGAAAAATCCTGAGAGCGGAGTAGGAGAAAGAAATATGCGAGATGTAGCAATTGTTGGCGTTGGACTCATGAAATGGGGAGAACTCTGGGAAAAATCGATTCGCGACCTGTGTGTCGAGGCTGCTTTGAGCTGCTTCGAGGATGCGGGAAATGATAAGATAGATTCCATCGTTGTCGGAACAATGGCCAGCGGCCTATTGACCGGCCAGGAACACATGGCCAATATGGTTCCGGATTATCTTGGAAAAAAACACGTTCCAGCCATGCGCGTTGAATCGGCATGTTGTTCAGGCAGTCAGGCGGTTCGCACCGCCTTCATGGAAGTCGCCTCCGGAATGTCGGACTGCGTTCTCGCTCTCGGAGTCGAAAAAATGACTGATGTGAGCGGAAATGACGCTACCTATGCATTGGCAACCGCTTCCGATCAGGAATTCGAAGCTTTTCACGGCGTTACGTTTCCCGGCCTTTATGCAATGATGGCCAGAAAGCACATGGAACAATACGGTACGACAAGAGAGCAACTTGCTGAAGTTTCTTCGAAAAATCACAGAAACGGAAGCCTGAATCCTCATGCTCAGTACCCGTTCCCGATGACCCGCGAGCAGGTAATGAATTCCACCCTGGTTGCGGATCCGCTTCGTCTGATGGACTGTTCCCCAATCACGGACGGAGCAGCCGCGGTTCTTCTTGTACCGGCAACTGATGCGAAAAAGTATAAAAAACATGGAATGGTCGTGATTTCCGGAGTCGGCCATGCCACGGACACCATCGCACTATGTCAGCGCAAGGATATGCTGAAAATGGAAGCGGTGACCCTGGCTGCAAAAGCGGCGTTAAAAATGGCCGGAAAAACAATAAAAGACGTTAATTTTGCTGAGGTTCATGACTGCTTTACAATCGCGGAAATAATGATCATGGAAGCCCTTGGCATTGTAAAACCCGGCCAAGGCGGACCGGCAACCCTCAAGGGACTGACCGCCCTGGAAGGCAAATTCCCGGTCAATCCTTCTGGCGGTTTGAAGTCTAAGGGGCATCCGGTGGGAGCCACTGGCGTTGCCCAGATTTGTGAAGCGGTTTATCAATTACGGGGCGAAGCCGGAAAACGACAGGTAAAAAATGCGAAAGTCGGACTGACACAAAACATGGGCGGAACCGGCGGAACGAGCGTAGTTCACATTCTGGAGGCTAAATAATGTCCATACCACGACATTGGAGAGAAATACCCCGACGATATCGCCTGGAAGCAGGCAAGTGCAAAAAATGTAAAGTTATCAACTTTCCCAGCCGGCTCGTTTGCCCGGAATGCGGAGGCAAGACATTCGAAACCGTTAAGCTCTCCGGAAAAGGGAAGCTGGATACCTTCACCATCATCCGGGTTGCCCCGGAAGGCTTCGGCGACGAGGTTCCATACGCAGTCGGAATCATCGACCTGAAGGATGGCGTTCGACTCATGGCCCAGATCACCGATTGCGATCCGACTACATTGAAAACCGGCGACAAATTAGTAGCCAAGTTCCGTAAAGTCCAGGAGGACGGGAAAAACGGAATAATCAAGTACGGCTACAAATTTGTTCCTGACGTAGGAGTTTAATTGCCAAAAGGGCACACGTATCCTTACGTGTGCCCTTTTTAGGTTTTGAGAATATCCGCCTGAGGAGTTCGCATGCGCCGCATCCAAACAAAGATTCAGCCGAGTTCCCCGGAATTCAGGGAGAACGTCGATTATCACAAGGGATTAGCCAGAGAGTTACAGGAAAAGCTTCAGAAGTTTGCTCAGGGCGGTCCCAAACATGCCCGTGAAAAGCATACCGCACGAGGCAAACTGCTGGTCAGAGACAGATTAGCTCACCTTTTCGACCCGAACACCCCATTTCTTGAATTATGTCCATTAGCGGCGCTTAGTATGTATGAGGATTCCGCCCCGGCCGCTGGAATGGTCACCGGCATCGGAGTCGTGAATGGCCGGGAAGTCATGATTGTAGCCAATGACGCCACAGTCAAGGGCGGCACATATTTCCCGATGACGATAAAGAAGCATCTTCGAGCCCAGGAAGTAGCCATGGAAAACAATCTTCCATGCATCTACCTCGTGGATTCCGGTGGAATTTTCCTGCCTCACCAAAGTGAGACGTTCCCGGACAGAGAACATTTTGGTCGAATTTTCTATAACCAGGCTCGAATGTCAGCCATGGGAATTCCTCAGATTTCAGTCGTTATGGGGTCATGTACCGCCGGTGGAGCCTATGTTCCGGCAATGAGCGACGAGAGTGTCATTGTCAAGAACCAGGGCACTATTTTCATTGGAGGCCCGCCACTCGTTAAGGCGGCCACGGGTGAAATCGTGACCGAGGAAGAGTTGGGCGGAGCGGATGTTCATTGCCGCATCTCCGGCGTTGCTGATCATTACGCGGAAAACGACGCTCACGCAATTTCAATCGCGCGTGACATCGTTGAGGCCTTGGCTCCACAGAATCGCACCGATATAGGCAGAATGACTCCGGAAGACCCTTTCTATGATCCGGAAGAACTTTACGGAATCGTCCCAAAAGATGATAGAAAGCCGTTCGATGTCAGGGAAATAATTGCGCGTATCGTCGATGGAAGCCGTTTTCAGGAGTTCAAGGCCCTGTATGGTTTGACCGTTGTCTGCGGCTTTGCCAGAATAATGGGATATCCGGTCGGAATAATCGGGAATAACGGAGTCCTCTTCTCTGAATCCTCTCTGAAAGCAGCTCATTTTGTAACATTGTGTTCTATGCGAAAAATTCCGCTCATTTTCCTTCAGAATATCACTGGTTTCATTGTCGGAAAACAGTATGAGCATGGAGGAATTGCCAGAGACGGCGCAAAACTGGTTCATGCGGTTTCCAATGCGGACGTACCTAAATTCACGATCGTCATCGGGGGCTCCTATGGCGCAGGAAATTACGGTATGTGCGGTCGCGCATTCGGTCCCAGATTCATGTGGATGTGGCCCAACTCAAAGATTTGTGTCATGGGCGGCAAGCAGGCTGCCGGCGTGCTTTCGACTGTAAAAGTTGAGCAACTGAAAAAGCAGGGACAGGAAATCACTCCTGAAATGCTCGAACAAATCCAGGCGCCGATTCTTGCCAGATACGAAGAAGAGGCCAACTGCTATTATTCGACCGGGAGAATCTGGGACGATGGAATAATCGACTTGAAGAACACCAGAAATATATTGGGGCTTGGAATTCCTGTTACATTGAATAGCCAGATTCCCAATTATAAACTCGGAATTATGAGGATGTGAGTAAATGACTGCAGAAAAGGCTTTTGAAACGATAATTTATCAACAGGAAGGACCTGTTGCACGGGTAACTCTCAACAGGCCCGTGGTCCATAATGCATTCAATAGCGCCATGATAGAAGAACTGATCCGAATTTTCACTTCTATCTCTAATGATAAATCAGTAAGGGTCGTAGTATTTGGCGGATCCGGTAAATCATTCTGCGCCGGGGCCGATCTGAACTGGATGCGGGAAATAATAAAATTTTCCTATGAGGAAAACCTTCGCGACTCAAACCGCGTCGCGGATATGATGGAAGCGATCAATTTCTGCCGTAAACCGGTAATAGCTAAAGTACAAGGTGCTACTCTCGGCGGCGGAACAGGACTTGCAGCCGCCTGCGACCTTGTTATCGCATCTGAAGCCGCTTTTTTCAGTTTATCAGAGGTGAAGATCGGTCTTGTTCCGGCATGTATTGCCCCTTACGTCATAGCACGAATCGGCCCCGGAAAAGCCCGTGAATGTTTCATAACCGGCGAACGCCTTTCGGCATTAAAGGCTGTTCAAATCGGCCTTGCCACAGAAGTAGTCTCCGCGGACAAACTCGACAGTCGGGTAAACGAAAGAGTCGCCGAAATTCTCAATAACGGTCCGGAAGCAATTGCGGAGGCCAAGGCTCTCGTGGCGTCAGTCACCGGAATGCCCATCGCTGAAGCGAAAAAACATACTGCGGAAATCATTGCGCGGCTTCGAATCAGCCCGGAAGGCCAGGAAGGAATGGACGCCTTCCTGAGCATGCGCAAACCTAAATGGGTAGTGGCAAATGATTAAAAAGGTTCTTATAGCAAATCGATCTGAAATTGCCGTTCGAATTATCAGAGCTGCCAGAGAAGAAGGTATTTCGTCCGTTGCCGTTTATTCCGATGTGGACAAGGATGCTCTTCATGTCCGAATGGCCGATGAAAGTTACAATATAGGCCTTCCGCCTGCAAAAGAGAGTTATCTTAACGCGGATAAAATAATTGAAACCGCCTTGAAGGCAAATTGTCAGGCAATTCATCCGGGATATGGCTTTTTAGCGGAAAATGCTGATTTCGCAAAAAAAGTTGAGGATGCAGGCCTGATATTCGTCGGACCGTCTCATGCATCGGTTTTAGCTATGGGCGATAAAATTCAGGCTCGTAACCTGATGACTAAAGCCGGGGTTCCGGTTGTACCAGGCATTCTTGCAAAAATTGATTCGTTCAGTCATGCAAAAAAAGAGGCCGAACAACTTGGGTATCCGATACTTGTAAAAGCCGCCGGAGGCGGAGGAGGAAAAGGGATACGGCTGGTCAGCAATTCGAACGAGCTCGAAGCCGCATTGGAAGCCGCCGCCCGGGAGGCGACTTCCGCATTCAGTGACCCCAGAGTTTATCTGGAAAAATATCTGGAGAAGCCCAGGCATATCGAAGTACAAGTTCTTGCTGATTCATTTGGAAACACCGTCCATCTGTTCGAAAGAGAATGCTCAATCCAGAGGCGCCATCAAAAGGTCATAGAAGAATCTCCCTCTTTCATCGTGGATGATGATTTGCGGGCGAAAATGGGCAATGCGGCTGTCCGGGCTGCAAAAGCGGTAAATTATCGAAGTGCCGGAACCATCGAATTTCTGGTCGATCAGAATAAAAACTTTTTTTTCCTCGAGATGAACACCCGCATCCAGGTCGAGCACCCTTTAACTGAGTTGATTACCGGCCTCGATCTTGTTCGGCTCCAGTTCAGGATCGCCAATGGCGCGAAAATTCCGTTTACACAGGATCAGATCCATAGACACGGACATGCTATTGAATGCCGGATTTATGCGGAAGATCCCGAGAACAACTTCCTCCCCTCCCCCGGAAAACTGCACCTGGTCAGAATGCCGCAAGGCCCCGGAATTCGCGTGGACTCCGGAATTGAGACCGGCCTCGAAATATCAATTTATTATGACCCTATTCTCAGCAAAATAATTGCATGGGGAGAAAACCGGGAAACAGCGCGGCAGAGAATGCTTATCGCCCTCCGGGAAACAGTAGTATTAGGCGTACAAACCCCGGTCTCATTCCTGCTGGATGTCCTGAATGACCCGAATTTTATATCCGGACATACGCATACGGGTTTCCTGGAAGAACATGGCTTCATAAACAAGCCGCCGACGGACAAAGAGGTTCCCCTGGAAGTCCTCGTCGCCGCAGCGTTGTATCGACCCGAAAGAGCTGTTGCCGCGGAAGGAAAAACTCTTTCCTCGACACCATGGACCGAAATCGGGCCATGGAAAATCGGAGGATGACCAATGGAAAGAAGTTTCAAGGTAGGGGAAAAGGTATATATAGTTCAGATTTCAAGCCAGACACAGGCCCCGGAAGCGGGAGAATGCGCCATCAAGGCAACCGTTGACGGCAAGGAAATAGAAATTTCCCTGAATCGCGTTGCGAATGGAGAATTCATAATCAACAAGGCGGGAAAGCAGACTCGTCTTTTTCTGGCCCAGGGAAAATCCGGAGAGATTTTTGTTCATCGACAGGGCAGGGTTTATACCGTCGCTCCTGTGGAAAAAGATTTCGGAGCTGGTGAAAATGCTGGCCCGGTCAGCAGTCGTCTTGTCGCGACGATGCCTGGAAAGATTCTGAAAGTTCTGGTTGAACTTGGGCAAACTGTTGAAAAGAACCAGCCTGTTTTAATCATGGAATCAATGAAAATGGAAATGACTCAAACCGTTCACTTTCACGGGAAAGTTGAAGAGATCTGTGTTAAAGCCGGAGATCAGGTCAATGCCGGAGCTTTGATGGTCCGCATCGAACCGACGCCGAAGGACAATTAACCACAGATGAATACAGATTATAAGGAGTAAATATGGATTTTGATTGGACAAACGATCAGATTGAATTTCGGAAAATGGCCAGAGATTTCGCGGAGCGCGAAATTCGACCAGTTGCCGCATGGATTGAGGGGCGGGATCAACCAAATGGGTTAGGAAACTTTCCCAGAGAGCTCCTTCAAAAAATGGGCAAAGCAGGGTTCATGAGTTGTCTTCATGACAAGGAGTTCGGAGGCAATGGAAAAGGGTTGCTGTACGAATGTATTATCGCCGAAGAATTCGGAGCTGTCAGCCCTGCCGCTGAGCTGGCCCGACTGGTTTCATGCGCCCTTTTTGGAATGCCACTGGCAATGTTCGGAACGAAAGAGCAGAAAGCCGAATTTCTGCCAAAGATTCTGGCCGGAGAATTAATCGGCGCAATCGGAATTACCGAACCCAACGTGGGCTCAGATACTGCGGGAATGAAAACGACAGCTATACTCGATGGCGATACATGGGTAATAAACGGGGAAAAACGTTTCATTACGAATGGCAGTCAGGCCGATGTATTAAGCCTTTTTGCAATCACGGATCCAACAGTAAAAGCACATAAAGGAATGAGCACATTTCTTTTTGAAACGAAAACTCCCGGCTTTTCAGTAGTCAAGAATTATGAAATGCATGGTATGCATGGAATGCGTGTTTCTCATCTGGCTTTCAATAACTGCAGAATTCCCAGGCATCGCCTGCTTGGCCAGTTAAACCAGGGTTTCAAACAGCTGATGATGGAACTCGACAAAGAGCGTATAGCCCTTGCGGCGGAATCTCTCGGCATGGGAAGAGCCTGCATTGAAGCCGCGCTGAAATTTTCGCAGGAAAGAGTGCAATTTGGTAAGCCAATTAAGGATTTCGAGGGAATATCCTTCAAAATTGCCGAAAATGCAACCTTGCTGGAAGCATCTCAACTGATGGTTCATCGTGCAGCCTGTAAAGCCGACAAAAATTTACCTTGTACAAAAGAAGCCGCTATGGCGAAGCTTTTCGCATGCGATGAAGTCATCAGGATTTGTGACGACTGCATCCAGATTCTTGGCGGAACCGGGTACACCTGCGATAGTTTCGTTGAACAATTTTACCGGGATGCGCGTCTGATGTCGATCGGCGGCGGAACTCGCGAAATCATGAAATATCTTATTTCCCGTGAAGTTTATTCACAAGCCGGCTATTCTTCAAAGGGCGCCTGAAAACATAAAATGGAAACATTTGAATTGATGCATGGAGCAGGCCTGGAACAGATCATCTTTTTCAGGGAAGATTCGGTTGATTTAAAAGCGGTTGTAGCCATTCACAATACTCTCCTCGGGCCTGCGATCGGTGGTATACGGGTAATGGATTATCCAGACCAGGAAAGCATGTTGAAGGATGCTACAGAGCTGGCACGCGAGATGACCCTGCGCACTGGTCTTTCCGACTGCGACTTCGGAGGAGGCAGCGCCATACTCTGCGGAAACTCCAGGAAGGGCGAAGCTTATTTCCGGGCTTTCGGAAGATTTATCAATCGTCTGGCCGGCCAGTTCTATGCCATCATGGAAGTCGGAACAGACAGCAAGGATTTGAAACACATCAAAAGAGAAACAAACTACGTACTGGCGCTTCCCGAAGCTTTCGGAGGTATCGCCGACCCTACCAGCATTACTGCCCAGGGTCTTCTTCACGGTATCAGGGCCACTGCAAAAATAGTCTTCGGACAATCAAGTCTGGAAAATGTCACTTGTTTAGTGCAAGGTGCCGGGCGAATTGGAAGCAACATAGTCGAGCTGCTCGTCCAGGCAAAGGCAAAACTTCTGGTCAGCGATAAAAATTACGACAGGATCAAGAACATCCAGGACCGCTATCCCGAAGTGTCCATGGTCCGCCCCGAGGAAGTCGTGGATACAAAGTGCGATTTGATCGTTCCGTGTGCTCTCGGAAATCTGGTTAATTCCCAGACTGTAGAACGCCTTAAATGTCGTGCTATCGCAGGTGGTGCCAGTAATATAATTCCGGATATGGAAACCGGCGAGCTTCTGCACAAACACAATATCCTGTATACACCTCATTTTTTAATTGATTCAGGAGAAGTAATTCAGGCTGATTATGAGTTGAAAAAGCGTTCACGCACTCTCCTGCAATCCGCAATCGGAGAGATTTACGGACGCACCCTTGAGCTTCTTGAATCGGCAAGGGAGAACAGGGAACCGCCTGTCAAAACAGCGTTGAGATTGGCAACAGAACGTTTCGCCAATATAGGCAGTATCGGCCGCCGGATTTCCATCTGAGAAAAGACGAAGTAAACATGAAAAGCAGTAAGAGTTTCCTTATTCTCGTTATAAATCCTGGTTCTACCTCCACAAAAATCGGAATCTTCGAAGATGAACTCTGCAAGTCTGAAAAGATACTTCGACATAGTTCCACCGAGCTGGAGAAATTCGAGAAAATATGGGATCAATATGAGTTTCGTAAGCGGGAAATTCTGGCTTTTCTGAAGTCTACCAACGTCGATCTTACTAAATTTCATTGCGTCGTAGGACGCGGTGGGCCGCTTAAACCAATAGAAAGCGGCACATATCGCGTCGATGAAAGAATGATCAACGACCTGCGATGCGGTATCCAGGGGCAACACGCTTCAAATCTCGGCGGTGTCCTCGCCTATGGCATAGGCTGGGATTATTCCATCCCCTCCTTCATTGTCGATCCTATTTCAGTCGATGAATTGGAGCCTGTTTCACGTTACTCCGGCATTGCCGAAATCCCTCGATACAGCCTGGTTCACGCACTCAATATCAAGGCTACGGCAAGAAAAGTCGCCAGGGATATCAAACGCCCGCTTGAAGATTTGAATCTCATCGTCGCACATCTGGGCGGCGGAATCACCGTCGCCGCGCTGAAAAAAGGGCGCATTGTCGATGTAAATAACGGACTTTGCGAGGGACCTTTCACTCCGGAACGTTCCGGGTCAGTGCCCCTGATTCCGCTCGTCGAAATGTGTTTCTCCGGGAAATACGACAAAAAGAGTATATTGAAGAAAATTGTCGGGAAGGGCGGACTGACAAGTTATCTCAATACAAACAGCTGCGCGGAAGTCGAAGCGCTCATCCGCGCAGGCAACACCCGCGCAAAGATCATTTTTGAAGCGATGGCCTACCAGATTTCCACTGAAATCGGCGCCCGAGCAGTGACACTTTTCGGAAAAGTCGATGGAATCATTCTGACTGGTGGCATGGCTCATTCCGCTATGCTTACCAACCTGATCGAGGAACGTTGTTCTTTTCTGGGAAACGTTCAGCGTTACCCGGGGGAGGACGAATTGGAAGCCCTTGCCCTGGGCGGACTTCGCGTCCTTCGCGGAGAAGAGGCGGCCAAAACATACGATGCGAAAAAGAAAAGTATCGGTATTTTCTTCTCCGAGAATCTCCAGGAATATGATCTGGCAATACAAGCCCTTGAAAGGGAGTTGCGTGAGCACGGGTATAGATTCCGGCAGAGCGACGAAAATCTGGAGATCATCGTTCGCAACGCCCACGGGAATACAGCCATTATGCATGACGCCGCGGAGGAATTCCTTGCACGAAATGTCGATCTTGTCGTTTCTATAGGCTCCCCGGCCGCGGCCGCCACAAAGTTGTATTTGAAAGGGCATGTGATTCCCGTAATCTGCGTTGCCTGCTTCGACCCGGTGGTCATGGGGTTGGCTGAGAGTTATGCGGGGTCCGGCAACAATATTGCGGGCAACTGTTATCGAATCGATATCGAGAATCAGATCAAAGAAGGGCTGTGCCCATTGATCCCGGGTCTGAAACGTTTAGGTGTAATTTATAAATCAGGAGAATTACAGTCAGAGATCCAACTGGACGAAACCAGGGAAGTGGGACAGAAATTGGGATTCGAAGTGATTTGTTTCGATTGCCAGACTCCCGAGGATCTGACCAGCGGCGCCGTATTTTTCCGCAAGCAGCTGGTTCAGGCTGTTTTCCTCGCATCCGACACAACTGCTGCCGGAGCAACCGAGCAACATTTAATGCCCTTGACCGAAAAAATTCCGACTCTCTGCGCCCTCGAATCGACAGTAAAAAAGGGGGGGCTTGTCGGGCGGGTTGCCGACTGGGACTCTCTATGCAAAGACTCGGTCGGAATCGGCCTGGACATCCTGGAAGGTGCAGCTCCCGCAAAAATCCCGATCTCTCGAAATCCGAATGCAAGAACGATAATCAATCTTCGCACGGCTAAGATGCTCGGAATCAAACCCTCAGAAGAATTCATGAAATCCGCGGAAGAAAAACTGTTCGCAGACGTGGAGCAATAGGCGCATGCTGAAAAATCCACGAACACCCCAGCAAAAATCGCCCATACCGGTGATTTTGACCGGGAAAAAGTGGGCTCCTTCAACCGAAGGTTCAACCAAATCAGGTAAGAATTATGGATATATTGTCGTCGTTATTTTTTGTCTTGCCGCCTTTCTGCTCTGGCGGATATTTTCAGGAGGAGCTCCGACACAAGCCGTCATAACGCCAATTGCCGCGCCTCAAACCGCTTCACCAACCATTGCCTCTGCTTCTGTCACAGACAAGGCTATTTCGACTCCGCTCCCGGACAGGATAGCTTCAGCTACAATAACGGAGAAGACGGCTTCGGCTACGATCCAGGACAAGATAGCCTCAGCTTCGATTCCAGGCAGCATAACCTCGACTCTGCTCTCAGACAAGATCGCCTCGGCTAAGATTCCGGACAAAACAGCCTCAACGCCGATACAAGTTAATATTGCATCGATGACAATCCCGCCAATGGTTGCAGTGCCCGTGGCCAGCCATGTTATGCATGTAAAAACAGATAACCAGGATATTTCGGGCGTTCCATCACTGAAGAGGCATTCCAGACTTCTCATGGGCTTGCGGCCGGTTCTTCAGGCTGACGGTTGGAAGATCACATGGGTTAGCCGTAAAAAGGGAGTCTCGTGCAGAAACGACGCAGGGAGTTCCCTTATCATCATCCCCGGGAATAAACGGGCTATCTTGAATGGAAAGCCTCTCTATTCGAGTGAAAAGCCACTCGTCACAAAAAACGGGCAGCTTTTCGTTTCCATAGAACTGTTGAATGATATCCTTGATGGCAGACTTTCCATAGTCGGCGGTCGCTCGTCTCGTGAACTGAAAGTTCGTCTGGCCGCGACAAAAACAAATGCTGGCACCGACATGCAGGCATCGAAAAATATATTGTCTGCAACCAGAGAACTGTCCGGAATTACCGCCGTTCGACGGAAAGGGCACCTCATGATCAGTCTTCGTCAGGTCCTTGAGGCCGATGGCTGGACGATTACCTGGAAAGACATGAAAATGGGCGCGATGTGTAATAAAGGTGATTCCCGGGTCTTTGCTGTTGCCCCCGGGAAAATCAAAAGTAAGCTGAATGATACGACGATCAGAAACAGGCGGACTCCAATCATCCATCGTAAACGTCTTCTTGTTGCCGCGACCACTCTTGAAAAGGTGTTGGAATGCAGGATTACCCTGCTAAGCTTCAGCAGAAAGTCTCATGAGGCCGAAATCCGGCTTTCCGGTGGCTAGTTTCCAGCTGTTAATTATTAGATTGTTATATAAAGAGGTCTTTAAATGTCCATAACCGGGTCAAACAGTGTTCCAAAGGATGATCAGATTATATCCATCCCCCGGAATCTTCTTTCCGGTGTTTTTAACCAGGTTTCCTACAGAAAGGATGGCCAGGAAGTAGAAGTTTTTTTTCAATTCCTCATTCCCCCCGCGGATGATTGGAACACTGTCGTTGCAATCGATTCCAGCGAATCCATGCGGCCTCTTTTTGGAAAATCATTGATTGGAGACATCCCGCTTTCAGTTCAGGAGCGATACCATAGACAGAATCTCGTTATTGAAGAAACACGTGATGGATGCTCCCTTCTCCTTTATAAGCCCGAAGCCTACGAAGACGCAGTTGCCAATGGCTTTTTGAAGTGGACTGACAATGAGATCGAGCCGAAAGCCCGGGAGATTATTGACTTCCTCGGAACACATATCGATGCCCGGAAATCATGCAATCTTATGTACTGGGGCTGTGAAAAAAAACCTGGTTGGGTTGATACAGGTGAAATCAAGATTGAAGACTGCAATCGGGTCACAATCTCAGGCCCCGATACCTTCGGAACTGACTCCAGATTACTTCCAATTTTGAAATATCTTGTAGGCAGACTGAGTGTTGTTAAAAGAAGCATGGTCGTGATTTTGACCGATGGCCTTTTTTCAGATGCTGAAGATGTAAAAACCTACTGCAGCAATCTGGCAATACTCATCAAGGCCAAAGAGCGGAATTTCATGAAATTAGTACTCATCGGCATAGGAAAAAACATAGATAAAAAAGCGATGGCTTCATTTAATGACATGAAAATCGGACCGACTACGGAACTATGGGATTGTAGAATGGCTGAAGACATCAGTGAAATGTCTGAGATCTTCGTCGGAGATATATCTGATGAAAAAATCCTTGCCCCACGAGCCGTGGTTTTCGACTCAAAGGGAAACGTCGTAAAGGAATTTCCGGATGGGCTTCCGGCAAAGGGTTCCTTCAGAATGCCCATTGAAGAAACCTCTTTTACTTTCCAGATTTTCCCAAGTAACAAGAAAATCCAGCAATCTCTCTTGATGTCCTTCAGAAAAAGCCTTATCTGAGTTTAACGAGTCTCGGTCACGCTGACAGGTAGGGCGCGACGGCCCGGCGCGCCGTATCAAAAAGCGGCGGGCCCGGCGGTCCCGCCCTACCTCAGAGAAGGCTGTCGCGAAGCAGCTCCGCGATATCCTTGGTCGGCATGTTATCCCGGTTCGCTGCTTTAACGCCATCGTCAAGCATGGTCAGACAGTATGGACACGCTGAAACAATGCAATTGGCACCTGTATCGAGGCACTCTTTCGCGCGGAGCACGTTGATTTTCTCGCCTTCGGTTTCTTCCATCCACATGCGACCTCCGCCGGCTCCGCAACAGAAGCTGCGATCGAGGTTGCGGGGCATTTCTAGAGCGGGATTTCCGGTGGCGGCTTTTATCAACTCTCTTGGACTTTCATAAATTTTGTTGTACCGGCCAAGATAACATGAGTCATGGAATGCAACACGCGTCAGGGCATTGTTCGGATTCGCAGGTATCTGAAGCCTGCCTTCTTCCAGAAGTTTCGGCAAAAGCTCGGAGTGATGTACAACTTCATATTGGCCGCCAAAATCCGAATACTCGTTTTTCAAAGTATTGAAACAATGCGGACAGAGTGTAATGATTTTTTTGACTTTCAATTCCTTGAAAAGCTCGATATTGGTTTCCACCGCAGCCTGAAAAAGGCCTTCCTCGCCCATGCGCCGCGCGGTTTCTCCACAGCATTTTTCATCCTTGCCGAGAATGCCGTAAGATACTCCTGCCTTGTCGAGCAATTCACACAATGCATTGGCGACCTTCATATTCCTGGCATCGAAGGAGCCCGCACAACCGACATACAGGAGCCATTCGATATCTTCCGATTCGCCGAATGTGCGAATACTGCGTCCTTTGGCCCAATCGCCGCGCTGCTGCCAGCCGATTCCCCATGGATTTGAATTGCGCTGCACATTCTTCAGGAAACTCTTCACCTGCGGAGAATATGATTTCAACATCAAAGTCAGATAGCGACGCATTTCAAAAATTTTATTCGTGTGCTCGATATAAAAAGGACAATGCTCAATGCAATAGCCGCAACTTGTACAAGCCCAGATGACATCCTCACTGATGGCTTCTCCAACAAGTACTTTTACTTCTGAGGCAGGCGGTCCCGCCGCTACCATTGGTTGTGCAACGTCAGCGGTTTTCTCTTCAGGCTCTGCGAGTTTGATGAAACCTTCTTTTACAAGCAATTCTCTCTCAGACCGTGGAATCGGAACAGAGAGTCCCTTTTCGAGTATATATTGAAAAATAAGGGAACTCTTCGTCGCTTTCAGTTCCGGCCCGCGTGACAACAGATAATTCTTCAGATCGGCAATGAGGAATTTCGGATTCAACGCCTTTCCGGAGCGGGCCGCCGGACAATTTTCCATGCAGCGACCGCATTCAACGCAGGCAAAAAGATCTAACAGCTGCTTCCACGTATAATCTTCAATTTTTTCAACGCCGAAACTCTCGGAATTTTCGATATCGATCTTCGTCATACGGCCTTTGGGCCCGATATTCCGAAAATACTCGTTGAAAGCGCAGGCAATCAAATGCATGTGCTTTGAACGCGGAATATATACAAGAAAGCTGAGAATGAGCAGAAGATGTCCCCACCACGCCACCCAATAAAGAACATGCAGAACGGAGCCTGAAAAACCAACAAAATAATGTGAAAGAAAAGAACCTATCACAGCCCAATTCTGATAGGACAACGTAAACGGGGCGGCGGCAAATCGAAAGACATCGATAAAAAGAGCACAGGTCACGATACATGTTATGAGCAGTATAATGACGGTGGCGTCTGACGATGAGCGTTCAAGTCTGTCAGGCCTGATTACATAGCGTCGATATGCCGCCATCGCCAGTCCGCAATAAACCAGAATGCAGAAAATGTCTTTCCCGAAAGAAACCAGGCCATACAAAGAAGAGTCCATGACTCCCCACATAAGAGACGGCGCCAGATACTCGCTGAAAAGGAAAATGTTTCCAATACCTAAAACCATGAAGCCGTAGAATATGAAAATATGGAGTATGCCCGGATAAGGCTCGCGTAACAGGGCGGAATGCATGACGACATTCCGTATGACTCCGGTGGCGCGTTCCAAGGGCTGGTCAAGGCGCGAATCAGGTCTTCCCCGGGCAAGAAGACTGATTCTTCCGTATAAGGCGCTGGCGAACAGCCAAAGAGAAATACCCCATAAGATAAAAAAAACAGTGAACCCTACGGCTCCGTTCATTGCCCACATTATCTAGTTTGCCCTTATTTTGAGAATCTCTTCGCGCAACACCGGAAGCACCTGGAACAAATCACCTACTATTCCGTAATTTGCCAGTTTGAAAATATTCGCATCCGGATCTTTGTTTATTGCCACAATGACCTTGGATGACGACATCCCGGCAAGATGCTGTATAGCGCCTGAAATGCCGCATGCTATATACAAGGTTGGGCTGACGGCTTTTCCGGTTTGTCCTACCTGATGCTCATGACTGATCCAGCCGGAATCGACTGCGGCCCTTGATGCTCCTACAGCGGCACCGATATCTTTGGCGAACTCAAACAACAGCTTGAAGTTTGCCCCGTCTTTCATGCCTCGTCCGCCTGAGACGATAATATCGGCCTCAGCAACATCCAGAATCGCCCCTGCTGACGCGATGATTTCACGGCAAACGGTTTTCAGGGAATCCCGGGCCGCGGGCGTCGAAATCTTTTCCACTTCAGGTGCGGCCCCGGCGCCTTTCACTGCTGCCGCGAAAACATTTGGACGCAGGGAAAGAATGGGGATAGCACCGGCAGCAGCTCCCACTTCGGCAATCACCTTACCGGAATACATGGGTCGGCGCGCACTGATCTTGTCGCCATCAATGCTCATTCCTATGACATCGGCAATCAAAGCCCCTTTTACGCGCCCGGCAAGTCGCGCGGCGAGATCGCGCCCCGGAAAGGTGGCGCCCACTAATACCGCAACCGGCTTTACTTTTTCAATAATCGAGGCGAATATCCCCGTATATGGCTCGGTTGTATAATTTGCCAGAGAGGCATCATCAGCAAGATACACCTTCTCCACCCCTAGACATCCTAATTCACCCGTCAGGCCGGCAACTTCCTTCCCGATCAAAACCGCGGAAAGTTTTGCACCCATGGACTGACACATCTTCTTGCCTTCACCAGCAAGCTCAGCCGCTATTTTGAGAAGTTTCCCCTGACGAACCTGTACCCAGATGAGAATTTCTTTACTCATGATTGTCCTATTCTCCAGTCCTAAATGACTTTGGCTTCTTCGCGCAAAAGCTTCGCAAGTTCTTTGGCGGCAGTGCCGGAATCGCCTTTCAGAACCTTGCCGACCGGACGTGGCGGCGGAGAAGTGAATTTCCCGATCTTAACACGCGGCCCGCTGAATCCTTCCAGATAAGACTTCGAATCAAAGGTTTCCAAAGCCTTCTTGTTGGCGCGCTTGATATCGATGATCGTTGGAAGCCGGGGCTCATTCAAGCCTTTCTGACATGATATAACCGCCGGAAGAGGGGCTTCCACAACCATCGTGCCACCTTCGATGTCGCGATGACAAACGACCTTTTTGCCGTCTCCGGCAATTTCAACCTTCGTCACGACCAACACTTGAGCCAGTCCGAGATTCTCGGCCAGCATCGAACCTACTCCTGCCGTATCATCATCGATAGCGGCTTTTCCGCAAAGAATGAGATCAAAGCCTTTATCGTTAATGACTTTACCAAGCAGAAAAGCGGTTCTGAAAGGGTCGGACTCCTCATTATCAGTCACATGTACGGCATTTTCAATTCCCATGGCAAGAGCATGGCGAAGAACTGCCTCTGACTCTTTGGACCCGACTGTGATGACGGTCGTTTCACCATCTTTTTCGTCGGCAATCTTCAGAGCTTCCTCAACCGCGAACTCGTCGTATGGATTGATTATGAATGAAATCTCGCTCTCATCAATGCGATCAGGCTTATCGGTCCTGATCTTTATGTTTGCTTCCGTATCCGGAACACGTTTGACTATGACGCAAATTTTCATGGCATTCGATCCTTTGCTTCAATTCTTCAGGAGATTATTGGAAATAACAATGCGCTGAATTTCGGAAGTTCCCTCATAAATAGTGGTTACACGGGCATCCCGGAAATAGCGTTCAACAGGATATTCAACGATGTAACCATATCCACCGTGTATTTGTACTGCTTCATAAGTGACAAATTGTGCCGTTTCGCTGGCAAAGAGCTTCGCCATGGAAGCCTCTAAAGTGGGTTTTTTCCCCTGATCCTTGACCCAGGCAGCCCGATACGTGAGGTATTTTGCGGCCTCGATTCTCGTCAGCATGTCGGCCAGTTTGAATGCAATCGCCTGATTTGCACACAATGGTTTCTTGAATTGAACACGCTCTTTCGAATAGCTTTTCGCTGCTTCATAAGCGGCTTCCGCTATACCGATGGCCTGAGCGGCGATACCGATGCGACCACCCTCGAGAATGGAAAGCGCGATCTTGATTCCGCGGCCTTCTTCCCCGATGAGATTTGCCACGGGGACCTTCGCATTTTCGAAAATGAGCTCAGTGGTAGGCGAGGCCTTCAGTCCCATTTTTTTCTCGTGTTTCCCGATGGAAAACCCAGGAGTCCCCTTTTCGACCAGGAAACAAACCGTTCCCTTGGAACCCAGCTCTTTGTTTACTGTACCGAAAACAAAATATATATCCGCAAGATCGCCATTAGTAACGAAGCACTTTGTACCATTCAATATATAATGATCGCCATCTAATTTTGCATTGAGACTAATCTCGGTGGCATCAGAGCCCGCATTGGGCTCGGTAAGCGAAAAAGCGGCGATCTTCTTTCCCGTAAGCATATCGTCGAGATACTTCTTCTTGTGGGTGTCGTTGGCAAAATGACGCATAATATCAAGACAGAGGCTGTTATGTACGGAAAGAATGACAGCAGTGGAAGCACATGCCTTTGAAAACTCGATCATGCAGTGAGCATAAGTGACATAATCCATGCCCGCGCCGCCTTCTTCCTCAGGAACGACCATGCTGAAAAAACCTAGCCGTCCAAGCTCTTTCAGGTTTCCCTTGTTTATATTGCCGGTTTCATCGCAATGAGCAGCGACTGGTTTCAGCTTTTTCTGGGCAAAATCCCTCGCTGTTTTGATGATCATTTCCTGGTCGGACGTCAATGAAAACTCCATATTCAATCCTTTCCGGTGAAAATATTTTTCCTGAAAACATCAAGAGTCATACATTATACGCAAGTACAAAAAAAAATACATAAATAAAATGTTCAAATTACAAAATAAGTCCTGCACCACCAATCGCCGTTGTCTTTCATCTGCGCCGATCTGCATCAGCTGCGGACAATAGCCTGATTGCTAAAAATTCAATGATGCCACATCGATCGGCTCAACAAAATATTTGCCCTTTTCATCGATCTTCAGCAGCCCGCAGGAAATAACCG
>JADFYG010000034.1:0-2826 GCA_015233155.1 Candidatus Rifleibacteriota bacterium
GCCTCGGTGAAGAAGCCACCATCGATCAGGGATTCCCATAGGGCAACTGAGCTTGTGCCCTTGAATCCGGATGAGGCCATAGGGTGGGGTGACTCTCCAGCTGTTGGAATCAAGTCAGGCGTCTTCGTTTGCAGGTGGTTAATGGCTGCGTCGGCTTGCTCCTTACTGAGGACTCCCATTCGTGTCATGGTTTCAATGTGTATTTCCAACCAGGATGCCATACATGCTCCTTATATCCCGCCAGAGCTTCCACTCGTCTTTCGCCTTCCGGGTCGATTGCATAGTGCCACAAACCTCTGTTCAACCTGAGAATAATACCATTTTTCAAACATGGACTGCAGTATCACAGGTTGGAATTCAGCGGATTTCCCTTTGTGTACGTGCGCCACACAGTGCTATAATATTCTACACAAGTTGCTGGAAAAGATAAAAAGAGGTTTTTAAATGAGAAATCTTCCTTGGGTGTTTCTTCTTTTTCTTGCGACACCGGCTTGGAACTGGAGTTGCGCTGTTGCAGGGCAAGTCAGGGATGCGAAAAAGTTCAAAGAGAACCGTATCGGAAAAATAGACGAAGTAGTCAAAACCCGGGAAAAGTAAACTTGAAGAAACAAAAAAGCAAGGACTGCAAAGGTTCCTCGTGTGCTCCCGCCCCCGAGGAGTTGTATCGCTCATTTTTCGAGGAAGCCACAGATGCATTGCTGGCCACTGATCCGAATGAACGGTTCATTTTGGTCAACCGTCGGGGAACCGAAGTTACCGGTTATTCCACAGAGGAGTTGTTCCGTCTGACACTCTCTGACCTCATCAAGCCGGCCGACCCTGAGTTGGATCCTGTCGTCGTGAATACTTTGCAGGCCGGTGGAGGCGACAAGAGAAGGTGCAATATTCTCAGAAAGAATGGCACCATGCTCCCGATAGAGATCACCACCAGGATACAAAAGGATGGAACTCAGCTGGTCATCATTGGCGATATCTCCGAGCACATACGGGTAGATATGGCCAGCCGAACATTGTATCAGCAGCTCGCCAATATCATCGAATTTCTTCCGGATGCCACCTTCGTCATCGATCAGGATAAACGAATCGTTGCATGGAACCGTGCTTGCGAGATCATGACCGGCGTCGGGAAAGAGGCGATGCTTGGCCGGGGTGATTTCGCCTATGCTGAGCCCTTCTTTGGCGAGCGCCGGCCAATTCTGGTCGATCTGCTGGACCTGCCCTCGCGAGAAATCGAGTCCCGTTATAAATACATAATGCGCACTGGCAACACGATCAGTGCCGAATCCTTCATTCCACTCCTGAGAGGTGGGCAGGGGGCCCATCTGTGGGGAACCGCAGCTCCGCTGTTTGACTCTGAAGGTCGGCGTTGCGGAGCCATTGAGGTGGTTCGCGATGTGACAGATCAGCATCGCATCGAACAGGCGCTTCGCGATAGTGAACTCAAGTATCGCACATTGTTCGAGGCTGCCGGAGATGCCATTCTTCTCATGCGGCACGACCGCTTTATCGATTGTAACGCCAGAACGCTGGTACTATTCGGGTGCAGCCGGGAGGAGATCGTTGGAGCGCCACCCTACGATTTTTCGCCTCTCACGCAGCCGGACGGTCGACTCTCCAAGGAGAAAGCTGTTGAGAAGATCAACCTGGTCGAAACCAGCGGAATGCAGTCCTTTGAATGGGAACACTGTCGCAGGGATGGAACGCCGTTCCTGGCTGATGTGAGCCTGTCCCAGGTGGAACTGAACAAGGAAATACTGGTGCAGGCCATCATACGGGACGTCACCCCGAGAAAACAGGTTGAAGAATCTCTTCGTGAGAGGGAGCGACAAATTTCTCTGATTTACGAAACTGTCGGAGACGTCTTATTCAATCTTAAATTGGAAGTTGACGGAAGTTACTCTTTCGATTCGGTCAACAAATGTTTTCTCACCGTCACCGGGTTGCAGGCCAATCAAATCGTCGGAAAACGAGTGCAGGATGTCATTCCGGAACCATCGTTGTCGCTGGTGCTGGAAAAGTATTCAGAGGCAATCCGGGAAAAGAAGATCGTACGCTGGGAGGAGACTTCCGATTATCCAACCGGACGGAGAATCGGAGAAGTCGGCATCGCCCCTGTGTTTGACGAGTCAAATCACTGCATCGGCCTGGTTGGCTCCGTGCATGATATCACGGAACGCAAGATGACTGAGCAACGGCTGGCGGAGAGCGAGCGGAAATATCGCGAGCTCGTGGAGAAGGCCAACAGCATCATCCTGAGGTGGAAGTCAGACGGACAGATCACTTTCCTTAACGAGTTCGGGCAACGGTTCTTCGGATATTCGGCCGAAGAAATTCTAGGTCACCATGTGATCGGCACGATCGTTCAGCCAACTGAAGGAGGCGGACGCGATCTGCGACAACTCATAGGGCAAATCTGTAAAGACCCAAAGGCATTCGAGCAGAACGTCAATGAGAACATTCGGCGCAATGGGGAGCGAGTCTGGATCAACTGGACCAACCAGGTCATACTGGACGCCCAAGGGCAGGTGGCCGAGATCATGAGTATCGGGACGGACATCACCGATCGCAAGCGGGCAAATGAGGAAATTCGCCGCCTCCATGATGACCTGCAACGTCATGCGGCGGAACTGGAACGTCGTGTGGAGGAGCGAACCGCTGAACTGGCTGTTGCCCTGGATCAGGCAGAGGAATCCGATCGTCTCAAATCTGCTTTCCTGGCAACCATGTCGCACGAACTGCGGACCCCTCTCAATTCCATCATCGGCTTTACCGGCATACTGCTGATGGGGCTTGTCGGCCCATTGAAACCCGAGCAGGAAAAACAGC
>JADFYG010000034.1:2865-64035 GCA_015233155.1 Candidatus Rifleibacteriota bacterium
GCCCGTCACTTGCTCGCCCTGATAAACGATGTGCTGGACATTTCCAAGATCGAAGCAGGCCAGATCGAGTTGTCCCACGACCCATTCGACATGCGGGCTACTATTCGGGATGCCCTTGGGAAGATTGAACCCCTGGCAGGGAAAAAAGGGCTGAATGTTACATCCGCAATCGCTCCGACCATCGTATCTATCGTTGGCGACAGGCGGCGGGTGGAGCAGATCCTCATCAACCTCCTCACCAATGCCGTCAAGTTCACCGATCTGGGGGAAATACGCCTTGAAGGCAAGATTGAGGGGGAGTGGTTGGTCATGTCTATCATAGACACGGGAATTGGAATCCGGGCGGAAGACATAGCGACTCTTTTCAAGCCGTTCCGGCAGCTGGATTCCGGGACCAGTCGTCAGTATGAAGGCACCGGACTGGGACTTTCCATATGCAAACGGCTCGTGGACTCGATGGGTGGAGAAATCCGGATTGAAAGTGAACCGGGCAAAGGAAGTCGCTTTATCTTTACTTTGCCGCTCGAAAGGACCATGCCATGAAAACTATTATTTTGCTTATCGAGGATAACCCCAAAAATGCGTATTTAGTCACGTTCATACTGGAGAAATTTGGCTACCAGGTCATTTTGGCACAGGACGGGCAAGCTGGGATCACGCAAGCACTCCAGGTCAGTCCAGACCTGATCCTGTTGGATATGCAGCTGCCGGTTTTGGATGGATATGCCGTTGCCCGAGAGTTGAAAGGGAAAGAAGAACTGCGGCTTATTCCTATAGTTGCCGTGACTTCCTACGCAATGCATGGCGACCGTGAACGTATTCTGACTGCGGGATGCGTAGGTTACCTCGAAAAACCTATTAACCCGACGACGTTTGTTGCGGAAATCGAGCAGTACCTGCCGGCCAACAAAAGGGGTAGTGGCGTGGGGAGGAGTTCATGAATCGATTACTAATCGTCGACGACAACCAACAAAACCTGTACATGTTGCAAATGCTTTTATCCAACAAGGGAATTCAAGTAGAATCTGCTTCTAATGGCACCGAGGCGTTGGAAAGTGCGCGCAGGGATCCGCCAGATATGATCATCAGCGACATCCTGATGCCCGGGATGGATGGATATGCCCTGTGCCGCGTCTGGAAAGAGGACAAGCGTCTGAAGAACATCCCGTTTGTTTTCTACACCGCCACCTATACGGATCCCAAGGACGAGGATTTTGCGCTCAGTCTTGGTGCAGACCGTTTTATCATCAAACCGGTCGAGCCGGAAAAGCTACTGTCTTTGCTTTTGGAAACCAGAAACAATTTCAAAACCGGCAAGCCTGTTGCCGCGCCCAAGCCCGCTGAAAAAGACGAGTTCTATGTTGGATACAACTCCGTCCTCGTGCGCAAACTGGAAGATAAAATGCTTCAACTCGAAGAGGCGAATCGAATTCTGGAGCAAGACATTGCCGAACGCAAGCTGGCCGAGAATGAGCGACAAAAGCTCCAGGAGCAGCTGATCCAGGCTCAGAAGATGGAAGCGATTGGGCGCATGGCGGGTGGCATTGCTCACGATTTCAATAACATGTTGGGAGTGATCCTCGGATGCGCTGAACTGGCGCTGTTATGGGCGAATCCAACCGACAAGATTTATGCCTTGATCAAGGAAATCCGGGTTGCGGCCCACCGTTCCGGCGAGCTCACTCGCCAGCTCCTTGCCTTCGCACGAAAGCAGCCTGTAGACCGTAAAGTCCTGAATTTGAACGAAGCCATCGCAGGCATGCTCAAGATACTACACCGTCTCGCAGGCGAGAATATCGAGCTCATTTTGAGGTCAGGTGCCGACCTTTGGCCTGTCAGGATGGACCCGAGTCAGGTGGATCAGATTCTGACCAACCTATGCGCGAACGCCCGCGACGCCATTGCAGGAAAAGGCCAAGTCGTAATCGAAACGAACAATGTCGTTCTTGATGCGACCTCTTCCAGACAGCCTGAGGGAATTATTCCAGGTGAGTATGTTCGGCTTTCGGTGCGTGACACCGGATGCGGCATGGCTAAGGAGGCACTATCGCATCTTTTTGAGCCTTTTTTCACGACGAAGGAGATCAAGGGTACGGGTCTGGGACTTGCCACCGTCTATGGTGTCGTGAAACAGAACGATGGATATATCAGCGTAATCAGTGACTCGGATAAGGGGACGACCTTTGAAATCTACCTTCCCCGTCATACTGGCATTACGAAAAAAGATTCCACCCCTGTTCCGGAGGCATCAGTCACTCACGGCCAGAAGACGGTTCTTTTGGTTAAAGATGAGCCTCAACTGGTGAATTTGACCAGGATGATGCTGGAATCGATGGAATATCAGGTGCTGAGTGCGGTCACACCTGACGAGGCCATCCTTCTGGCTGAAACTCATGGGGGCGAGATTCATCTTTTGATAACTGACATGGTATTGCCGGAGATGAAGGGCAGAGATCTATTCAAGCAGATTAAGAATCGACATTCACAGGTAAGGTTGTTGTTCATGTCCGGTTACACATCCGACGTGAGTGACACCAAGGGTTTATTGGAGGATGGCGAAATTTTTCTCCAGAACCCGTTTTCGATGGATGATCTGGCCACGAAAGTGAGCGAAGTATTGAAGAAGCCAACAATGAGTTAACGACCAGGAAGTGCGACTGATTCCTCGACAGCAATGGGATAACGTTCAAGAAGTTTCGTCGAAAGCGGCTGACGATCTGAATCAACAAATCCGTCTATACGAAGCAGTTCGCCCTTTTTAGCTCCGATCAGTGTTTCGACGATGTGACCATATCTGGTGCTGCGTACCATCTTGAGAGAAATGCCTTTCAAATCAACCTTTCCGAGCCATCGTCCAGTAATCGCCGTGCCATTCGCCTCGTCATCTCTGATACGAATGTGCGCGCCGATGCGTCCTTCACTCATCGCCCATACGAGCGGCGGCAATAGAAACAACATCAGAACAACCCGGCCGATCAATAAACGCCGAGTGAAACCCTTTCCGGAACACAATGCGAATATCGGGCGATATAGTCCGATAATCGTCAGGATGACACAACACACGATTTCCCGTGTCGAATCATAATGTGCAAGCAAAGTGTAAAGACTGAAAGCTGATTAACGCGACGAGAACCAGGATAGTGCCCGTTTAGCCTTCTCCTGCACATTCGGGTCAGGGTCGTTGAGGGACTCACGAATTGCCGGTATGTATCTTTTTCCAGCATCACCAAGGGATGCAAGCAAATCGATAGCTTCTCCGCGCATGGCCGGATCAGGGTGGGCCAGGGCTCCGCTCAGCTTGGGTGCCGCCTTTTCTCCCATAGCGACAAGCGCCGCTCGTGCCTGGCCTTTAATGGAATCATCGTTGTCCATAAGCTGATTCATGAGCGAATCAATCTCGGTGTTGACTATATTGGCTGAATCATCTTTTGGAAAATCCGGTGAAGAAGGCTCAGTCGAAGGATTAGTGGCTGTCGGAGCATCATTTGAAGACGCCGCTTCTTCTGTCGGTGACGGATTTCCCTCAAGCACCGGAAGCGCACTTTCGACGATTGGAACAGGTTTATCAGCAGAAGGCGGCGAGCCAGCCGCAGGAGCTGCGATCGCCGTTGGAACAGGCGTAACAACCGGGGTCACGGGCGCAGATTCATGTTTGTCAGTAACGGAAACAATTCCCGGCGCTGATGACTTTGCGGTTAATGACGTTGCAACATGCGCTCCTGTCGGTATTGGCAGTAATAACCCGGATGATTCAGACGTAGAAGCTGTCGTTGACGTGCTTTTTCGTGCTGGAACCATTTTGGCAGCAGCCGAATCAGGCAATTTATTCGACAATCCGGACAACGAAGCCGGAGTGCGTGACGCGGGCGAAGAAGCATTAGTATTTACAACCTTGTTCATGCGCACAGGCGACTTTCCCGGAGACACCACAGGCCTTGAGGCTGAAGTGGAAACAGGAGCGGGAGCGGAAGCAGGAGCAGGAGCAGGAGCAGGAACAGGAACAGGAGCAGGAGCAGAAACAGAAGCGGAACCTGAACCAGGCGTTCCCTCAACCGCATATGGATCATCAACGGCATAAGGGTCTTCACCCGATTTTCCGCTGATAGTGGTCGCAACCGGCTTTCCCGGGGCAGACGGCCGCAACTTAACATGCGCCGCCGTCAGTTGTCTCTTGTATGAGTCGGCCTTGTTGGTATCATTCAAAACCAAGCCATCATAGGCTTCCTGAATGACATCGAGTCTTTTCTTTTCAAGCGCGAGCTGGCTCATTGCCCACCAGCTCGCAACGTGATGCGAATCTACCCTCAGCGCTTTCCGGAATGACGCGAAAGCGGGCTCGGTCTGTCCGCGACCGGCCTGAATTTCGCCTATCGCAAACTGCGGTTCAGGATCATTCGGCACTACTCCGACGGCCTTAACGAGATCTCCGGCTGCCTGGTCGAATTGACCGGCGGCGGCACGAAGACGAGCGCGCTGGCACAGAGCCCGGCCGTATAATTCCGGCTCACAGCCCTGGTGTTCGGCCAGCTTGATGCCTTCATCAAGGGCCATAAGCGCTTTTTCGGAAGCCTGCAATGCAATATGGATGTTAGCGATTTCAAGCCATGCCTCCACCAGCGACGGATCGATGGCGATGGCTTTCGAAAGCGCCGTCAGCGCAAGTTCTCCCTTGCCTTTTTCCCAGAGGGTGCGGGCCTTGGCAACCTGTTTCTGGGCCTCGGCCAAAGCGCGATCCGGGGAACGCGATTCCGCGGCCGGGCGTTTTCCGGCGGCAGTTCCCGTGGTCTTCTTTCCCCAGGAATAAACTGCGGGCGGAGCCGCGAGAAGAGTGATAACCAGTCCTCCGGCGGCCCAGACCCGTATCTGCCTGCAAGACCACGATTTCACGATCAGACGTCAATCCTTTCCGATTTTTCCGGCTTCCCTGATCGCTTTGAGAATGCGCTCCGCGGTGAATGGCCCCTCGCAGATACGCACTCCAACCGCATCTTTTATGGCATTTCCGATCGCGGGAAGAGCTCCATTAATGCAAATTTCGCTGACGCTCTTTGCTCCATACGGGCCGGTCGGCTCATACGTCGGAACTAAAAAAGTCTTTATTTCAGGAATATCGTTCGCGCCGAAGATTTTGTAATGCTTGAACGACGGATTCAACATCCGGCCACTCTTGTCGAAATGATATTCTTCGGTGGTCGCATATCCGATGCCGTTAAGCAGACCGCCCTGCGTCTGCCCGTCCGCGAGTTGAGGATTGATCGCGGTACCACAATCGACGGCCGCCACGTATTTAATCACCTTGAGCTCGCCCGTCTCGATGTCAACCTCCACTTCCGCAAAGTGCGCGGAAAATGGGGGCGGTGAAGCGTGCGTTACATGCGAACCTATGGCGCCGATCTGAAACTGGTTCACTTCATACATCGCGTATTTACAGATCTGCGAAAACGTTATCTTGTTTTTCTTGTTTTTACCTAGAATCGTCTTGTTCTCGATCGTGAGCTGTTCAGGCTTTTCACCGAGCATCATCGACGCTACCGCCAGAATCTGTTCACGCACTTTCGTCGCAGCATTTATAACGGCCCCGCCTGACAGGTATGTCGTTGAACTCGCATATGCGCCGGTGTCAAAAGGAGTGAAGTCAGTATCGGAACTGTAGACAAGCATGTCGGAATGATCGCAGCCGAGCGTTTCAGCGGCAATCTGTGCCAGAATCGTGTCGGAACCGGTACCGAGGTCGGTGGCTCCAAGCAGCATGTTGAATGAGCCATCTTCATTCATCTTTATAAAGACCGAGCCCATATCTATTTCCGGAATCGACGAACCCTGCATAAGCATGCACATGCCTATACCACGACGCTTTATCCCGGTGCCGGGTTTTCCACGTTTTTCGTTCCACCCGATTTCCTTGCGGCCGATTTCGATGCATTCGGCGAGACCACAAGACTGGATAACCATGGAAACGCCGGCGCGGCCTTCCCCGAGCGCCTGAAAGATCGGCGATGTTTCACCGACCTTGATATGATTCATCGCACGAAACTTGAGAGCATCCATTTTAATGGCTGACGCCAGTTCATCCATGTGCGCTTCGGCGCCGAATGCGGCCTGAGTCGCTCCATAGCCTCGATAAGCGCCGGCAACCGGCAGATTGGTATAATATGTATCGCCTATGAACTCGACATTTTCACACTTGTACAAGGGAAGAACTTTCGAGCCGCAGTTGCTCATTACCGTCAAGGCGTGACTGCCATATGCCCCGGTGTTCGACAGCACTTTCATCGACATGGCTGTTATCTTGCCATTTTTCTTGACGCCCATCTTTATCGTCACGCTCATCGGATGTCGCGTGCGGGCGGACATGAACTCCTCTGCGCGGGTCAGTTCCCAGCGGCAGGGGCGCCGGGTTTTCATAGTTACGAAGGCGCAAACGTCTTCGAGCAGAACTTCCTGCTTAGTGCCAAAACCACCACCGATGCGAGGTTTGATGACTCGAATGCGCTTGATTGGAATCTGCAGGACCTGCGCGGTGATGCGTCGAGCATGAAACGGCACCTGCGTCGATGAAATGAGTACCACCCGATCATCCTCATCGAGATAGCAGGCACATGTGTGAGGCTCGATCGGACAGTGCTGCGCATAATGCGAGTGGTATGTTTTTTCGAGGACCACATCGGCTTCCTTGTATCCCTTTTCGACGTCTCCGACCTTGGTTTCCATGTGTGCGCAATGATTTCGTTTGGGGTCGAAGTGAATCGGAATCGGCACACTGCAATCCGACTCATCGTGAATCACCGGAGCACCCTCGGCCATCGCCTGCTCGATCGAAAAGACAGCTGGGAGCACCTCATACTGAACCTTGATCTTGCGGCACGCAGCAATTGCGGCTTCCGGGGTTTCGGCGGCAACGATAGCAACACGATCACCGATAAAACGCACTTTAGTATCAAGCATGAAGGTATCGTATGGAGAAGGCTCGGGGTATCCCTGGCCGGCCGTGGTGTGGGCAACGCGCGGCACATCTTTAGATGTGTAAATGCCGACGACGCCTGGCATTTTCATGGCTTCTTCAGTATCGATGGATATGATGCGGGCGTGAGCGTGAGGGCTTCCAAGCATCTTAACGTGGATCATGTTGGGAAGATCGAAATCCGCGACGAATTTGCGCGTGCCAGTAACCAGGCCCATGCCGTCCAGTTTTTCGCGACTGTGGTTGACGACATCGAACTTATCAGGCTTCGGATAAGTGCGAGGATATTCGGGAATAGCGGCAGGCTTTTCCATCAGCGTTTTTCCTCCCGGGAAGACTTCATTTCTTTGGCTGCATCCAAAACAGCATCAATGCGTTTTACATATCCCGTGCAACGGCACAGGTTGCCATCGAGAGCTTCTTTTACCTGATCCATGGTCGGATCGGGATTACGATCGAGCAGAGCCTTGGCGGCAAGAAGTGAGCCCGGATTACAATAGCCGCACTGAGTGGCGCCGTGATTGACAAACGCCTTCTGCAAAATATGCGGATGCTCATGGCTGCCGATTCCCTCGACGGTCAGAACAGTAGCGCCTTCGCAGTGAGCGGCAAAAGTAATGCAGGAGTTACGAAGCCGGCCATCTATCAAAACCGCACAGGCACCGCAGGTTCCTTCACCGCAGCCGCGTTTGACACTTTTCATGCCCGCCAGATCGCGTAAAACATCGAGAAGATAAGCATTCGGAGCAATTTCCAGACTCTTCTTTGCGCCGTTCAAAGTTATATTCAATTTCATTGAAGTTCGATACTCCTACTTGCTCACATTGGCTGCGGCCTCTTCGAGGCAACGCCGAATATATACAGGAAGCACTTCTTCGCGATACTCACGCGATGCACGAAAATCTGACGTCAGCTCAATGCCATCGCCCGCCTTTTTCGCGGCTTCCCTGAAAATATCCTTATCGCACTTCTTGCCTGTCAGGAAAGTTTCCACGGAAGTGATTCGGCAAGGGCGACGAGTCAGGCCGTTGAGAGCAACTCTGGCTTCACTGATCAGGCCGTCTTTAAGAGTCAGACGAACGGCCACTGTGATCAAAGCATAGTCGTTCTTCGTCCTGGCGACCTTTTGGAAGGCGGTTCCGGTGCTGGTGGCGAATTCGGAAACACGAATCTCCGTAACCAGTTCATCGGCTTTGATTACGTCGGTAGGCCGGGTCTCATAGAGCTTTCCGATCGGCAATACGCGCTCTTCTTTTCCACGGCGAAGCACTACTTCCGTATCAAGAGCGAGCAGTGCCGGCGGCAGATCGGACCATGGAAACGCGGCTACGAGGTTGCCGCCAACGGTGATCGCGTGGCGAAGCGGCGTCGAGCCAATGGCGGCGGCGGACAGGCGCAACAGGTTTCCGCCGGGACCGCTCAGCAAAGTCGAAGTCTTCAGATCTTCGACCGGATTCATTGCACCAATAGTTATGCGGCCATTTTCACGGCGCTGATGCGTCAGCTTGAGGCCCTTGAGATCGACCAGACCTTCGATCCCGGAGTCTTCAACGACCGCGAGGTGGGTGCCACCGGCTAAGGCGACATTCTTGTGATCCTTGGCCGCGAGAAGCGAACAAGCCTCTTCAACGGTTGTGGGGTGATAAAACCTGGCAACGTGTGCGAGCATGCACTCTCCTTGCTAAGTGAAATCTTGCATTCATGGAAGTAGCTGAATGCTACGATTATACCGATTTTCGGCCGCCCCGCAAATGAGATTTTTCTAATCTTGTCAAAAGTTGAAATATCTTTACAACGAAATCCCCCGGAGATCCTCTCCGATGCCCAAATTGAGCATTGCTGGCTGAAAAGCTGTAATATTGCCATGATATTGATATTCTTGTATCCTGCCCCGGAACCTACGGTGAATAAAACGTCCGTTTGCCGCGCCAAGGAGTCTCGTCTAATGAAACAATCCATGATTCGATCTTTCCTATCGATCACTCTTATCCTCGTGTGTGTTTGCCTGACTGCATCCACCGCATATGCGGGCAATTTGCTGGGTGACCTTTTTAAAGTTTATCAGACATATGAACAGGCCAACATGATGCTATGGCTGACCGGTGATGCCAAGGCTGAAAAACGGTTTGGCGAAGAGGTCAAATGGTTCATCAATCTGACCAATAAAAAATACAAGAATCCTGAAGCCAACCGCTGGGTGCATTCCGTCTTCGATCGTCTCAAGCCGCAGTTTCGCGAACGAGGCTTCGATTATAATATTACTCTCCTTGAAGGGAAAGAAGTGAATGCCTTCGCGATTCCCGGCGGCAGCGTTTTTATCTTCAAGGGAATACTCGACTTCGTCAGCTCTGATGACGAGCTGGCGGCAGTTCTGGCGCATGAGCTGACGCATTCCGAAAAACGTCATTCCCTAAAGCAGCTTCGAATGAGCACCAGTTTTGAAATCCTTCTTCAGGCCGCGGTAAAGAATAAACGGGATCGCGAAACCTGGGGGCAGGTCGTTGGAGCGCTCACCGGCTTGCAGTTTACGCGTGAGCATGAGGAGGAGGCGGATGCTATCGGTCAACGGAAGATGTTCGCGGCTGGTTTTGATCCGTCGGCCCAGGTGATGCTCTGGGAAAAATTCGTACAAAAATTTGGAAAAGGCGAGCAGGGCCTTTTGAAATATCTGGGCACTCATCCGCCTTCGATCGAGCGTGTAGCTGCCGCCAGAAAGCGGCTTGCGGAGTTCAAAGTCCCCGAAAAAAAGAGTTTCGCATTGTCCTACAATATTCTCTCTGACACACAGGAAAATCTGATCCAAAACGGTTCTTTCGAAACGGACATCAATAAAAAGGGATACCCTGATACATGGGCAATGATAGAGGGAAAGTCCGGCACGACAACGGATATGCCATATTCCGGGAAGACCGCCCTGTTTCTGGATGCCGAGCAACCAATGAGGCCGGTGCGCGTATGTTCCGAACTGATCAGCGTGGATCCAAAGGTCCCGTTGGTTCTTCGTGGCAAGGTTCGCTCGTATGATGGAACGCAAAAGGCATCCGTGGGAGCCGAAGTGTATGATTCCAAAAAGCGATTGCGGGGCTTTGTCTGGCCGGTCATGTCAGCCGGCAAAGTAGGCACGAGCTGGACGGAGTTCACCGGAAGTTTCAAGGGTGGCACGGAATCAGGAAAAAGCCTCCCTCCGGACACGGCGTTCATAAGGATTCTGCTGCAGAACGGACCGCTTTCGAAGGGAAATGTATACTTCGATGATCTTACCCTTCAACATGAGGGAGCCAAAGGTGCAGACAATATTCTTGCGGAGGGGGATTTCGAGCACTCCGGCGAAAATGGTTTCCCCGCAGGAGTTACAGGAACACCGGGATTGGTTACGCGTGACCTCACCCGATGTAAAACCGGTTATGCTTCCGCTCATATCGCCGGAAATGCCGGAGGCGCCGAGACAATACTGGAGTTTGCAAAATTACCGCCGGAACGTTTCAAAGACGGGCAGGCATATCAGATTTCATGGCACTATTGCGGTTCAGCGGAAATAAAGGCACGCCTGGTCATCGAGATGCGTAATGAAGCCGGAAATGCTCTTACACGGCGGCTTGTCGATCATGAGTTCACGGCAAAGCCCAATCTGTGGGAAGCTAGTTCGACAAAATTCGAGTTCAAGCCGACGGATCAGGAAAAGCACGTCTTGAAATCCATTTGCGTGCGATTCACGGGAGCGATTCCGGCCGGTGCTTCGATATGGGTCGATGGCGTGATTCTACGTTGATGTCCACAATCAAACCGCGATTTGCGATTTTGCTCTGCCGAAATTTGAAAACTCATGTTACTATACAGCAGCTCAATGAAATTTGTTTATGTATTCGGCCATAATTATCGTAGTGGCGGGTTTCAAACCCGCCCTATAAAACAAAATTCAATACACCTGTGCATATAACCCTGGAAAAGTTCTTCAATCGTCACACATCTGCGAAATGCAGGAATGCATGCGGAAAGGCTTTAGGACATGGATAACAACGCAAACTCAGTTGAAAGTATCAAGACAACCTTGAAACTGATTCCAATTCTCAAAACGCAGTTCAATGTTAAGCGCAATGCCGACGAAGACGATCCCTTGCTATTCATCGGAGTCGCGGAGTCAAACCTGATAGACAAACTGCGTCCGGTGGTCGAAGTTCATTTTGGCGCCCCCTATAAGCCTGCCGGAGAAAGCGCTTTCTGGAAAAATTTGTTCGACAGTTTCGTTAAAAATATCGGCGGAATCAGAACGGAACAGACTCTTTTCAAAAAGGAGATCTCCCCCACCCTGGCTCTGTTTTGCGCGTTCTGGCCGTGGGGCTCGAATCCTGTGAACACATCGATTCGCATCGGCTTGCTGTGTGAATCAGAAGAGGAAGAACAAGCCCTGGCCAAAGAAGTGAAGGCCTTTTTCCGCTGAGCGACAGAACCGGCAAGTTATTTATTGCACCAGTTTTCCAATCGAAGACCCCGGACTCTCGAAAACTCTCGAACGTTATTAGAAACCAAGGTTGCATCGAGCGATAAGGCATGACCGGCAATCATGCAATCCATGTTACCGATTGGCTGGCCCCTTCTTTCAAGTTCGGCCTTGATCCTCCCGTAGCATTCCGCCGCCGGTTTATCAAAAGACAATATTTCCAGAGATCTGAATAGCTTTTGCAGAGCCTGTTTATTCTTTACAACAGATGCGCTCTTATTTACGCCATATTCAAGTTCCGCCTGGGTTATCGTTGAAATCGAAACAGACCCTGGCTCGCATTCTATCAGTCTGGCCAAAACCTCTTCAGGCTTCTTCTTAATCAGATATATGCATATGTTTGTATCCAAAACAAATTTCTTCATTCTTCGAACATTCCCTCACGCTCCTGACACTCTTGATCACGAGGGCTATCGAATACATCGCTGGAGAATTCGCTCAACCCCTCCAGAAAAGGTTCCCAAATGCGATCCTTCGGAATGAGCAGAATAACGTTGCCCTCCCGCTTAATAAAAACCTCATCTCCGCTGAATCGATACTCTTTTGGCAAGCGCACAGCCTGACTTTGCCCATTTTTAAACAACTTCGCTGACTGCATTTTGAATGCCTCCTGTCCCAAAACACCGATAATATATACTCAAAATATATATTCACTATGAATATCTGTCAATAATTCTCTGACAAATGCATGGTCATATAATTTTTTCCATGAGAATCGTTGAACAGCCAATTTCAATTCAGATGGCGGCGCGACCGGCGGTCGTGACCTCACATCTGTCGAGAATTAAACGATTCTGTGGCAAATGGCGGTTTTTCGATCAGGCAAAAAACAGTTCTATAGAGCGCAAAATGCGTTGCGACGCCTGTCCATCACCATATGGATTTTCTTTTCCGGTCATGGCTGCGTAGGCGGCAGGGTCGGTCAACAAACGGATAGCCTCGTTGTAGATCAACTCAGGATCAGTACCGACGAGCTTAAGCGCACCGCTTTCGACTCCCTCGGGGCGTTCCGTTGTTTCGCGCAGCACAAGTACCGGCTTTTTGAGCGAAGGTGCTTCTTCCTGAACGCCGCCTGAATCCGATAAAATCAGTGTCGCCCGTTTCATGGCGTGCAAAAAATCGAGATAGCCAAGCGGAGTTGTCAGCAGGATGCGCGGGTGATGATCAAGCATGGAGGCAACTTCATTGCGCACATTCGGATTAGGGTGTACGGGCAGCAGCAGCTTCAGATCAGGAGCGGAGTCGACGATCTCACGCAGTGCGCGGAAAACTCGTCTGTGGGGTTCGCCGAAACTTTCCCGTCTATGCGTTGTAACCAGAATCAGTCGGTGATTTCCGCCCAAAGCCGGCCAAATTTCGGGTGAAGGCTCGTGCGGCATCTCTAATGCCCAGAACAGCGCATCAATGACTGTATTGCCCGTGACGTGAATGTTCTTCGCCGCAACCCCCATGGCAAGCAGGTTTTTTCGAGCCCGCTCCGTCGGCGGAAAATGCAGATCACATAAACTGCCGACAAGGCGTCGGTTCATCTCTTCGGGGTATGGGCTGAACTTGTCGTTCGTGCGCAGTCCCGCTTCGATATGTGCAACAGGCGTCTTTGTATAATAGCCGGCAAGTGCACCCATGAAAGCCGTCGTCGTGTCGCCTTGTACAAGAATCATATCGAATCGATCGCGTTCAAACACGGGCGCAAACCGCTCCAGAATGCGCGCTGAAACTGTAAATAATGACTGATTGGGCTCCATGACCGCAAGATCGATATCCGGACGCAAACCAAAAACGGCCAGCATGTCCTCGGCCATCTCGCGATGCTGGCCGGTATGCAGCAACGTCGTAGCATGGCCCGCCGCTCGCGCAGCACGAATAACCGGAGCCATCTTTATTACTTCAGGACGCGTACCGAGAACAAACAATAGTTTTTTCACGACAATCACCGTATTAATTATATCTTTCAGGCGTTTGGAAAACGCATTATACTACGATTTTGCTACTGTCACGATTGATTAGAAACGGTAGCAGGGCAAACGCATTAAAAGTTCTGTGGTAGGGCGCGACCGCCGGGCGCGCCGCTTTGCGCTTCGGCGTGCCCGGCGGTCACGCCGCCCTACCATATCATAGTTACAGTGTCGAGAGCCCTGTTATAGACCATTCCTGAGTTTTTAATGCGTTTGCCCTGGAAACGGTAGTGCGGTCCCTGGTCGCAAATCCCGAGCCAGAGGGCCGCACACTTTTTAGGTGGCTTTGGGTGGCTTCGGCGAACGCCCGCCGACTACGGTTGAATGGCGCAAAGACGGCGGGGCGACCGCTCCGGGAGAAGGCAAGCGGCCCGCCAACCCGTACCGTCCCTGGACACGGCTTGCCACGCCGATTGCGCCCGTTCGCTTCCCGGCCAAGGCGCCTTGGCCGGAAGATCACCCCGCCTGCCGCCCTCTTGGCACTTCGGGCACACTCTTCCTGGAGCGGCAGCGTCTGGCGATAGCCTGCTTCGGAAATTCCGGCGACTCATTCCTACAGGATGCTTGTAATTACACTACAATACTTAAATTGATAGGGGCTTCAATTAGTCGGGGAAACTATCTAATAGCTGTGCCATGAACAGGACAAACTATTTTAAAATCTCCGGTCTCGAAGGAGCCGGAACTCGTATAAATACAGCCTATGCTTGGAAACCCGGGGCGCTCAGTAAGATATTTGCCGGAGAGCAACAATATTTCTTCGGCAGGCCCATACCGCTCCATCATTACCGACTGATCCATATTATACATCTCTATAGCAGCCTCAACACGTCGTCTACTGGAATAGCAAAAAGATGCAGTTGAGTCCTCATGTACCGGGCGAGTATTCGGTATGATTATTGCAAGAAGCACCAATAATCCGATGAACATGCAACCGGCAGTCCAAAAAGATAAACCACGTTTATCCTTGGAAGACTCATCTTTTTCCCGCCAGGCGAAGGATTTGCGGCCTGTGTCCTTTGCATTATAAATGAGTGCCTCCTGGAAAAAAGGATTTTATTTAAGCCAGAGTATACCATCTGATGGTTGCAGTCGAGCTTTTCACGGGCTGATAATATATTTATACTTTCTGGAGGGCACTATTACATGGGATAATGTGGTCCTCTACGGAGGCCGATAAAACCTTGCGCAGTTGAAGGCCCTTCCGATTAACCTGATTCCTCGACGGAAAACGGCGTAGTCAACTTTTGTTTAGCGGCTCTTCGCGGTATCCGGTTGATCCCTTAAATATAAGTTTCAAAGGAAAATCGACACCAGTTTCATTTCGATGTTCTTGCATCATTGTAAGAAATGATTATTGGAAAGATAAATAAGGTTTGAAGGGTTATTCAATTCTATATTATGGCAATGCTAAAAACACGATAAGCATAATCACATAAATATAACCAAGTATTTTCCTTGTATTATTGCCAGGATTTATCCATAACAACGCAACCATAAAACCTGACAATAATATTGCCGAAAGAATTGGATACCCACACTTGGCAAAAGGCTGCCAAATTAAAGCTGCTGGAGCGAAAAGATACCAAACCCAAAAAATTCCCGTCCTGTCGCCAGTGATAACAAGTTGTATCAGGATCAACACAGCAAAAATGATCCATTTCCAGATTGTTGCAGAACCTGTCGAAAGAGCAGGCACGTCCGTCAAAACGGGCCTCATAAAGATCAGGTGCCGGACGCTACCGGTTCTTCAAGGGGAAGCTTGGTCTCCGTCTCAGAAACATTCCCGCTCTGGGGAGGCTGCTTCTGTTGCGGCTGCTCCGGAGGAAGCAGGGGGGGCAACTCTTTCCCCGCCAGAACATCATTCAACTCGGCCCCGCTTATCGTCTCCCGATCGATCAGAACCTGGGAAAGGCGATCCATGTCGGCACGGCGCTCCGTAAGGATTGCTTTGGCTTTGGCATAGGCCTCGTCGATCAATCTGCGAATCTCGTAGTCGATCTTTTTCGCCATATCTTCTGATAAATCGCGGCGGCGGCCAATATCCCGACCGAGGAAAACAGCGTGGTCATCGTCGCTGAGCGAAACCGGCCCGATCTCGTCACTCATTCCCAACTCGCAAATCATCTTGCGGGCGGTCTTGGTCGCGCGATCGATGTCGTTCTTGGCTCCGGAGGTAATTTCGTTGAAAACCAGTTCTTCAGCAATACGCCCGCCGAGGAGAATGCAAAGCTGATTGAAGAGATGCGTGCGCGAAACAGTCAGCCTGTCTTCGAGCGGAAGCTGCATCGTAAGGCCCAGAGCCATGCCCCGCGGAATAATCGTCACTTTGTGAACCGGATCGGTACCGGGCAAAACCGTCGCGACCAGCGCGTGGCCGATCTCGTGAACCGCCGTGATCTTCTTTTCTTTCTCCGCGATGATCCGGCTCTTGCGCTCGGAACCCGCGATAACACGATCAATCGAGGCTTCGAAATCATTCATGATAACGATCTTGCGACACATTCTGGCAGCCAGAATAGCCGCTTCATTCGCAAGGTTCGCAAGGTCCGCTCCCACGAAGCCGGGTGTGCGTCGCGCCAGAACACTTATATTCACATCATCGGCGATGGGTTTGTCGCGCAGATGAATCTTGAGAATTTCTTCCCGGCCAATCAGGTCGGGTTGATCGACGACAATACGGCGATCGAAACGCCCCGGACGCAACAACGCCGGATCAAGAACATCAGGCCGATTTGTAGCGGCAACCAGAATGATGCCCTTCGTATTGTCAAAGCCATCCATCTCGACCAGAAGCTGATTCAGCGTCTGCTCACGCTCATCATGACCGCCACCGAGACCGGCGCCACGCTGACGGCCAACCGCATCGATTTCATCCATGAATATGATGCATGGTGCATTTTTGCGCGCCTGTTCGAAGAGATCGCGAACGCGGGACGCGCCCACTCCGACGAACATTTCGACAAATTCGGAACCAGAAATGTTGAAGAAGGGAACGTTCGCCTCGCCGGCCACCGCACGCGCAAGCAACGTTTTCCCCGTGCCCGGAGGCCCGTAAAGCAAGACACCACGTGGAATTTTTGCGCCAAGATCAGTGAATTTCGTCGGGCATTTCAAAAACTCGACGACTTCCTCCAGATCCTGTTTGGCTTCGTGAACGCCCGCAACATCCTTGAATGAGACTTTTTTCTCAGCCGTGTCAACCATGCGGGCACGACTCTTGCCAAAACTCAGTGCCTTAGCCCCGCCACCCTGCATTTTCTGGAGAATATATACCCATGCTCCGATCAACAGCAGAAAGGGGAACCAGTTGATAAGCAGATTCAGCCACCACGACATCTGAGCCGGCGGTTCCGCCTCGATGGTAAGGCTCTTGTTCTTGACACTGCTTGTACGCAATATCTCCATCAGACCGGTGTCTTCCGGGGCGATGGTCTGATAATAAACCTGCTCTCTCTCATTACCTATGACTTTATCGCTCCCCATCAGACCAGTTATCTCCCGGTCATTGATGTGAACGCTTTGAATGCGTCTTCCCTTATCCGGATTCTGCAAACGGTCCAGAAAATCCGAATACTTCAGTTTCTCGACCTTTTTAGCACTGGTGACATTCGAAAATGCCGCCAGACATATGATGAGAAACAGCACGTATAGTGCCACATTCTTCATTTTGTTGGGTTGTTCCTTCATATAACATATATCCTGGGACAGACAAGATAGGCCTTCAAGCCAGCTAGACTGATTATATTAACACATCCGCTCAGGGCATTCAATATCGTAGTCAGGACAAACGCATTATAAGTTCTGTGGTAGGGCACGACCGCCGAAGCTGTGAAAAAATATACTCTGGTAATTCCGGTCGGGGAAATTCGCTCCAGGACAACGCTTCGCTGTCTCGAAATGGTTGCTGAGGACCTCCCCTCGAAGGCTTGCCAGAACCCCTTAGAATCGCCTTCCTGGCGATCTGCGGGGTGCCGGCCCATCGTGGGCCGGCATGGCAAGTCTTCGGGTTCGGTCTCAGACCATTTCGGACAGCTTCGCTACAGTCCTTCCGCGAACTTCCCCGACCTTGTTTTCATAAATATTGCTAACCTGATTTTTTTCGAATGGCCATTTATTCACACCTTCAGCGGTCGCGCCCTGGAACTCTGAATGCATTTGTCCTGCGATAATACGCATGACTTGGAATGCCTTTAAAATCATGTTATTATCGGTCCGTCTGTATGAAAAGCATGTTTTTTCTCTTCGCGACACTGTTTCTGTGGGCATTGATTCCGATTTTAGACAAGAAGGGATTATCCGGAGAAACGATATCGCCGGAGATCGGACTAGCGATACGTATTCTCGCGGCTTTTGTCGCGATATCTCCCTTTTTATTTATGTCGCCGCCTATCAGAGATGGAATACGCACCCTGCCCTGGCGAACTATCGCACTCTTTGCCGCCAGCGGAATCGCGTCGATGATTCTTTCCCAGTATTTCTATTACGCCGCGCTTCGTGAACAGAGTGTCGTTCGCCTGTTTCCGATACTCTTCGGAGGGACACCTCTCATCAGCATGTTATTGGCGTGGTATTTTCTCGGAGAGCAGCTGACGCGAGCCACTTTCGCCGGCGGCATTCTCATAGCAGCGGGCAGCGCACTGATTTTATTCTGACGCGAAAATGTCCAACTCCTTCAGCTTCAGGATCATTTAACTATCGACCGGTAGGGCAGCGACCGCCGGGCGCGCCGAGTCTTTGCCGCGAGTTTTCTCGGCGGGCCCGGCGGTCCCGCCCTACCTTCGTTGAAATCGGGCAGTTCAAGCCATTCTACGGTGGAGAATTAAATGACCCCGTCGGGCTCCCTTTTCCTTGACAGGCCAAAAGAGCACGGCTATACTTCAAATTCCGTAAAGCCACACAGATGAAACGGGGTAATGTACCATGAGCGTTAATTTCGAGAACCGTTTGGCCTTGAATCCTGCACTAATCATCGGACTCGGCGGTACGGGCAAAAAGATTCTGATGAATTTCAAGGAAACATTCCTGGCCAACCCCGTCATTCGGGCAGCCTACCAGAACTCACCCGATCAAAAGCCTGCTCTGCCAGATTTTATCGATCTCTTCTGCATCGACACCGATCTGTTCGATCGCCGCGAGGAAGAGAAAATTCCAGGCGCCAGGCTGAGAGAAGAGGAATATCATCAGATCAACATTCAAAATGCCAATCAGATCAGCGGCAACCTTGAAACAGACACATACGGCTATCTGAACGAATGGTTTCCGGCCAAGCTGAAAAGTCACATTGGCCAAATCAGCCAGGGTGCTCATCAATTCCGCTTTACCGGACGATTTGGCATATTCGTCGATATAAACAAGATCTACCAGCAGATCAAGGCCAAAGTCAGCAAGATCATTGCCCGCAAGAATGTTAATCAGGATGACCTGATCGTTCCTCTGACCAACAAACAAGGCCAGATTCTGACACCTGAGTTCTATGTCGTCGGCTCCCTATGCGGAGGTTCCGGCGCCGGAATGTTCATGGATATAGCCTATCTGTTGAAGATGGCCTATTATCAGCTCGCCGGCGGAAAGGGCAAGCCGACCATCGTCGGAATCCAACTCACGCCTGAAGCCTTCACACAGATCGCAATCGATCCCAATATCAATGCAACAGGCCGCATAGAAGCCAACGGATACGCGTCCCTGGTCGAACTGTTTTATTACATGTCCAAAGAAAAGTTCCCGCCATCCAAGAGCGCGAAGGATATCCTCACCCAGGATCGCCGCAACAAATTCATGGTCAATTATGGCCCCATCGGCAAAAGCAACGATCAGACGACTTTCGGAATGGTCAGCGAAGAAACTCCGTTCGATCAATGTTATTTGCTCGGAACAAGCAGTCTGGATGATGCGACAACTTATTACAGCATCGCATCAGAGCTCATTTTCACCAAACTAGCGACGAATATCCGCGAGTCCCAGAACTCGCAACTCGATAATGCTTCTCAGGTTCTTGGCCAGCCAAGCTCCGACCTGGAGGGCAAACAGCTGAAGTGCTTCAGCACCGCCGGCTACAAAAGCTTTTACTACCCGCTGGACATAATAAACGATCTTTACACATACAAGTTATCCATGGATCTCACTTACTGGCTCAAGCTTTCGACCGATAAGATCACCATCGACGGCATGGTCGACGAATTCGTCGAGAGCGATCCGGAAAAGTTGAATCTTTCCGCCGACGGCCTGTTTGCCCTCGCAAAGAAGCTTATTCCGCGAGCCCAGTACTGGGACAACCCACAGTACCACACGATGAGGACCGAACCTAATCAGCAGCAGAAAGAGTCCGCCACAACATATATTCTGCGGAAAATAGATGAAATGGACCGGGTCAAGGTAAAAAAGGATGAAATCAAAAACCGGGTCAGGATCGATTTCGAAAAGGCGGCCATCGAAAGCGGGAAATTCCTGAAAGACAAGGTAATTGAAATCATCGATAACCCTGATCGCGGCGCCCTAATAGCCGTCGGTTTTCTGAACGGCTTCGAAAAGTATCTCGATCGCTTCCCACGCGATGTTCTGCAGCGCAAAGAAGAGGAACTCAAAGCGAAACAGGGTAAGGAACAGCGCGAGTATGTCGAGGTTAAGGAACGTCTGTCAGCCCGCTTGAACTCCATGGGCGGTTTAGGCGGAAAACTTCTTGAACTCGGCACAATGCTCCGCGTCAGCAACATCCAGGAAGAGTTCTCCGTGCTTGAAAAAGAGGCTTCCGAAGCGGTCGAGATGGAATACGAACGCTTCTGTTTCTCCTGCGCCGCGGATTTTCTCAAGTTCCTGAAACAGCAGTCACAGAATCTGAAAAAGCAGCTGGAAGAGTTCTGCAGAAAGCTGGATTTGATTTCAAAGAACGGTATTATCGAGCGCTCCTACGAGTCCTGCCTCGAAAAGATCAAACCTTATTCGAAGATTCAGGCTTTCGTTCGCACGTTTATATTTGAAGAACGTGATGTAGAACCATTTTACAAATATCTTCTGGGCGAAATGGCCAACAACGACATCGAACGTGATTTCCTGGTTTCGATCAACCTCAAGCAAAACTGGGATGCCTACACAAATCCGACAAGCAATTCGCTCGAAAATGATATTGTAAACTACTGCCATGGCGTCATCGGCAAGCGCATGATCGGCGGAATCGAAGAGTTCATCCACTGGAAAGACAGCTTCCGCAAAGGTTTCAAGAGCAGCCTCATCGAGAGCATGATGAATCAATCCACTCCCTTGCTCACGCTCAACGATCGCGGCAACAATCAGCCGGCTCGCATGAACATCGTGACGCTAGGCATCGCCGACGAAAACAGCAAGTTGTCAGCGGAAATAAAAGAGGCACTTAAAAAAGGAAACATCGGCGTCTCCATAGCTCCAACACGCAATAAATTCGAACTGAGTCTCGTTCAATCCCTGCACGGAGTCTGCCCATACAATCTCTCAGCCGTAACCCAGTGGCAACAGTTATATCGCAAGAACAACGCAAAAATTAATTGTCACGCGCTTCTTGCAAATGACGGATATCCTGTCCTGTGGTCAAGCTACGGATTGATTCCCGCCAAAACGCTCGAAAATCTTTACATGGTATATCTGCTGCTTCGCTACGAGCTTCATTCAGATGAGACGAATACAAAACTCGGAATCGAATACAACCAGGAACTAGTACAATTTGAACTTTTGTACCAGCAGGAAAAACCGCAACCGATGGGTCGCACCCTCCCGGAATTATTCGATTATCTCAAGAACAATACCATGGGCGTGTATCTCATTAACTCGGTGTTCAAAGAAGGCTGGCAGACTCTGCCGCTGCCGCAGCAATCAGCGGTCGTCAAGAAATATCTCCCGATCTTCAGAGACAAGGTGCGCTCCATTGAGAACGCCATCGAAAACGAGATCCGCACCAATCATGAAGTCTCCGCTGCAAGCGATGAACTTCTCGCTATCAAGAAAGGCATTCTTCGCGTTCTTACTGATATCGACGAAGGACATCAGTCCATATTCAATCAACGCCCGCGTGGCGCAGGCGGCTTCCCGATCGGCGACACACCCTCATGAATACGCGACGACAAACTGCCCACATGAATAATACCAATCACAAAATGTTCGCGCGCAATTCCCGGACAATCCATCGGATCAGCCCTGCGTCTAAATTGCGCACGCATTTATCGTGAATGGCATAACCGGAGTCCCGCACAATGGTTGAAGTAAATCCTCGTACCGCACCTATTCGCATCAAATATTGGCACTATATTCTCTTTTTGGCGTTACTGACACTGTTGGCTTTAGCCGTATTATGGAGCCTTCTTGATACGCAGTGGGGCGCTTCAAGCTCCTATTCCGAATTCTTCCGACGCTATCTTTCTTCGGTCAACAAGTTCCGGCCAAGCGCAAAACCTGAAGACAACCTGTCCAATGCTCTTCGTATCCACGGAGTTGAGCAGGTCGGCGATAAACGGTATGTGCTGCTGTTTTCGGCCACGGACGACAAGGGTGAACCGATTGTCTCGTTTCCATCGGCTGATATCACGGTTTCCGTCGGACAGGCGAGTGCGGCGCTCACCCCTGCCATCGTGGACCATGTGACTCCCATCAACCAGATGGCCGCCTGGAACGAAAAAGTCAGTTTTGCCGGAATCATGGACTATTCCGGCAGCATGTTCCAAGAGGACATCCGTAATATCGAATCCAACTATTCAAGCTTTATCAGCGGAATTCTGTTCCCGTTTAACGCCGCCATCTACAAATTCCACAGCGACGTTCTCGAAACGCTCGCCCTCTCCTCTGATAAAAAAGCCATCGAAAATGCCGTCATGACGACAGTGGCTCTGGGTGGCGCAACCGCTCTATACGAGGCCATGGACAAAGGTATCACGGCTATCCAGGCCCGTCCTCATCTCCGCTTTTTACTGCTCACCACCGATGGTAACAACAATGCCGGCTCTGTAGATCTTCCGAGCGTTTTACGACGCAGCCGCCAACACTTCATTTCCACTTTCGTCTTCGGTTTCGGCTGGCTGAATGTGCAGACTCTGAAACAAATTACCGAAGATACTGATGGTTACTATGTTTACGTTCCGGACAGCAAAGATCTCAAGAGCTGGTTCCCAAAACTTGCCAAAATCGTGAACAATGTCCAGGTCGTGGAGTTTTCGCCTTCCGCAAACCTGACAATGCCCCCTTCGGTCGAGCTGACCGTGAAGGTCAACGGAACCATACTGAAGCGAACGCGGTGACCTGCCCTCCCGTTCTTCCGTCCATTCAGGCCGGTCCGGCGGCTGATTTTGTCGCCCTGGCCGAAGATCTCGCAACTTGGGTAGAGCAAGCACTTTGCCAGATTCTTTCCACACAAGGCGCATTTGCCGATCTAAACATCTCAGGGTTCGAACTCGGTCTGACATTGTTGCGGGGAAGGCTTATCCCGGCCGTATGTGCCAACCTGGACGGCCCTCTTGTCGCCGTCTTCTGGGGTGGCACCAACACGGGAAAGTCCACCCTGATAAACTCGCTGGTCGGCGAAGAAGTTTCGCCTGCCGGCACTACCGCCGGTTTTACCAGGCATCTTATTGGAGGAGCGGGTTCACCATCCGATTGGGACAAATCACTGCAATATCACCCCTCTTGGAAAACAAGGCCGGTTTCCGATCTTGTTCAGGACGCATTGCCGTCACAAACCATATTCGTCGGTGCTGACTCAGCAAAGCCTTCCGCGCACTCTCTTTCAACGGGGCTTCCGTTATTGCTCGACACTCCTGACCTGGACAGTTCTAATCCGCACTGTCGCGAACAGGCCAGGCTCGCGCTCGAACTTGCCGACGTCGTCGTATGGGTCACCACGGCGCAAAAATACAAGGACAAGGCCGGCATTCTTTTTCTGAACGAAGCAATGACGCTGATTATGCGACGTCTTGATATCTTTAATCAGGCGTTGCCTCGCCACAATGAGGCCATGGAAGACCTGCGTCGCGACTACGATGAGCGCTGGCCGGACAACGACCGCACCTTTCTATGCATTGAAGAAACGCTTCCGGCACAAAATTGTCTGCTTCCGGAAACTACGGTTGCCGCATTACGCGAACGGCTGAAGGCTTCAGCGGCTGAAACGCGTTCGCTTCGGGCTCGCAGCGGACGTTTCGCCCTGGGGAAATCCGGACAGCGTCTCATTCAAAGCGCAAATAGTCTGCGGGAGCGCCGCCGAATCTGTAACAAGCTTTCACGCCGCTTTCGCGAGAGATTCGAAAGCACGCTTTTTTCACATCTGCGGGCGCTTCCGGGTCATGAAGCGCCTTTCGAGCTCCAGGAAACGGTATTGCGCGTCGTCGGTCCTCGCATGCAGAGCCGCATCGGAGATATTCTCAATCACGGCGTGGGCCTGGCATCCCGGGCATATGACTGGGCAAGTGAGCATCTCCTGGGGTTTTCCGCAAACTCCTCAAAAAACAGTACCTCCCCGATTTTACTGCGCGACCGTCAGGACCGCGAAGCCGCACGCGCGTATCTTGAAGATGCACGCGCAGACCTTCTTCAACAATCGCGGAAACGTTCGAATCTTGGGGGCGTATCTTTTGCCAGACGCTTTCACGAGGAGTTGAAGCGACTAAATCTGCCCAAAGGCGACGATCTTGAAAAACGACTCGAAGCCCACCTTGAAGACCGTCGCAGGGAACTCCTGATTCCGCTGATCACGCGATTCGAGAATGATCTCGATGCCTTCTGTTGCGCCAATCCGGAGCTTATGACGGCAATGAAGATTGTCGTGCCGGGCTTTTCCGCGCTCGCGGCACTCGCCGCCGCCGTTGTTTCCGTTCACTCGTTCGCGCTCCTTCCGGGAACATCGGAGTATCTGCTCGCAGGCATCGCGTTACCCATATATCGCAGTATCGAGGGAAAGCTGCCGCACAATCTGATCGGCTGGGCGGACCGTCTCAGCCGCGAACCATTCATCCAGAAGTGCCGCGAGGATTTCGTAAAAACACGGCGGGCGATCTTTCTCGAAACTGCCGACTGGATTGTAACTCCCGTTGAAAATCTGCTGAGGCTACCGGATCTGCGGGAATTCGACGTCGCGGAGCGCTTGTGCGATCTGGAACGCCGCTGGTCGGCATTGTTCATCGAATGAATATGCTTGCACAGTTTCTGGAAGAACGTATCGAATGTTGCAGGCGTCTGTGGGGTCGCCCGGAAGACGCCATGTTACCTGATCTTCGCCGTCGCATCACTATTCTGCGTGAGCGGGAATCCACTTTCTCCGATGCCCTGTTGGTCATACTCATGGGTGGAACAAAAGTCGGAAAAACAACCCTTGTGAACGCGCTCGCCGGAAGGGTAGTCGGGGAAGCTTCCGCCAAAGCCTGCTTTACGTCGCGCCCCACGCTGTATGTCCATTCATCCCGTGAAGCCCAGGGACGAGCGCGCCTCGCAGGAGTTCTCCGCCCTGATGATCGCGTCGAATGCCATCAGGAAAGCGCCCTCGAACGGATCATTCTGGTCGATGCGCCTGACCTCGACGGAATCGAAGCCACGCATCATGAGGTGTTCGATGAGCTTCTCGCACGCGCCGATCTTGCGCTCTGTGTGGTCACAACGCAGAAATATGATTCCGCCGCGCTCTACGAAATCCTCGGACGTAAAATGGGATTTCGACGCACCGTGGTAGTCTTCAACAGAATCGATGAGGGAATCCCGCTTTCCGATACGGTCAGGAACGATATGTGCAATAAGATAGCCGCATTCGCTCTAAAACCGCCTGAAGGCGAAAGCCTGCCTCTTTTCGGGATTTCCGCATCCAATGCGCTCGCCGCAAAGCAGGGCAAGCCCGCAGGGCCCCGTGGCGATTTCCCTGCACTCGAGGCACTATTGCGTGAGCGACTCGATCAAACAATCATACGGCGCATCAGCGAAGAAAATCTTACCGCGATCGGGGATGAAACCCGCCGATTCATCGAAGAAGCCTGCCATCTCGATGTCGCGCTCACCCTTGGACCCCAAATTCTCGAAACATCCGGCAGATCCGCCGACAAGCTCTGTGCGCAAATTCACGGCAGTGTGAGCGAGGCCTGGGGGGAACTGGCCGGCGCAATCGAGGGGCGGCGCTCGCTTTCCATCGTTGCCGGTGTCGGCGGTCCATTCGGCGCATATTTGCGCGCAATGCTGGCAATAAAGGCCCTGACGAGCGGTTTTTCATTTTCTTTTCCATCAGTCGAACGGCTCGCCAATACAATAACTCATGAGGCGCGCGAACTCACGAATGTCGCTATCGATGATCTTTCCACGCAAATTGCCGAGGATATGGACCGGGCGGGTCTTGATCCTGCTGCGATGACACACAGATTCGAACGATCCAAAGCAGGTACACCGATCGATGGAGCCGCAGTGTCAGATGCATTGAGAAAGCAGACGGGGGCTGTATGCATCGGATCTATCGAAGGATTCATGCTGAATCTGATACCGATTCTGATACTGCTGCTCGCCGTGCGATATTTCGCGATATGCCTTCTGGAAGCGCGCGAACCCGGAGCCGGAATTTTTCTTGGCTGCGGCCTTCTTTTATGGATCTTTTGTCATTTGCAGGCCGCATTCTGGTTGCCGCGTAAAATCGGTTCCGCGCTGAATCCTCCGGCGGATATCACGACGACGTTGACGGTCGCCGCACGCAACCGCCTGATCGAGCCCGCTCGTGAGTGGAACGAAGAGCTGGATAGGATAAAATCGTCCTGAACTATTGGCGTGCGATCAATTCGGGTTTATAATGCCACTATTCGAAATGCCCGGGAGGGTCCGTATGCCGACTCGTAGTAATAGATATTATTCGCTGATTGCAGTCTGTATTACCATCATTTTGACGATTCTGGTGCCGGCATCTTTGCGTGCTGCCGCTCCTGACATTGACTTCGGACTTCCCGTCTTCGGAAATGAGGAAATCCGTCTTGAACGTGAGAAGCCGCCCTCTTTCAACATACAACTCATCAAGAAATTTTTAGGCGAAAGTCAGGGAAAACCTCTTGTTCAGTTACACGCGATTTCGCATTTGATCAATCTTCTGCGACTTTCAGATGATCAGCGCGCAAAAGAACTCACTTCGCTGGGCCACGCACTCTTCAGGCCCGCATCCCTGGAAACCGCATCAAAACAGGAGCTCCTGAATCATCTTTTCCTGGAAGGGATGCTTCTGGTAAGGGAATCCGAGGTCAAGACGGAGTCGTCCACTGCCGGCAACGCCCCGGACATAGCTTTCGAGAAGATTCTGCTCGTAGCCGAAGATCGCCTCAACGATCTACCTGAATATCATCTGGTAAAAGGCATTTTGTTCCAGCTGCTGAAAAATCGTCCCAAAGACTACTTCGATCAGATGAAACCCGTGGAAGACCTCAAGCAGGCAGCTTCAATGGCTACCAACGATGCGTTTTTCCATTATGCTCTGGGTCAGGCGTTCCGACTTCTCGGCACGGATGAAAACACGCTGTTCTTCGCAATTATGGAGTATGAAAAAGCCGGTGCCCTCGCTCCCGCCAACGGGAAACTGCATCATACTCTGCTGGGCATTTACATGGGCCTCCATGAAGGTTACGAAAATCAGAAGAAACATGAGCCTTTCTGGCTGGAAGAGGCCGTATACAAAAAAATTCTGACTCTGGCTCCCAATAATCCTCATGCGATGAACAACCTGGGATTCCTGTATGCGGAATACGGGATCCATCGCCAGCTGGCCAGGCAGTTGTGCCAAAAAGCGGTCGACATGATACCTGATAATCCGGGCTTCCGCGACAGCCTCGGTTGGGCGGCATTCAAGTGCGGCCAGTTTGAAAAGGCGGAACAGGAGCTTACCCAAGCCCTCCAGAAGAATCCGGATGGGTATGAGCCACATTATCATCTCGGAACCCTTTATTATGTCACGAAACGCCCGGACAAGGCCATTGCCATGTATGACCGGGCAGTCGCCGCCAACCCCGGCGCGGCTGAAGCCCTGAACAATTATGCTTTCCTGCTCGCCGAAAACAATCGGGAGCTCGATAAAGCCTACGATCTGGCGGTGCGGGCAACCCGCCTGGAACCCGATAATCCTTCCTATGTCGATTCACTTGGCTGGATAGAATTCAAGCGCGGCAACACCCGTGAGGCGTTGCACCACCTCAAAAAAGCCGTGAATATGTCCCCGGATGTAGGGGAAATACTGGCGCACCTGGGTCGTGTTTATCTTGAACTGCGGGATTTCGATTCAGCGCTCAGCTACATTACGCAGGCGATAAAAGCGGATCCGAACCTGGAGAATCTCCAGCACGACGTATACATGGCTGTCAGTCTCAAAGCGATTCACCGTGCCATTGCCGATTATCACAAACTGTTCGGAGCGAAGGCGCAACCGGCGCATTTGAAGGGCTTTCTTTTACAGCTCGCCCGCTTACACCAGGAAGAAGGGGAATTCGCACAGGCAATAGCCGCAACTCAGCTCTGCGAAAAGCTGCAGCGTAATGAACTTGATCTGAGTCAACCTCTGTTTGACTTCTATACTATCGATGTTGCCACACCCACACCGGCCATTGCTTCCGCTTCATCCCCCGGCTTATCCAGCGAACCTTCTTCTCTGCAACCGGAAATGAATGGCGAGGATGACGACAACGTTGCCACGGAAAGCGCTATCGAGCGGGAACCGGAAGAAAGCGTTGCTCCCCCCCCCTCGGCATTTCCTGATATCGCACACGTTGGCGTGGCAGTGAACGCTGGTCCGGCATTATTCAGTTATGTCGCGGCAGGGCCATTGTCACTGTCCGCTGATTTCGCATCGATGTCGGTAACACTCTTCATGAGGCGCATCAACCGCTCTTTCGATAGTGCAATCATTCAGATCGAGCTTCCCGGGCTGAACACGCGCAACCCTCTTGGTGCCGTCGAAGATTATCTTCATTTTTTCGGATGCAAAGTACAGCGGGACAAACCGCCTCTTCCGGGTTATGAAGGTTTCACCACGCTGTTCGGTCAACAGCCGATCTGGGTCATAAAGCGGGACAATCGTATATTAATTGGTTCCAGTGAGCCTCCGACTCCGCAAGAGATCGAAGCCTTCGGGCAAACCTTTCCATGGGCAAATGATTCAGCGATGGGCTTTCTGATCGACTGGCCTGCAATGCAGCAGCAGATTCCGAATTTCCTGAAACCGTGGCTGGAAAATCCAATAATGCCATACCTGCGCATTTATTCCCGTTACAGAAAAGATGGCCCGATGCTTCGTGAAACGTCGCTCCTGGAACCGGCGACAAAGGTTGACCCGCTTTTCATGAAAAGCCTTGCCGATGCGCTGGTATTTTATAAATCACTGTTGTTGAATCTTAACTGTAAGGTTGTGTTGAAAATTGAAGCCAACCCCACTTGCGTCCGACTTTCCGCGGACTATGATGGAATTGGTGAGGCTTTCCGATATCTGCAAAACCTGGCAGGCTTACTGAAAGGGCTTCTTCCCTACGATCTGGACACTGTTATCTGCGTATTTCGTCGAGCCACATTCGGAGCCTCCATTGAAACATCTTCGTCTCTTTGCCCCAATGGCGGAACGATCACAGTGAATCCGACAACGGGTGCGTTTTTATGCAGCTGTCACCATGATTCCGGATTTTTTCCCATGTTTACGACGGTGGCCGACCGATGCGCGCATGCACGAATCAGGCTTGAGATGCTGATTGCGAAGCTTTCCGCGAATGGTGGACAAGTTTCAGAAAATGAGGGATTGCCGGAACGACTATGTTTGGAGTACAATATCGCCCCTTGCTCCGCGCATGGAACATACCACCTGGATAAACAAGGGGGTGTGATCTGCACTGTTCATGGTGCTCTCGATCATACCGTGATAGAAACCATTACAAAACCAAAGAAACACTAAGGAGGGAACGAGCATGGCAGTCATCAATATTCAGGACCACATCCTTCAAGTCCTAAAGTCAAAGGGTGTGTTGGTCAAGATCTTTCTCATGAAAGGGTTTCAAATTCAGGGAACCGTTCTGGACTTCGATACCTTCGTCATTCTTCTGGAATCCGAGGGAAAGAAGCAGCTCATCTACAAACATGCTGTTTCGACAATTCAATTGCCTGACGATTTCGTCATGCCCATTCCCAAGGATTAGGTTCCTCCGGACCTCAATATATTTCCTCCAATCCCGATTACAGGGAACCGCCGCCCCACGGGCCGGCGGTTTTTTCTTACCCAGACAAGGTGATCACATTTTACTCAAGGTCTTCTGATCAACTGTATATTTTTTTTACAGCCTTTTCTATCCAGGGCATTCGACATGAACAGATTTTACTCAATCTTTGTACCACTCGCAAAATCTGAACTGGGAATATTCTACCCCAAACCCGCTGCACAAAATATTTTATCGTTTATAAAACACCAATACAGGCATCTGCAAATCCTGATTTTAATGGTATGGCACGGCAATTGCTTTATATATATCCGACTGATTGATGATTTTTCATCTCTTCAGTTGTTGTTTTCAATTATTCCTTTCCTTGATTTGACCGCATGGTATCTCCGAATGCACCGACTCCCCCCCATCCATGGTGTTTTCGGAAGATATCCCCCTCGAAAAAGGGGGTAAATGCGGTCTTTTTTTTTTCATGTATTCAAGCTGAACTCCGTGTAATCACTGATTCTCCATTTGGTTGTCCGTCCGGATTTGTGAAGTATTTCGTTTTATTTAACCGTGTATATCACACAAATATATGCATCCATTGGGTGGGTTTGAAACCTACCCCTACACGACGAAATCCACCGAAGTTCCTCTCCGGCGCTTACTGCTGTGTAATCGATGCCCTTCCCATCGTTCTGTTTGAGGTCTATAATGACCCGCATCAGAATGCATTAAGCATCCTTCGAAACGGAGGCTCCATACTTATGTCCCGGCCATGCAGCACCAAAGTACCATGGTCATTAAATTCTTCGCCAGTACAAAATAGCGTGATTTCGCTTCCAGGTAGGGCGGGACCGCCGGGCCCGCCGGGACCGCCAGACGACTGTAGACATACGATACGGCGCGCCCAGCGGTCGCGCCCTACCTTGCTAGAATTAAATACCCCTGCCATAGCCCGCTCATGGCAGCGTTTTTATTCATATATCGTCATAGCAATTCTTATGATCTGGACCGCTGGCATCTGTTGCGCCGCGAACCAGCCATCCGTATCCGTTTCGATTCCATCCCTCTGTTATCATCAGATTCTCCCTACAGCAAAAGGGTTGTATGAAACCTCGACTGCGGATTTCAGAAAACAACTCGACTTTCTTAAATCCTCACAGTTTCAAAGCATCAACAGCGATGATCTTCTGATTATTCTCTCCGGAAAATCCGGCAATGTAAAAAAACCAATTCTGTTAACCTTCGACGACGGTTACGTTTCCGTTTTTACCCAGGCCTTACCGATCATGCGTGAATACGGATTTGTAGGTGTAGCCTGCATATATCCTGAGTTTATCGGATCCGGGGGCGGCATGAGCTGGAAGCAACTCAAACAGCTTCAGGAGGAGGGATGGTCCGTCGAATGCCACACCATGAGCCATGCCGATATCGCCAAAGGCTCAATTGATCCAAAGTTGCGCGACGCATTTTTTGAAAAAGAAATAGCCCGCTCGCGCCACATAATCGATGAACATCTTAACCATCCGGTTAAGTTTATCGTGTGGCCATACGGCATTTATACCGAAGCCTCGGAAGCCTTCGCACGAAGCATCGGTTATCTCGGCGCTCTGACGGTTGATGGCGGTGCATCATTCCCCGGTCTCGATCCATTTCGCATAAAACGTCAGGTCGTATATCGCACAGATACAATGGAAAAATTCCAGATACGCGTCGAAATGGAGGGACTGCAACTCGAACAGCCGTCCCCCGCGCCTGGAACCATTGTTTCTGCACTTCGCGAGATATCATGTACTCTACCCGCGCTCAACGACTATACCCCGGAAAAGTATGTTCTGAACGTGAAGATCACGGGAGGAAAGGCTACCGCAACTTTCGACCCGGCGACTCATCAGATTCACGCAATAGTTTCAGATGGAAATCTGAAATCAGGCCAGCACTTCATTGATGTGTATCTGCGCGACAATGCGACCGGATTGACAGCGCAAAACGGCTGGCTATTCACTATCAGGCGCTGACACTAGTTTTCGGTGCAATATATTCCACGCGATTGCGGCCCTTGCCTTTGGCCTGATATAAAGCCTGATCCGCCAGTTTGACCATGTCATCCGGGATATTGACGTCATGCTCAGGAACAGCACAGACGCCTATGCTGATCGTCACGCGAAGGGGTTCGCCACGCGATTCGAAACGCGATATAGGCATGGTTTCAATGTTACGCCGAATGCGTTCCGCGACGATCAGAGCTCCGTCGAGGCTCGTTTCCGGCAGGACAACGCAGAATTCTTCGCCTCCGTATCGGGCGGCAATATCTATCTCGCGGAGAGATTTCTTTACGACGGTTGCCACTTCCCGAAGGACGATATCTCCCTGCTGATGCCCGTATGAATCGTTAAAATGCTTGAAGTGATCTATGTCTGTCATGAGAAGTGCAAGGTTGTGCCCGTAGCGTTTTGCCCGTTTCAGCTCCTGTTCGATCTGAATCTGGAAATACTGCCTCACGTACAGGTGGGTCAGGATATCGACAGTCGCCAGATTGTACAAACGGGCATTTTCCAGGGCAGTCGCCGCGATACCAAGCAGAGTAAGATAAAAACGCTCCTTTTCGCGAAAACGATCAGGAGTCGGGGATGATTCTTTCAACATTATTGCGCCCCAGAGGCGGTTTCCCATCAACAGAGGCAGATAAGACGTGAACCAGCGGCCATCAGGAGTAGAAACGAAACGACGCTCCTCGCGCAGAGTTTTAATGGCAGCGGCCACATTCGGATCAAACAGAACGATCTGCCCATCGTCACCATCGAAACCAATTGAATTGATTGACTTCAGGGGCATATCATCGCCCTCTACCATCGCAACCAACGCCACGGGAGCATGCCACAAATCCTGAAACGCCCGCAACACTTCATTACTGAGAGGTTCCATGGCTAACTTCGAGGAAAGCCGATTCGCAACTTCGTTCAAAATCGAGAGATCAGTTACTTGCCGATCAAGTAGCCGGTTGCTTTCTTCAAGAGCCACACTTCTCTCTTTGATTGATAAGTATGCCTCTTTCAAATTCGAGAACATCTGTAAAAAACGACCTGCCGTAAACTGCACGCCGACCAACAACGTCGGAGCAACCATTTCAATTACAGTATCGACGTGGAGAAACAGCTGATATGCAATCAGATTGTACAAGGCCACCGCGAATATCACTGTGGCTGTGCCCACACCTGATGATAAACGAACAAGCGTGAACCAGCCGATTGCCGCAAGCAGCAGAAGAATCAATAAACGTTCCAGCGGCCCGACCTGCAACAAAAAATTGCCTCGCAGAAGGTTCTGCACGACATTGGCGTGGATCATCACTCCGGGCATTTCTTCGAACGGGGTCAGCTTTACGTCGGAAAGCCCTGCCGCTGTAGCGCCGACCAGAACTATCCTGTTTTTGAAAAGTGCCGGGTTAACACGACCCTTGATCAGATCGGAATAATAAACCATCGGAAAGGCTCCCGAGGTGGCATCACCACGGTAATTCACCAGATACGCAGGTCGCGTCGACAACTTCCAGCCATCCGACCCGCGTACGAGTGCGGGAAGAACAGTCTGCGGGATAACGCGCCCGGAAATCGCAATAGGTTCGACGCAGGATAAGGCGGTCTCGCCAAGCACTTCCCGAACCATCGCCACTGACAATGCAGGGTAAAGTCTATCGCCGGCGGACAAAGTCAGCGGAATGCGGCGAATAATACCATCGGGATTCAGATTCTGATAATCGACATTGATGAAACCGAACCCGCGCGCAGCTGATGCAAGCTTTTCGAAAGGCCGGTATACCTCAGTTTCAGATACCATTTCAAGGCTTTCCGGATGCACCACTCTAACCGGTACAAGATGAACCGGCAGTATCACATGGCCAAAACCGGCGGTAGCTTCGACAAGTCGGTCATCTTCATTGGGAACGCCCAGCAGTAATTTAAATACCCTCAAGAAACGCGTCGCAACTTCGGCAAGTCGGCTGTCTTCCTTGGGATCGCGATCTGATGGATCCTGGAAGAGCATGTCGAAGGCGACTGCGGATGCTCCGGCTTTTTTCAGAATATCGAGAACCTGAGCATGGAAAGTTCGCGGCCATGGCCAGTTGCCCAGTTCCGCCAGGCAGTCGTCAGAAATCGCGAGAATAATTACCCTGTCGTCGGGTGGTGAAGGTGGCCGCTGTCTGAAACGAAAATCGAGAGTTTTTACTTCGAGCCCATCGAACAGGCCAAGCATTGAAGCGACCGCGAAGAGCACAAAAATGATTACGCAAAGAAAATGTTCAGCCCGATTCGGAGTTCCTTCGCGAAAAATACTCATTGAATTCTAGTAATACCTTCAAAAGTCATCGAATTCCTTCTTCGATATAGCGTCATCACGGAAAGTCAGAATACCGTGGAAATATGGAAGTCCGGTCGGCTGATACTCGTTGCCGAATAAGAGAGTCTTGTCCCAGTAGCGGCGGCGTAAAACTGTATCGCAAGTGTTGGTGCCATTGATGAAATATGCAGGTTCCTCTGATGCAAGGCGGATTTCAGAACCATACACGCGCTGAATAATATATTGCGGCCGGCGAATATACTCGACCATTTTCACCGGAGCCGCCACGGAAACATTTCCGATTTCATCAAGAACTTTGGGGAAGGCATTGCCGGTGCTCCAGCTCGAAGCGCGGCGCGTGCTGCTTATCAATCCCGCGTTGATTGTTATTTCCGGTGGATAGATACCTTCGGTGCGTGCTTTGTTCCCGCTTCCGGCCGCGAGGCGCGCCCGCTCAAAAAGGCCATTCACCAGCCCCATGGCGCCAAGCTTCGGATCAGGATCTTCTTCTTCCTCTTTCATGGCCGTCTTCCAGGCTTCTTCAAAAATGCCGTTTAGATCGACGTTCGTTAACACACCATCGTCTTTACACGCATCTATAAGCATCTGGCAAAGTTTGTCTCTTGCGGCCTGATCGCGAATACCAAAATGCGGACTCTTGTCATCTTCAGTTGCTGACGTCAAAAACTTATTGAAATCGGCGATTTTCGTGAAGAATACCGGCCCTGTAGCAATGCCGTTCTTTACAAGCGAATAAATGGAGTAAATCGAATAATAGTTGGAGGTTGGCTTTCCGTCGGCGCCAGGCTGTCCGCAGCCAACGAGACTTCCGATATTTTTCGGATTCGGGTCGAGTTTGCAAACCTGTTTGGGAAGGTCTTTCAAACTCTCATCAGACGGTCCGAGTGACATTCCGAGCAAATACAGAAAATATGGTCGCATCTCGTTTTTCAGAAACAACGTCGGACGGCTGATGTCTATTAGAATACGACCCATTGACATGACGAGCGCGCCGACCTTGTGAAAGTCTTTTCCATTTTTAACCGGAGTCGCATAATCCTGAAAAAATGAATCTTTATAATCCTGCGGCATCGCAGGATTCTGGTTGAAATCGCCCGCTATGACAATATCCTTCTCGGAAAAAATGGTAGTGGTCCGGTCAGGGCAACCCCAGATGCGAAGCGGAACCTTCGAATATATGAGCAGCTTGCGCCCTCTCAGTTTTGCGATCGGGCTTCCAACGCCACCGTCATCGGAACCTGGAGGCGGATCCGAATTTTTGGCGTTACCCTCATCCTTATCGTCCTGGTCGTCAACACTACCATTTCCTGTGTCAGACCCACTGTCGGGGGGATCGGGCACGGCGTCAGGCCGAAGATGCGGTTCACCAAAATCGATGTCGACATATTCGGCACTGGTGTCATACGGATTCTTGTATTTGCTGGCGGGAAAAGTTCCCTTTTCGATTATGAATCCACCGCTGTTTTTGCGACGTTTCGCTTTCGCATACAAACTATCTTTTGGCAAATGCGTCATTTTTATCGGATGCGCACCGTGAGCCCCATCAAGCAAATATCCATTTTTGGAAAGAGCCCCGGAATCAGCTGAAGTCGGCAAGGTAACACTGGTATTGTCGGGAAAATCGATTTGAGTGTTTTTCAATGCCTGAATCATGCCGGGCGTCTCTATTTTTTCCATCTTCGTGAGATATGAACCCAGATCCGTGCCGCCTGGTGACGTGAACATGATCCATTGATATCCGTATATACGCCCGCTGATGAGTTGATTTCGCACATCCGGATATGGCCCCATGCCGATATCCAGAATTTCACCGTCGAACAACAGATTCTCGCAAACCGGACAACGCCGCTCGATGAAAGCCGTTATTCGCCTATATGAAGCCTCTTCCGACTTTTTTCCATCGCCGATATGTGCCACCACTTCGGCACGAACATACATGTCGGACTCCTTCAGAGTCGTTGTGCTCTTGTTATCCTTGGCATCATAAACCGGCGCGATACGAAATTTGAATTCACCCTGAGCCGTTTCACCCGAATAAGCACCATTGCTGATCCCGTTAAGGGTCAGATCAACGCCGGACACATTTCCAATTGCTGAAGCCCGCTTTTTAACGGGTTCTTTCCATTTCGAACTGGTGCTATAGTACCAGTGAGTCCTGAAGCTCGGATCGAGATTGATTTCGGCAAGCGCGATATTGAGACCCGCCTCGGCAACTGTGTTGCTCATGAGGTCTTTCTGGGCTTTAGATAACAGATTGACGGCTTCGGATCGGACATGACTCATCATCGCCAGAAAAATGAACATAATTGCGGCAAACACCATGACGACGATATAAGCAAAACCGCGACGCCCCAAACCAGAGCGGAAAAATAGCGGAAGGCTGATCATTGGTGTTGAAATACCTCCTTCCCGCGTTTGCAGAAGCTGGTGTTAACTGTGATGTCATATGCCTCCGTCTGTTCATTCAGACGCGGACTTTGAAGTGTTATACGGAAATAGACCAGGTCGTTACCGGTACCTGCATCCGCCAACGGAACGGGAGTCAGCAGGCGATCCTCTTTTTTCGATAACGCCTCCGTTCTCTTGTTCATCGGTTGCCGGAGCGTTCGAAAAACCGTGAATTCCCGCAACGTATCAGTGAGTTCTACGACCTGTTTCAGTTTTACGCCAGGTTCAGCCCTCTCTTCCACGTATTCCGTGCGGATCAACTTTATTCGCGGAACCGTCTTTGCCGCAGGGTCCCGGTACCATCTAAGAGAATACGAGATATCACGCACACGCACTACCTGGTCGGAAGTTCCTGCTGCAGTCCAGTTAGAAGAGCCACCGGAACCGAATTTTACGGAGGGGTCAATTTCCTGCTTTATTATGTGCAATACCTCGCCCCCCGCCTCTGGTGTCTTCTGATCCTGAATATTTTTGACATCGATCGGTTTCGGAGACACAATGTTCGTCGCTTCACGAATATCATTGCCTAAATAAACGATAATGCGCCGCAGAGAATCATTCACCTTCATGAACTCCATTGAACGGGCCACCATGCGTGCCTGCGAGAAAAAAACCTTATAGGCAATCGCCAGAATAATGCATATCAAAGTCAGAACGATCAAAAGCTCGACAATCGTGAAGGCATGTGACTTCTTCCGATGCCGTTTTGATCCGACTGCTTTCACTGCTTTCCTGTTCATTATCATATATTCATGGGATGAAAACTCGTTTTCCACGGGAGCTTCTCTGATTTGACATGATCAGTTCAGATCCGCAATCGTAGTAGACAATTCAAACGTCACCTTTTTTTCTTCAGGACGTCCCCAGGTCACTATAACGCGCACGAATTTCAAGCGCGGCGACATTCCGTCCTTTACAGCGTTGGGAAGCTCGGTTACTTCAACTTTTCGCTCATATTTGATCGGTCCGGCCATCAGAACAGGCTTAAGCAGATCATTCGGCCCGCTGTCAGTATTGAGGTCCAGCTCGACGCTGTCACTGGCATCCGCATCATCGATCATGGAATATGGTGCGGCACGTAACACTTCGATGGCTTGTTGAGCCAGCACAATAGCTATCTCGCTATTACGCATCTTACTGGTCGAACGCAATCCAGTCGTGAAAATAATGCCAAGGGTGAACAGGATCGATATCAACAAAATAGTGATCAACACCTCGGGCAAGGTAAACCCGCGCCGTTGCGTAAAAAGGTGTCGTTCAGACATGTATTCAAGAGTAGCACAACCGTCTATTTTTCGCCAATCCGGAAAAAGTAGGTTCGTCAACTTGTTCGACTTTTCCGGAAAGTGCGGTATAATATCGATAACTGACTTCCGAGGAGAAGGAATATGATGAAGTTCGGCTTGCGTCTGGCCATCCTGCTCTCGCTTCTGGCGGCACCAACGCTGTTTGCCCAACCTCAGGAGAGACCAGAAAAATGGGCGGTCGTTATTCCGACTTCTGAAGCCGGTGATCTGACTAAAGCCCCTGTCGATCCATCTATAAGTTTCACCACTCTTGGCGATAAAACCGTCATACTGGGTGGCGAATCCCTCCTCGGGAAGCTTTCAGGCAAACATCCGGACCACTCTCCCGTCGGTTTCAGAAAAGGTGAAGAAGCTCTGCTGTTCTCGACACGAGCTCCGGCGCTCCGTCAAATGAGTATTTCCGGTGCCCGTCTGATCCTGAAAGTCCAGGGCATGCGGGTCTTTCTGGCCGATGAAACAGCAAAAATGGGCCTCACGGCAAAGATCTCTCCGTTTACGAAACTTGAAGCGCTTCCAGCGAATACGGTTGTGCTCACTCCGTCACGTTCTCCGGGAAAGAAGCGTCAAGGCGATCTCATTTCGCCTCTGCTTGATCGTCTCGATATCGAAGCCTTCAAAGCCGATGTTAAGGCATTATCCGACCTCAAGACACGTTATACCTACAGTAAAGGTGCGGATGCCGCTCTTGTATACTGCGAAAAAAAGTTTCAGGAACTCGGCCTGAAAACACGTCGTCAATCATTTACCAGTAACGGCACATCCCGCGACAACCTCGAAGCTGTCCAACCCGGATTCGATCAAAGTAATTCGGGCGAAGTTTTCATTATCGCGCATCTCGATTCGACTTCTCCGAATGCGTCGACTCTGGCTCCAGGCGCGGATGACAATGGTTCCGGAGCAGCCGGAGTTCTTGCTCTCGCCCGCTTCATGAAAGGGCTTAAGGGACGCGCCGGTGTTCGTTTCATCCTAGTTCTTGGCGAAGAGCAGGGTATGCTCGGCTCAAAAGCCTATGTTGCAAGTCTGTCTCCGGTTGAACTCGCAAAACTGCGCGGCGCAATCAACATGGATATGATTGCTTTTGATGCACAGCCGCCGCTGTCGGCTGTCCTGGAAACCGCCGATTTCAACGGGCAAATGGCTGATCAGATGTCAGAGCTGGCCGCCCGATATACCAGCCTGACAACACAGATCAGCTACAATTGGTGGGGTTCGGATCATGTGTCGTTCCTGAAAAAAAATATCCCGTCAGTCCTGACCATCGAGTCGGAATATAGTGATAATGCCAATTACCATCAGGTTACGGATACACCCGATCACATGAATAATGATCTGGCTCTCCAGATGCTTCGTCTGAACGCAGCCTCTATCTGCGAAATGGCTGAAATCGAGCGCTGAATTATGGAAGACACCTCCGCCACTATCGAAAATCTGAAAAAACTGGTTCAGAATTTCGTGAGCGAAAGGGATTGGTGGCGATTTCACACTCCCCGTAATCTTGCCGCTTCGATAAGTATTGAAGCGGCAGAACTTCTCGAGCACTTTCAATGGACACTGGACGACGGAAGCCCCCTGAATGACGAAAAGCGACTCGAGGTCTCTGAAGAAATGTCTGATGTTCTGGCCTATCTGCTGAGTCTTTCAACTGTTCTCGATATCGATCTGTCAGCAGCCCTGGCAGCGAAAATGAGTAAAAACGCGAAAAAATATCCAAGTGATAAATTTCAGGGAAACTGGTCAAAAGTTCGATGAAGTTTCATATTCTTGTCGGTCTCTGTAAATGAAAGAATATCTCTGGTCCTGGATATTTGGTGTTTCACTGGTTTTTTGCACCCTTTTGACGGCCAGTCTGCTGATCGCCTTCAAACTATATTCGACAGCCCCGCAAAATGCCAATACTCCAGTCTTCGCCATCGGATTCGGTTTTGCCTTCGGTTTCATTGGCCTTGGGGCCTCGACTTTCCTGCTTTATGATCGACTGGTACGCAAACTCGATCTTATTGGTGAAGATGAAGGAGAATTAGTACGCAAGGTCGTTCGCGAAATGCCATTCTTTTTTTTCTCGATTCTGTATTTTTTCATTCTTGCATTATACATGGGGATATTCATGTTGATGATTCCTTTTATCCGCACTGCATGCGGCTCATATTACTAACGGGAGGAACGAAATGAGCCGTTCCTGGAGATTCACCTATCCGACAATAGCTGTCGTTATCGTGCTTTTCGTTTTGTTCTTCGGATTTCGCGGTCGATCGAACCGTCTTGTCGTAGGCGTCATAGGTCCCCTGACCGGTAACGCTTCAGGCTACGGAATCGCCCACAAGAACGGCATCCGGCTTGCCGTAGATCAGATCAATGCCGTCGGCGGAATCAACGGCCGAAAAATCGAGGCCATTTTCCTGGACGATGCCAACGATAAAATACTGTCCGCCGAGGCCGGACGCGATCTGCTTTATAAGCACAACGCGATCGCCATAATTGGCGCTATCACCTCGGACAACACCATGAATCTGCAGCGTTTGTGTGAACGGGCACGTGTTCCGCTTCTGACCGCTGTAAGCACTAATCCGTTCATCACCCGGGTCAATTTTTCGTTTTCATTCAGGTGTCTCGCCGACGACACGGTACAAGCCCAGGAACTCGCCCGCTACACCTCACGCACCCTCAACCTGCATCGGGTGGCTATTCTTCACGACATGAACAAATACGGCTCGGCGGGTGCCCGGACATATCGTCAGATGGCTACGGGTTTCGGACAGGAGATCGTTCTCAACGAAGGCTTCGACAATGGTACCACCAATTTCAGATCGCAGCTCGAGAAAGTGCGCGCATCGAATCCTGACGGGCTTCTTATCTGGGGGCTGTACCGCGAGTCAGCCCTTGCTCTGCGTCAGGCGCGCGAAATGGGAATCAATGTGCCGGCTTTCGGCGGTGACGGCATGGCTCTTCCGGACTTTCTCGCAATTGCCGGCCCCGCCGCCGAGAATACGGTATTGACGTTTCCATTCGATCCAGTTCGCGGAGGTGAGCGCGCAAAGAAGTTCCTCGACGAGTATCGCAAAGCTTTCAGCATGGAAGCCGACTCGTTCGCCGCTCATGGTTACGATGCAATGATGCTTCTGGCGCGTGCTATCACCACAAGCAATGCCACCGGTCCTGGAATTCGTGATGCTCTTTCCCGAATCGGCCCCTATGAAGGCATTGTTGGCAAGGGCGGTCTCGATGAAACCGGAAATGAAACCAGGCCTGTTCAACTTGCCCGTGTTCAGGCCGGAAATTTCGTTCCGATGATCGAAGGAGACCGACGATGACTCACCGGCATCCGCTTGCACGAGACCCCAAAAACAACAATCTGCACGTCATCGTTGGAGTCATTCTGCTGATAGCCCTGGCCCTCAGTATTCGCTGGGCACGCGGCTCCCGCACGGAAGTTCCGGGCTTTTCTTTTGCCCCCAACGGAGTGACAGCCGCGACCGGCAGTTATACGCCTTACGCCTCTTCTCCGCTGCCGACGGTAGCGGGCCCTGTGCCGGTCATACAAACGCCGATACCGGCATTACCGGTTCCCCCTCTGCCGCCTCAACTCAGACCCCCTGCCCCCATAATTCCGGCTACGACAACAGCAACACTTCCGCCATTCTGGACCGCCACAATTCCTCTGCCGCCGGTGAATGCCATTCTTGCAGCCCCGGACGGCAAATTATGGGCGGCGACTGAAGGCGGTCTGGCACAGCGCAATGCGGAAGATGGAACCTGGACGCTTCTTCGACAATCCGAAGGGCGATTTCCGGCTCCACAGGCTGATGCCCTGGCCCATGACGGGAAAAGCCTCTGGGTTGGTTCGTCAGTCGGTCTTTTTCGCACTGAAGATGGACGATCATTCCGTTCATATGGAAAAAGCGACGGTCTGATCAGCGATATCATCTGGTCACTTGTCTGGGATGGACAGGTCTTGTGGGTCGGCACACAGGCGGGAGTCTCCTTTTTAACAACTCCCGATGGGCGTTTCCAGAGCATGGACAAAAAAATCACGAATGGCGGCCTCGCAGACATCTGGATTGGCGCGATGTTGCGTCGCGACAACTATCTCTGCTGCGGCAACGACGATGGACTCAGCATCTGGGATACACGCATCCCCGCCGCGGATCCCAAGGGCTGGACGACTCTCGACATGTTCACCACCAATCTTGCCCACAACTGGATTCTTGCGCTCACTTTGTTCGAACGTGAAATCTGGGTAGGTACTCCCCTGGGCATCTGCAGACTCGACACTCCAATTGAAGAAGTATTCAAAAGTGGCGGTAATGCGCGTTGGACTGTTTTCAACAAGTCGCAGGGGCTTCCGGGAGACCGCGTCAACGCTCTTGCTGAATTGAAGGGAGCACTTTGGCTGGGCTCCTCAGGTGGATTGACCAGATACAGCAATAAGGCTTTTCGCACGTTGCGCATGACCGAAGGACTCATGGCATCTGATGTTCGGGCGCTTGCCGTGGCGTCCGAAACATTATGGGTTGGAACCGGTGCCGGCATTCAGGCTCTTGATCCGGCCCTCGTTAACTTCTGATGCTTCAGATGTGACATCAATGCAAGAACTGAAGAAACGCATTGACGAGCTTTGCAGGTTGATCAGGCGTCATGAATACGCCTATTATGTCGAAGCCGCTCCAATCGTATCCGATGGCGAATTCGACGCTTTGATGACAGAACTTCGAAATATCGAAAACGCCCATCCTGAGCTTGTTACAGCGACATCCCCCACACGCCGGGTCGGCGGCATTGCGACATCATTTGAAATCGTAACTCATCGTGTCCCCATGATGAGTCTGGAAAATGCCTACTCGACAACCGACCTGGCCGACTGGATCACCCGCATGCGAAAGCTGGCCGGTGATCGTGTGTTTCCTGTCGTCGCCGAGCTCAAGATTGACGGAGTTTCAGCCTCAATAACATATCGCGACGGAGCTTTCATCGCGGCGGCAACGCGCGGAGACGGCATCAATGGCGATCTCGTGACCGGCAACATTCGCACCGTTCGCACACTTCCCCTCACCATTGAAAGTCGCCTCGACATGGATCTCAGAGGCGAAATATTCCTGCCGCGTTCGCGCCTGCATGCAATAAATCAGGAGCGAATCGAAACCGGCGAAGAACTGTTCAAAAATTGCCGGAATCTTGCTGCCGGAACACTGAAAAGTCTTGATCCGAAAATTCCGGCCGAACGCGGATTGCAGCTTTTCGTATATGGTATTGCCCAGGCCCTGGACCTCGGTTTTAAACGACATTCCGAGGTTCTGGCATTCCTGACAACCCAAGGCTTCATGGTGAATAGCCCGCATCGTGTATGTAACACGCTCGAGGAAATCAACACCTGGCTTGAAGAAGTCGCCCGCTTGCGTTCAACTCTGGATTTCGATATCGACGGAGTCGTTCTCAAAGTCGATGACCTCGCGACCCAGCAGGAACTCGGTGATACCGCCAAGGCCCCACGCTGGGCAATTGCCTATAAGTTCGCCCAGGAGCAGAGAAAGACCCGTCTGTTGCACGTGGCATGGCAGGTTGGACGATCCCAGATGACACCGGTTGCGCACCTCGATCCAGTCGAGCTCGGCGGAACGACCGTGTCTAGGGCTTCCCTGCACAATCTCGATCAGATAAGAGAGAAAGACATTCGCATCGGCGATCATGTCATTATTGAAAAAGCGGGTTACATCATTCCCTACGTAGTAAAAGCCTGTTTCGAAGAGCGATCCGGCGTGGAAACCGAGATATCCGTTCCGTCTTCATGCCCTGCCTGCGAAGGTCCGGTTGAAATTATCAGGAAAGCTGACGAAATCGACACCGGAACAATCGTCCGTTGTGCCAATAATAAATGCCAGGGAACACTGGTGCGACGGTTGACCCATTTCATCAGCCAGCTTGAAATAGAAAATATTGGTCCAAAATTGGTTGAACGTCTTGTAAAATCAGGGCGGATATCCCAGCCCACCGATTTTTTCCGACTGACACGGGAAGATCTTTTCATGGTTGAACGCATGGGCGAAAAGCTGGCCGACAAGCTCCTGGGAAATATCGGGCGAGCCAGTGAAGTGCAGCTTTCCAGGCTGATTTCCGCATTGGGCATTCCCAATGTGGGTACTGTAGCCGCGGAGGATATGGCCACCCACTTTGGTTCGCTTGAGGCGTTTCGGGCTGCCACCATCGAAAAACTTCTGGAGATTCACGGGGTTGGAGAGAAAGTAGCAGGCGATGTCATTACCTTTATCTCCGATGAGCGACATCGGTCGCTTCTCGATGATCTTTCTCATTTCTGGAAGGGGCCTTCTCAAAATACCGAGTCCCGGCCGGCGCAAATCTTCCATGGAATGACCTTCGTCATAACGGGCTCGGCGACACAGCCTCGCGGAAACCTCGAACGTTTCGTCAAGGACCGCGGGGGTCGGATTTCAAGCTCGGTTTCCTCTAAAACCAGCGTTTTAGTAATCGGATCTCTCGAGGGACCAGAATACGTATCCGAAAAAAAATCGAAAGCCATTGAGCTGGGAATACGCATTATAGACGAACATGCCTTGCTTGGTGGCGACTAGGGCAAACGTGTTAAAAGATCGGTGGTAGGGCGCGACCGCCGGGCGCGCCGCGTTTTTTGCCACGAGCTTTTTCGGCGTGCCCGGCGGTCACGCCCTACCTTTCTCATAGTTTCGCCCATTCGGGCACTTCGCCTCATTATAAGCCGCACTAACGGCCAATTCCTGATTATTAATGCGTCTGCCCTGGGTGACGTCCCGCTTTAACTACAAAAACGGTATTAACCCCGGACTTGTTTTTCTTTCTATTTGCAATTTGCACAGATTGAAGAACCGCTGTCTTTTATCCGCGAAAATCCGCATCCTCCGCGGATAATAGGCCCGAAAATAAAAACCCGGGTCCTTGTGTTCCGGTTAATTCAGGACACCATAAAAAATTTCAGTACGCATAATTGTTGCATGAGTCAGGTATTGGGTATAACATGAAGGCTGATACACGTTATTAACTCGTCGTGAATCAGACGACTGGCGTCACGAATATAGGTTATAAAATGCAACTCGGCGATAAGTTTTTTTTTCCAAAAGATATCTGTTGTCCCATTTGCGAAAAACCGTTTACACGCTACGGACTGCGTAGAAGTCAGTTCAGCATCGGAAAGCGCGATATAGACTATCGTCCCATCTACATGGGATCCGTGAACCCTCGCCTTTTCGCTGTAGTCCTTTGTCCCAACTGTTTTTATGCGGCTGAGGAACAGTATTTCTGTCCCAAAATATCGGACGACGATCTGCGCCGCAAGCAGTATTTTGCCAGCCACAAAGCGCAATGGGAGGCCCAGAGTCGTGTGAGAGCAGCAGGCTCGGGTAAGTCAATTTGGAAAGATATGGCTTCCGAAAAACTCAAGGAAATGTCTCCCGAAGAGATTTCAATTCTGCGGCGTATTTCTCCGCTGCTGAACAAGTCCGCAGCCAACATTGCAAATTTAGGGAAACCTGTCAATGAAATGCAAAAAGAAGGCAGCTGGGATGTTGCCATAAGATCATATGAACTTGCGGCCATTTGCTACAAGGCGCGCCGCGCTAACCACCGCATCCTCGGATATACATATCTTTCGGGAGCATGGACGAGTCGCGATGCGCGGGAAAAGACACAAGACGAAAAGAAAAAAGCCGATTACAGAGAGTTCGAGATCGCTTATCTGAAAGAAGCGATTTCTTTTCTCACGATCACCAATAAATCGACAAGCGTTGAAGACGTCTTTGCACAAGACGGATCAAAGATCCCGAAAGAAAACATGCCACAGGCACGCATCTTTGAAATCCTGTATATACTCGCGGGCGCTCATCGACTTCTGGGCAATCTGGAAGACAGCAATAAGTGCCTGGAACAGATCATCTACGGCAACTCCGGTGCCCAGGGAATCATTCTCTGGTTCGTCAATCAGGCCCGCGATATGCGATCTGAGGACAAGCAGGTTCCTTCTCTCGTGACCCCTCCGGAGGTCAACTACGAGGAGGAATCACAAAACGACGATGCGGAAAACGAAAGTGATGAAGCTGAAGATGACGAGGAATCAACAGGAAGCTTCTTCTGAGTTTTTTTCCTCACATCCGCACGATTCAGGATTGCCGAATTAATTACATCCGACTATAATTCAAGCATGTTAAGAGCAATACCTGTTTCGAATTTTGGGAGATCTTTCTCCGGTTCCACAAAATTTTTTCGCCCGCAGAAAAGTGGGTTTGTACTGCTCATCATCATGTTCCTGCTGCTTCTGGCAGCGAGTTCAGCGGGCTACATATACTGGACAGGCATAAAATCCTATGAGCGCCTGGATGCAGCCGTTCAGACGGGATACGCAGCCATTGAAAAAGATCAGGCTGATGCAGCGATTGCATCTTTCCGCAAAGCAGTCCAGGAAGACGGGATTCCACTACAATTTTTCCGGAAGATTAAAACATACCGTGCCACTGAAACTATTTCTCCTATGGACGTCAGACAAGCCCTTGCAAGCACTCTTATCATGAAAGCATACACTGGCATGATGGAGCTTAAGCCCGCATCGACTGAAACCACCGAAGCTGTTGCCGTCGCGGCTCTTGTCCCTGCACCGGAGGGTGACGAACTGCGTAAAATCGCTCAGACCGCCCGAGATGTGTCGGAGTTGTGCGATAAGTTCCAGAAAAAACAGTTCGAACCTCTCATGAAATCTTTGCTTCAGGTTGAAAAGCGTGCAGCGCGCACCGACCAGGACTTTGTCCTGATGGAAATCCGACTGATGATAGCTGTCGGAAAAGCTCTTCAGGAGCAGCTTATTCTCACACGGGCCCGCGAGCTGTTGTATTTCCTGTCTTTCGAGGCAGGGATCAAAAACTCCCGCACCGACCGGCTCTGGAAACTTCTGAACCAGTGAGCGAGCGGTATTCTCCTCACGCAGTTCAAAAGAAAGCTCGCGACTGGTCTTCAGAAGCTTCGAATGAGTATAGAAGCAAGACATATGACACTATTCTGCAGGCGCGGTGCTTGTGGCTGAAAGACGGTCCATGGATAAATCCGATGTCGACAATGATTCCTGACAATACCGCTCCTGATTTGCTTGAAGAATACGGTTTTGATGCAGTGCTTCTGGCCTCCCTCACGGCCCCGTCAGGAACATTTCCCGATGAATCCCTTCTTGAATCCGCGTTGAGATGGCTGAGCCAGTGGTATGATCGCCTTATCCGGAATAAATTGTCAGCCCCCTTCCCCGCCTGGGATCCCACCCCGTGGCTTTGCGCAGCGGCCGCCGCCCAGGACCATCTGTTTCTGCGAAACCGCCATTATCCTGCACTGGCCGCAATCAAGAAGGCCTGGAAAGATGCTCCGGTTCATTCCGGTTCGCCCCGAGATGCCATTGCACTCGCTCTGTTGCTGATGATGCCGTTCGCCCCGATTCTGGGTCGTTCCCTGTGGGAAATATTATTTCCGAAACCTGATAATTATGCCTGGCCGCCACCTCTTCTCACAACTGTTACCGATACGTTTCGCCCATTACGCGCGGTGTTAATCGCCATGGAAAAAAGCGGCCGCCGCTATGAAACTGTCGATGAAACGAGACTGAAATCAGACCCTCGGGCGGTCATTTCCGAGCTGCCGTGGGTTCGCCGCTTGCTTGCCGGGTCCGCCTGGACCGTTCGCCACGATGGTACAGTCTGGCGTGTTCACATTGAGGCGTCCAAATGCTGATCTCGCCCCCGGAAGCCGATGATCGCCGATCTTTTCTTGTACTTATTTTATTGAGCCTTGCAACATCAGGCATGGCGGCACTGCTTCGCCCCAACCTGATTTCACTTCCGGAAGCCGTCCCGCCTGGAAAAGCCACAATAAGCTGCTCAATCGACGAGTTCGGACGATATCAGGGAACGCCAATCGCCGAAACCGGCCGCATATCTCCGACGAAAGTTATATTGAACACGTCTTCCCGCGAGTTTCTGCTTGCATGCCCCGGCATCGGATCATCGACAGCCGACGCAATTCTGCGTGAGCGGAATTGCGCTTCGTTTTCTTCATGGGATGACGTAAAAACACGCGTTCCCGGTATGGGCTCGGCCAAAATCGCCGTGCTGCAGACAGCCGGAGTGACCATCGGACCATGAGTAATCACCAGGAAAATCGCCGATGACTTCCAATATCGCGCCCCAAACTCCGTCTGCTCCTCATATATCGCCGACCGAAGGTATCGGCGTTCTCCCACTGTTCACGGCTCTCCTGATTGTCGGCGTGCAGCTCTCCCACTTGTTTGCCGGCTCCTGGATATGGTTATTTCTCGCAGTATCTCTGTTTGGCGTTTTTTTCGAACTCTCTCACGGAATCGAAGAGGCAAGCCCATGCGGCTGGCTTCTGCTGGGATTGGCAGCAGTCGCGGCGGGGGCTTTTTCCGGTGGAATAAGGGCTTCCCCTCAGCCGGATTTCGCGGCTCTTTCAGGTTTTCACAATGTTAATGGCGTTATTTCGGGGACTTTTACCGGAGAATGCCGATGGAAGCGTGACGGCAGTCTTTTGCTTCCTGTCGATGAAATCACGTTCGACGCGGCATCTCAAAGTATCGTCTGGCCCGGCAGATTGCTGCTGGACGTTTCTAAATGCAGTATAACCCCGGAACCAGGACAGCGATATACGGCCACCGGAACTATGCGCATCATCAAAAACAGACAATCGCGATTCGAAACCGGCGAGCTTTCTCCGGCTTCCAGACAGGGCAGTTTAGGCCCCCTCATCGGCGGCATTCAGCGCTGGGTTCGGGATGGCACCTGCGGACTTCTTTCCGTTCGTCATCAATCAATGATGGTTGGCTTCATTATCGGCGACACAAGCCTGCTGAGCTTTTCCGATCGCCGACTTTTCAAGGAAACCGGGGTGACTCACCTTCTCGCCGTTTCCGGGCAACACATCATGGTTCTGGCGATTCTGCTAATGGCCATATTAAGCTGGTGCGGCGTTCCTCCGCTTTCGCGCGGAATTCTGACCATAACATTTCTGATTCTTTTCGGCTTCGTTGCCGCCGGGCAGCCATCGGTCTGGCGTGCCGTTGTAATGTATGCGGCAGGAGTAATCATCTGGAATCTGGAAGCCGCGCCCTCGCCGCTTCAGCCGCTTGCAATGGCTGCTCTGTTTCTGATTCTGTTAGATCCCGCCGCGATTCACGATATCGGTTTCCAACTCAGTTTCATGGCTGTACTAGGCATTCTTCTCGGGCGTGAACCCCTCGAACGACCATTGTGCCGGCTTGGAATCCCGTTGCTGTTAGCAAGGTATCTGGCAGTATCGTTCGCGGCAAATATTGCTACATTGCCACTGGTCGCTTACCATTTTCATTTTATTTCGCTTTCTGCTTTCATAGTCAATCCTCTCATTGTATGGACGTTTGAATTGATTCTTCCAATGGGAATACTCCTCGCTATTTTTGGCCATTTATGGTTTGCGGGCGGAGTACTGGTTGCCGCCGGCCTTTCTCTTCTTCTGGACGCCGTTCTTGCCGTAATAGAAATGGGAGGCCGACTGCCTTTTTCGCAAGTCTCCATAACTTTCTTCCCCGGAATCGCAGTTGCATGCATATACGCCTGTCAGCTGTGGTGGGCATCCAAAGTCAGCTCATCTTCACAAATACGTCCAGTTCCAGCCATGGAACCCCAGTTAAATATCGAGATGAGCCCTGTCGGAGAAACTCTTTCAGAAGGCAGTCGACAGCCGCCCTCCAATATCACTTTATCAGGAAATACTCTTGTAGATCTGCGCAGACGTCTGACCAATCCCCTTTCAGATGAATCAACCATTGCAAAAATTGACCAGCTGCTGGCAAGTATTCCGAAGCGCTCACTGAAATCCCGTGGAAATCTAGAAATGACAACGTTTCCATTGCAAAAACTGTCGGTCGATTCCCAGACCCTATACCATCGCCTGGACGATCTCACGTTTGATGCAATGGAAAAAGAACCGGAACGCCTTATTCAAGCCCAGGTCCTCTTGCTCGGCTTATTCGGAGGAGAAATACTGACGCGCATGCCACAGCTTATGAATCCCCCCGTCCGCCCGGAAGAGATATTCACTAATCTTCGTGCCAGGAACCGCCCGCTGAACGCAGCCATTCTCGCGGAATGTTTTTTCTCATCGAAATTTTTCCATCGCATACCGGAGGGCAATATAGCTGAATATATCTCTCACGCACGCACTTTGCACACAGAAGGGCGCCTCTTTCTCGCGCAAATTATTTCTTCAGAGATAAAAAATCCGGAGGCAAGTGTGGCTGAACACTTTGAACAACGCCGCAGCGTCATCGCCTGGATCAAAAACTGGCTGGAAAAAAATATATAGAATTGTTCCCGGCATCACTGAAGGCGCAAGGAAGAGTCATCTCCATTTATGGGATTTCTCCCTTCGGTCGAAATGAAAAAATGCATCATTACAACTTCAGTGGCTTTCCAGGCGAGTCAGGGGGAGGAACAACAGCCATCAAACGCCAGCCCAGTGCCGCTCTCGCTGTTCCGGTGACTCCGGCGCGATTGAAGAAGGAACGCAGCTCCGGCAATGTGAATCCTTTTCTTACCGAGAGCAGGGCATCCGAACGAGACGCTGGATGGCGGAGAAATATCGTCATGATCGAGCAGAGAGCATAGGCCATCCAGGAACGTTCCAGCTCGTTGATTATTAAAGCTTTTCGAGACCTTCCGGCAAGGTGTGCAATCGCCCTGACGACGTCTTCGTCATCCAGATGATGAAGTACCATCGAGGCGATTATCAAATCAGCCTTGGGAAGATTTTCGTCAAAGAGATCGCCTAGGATGAAACGAATGTTCCGCCCATCTGATCGCTTCCGGGCCAGTGCCAGGGTATTCTCGCTTCGTTCCAGGCCGAGATAACGGAGTTTCAGACCGCGCGCATTTCCCCATCGCAAAATAGCCGTTCCGATGTCGCCAATGCCGCAACCGACGTCGAGAATCTCTACAGGTTCAGCAGCCGGCCAGCCTTTCAAGGCAATGGACAATCCGCTCAGAACTGCCTTTTGGCCTCCGCCAAAGCGATTGATCAACCTGATGAACGAAAAACTCTCGGCCAACTCGTCGCCGGCAAAGTCATGGGCGTCCATGAACTCCTTTTCGACGCTTCTTGTTCCAAGATTCAGCATAGCTTTCTGAAAACCGTCTTGTACCACCGGAGACATTCATCACGGTATGTTTCGTCGACCCGATAGGCGGCATCGGAAATCGAACGACAGTATCCGCAGTCCCGACAATCATTTACGGCCGCGCACGGCCGCCTGGAGATCTCATCGAGAAAGTTTGCGGGAATCTTATGTGAATCCAGGGAGATCGGGTTGTTTTGCAGCGGGAACAGCATACCACGCAACTTCAGGAGTTTGTACAGCGAAAAAACGAGGCCGGGGCGTTCTTTAAGCAGACTCCAGTACCAGCCGAACTCCTTGCGGACTTCCTTCTTGAAACCAAAAGGCTGGATCAACTCCATCAGGTTGTCCGGCGACGTCCTCGCAGCATAGGCTGCTACACGCTTAACCAGAGTGTCGGTTGGGGCGTTCCGTTCCAGGAGTTTGAAACTGTGGAATCCCCGGGCCTCGTAGAAAGAGAGGTCCTCCGGCCGGATCCAGCGGGATTTAATCAGCAGACTCGGATCTTTCAGCGTCATCGACGAACACTTGAAAATGCAGTAATCGATGAAAGGGGTCGTGTCTTCCGTGTTGGAACCATGCGAGATTCCATTCATGTGCGACACCTGCATAGGACAATTAGGCAGGCATAAAAAATTGGCGATAAGCTGCAGTTTACACGAAACCTTCTCGCGGATCGCTCCAAGAAGCGCAAAACTTCGATTAAGCGAAAATGACTCGAGCACGATGGAGTCGGCTCCGAGGTCTTCCCAGAATCGTGCTCTTATCGGAGAATCGATATTCGCAAAGATTCCTATTTTCAGCAGAAACCGTGGATAATGTTTCTTGATCACCTCGGCCAGATAAGGCATCGACACAGTGACGGAATCGACTCCGACCTGTACGAGGTAATCAAGCAGTCTCCTGATCTCGCGATATCCGTGACGGCTCCATTCGCGATTTCCAAGGCACGAAGCGTTTAACAGATAATTGAACCTGATCCCAAGCGAATGAGCGAGGCGAATGTGCGATTCAAGTCCTGATTTGCCGACATCCCCCGTCGAATAACTCGCTCTTCCGCCGCCGACGAAGTCGCGAGGCAGTTTTCCGTATATTTCTTCGACGGGATACGATGAAATACGCCGAAGCATCTCGTCATCGAAATTTGTGGCGACGGATAAATTCATTCCAGTGTGGGTGGCTCTTTCTAAGGCTGGCTGAGTCATATATTATGACACCTTGGTCATCAAGGCCCCGGAAATGGACAAACCCGGCCCAAACGCCAGGCTGACAACCATGGTTCCGTCGGGGATGGACGATTCAGACACAATGGCTTCCCAGATATGCGGAAGTGTGGCCGAGGACATATTTCCGCAGGTCGCCATAATTGTCCTGCTGATGCGGATCTGTTCCTCGGACAGATGGAACATTTCCTGAACCCGATCGATGATCTTGGGACCGCCGGGATGAATTGCAAACAGAGCCTCCGGACGGATCTTCTGGAACGAAACTCCAGCACGCCGGCACAATTCCTCCACGAATGTCTCGAGGGAAGCTGCGATCATGTGCGGAACATCGCGCGAAAGGCCCATTCGCATACCCCATTCAGTGCAGTCCCAGGACATCGCGCCCAGGGTGTATGGAATCAGAACCTCATGCATCGACTCAACGAATAGTCCGGAGCCTGCCAATGCTTCAGGAGTCGAATTGACGACCGAATATTTTATGAATCCATCGGCAAACAAGCTTTGTACAACCAGTTGTTCCGGGGAAGGATCACCGGTTTGCAGATGGATGGAGCAGACTTCAGTATGAAGAATATCAGCACGCTGTGGGCCTGTGACGCCATCCTGTCGAAGAGAACTCGCCCCGGAGATCAGACCGTTGGCGATCCTGATTGCCGGAAGCGAGGCGTGGCAACCCATGTGATATGCGTGCGTAACCACGGTCCGCTCGTGCCAGCGATTCGTCACAACCACTTCCTGCGCACAACTTGGAGAAATATACCCGGTACAAGTGACGTGAATCAGGTGATCGGGCGGATCCAGCGATTCGGGAAAGGCCTTCCCGCAAACACGTTTCCCGATTTTGCGGAAACAGTCAGAGCGCTGAGACATTGTGGGACCATGCGGGTTATCTGCAAATGAGAAGAGCTGCATTCTTTCCCAGTCGGTATGTGTGAAGTCCTCCACTGCCACCCGTCTCGTGCGTATATGTTTGGAACTGCATCCGAATCGCCGGAACAGATTGTCCATGTGCGAAACGAACGACTCATCTATCAGCCCCTTGCTATACGGTGATTTAGCCGCTTCAGCACGGGCATGGGCAAGCGCGAGCCAATGCAGTGTCGTTTCCTGTTCGAGCAGGAAACCAGGCTGAATGCTCTGAAAATGGCATAAGATCAATCGATAATCCCCCAATTCTCTGCTCTTTCTTTTGCAGAGTTCCAATCCGGTATTCTACCAGTTTTTAAGCTTCCCATGTTGCTATTTTTCAATTTCGCTATGATATGGTAGGGCGTGACCGCCGGGCTCGACGAAGCGCAAAGCGGCGCGCCCGGCGGTCACGCCCTACCACAGAACTTTTAATGCGTTTGCCCTGCTATTCCGCCGAAATACAGAAAGAAACCCTGAAATTTGTTCATATGATATCGATTATTTCGGTGCAGGGACACCGCGTGCGGTGTCCGAAAAAAGCAAAATCCGGGATGCACTGAAATAAAAAAGAGGTCGCACACAAGCACGACCTCTTTTGATTTCAAGTTTAAAAAAGTCCTGGTTTAGCGTGATCCACGCTATGCGGTCTTTTCGTTCTCCTGCACTTTGTATACGACCTGATAAGCTTCAGTCTTTTCAACACATCGCTCATGGATAATGACCTTGGCAATGTCGTGATTCGACGGAATATCATACATGAGATCGAGCATTATTTCTTCGATGATTCGACGCAAGCCACGTGCTCCGGTATTCTGCCTGATGGCTTTTTTGGCTATCGCCGTGAGAGCTCGTGGCGTGATCTCCAGTTCAACTCCCTCCATGCGAAGGAGTCGAGAATACTGTTTCACGATCGCGTTCTTCGGCTCGACCAAAATATGCACCAGATCGCTCTCATCGAGAGGATCGAACGTGGCGAAAATCGGCACACGACCGATAAATTCAGGAATCATGCCAAACTTCAACAGATCTTCGGGCAAAAGCTGATGAAATAAAGCTCCGACGCTTTTGTCGTTTTTCACCGTTGGTTCCGTGCAAAACCCCATGGATTTCTGTTTCGTGCGTCCCTCGATAATCTTTTCGATACCTTCAAAGGAGCCGCCGAGAACAAACAGAATATCTTTGGTGTTGATCTGAATGAATTCGGAATGAGGATGTTTACGGCCTCCCTGAGGCGGAACGTGCGCAATCTTGCCCTCAAGAAGCTTGAGGAGCGCTTGCTGAACGCCTTCCCCGGAAACGTCGCGAGTAATCGACACATTTTCGCTCTTGCGCGCGATCTTGTCGATTTCATCGATATAAACGATCCCTTTTTCCGCCTTCTGAACATCATAATCTGCGTTACGCAGCAGATTGAGCAAAATACTCTCTACGTCTTCACCCACATAGCCCGCCTCTGTCAGCGTGGTGGCATCGGCGATGCAAAAAGGTACATTCAGCAAACGCGCCAGAGTCTGGGCAATATAAGTTTTTCCGCAACCGGTAGGACCAAGAAACAAAACGTTCGATTTCTGAACTTCGACATCGTCCTTGCGTCCCTTGGCAAGGGCTATTCGCTTATAGTGGTTATAGACAGCTACCGAGATGATCTTCTTTGCCCGCTGCTGACCCACAATGTACTGCTGCAGGATATCAACAATTTCACGCGGTTTCAGAATGTTCTTCATCTCGAGATTAGTGTCATCGTCGAATTCTTCGACCACTATCTCGTTGCAAAGGCCTATACACTCATCGCAGATATAGACTTCCGGGCCAGCGATGAGCTTTCGGACCTGTTCCTGACTCTTGCCACAGAAGGAACAGTGGAACTGGGGGTTTTTCGACAACATGTTACTCCTCGGCCGATTTCACTCCAACCACCTTGCGCTGTATGACCTCATCGATCAGGCCATATTCCTTGGCATCAGTGGCGGACATGAAAAAATCCCGATCCATGTCCTTCTTGATGCGCTTCGCAGGTTGCGCAGTGTGATGAGCCATGATATCGACCAATCTCTCCCGAATCCGAAGTATTTCCTGCGTCTGAATCTCAATATCACTGGCCATCCCTTGTGAACCACCTGACGGCTGATGAATCATGATCCGCGAATTGGGCAGGGCAAAACGCTTTCCTGCAGCGCCAGCGGCCAGAAGTACGGCTCCCATGCTGGCGCATTGTCCGATACAGATTGTGCTGACATCAGGCTTGATGTACTGCATAGTGTCATAGATTGCAAGCCCGGCGGTAACGACTCCTCCCGGACTGTTGATATAGACAGAAATATCTTTCTCTGGGTCTTCCGATTCAAGGAACAATAACTGTGCGATGATCAAATCGGCCAGGTGATCTTCGATCCCCCCTCCGATAAAGATTATCCGGTCTTTGAGAAGTCGAGAATAGATATCATAAGAGCGTTCACCGCGACTACTTTGCTCAATTACTATCGGTACTAGCGTCACCGTGGGGTTCCCCTTCTTTTAATTCAGCCTCGCTAACCATATCGTAATCCACCTGGTTGTTCTTTAGCAAAAACTGTCCGATTTTCTGACTGATGAGTGAATGACGAATATTTTCTTCCCCATCAGACTTGGCTAACGTTTCAAGCAACTTCTCGACCGGCATGCCATACTCTCCGGCTTGTTTCTCGACAGCATTACGATACTCAGCATCGCTTATGATGACCTTTTCCCGTTCAGCAATCGCATCAATGATGAGCATGACGCGTGTCTGGAGAGTTGCTTTATCACGAAACGCTTCGCGATACTCCTTGATGTTCTTTCCGGAATTCTTGATATAATCGGCAAGCGATGTACCATACTGGCGCCAGCGACGATCTATATCACGCAGGAAAAAATCAATGGTGTGCTGAATCATTGCATCGGGCACAGAGAAGGTGGTCTGTTCGGAAATCTGCTTCACTAATGCGTCAATAGCCGATTCCTCAGCATCGCCGCGTGAACGTTCGGCAAGATCTTCGCGAATCTTGGCCTTGAGTTCTTCAAGCGTTTTGTATTCGCCGCCGACTTCTTTGGCAAAGTCATCGTTGATCTGTGGCAATTTTGGACGAGATATGCGATCAAGGGCGAATGTATAATCTAGCGTCCTGCCAAAATACTTGGAATCCTTCTGGGCTTCGTCTTCGACTTTTCGGGAAAACACACGAGTCTCGCCTGGTTTCATGCCCAGGGCGGGCTTCAGAATCTCGGATTCAGTAAATTTGCGATAGGCACGTGCCTCGGAAAGCTCTTCATCACGCTTTCCCTCGCAGGCAACATCTATCTTGGCCAGAAAATAATCGCCCACATCGAGAACACCATCTTCCACCGGAACGGTTTTGCTGAATTGCTCAGCAAGATTTTCGAGTACCTTCTGAACACTATCCTCGTTGACCTGAGCACGTTTCACTCTGACCGAGCGACCGGTATAAGAAAATTCAGGCAGCTTGGGCCGGACTTCAACGACTGCTTTGAATGTGAAAGCCTGTCCCTCTTTTAAGCTCGATTCCTCAAGCTTCATGTGGCTGACAGGATGAATGTTCATTTCACGAAGTGCTACCGGATAAACTTCCTGCACAAGTTCTTCCTCGATCTGACCACGGATATTTTCAGGGCCAATGTGCTGAATGAGTACTGGGCGGGGAATCTTCCCGCGACGAAATCCGGGAATATTCACACTGTGGGCGGCGCGCTGAAAAAAACTGGTATACGCCTGTTGAACTTTTTCCTTATCGACCTCAATTAGGAGGGCGACTTTATTGGGTTCTAGTTCCTGTACCTGGGTCTTCAACATACTGATAGGACTCCTTGTGGGAAGTTAATTCTGAAATATATCATACTTAGCTGAAAACTTCAAAAATACGGCCACACATTTTTTCAGACTTCATTTCCCGGAGAGCGGGAAAACTGTTTCCCATTAATGCGAAATGCAGTCTGACATTCACGCCTTCAGTAATGCGGTGGGCGTTCTTGCACGGAATCGCTTCCGCCTGGTCCTGTTTGTTTCATCAACTCTCGGAATTCGCGTTCGAGTTTCATCAGCCGCTTGTCCTGCTCGATAACAACCGCATTCAACTCGTCGACAAATCGTGATAATGCAGCGTTGCGTCTCTCCAGATCATAGATGCGCTGCTCTTGTTCCTCGCCGCCCGAACGTCGTATTTCATCAGTCATGTATTTCTCCGATTCCATTGATAATTTTCTGACAGTATATCGCGTATTATTATTGAAAATGGAACTGAGAATCCGATTTCAGGGTCTGTAAAACTGAAGGAATCAAGTGATTACGATAAACCACCGTCCATGAAATGCAGCCGGGAAATAACGATATCGGCAAAATTGAAGGCTTCCCGCTGTTGGCCACATAACTGAGATGGACGCCTTCAATCCACCGGAAATTTAAATACTTCATCAAGTTTAGCCGCGATATCCTTCCCGCTCGCAATAACCGGCTTTACGATCAATCCTGTAAGCATCTGAATGTCATCAATGGCAATTATATTGAGCGGGTCTTCCATGGCAAGCGTGAGTCGATTTCCGACTTTGTTAACCGCAATGCAGAGATGTCTTCGGCACATATGCTCGGGAATGAACTTCGGGATGATCGGGTCGACCAGATAATGAGGAAGGTCAAGATACGAAATATTCATTTGCTTCGCGAGGTGCTCCAGAACAGCTCTCTCTTGCACGGCTCCCATTTCTATGAGAATCCGGCCAATTCGCCTGCCCGTTTGGTTTGACGGCGCTTTCTGCATTTTGAGTGCTGTTTCAACATCAGCTATGGTGATCAGGGCAGTTTCGACAAGCATTTCTCCAAGCCGTTTGCGTTTTAACATAGCCAAAAGCTCCTCCGTGCAGTTATGTTTATCATGCTGAGCATATTTTGAATTTTCATCTTTTACGGCGATGAACTGTTCGTGAAATGCAATTTGAGGTGGCATTATCCTCTTTATTCGTATGCCCCGACAATTTTTAATTCTGCAATGCGAAGTAAATCAGCCTACTTAGATTCCATTACCCACACGCCTGACCAGTCTTCAGGCGGGGGATTCTGCTTAAGAAATTGGGCGCGTTCAATATAAAGCTTGCAGGGTTTGTCGTTTGGATTTATGGCCAGACAATCGGTAAAAAGCCGAATCGCGGCATCCCACTTGCGAGCGCGGTAAGCGGATAACCCGTCCTTAAACATTCCCAGCACTTCTCCCATGCCTGGAAAACTTTCCCGGGTGTGATAGGCCAGGATCTCATAAATTGCAACAGGTTGGGTTTTGCCTTTGACTACTACGAGATCGATCTCACGTTGCCGGTAAGTCCCTTTCAACTTGCGAAGGGTGAATTCACTTACGAGAATTTTCGCACCGTACTGCTTGCATGCGGATTCAAGACGGGATGCCAGATTTACTCCGTCGCCAATGATGGTGAAATCCATACGCTTGCTCGATCCGATGTTGCCTGATACGACCGTATCGGTATTCAGGCCAATGCCGATGTTGACGGGCAGCCTCCCTTCGGAGGCGCGCTGAAGGTTCCACTTGTTGAGAGTCTCCATCATGGCGATTGAAGCCCGCACGGCACGGTCGGCATCATCCTCATGGGAAACAGGTATCCCGAAGGCGGCCATGATGGCATCGCCGATGAACTTGTCGAGCATACCGCTCTCCTGTTGGATGCAATCAACCATGAGCGTAAAATACTCGTTCAACAAGGCCACCGTGCCCTGTGCCCCGAGCTGCTCCGAGAGCGTGGTAAAACCGCGTATGTCGGAAAACATTATCGTACATTCGACGTTCAACCCACCCAGTAATTCTGTCCCGGTGGCCAAAAGGCGGTCAGCAATAGCCGGATCCATATACCGCGACATGGTGGATTTCAGACGTTTCTCCTGGCTGATATCCTCGATGACGATCATCGAACCGATGCGTTTCTGGTCGATGTTGAGCAAAGGTTGCACGGTAAAATTCACGGACAGTTTATCGTTGCCGGCCTTCAAAGGTGCGTCCACGGAGGTTTGCTGTTCTCCTGTTTCCATCACCAGACGCAATTTTTCCATAACCCATTCGTTTTCTCCGGAGAAAAATTCGGAAGCTTTTTTATTCAGAATGGCGGCTGCAGAAACTTTCAGGATACGAGAACAGGCTGCATTGCAGGTGGCTATCTTTCCGGCGGCATCCAGGGTGATAAGACCGTTTGACATGGATTCAAGCATGGCTTCATTGTAATTCTTCATTGCCTGAACGTCGGCGAACAGCTTCGCATTTTCAAGGGCGATCGAAACCTGGGCCGTAAAGGCGCGCAGTCGAGCCTCGTCTTCCTGGGAAAACGGGCCGCCACGCTTGTTGAGAACCTGCGTGACACCTATTGTCCTGCCGCTCTTATTGACAACCGGAACGCACAAAATTGATCGCGTGAAAAAACCGGTCTTCTTGTCGAAAGCGGGGTTGAAACGCAGATCAGCATAGGCATAAGGAATGTTGATGGTCTTACTGGACTTGAAAACCACACCGGCAATGCCGACATGACTGGGAAGCCGAATCTGCGCCGATTCCAGTCCCTGCCCCACTTCCGACCACAACTCATCGGTCTTCTCGTCATGAAGAAACAGCGTCGAGCGTTCGGCGTTCAGCATGCGGGTCGCCTCGCCCATCACCTTTTGGAGAAGCGAACCCAGTTTGATATCGGAGGTCATTTCCGAAACGATATTGATGAATTCCAGTTCCTGTTTGCGGATGGTCTCCATCCGTTCTATGAATTGGAGGCTCTGCAAAGCCAGCGAACCTTGCTCCATCATCGCTTCAAACAATCGCAAGTCCTTTCGATTAAAGTTCCCTTTCTTCTTGTTCAGGACTTGCGCCACAGCTATGGTCTCACCCTTCGCGGTTTTTATCGGAACGCACAGTATGCTGTGGGTAATGAAGCCCGTCTGCTCATCTACATTGCGGTTGAAACGCGGGTCGGCATATGCATCCGAAATGATTACGCCCTCCCCCTTATTGAAAACGTAGCCTGCAACGCCGTTAGTATTGAGAATGCGGATCTCGCGCATGAAATTTCCCATCGCCACGCGAGAATATAACTCACGGGTATTCGGATCATTGAGAAACAGCGTGCCGCGTTCGGCATTCAGCTTGGAAGTGGACATTTCCACCAGTACTTTCAGCACTGCGTCCAGCGACTCCATGGCTGCCATCTTACGTGAAATATCCAGAAGTAATTCTGCCTCATGCAATCTTTTTCTTTGGGCCATTGCGACGGTTGATGAAGTTTTTTTGGCAGCTATATTTTTTTTCTTATCCATCCGCTCTTCCTGGTGATTTTCCATATTCGCCTGCTCTCCTCGCGGAAATAATAGGAATTATCTGGGGTTAAGCCGTTCAATTTCCAGGCGCATTGTCTGGATGATGCCTTGCAGTTGCGCGATTTCACCATCTGCCCGAAGTTTTTCCGCCTGAACTGCATTTTCCTTGTCAAATCCCGCCGTTTCTAATTGCTCGCGCAGAGTAGCCGCCATTGCACGAAGCTGCTGGATTTCACCGGTATAAGCAACATGTGTTGCCTGCACCGTTGAATCTTTCTCCATACGGACGGCTTCCACTTTGGCACGAAAATTCTCCGCGGTCTTCTTTAATTGATGGATCTCATCCTGTTTGCCGGAAAGCGCACGCTGGACTTCCTGCTCGCGCTGAATGTTGGAATGCTCAAGTTCATTGCGCAGTTCGGCGATTGTGGCTTTAAACTGGGCAATCTCCTGAGCGGACTCCCGCTTGACGACCTGAGCCGCATCGTCAGCCGATATGCGGTATTTTTCGAGCTCACCGCGTAACTCGATAACCGCGCGCTGCAAATCGCGCACTTCAGCCAAGGCGTTACTTTCAGCTGCACTGACAGTGTTAACGTCTTTCATCTCAATCGCATTCTCCCATTTGTCGACAAACGGAACAGACAGTCATTCAGTTGAGAACTGATGCCACCAGACTTTTACGGTATCACCCTCTATTTCAGATGTCAAAACCACCTTGTGCTCAGGGCACACGGGAACTTTTTGCTGTCGCAGAGCACGGGCGGAGGGAGGTTGCTACGCGCTCCGATCTCGCGTGCTGTGTAGGTTCCCTCGCCGTATTCCAGATACATTCCGGTTGTTTTTCGAGACCCAGCAGAGTCG
>JADFYG010000035.1 GCA_015233155.1 Candidatus Rifleibacteriota bacterium
CCAGGGCATTGCTTTTTCATAAAGTCCTTGAACAAGCGGTCAGACACGAACCAGTATCCTTGGAACAAATCTTTGAAAGTCATCATTAGAATGGTTTTTTGTGGCTGGAATTAAAGGAATACCCCAGATAACTTTATTGATGCTGTTTGTACGCGCCGGAGTCGCCGCATCATTCGGAGACAGACCTCTATTGATGACACTGATGTTCCCAATCATTTTCAGTGCATTACTGGGGGGATTTGGCCCGGGTCTGTTATCCACAATAGTTGCGGGATGCTGTACGGCATTTTCTTTCACTCCTTCCATACGCAACTTATTGGCAGCTCCACCATATGATAAATTCCAGTGGGGCATGCTCGTCGCAAATGGAGTCATCGTCTGCATTTTGAGTGAGGCCATGCACCGCTCTCTGAATAGATATCATGCGCTCAGTCAGCACCTTAATGCCGTTGCTTCCGGAACTTCAGACGCCGTGTTTGTGAAAGACCTGGCTGGACGTTATCAGCTATTCAACGAAGGAGCCGCGCGCCTTGTCGGCAAATCCATCGCCGAAGTCCTCGGCCATGACGACACAGCTATTTTTACGGCTGATTCGGCTGCCAGACTGATGGCTATTGACCGGTCCATTTTGGACACCGGAATTGGTCAGACATTTGAAGAAAGTGTGACGACCAGCAATGGTAAAAACCTGACTTTTTTTGTTGTGAAAGGCCCCACGTTTGATCAGCATGGCAGAGTTACCGGCCTGTTTGGAATCTCCCGGGACATTTCAGAGCGCAAACTTTCTGAATCTGTAAGGGAAGAAACACTGGAATTGTTGCATCTTTGTAATGATTCTTCCAATAAAAGGGATCTGATAAAAGCGCTTGTGATTTACTTTCAGAAAATCACCGGCTGTTCAGCCGTCGGTGTGCGGTTGAAAGATGGGGATGATTTCCCTTATTACGAAACCCGTGGATTCCCTGACGATTTTGTACTGGCAGAACGCAGTCTCTGTTCTTTTGACCAGAATGGCGACCTGATGCGTGACAGCACAGGGCATCCAGCACTAGACTGCATGTGCGGCAATATCATCCGAGGTCGATTCGACCCCGCGAAATGTTTTTTCAGCCCGCGTGGCAGTTTTTGGAGCAGCTGTACAACGGAGTTGCTGGCTTCAACAACTGATGCTGACCGCAAGGCAAAGACGCGAAACCGTTGTAATGGTGAAGGATATGAATCGGTGGCATTAGTCCCTTTGCGCGCCCATGGCCAGACCTTTGGGTTGTTTCAGTTCAATGATAAACAAAAAGGCCGTTTCACCGCAGAAAAAGTAGCCCGGCTTGAAGATCATGTCAACTATATTGCGATAACTCTGGCAAAACTGATGGTTGATGAAGCTTTTAGGGAGAGCGAGGCCACATACGGCTCATTATTCGATAATATGCTGAACGGGTTTGCCTATTGTCGAATGTTGTTTGATAACAATAAACCCCAGGATTTCATTTATCTCAGAGTCAATCAGGCCTTTGAAACCCTGACGGGTCTCAATAATGTCGTGGGAAAGCGGGTCAGCGAAGTCATCCCCGGTATTCGTGAGGCTGATCCCAAATTGTTTGAAATCTATGGCCGAGTGGCTTTAACAGGACAGCCGGAACGCTTCGAGATTTATGTAGATGCATTGCGAATGTGGTTCTGGATTTCGGTGTATTGCCCACAACGGGAACATTTTGTGGCCGTTTTTGATGTTATTACCAAACGAAAAAAGGCGGAAGAAGAAAAGGCGCTATACCAGCGTCAGCTCGAACTGCTTCTTGAAACAGCGGGAGAAGGCATATTCGGGGTCAACATGGAGGGGAAAATTACATTCGTAAATCAGGCAGCGGGTAATTTGATTTGTCTTGCAAGAGATGAGTTGATCGGGCGCGATCACACAGTTTTTCATGCTGACCGCAGCAATGGCGCGAATTATAACTGGCAGGACTGCCCGCTCTGCAAAACTATCCAGGACAGCATCTCCCGCTCCGGGGAAGAGACATATTTTAAGGCTGACGGCTCAGGATTCCCAATGGAATTCACGTGTAATGCGATAATCGATAGAGGTGTTACAAGCGGAGCGGTGATGATTTTTCGCAACATCACGGATCGCAGAAAGCTCGAAAGCGAGTTGCGGCAGGCGCAGAAACTCGAAGGTATCGGACAGCTTGCCGGCGGTATAGCTCACGACTTCAACAATGTACTGAGCGCAATAATCGGCTTTGCTGGTCTGATCCAGATGAATATGAACCACTCTGATCCGATGGCGCACTATGTCGACTCGATAATCGCGGCAGGTCAGCGCGGCGCGGCGCTTACGCATCAGATTCTTGCATTCAGCAGGAAGCAGGTGCTCAACATGAAGTCTGTCAATCTGAACGAAATAGTCAAGGATCTCGAAAAGATGATTCACAGACTTGTCAGGGAGGACATCGATATTGAGTTTAATCTCACAAATAAGAACCTGGTGATCCTTGCTGATGCGGGCCAGATAGACCAGATACTGATTAACCTTGTTACAAATGCACGCGATGCTATGCCCAGGGGCGGCAGACTTCGCATTGCAACTGATTCCTTCATCATGGATGACGTATTCATCGACTTGCACGAACACAACAGTCCGGGAGAATATGCCATTATAATGATATCCGATACCGGTTGCGGCATGGACACTGATACCAGATTACACATCTTCGAACCTTTCTTCACTACAAAGGAAGCAGGGAAAGGCACAGGTCTTGGATTATCGGTTGTCCATGGAATAGTAAAGCAACATAATGGTTATATATACGTCTATAGCGAGATTGGAAAGGGGACCACATTCAAGATATATCTGCCCCTGTCAAAGGGAGCAGCAGCGATGGCAGACGGCAAACCTGAAAATCTGCTCAAAGGCGGAACAGAGACCGTATTGGTCGCTGAAGATGACGCCGCCATCAGAGGGCTCTCAAAGACCGTACTGAATCAATATGGCTACAACGTAATCGAGGCTGCTGATGGAGAAGACGCCATACAGCAATTCATAATGCACAAAGACGACATAAAACTGGTCATACTTGACGGAATAATGCCCAATAAGAGTGGCAAAGAGGTGTATGACGAAATTCTCAGACTTTGCCCGAACATGAAGGCTATCTTTATGAGCGGCTATTCAGAGGATATTTTTCCCGTTGATGTGGTGACGGGAAAAACTGCAGTTTTTATCCAGAAGCCGGTGACGATAAGGAACCTGTTAAGGCAGGTAAGAGCAACACTGGATGGCTGAAGATCATGAGGGCTTTCAGAATATTTTCGCGGCTTTCCCGCGAAGATCTTCTGGAACCTCAAGTCCCATTTTCTTCAACACCGTTACGTTAAGAATGAGCTGCCAGCCGGAAAACTTCCTGGATCGCGACGCTTCCTTTTCTGACGGCCGCAGAAGATCATCGGCATATTTCATCAAACCAGACGCCAACTCATCAGGAGTCAGGGTTAACGCAAACACCGCTCCCTTGCGGACCATGGATTCGGAATAACCAACAATCGGTTTTTTGCCACTAAATGATTCCTGGAAAATGGAAGGAATAATGGCATTATTTATAAGCTGCGGGTCCGGTGGCAATATTCCAGCACAGTGTTCGGTCGAGAAGGCCTTCAATGCACCTGTTAAATTTTCGGGATTATCAAGCTTCCATAACATCAACTCAAGCCCGGCGGCCTGAACAGCGTTCTTTAATTCCTGGGCCGGAGCGAATTCTTCAGAAGTCCAGGGATACCAGATTTTTCGAATATCTTTCTGCAAACGCATGAGAAAACTAATCTGCAGATCATTTGGCTGGCGAGTATCGAACAGATAAAATCGTTTATCCGTGAGACTCCCATCGATAAGTGTCCCGATCACCGGAATGTTCCATGGCATGGTCAGGATCTTTTGCAGCGCTGAATCACCGATAGCTATGGCCAAGGCGGGAGGATGGCTTTCCAGAAAGCTGGCGGAAAGCGTTTCCAACGGGCAGAGAACCACACGATATTTCCCTGCAGAAGTTATTTGGTCCGCGGTTTTTGCGTGCAGAGGAATTTTAGAACGATAAAAGACCCAGAGTTCAGAAATTGCAAAAACCGGAGAACAAGTCAGCAATAAAAGGCCGAACACGGCCACCAATGCTGCTAGTTTCCGGGATTGTGTCTTCATAAAATGCAGTAAAAATCCTTAGAAATCCAAATCGTATTCAGCAGATAATTCTCTTCCGTTTTGCGGCAAACCATCAGCAACAAGTCCACTGGGGCCGGGAGATGCGAATTCGTAATATCGGTTAAAAAGATTCCTCACACGAATCAGCAATCGTCCCTTTTCGCCCATGAAGTTTTTCCTCTGTATGGTCATGTGGGCAAGAGCCAGACCAGGCTCGGGGGGGCGCGAATCAGCCCAATTTACAGGCAGTCTGGATGTGAGACTACCCCAAAGACAAAAATTCCAGTCGCGACCCTTTACGGAATAACCAGCATTCAGGCGATTGTTTGGAACACCCGGAGCCAAATCAGGCGGAGATGATTCACCTCGGAGCCTGAACACGGAAAAATTGGCAAACACTTCCTGGTCCTCATGAAAACGTTTCTTCAATTCAATTTCCATGCCGTCATAATCGGTTTTCCCTATGTTCTGAAAACCGGTAACATCAAAACTGCTGGCTATGCGGTCTTTCATAGCATTAATAAAAAAGTTTATTTTTGCCATGATATTTTTCCGTAGCTCTCCAATGAATTGCAGTTCAGTGGTTTGAATCTTTTCCCGATTAATGTTTCGATTGCTGGTAATCTCATAAAAATCAGGATTCCGAAAAGCCTGCCCGAAAAGCAGTTTTCCAGTCCATGCCCTGGTCAGGTGCCGAATCAATCCAAGATGGGGAGACCAAGTCCTCCCAAAGAGGGAATGATTATCCGTACGCAGACCAAAAACCAGACTGGTCTCCTGATCAAGGCGAAGATCGTCCTGAAGACACAGGGATGAATTCATGAAGCGCTCTGGCGATGGATATACTCCGGGGAGAAATACCCTGTTCGCCGGATCCGAAGGAAAATCATAAGATCCATAGGCAGCTGAATCCACGAGGCGCAAGGAAGTGATTTCCCCGCGAACGCTAAGTCGATGCAGGGAATCCGGAGCTTCATTCCACTGGAAATTAAGTCCGTATATTTCATCTTTGGAAATATCCTCCTCAGTCGCTCCAAGCGGATAGGTCACCCCATTAAAGAAGGTTGCACCCGGGCTAACCGCCTGAGTAATTTCCCGATCATAAAAACGGTTGAAGAACAGATTCACGACTCCTTCACTTTTGTTGGAGAACTCTTTGTTGTATTTTAAGGAAACCAGATCATTGGAACGCCGAAAGAACGTCTGGTCATTAACGTTACCAAAGTACCCCAAGTATCCTTCCCGATCGCCCTGGACATGTTGCAGATAAAGTGTCAGACCACTCTGGTCAGATACCTTTAGCGAAAAGTCCCGGCGAGTATTCCGGTTGTGGGTTTCTCCTGAAAGATGGTAAGAATCGATCGGAACCCATCGCGATTGCCCATCAGAGCTGAATCCGGCAAGATCAAGATCGAATGTGGTTCTGCTGGTCCTCCAGACCTGAGAGAGCGCAATTCCCTGTTCTCCGAAGTTTCCCACGATTTTTTTCAGTGTCCCGCCAGTCTTCGGATTATCCGGAGTAATGCAGTTGATGACGGCAAGAAAAGCGTTGCTGCCGTAGAGAGCAGACCCGGGACCGCGAATGATCTCGATACGACTGAATCGTGAAATATCGAGCAGATCATAGGTCCAGTAGGGTGAGCCAAGAAACTGATTGTTCACACTTACCCCGTCGATCATCACTACGAAACTGCGGTTCGAATCAAAAACACCACGCGGGCCAGGCCACCAGTCACCCGCCGTGGAGCGCCAGGGATTGAATCCGGGGATGACTTCCAAAAGTTCCGGGATGGTCCTTACACCCAGCGCCTGTATCTGTTGCTGCGTCATGATAGAAATGATCGACGGGGATTCAATGGCTGGTTTGGAAATGCGGGTAGAAGTGACTTCCTGTTCGGGTTCGTACAGAAGGGCGGCGGCTTCTTTCTCAGTATCAACGGCATGAACCGCCATGGGAAGCAAAAACATCAATATTGTCAAAAATACTTTTTTATTCAAAAAGAACCACACGGACATAATTTGAAAACGACTCAACGGTTTTGACTGCATGGCACACCCACTTTATGGAAAAATTGTTTTTATACGACTCGATGGTCTATCCGCAATGGGAACACTTTGCCAAAGCCATCTATGAAAATGATCTGGTCATGAGAACACATAAGGCTGGTTTTACCTGTCGGCCCTGCATATTCATGAGCTAATCTCACGAAGCGCAAAAAACAATTGCCATCTCAATTGGTCAGAGTGAGCCCATGCTTTCCGGCCCGGCCTTCGGCTGAAAGCGGTAATTTCAGAAGAACCGTATCCATGGCGTCAACACTTCGATTCAGATTAATTGTGCCGCCATGAGCTTCTACGAGAATTTTGGCGATGGCCAGGTTTATCCCGGTGCCGATAATAGATCGACCGCTAAGAGAATTTGATTTTCCCGCCATTTGAAATACATTTTCGTGAAACTCGGGATAACATTTCCCGCCGGAATTCATGACCCAAATTCTCAGGGTTTCTCCATCAAGGCAAAATCCAGTCTTAATGACCCCTCCCTGGGGGCTGAATTCAACGGCATTGTCGAGAAGCTTATTCATTATTCGGGTCAGAACATCGGGATCAACCTGTACTTTCAGATCACTCGCGAAATCTTCTTCCAGGTGGAGGGACTTGTCTTCAAGTTTCGCCTGGAATTTTTTCAGCATCAATTTCATCAATTTTCTTATGGCGATGGCCTGCGGCTTAACCTTGAACTCCAGGTTCTCCAGTTCGAGAAGAAAAAGAACATCGACCAGAAGGGCGTGCAGATCATTAGTCGAATTCCGCGCCAAATTCCAGAGGGTCTCGTATTCGCCGGAATTGCCTGGAAGTTTTCCCGGTTTCAGAAAATCCAGACAACCCACAAGGGCAGTGAGGGGAGTTCGGATTTCGTGAGACAGAATTCTGAGAAAGTCTGATTTCAGACAGTTCAGTTTCTTCAACTCTTCGTTAAGGGACTGAGTCTGCTGCAGAAGAAGCTTATTTTCCTGCTCAAGACGCAACCTGGCAAACTCTCTTTTCAAAAGAGTCAGAAGTTCGCCAGCCTGCATAGGCTTCTGAAAATACCCTTGAATTCTTTCATGATTGACCGCTTCAATGACCATGGAGAGGTCCGCATAGGCGGTAAGAATAATCAAAATGATCTGTTCATCTGTTTTACGCACTTCATGAAGAAACTCAAGACCTGTCATCCCGGGCATTCGCTGATCAGAAATGATGGCATGAATCTTATTGGTCTTAAGAATCTCAAGCCCCTCAATCGCGGAATGAGCGCCCAAAACAGAATAGTTATCCTTCAGAATCCTCATCATCATTGATACATTTTCGGATTCATCATCAACGCAAAGAATAGTAAAAACTTCTGTCATATTTTCTCCAACAAAAGTTTGCTTACGCCATGATAACATATCTCCATGGAAAATTTATACCAGGGTTTCCGGATAGTTATTTTTTAACCGACATGACATCCTTTCGAGCTCGAATTCTGCTGACATTCCTCCTGATTTTTCTTGCTATGATAGGCATTTCCAGCATATGGCACTACCAGACCATTCGCCGTTTCACTTTGGATGGATTCGAAAGTGACGCCAGAATCATGACAAAGCAAGTTGCTAAAAGGGCCGTGGCAGGAATTTTTACGGAAGATCCAGGTCAATTGGGAGACATTGCCTCAGATGTTTTTCTAATTCCCAATGTCTGCGATCTGTACTTTTACAACGAGAACAAGAAGCTCCTCGGGCATTATTCGACCTTTTCACATTCCCAGGAAAAAACAGTTGAAGGCCTGCTCGGTCCGGTTCCCGTTTTTTCTTTGAGCGAGGACCACGCAATAGTTGTAGTTCCAGTCATTCTTGAAGGGTTGGAACCCGAAAAAGATGAAAAAAAAGTTGAAGTAATCGGCTGGACGGTATGTAATTTCAATCTCCTTGGAGTACATCACCAGCTGGATTCTGTAATCTGGAGTTTTCTTCTCTCGGCAATCATCATTACTCAGGCCTTCGGCTTCTTCATTGTCTTTCTGGAAAGATGGGTTAACAAGCCGCTGATACAATTGATCGAAAAAGTGAAATCCATCGCTGGCGGCGACCTATCCGTGCGAGTCGATTTCCGGGAAACACATGACGAGATCGGCGCTCTCGGAAAACATATCAATCTCATGGCTGACTCCCTGCAAAATTACACCACGGATCTTGAAGCTCTGGTCCACGAGAAGATCGGCAAAATTGAAGTAAGGGAGAGGCAATTGATGTTTCAGGAAAAAATGGCTTCTCTCGGACGAATGTCAGCAAGCATCGCTCATGAAATTAACAACCCGTTGAACTATATGGCGCTGGGTATGGATTATCTGGAACTGCGCGAAGAAAAAATGAGAAATAGCGGCGGCAAGAGCCTTGCAGAGGACTTTCCGGAACGCAAGAAGGTTTTCAGTGACATTAGACACGGCTTCAGCCGCCTGAAGGGAATACTGGATTCCCTGCGCAAATTTTCCCGGAAGGATGAGACGCAGACTCAGGACTATTTTTTTCAGGAAGTGTTTCTGGATACTCACCGTATTTTCGAGCACGAATTGCGATGCAATGCGGTAAAGCTCGAGATGAAAAGCGCCAGCACACGGCAACTGCATGGGTCCATGGTACGGCTGCAACAGATTCTGTTGAATTTGTTGCGCAACTCCCTCGACGCCTTCGAGGAAAACCACACATCAAGCCCCGTCATCAGAATCGAAGTAAGTGAGCTCATAGATAAGACAATTATTCATTTCGAGGACAACGGTCCGGGAATTTCCCCGGAGCATCGAAAACGGATATTCGAGCCGTTCTTCACGACCAAGCCTCCCGGCAAAGGTACAGGAATCGGTCTGGCTCTCTGTTTTGAACTTGCCGCACGAGAAGGTGGAGTCATCAGTCTGGGAGAGTCGGCCATTGGAGGCGCCGCCTTTGATGTCATACTCCCTCTGAAATCTCAACTAACCGGTTAGCACCCTTTACTAAACATGGCATGATTGAGCGCTGATTCCGTTTTAATGGAGTGATTTCCTCACCTCTTGGTCTTCAGCACAATCCCTGTTTAAAGGCGGTATAATTTAAGAAATGTTCCAAGACGCAATGCCAGGCCAGGGCGTTTAGATATGCTTGCATGGCAGAGTTCGTCATAATATGTTCTCAAAAAAATGCGAGTTCCGGTGTAATAGATAGACTCGACTCCTCCAATCGATCTTTTAAACCGTAACAACTGATTATCCGGAAGTGAATCATCGCCACCTCCGAGATGCAAACACCTGTGTGTTCCGCGCTCCGCCGCCCACAGTGTCAATCCATAAAACAGCAGGTTATTAGGACGTTTGAACAGGAGCTCCGGGTCGGATGCCCCCAAATGGTAGTGCATCGTCTCAGAGCCCATGAGTATTATGGCACCAGCGGCAAAACGATCCCCGTCGAATACCCCAAACATACGGGTATGGAATGGATCGCAAAACAGGTTTTTCACTCGCGCGGAGTCGACGTAGTAATCCGGGGTCGCGCTTACACGGTCCATTGTTTTATTGTACAAAATCATGAATGCCGGAAGATATGCCTCCGGCTCTATTTCAGTGAATCTTAATCCATAGTCGCATGCCTTTCGCACGCCTCGTCGAAAGGAGGATTTCATAGCTGCACGCAAAACGTCTGCCTTTACAGGCTTTTCATCCTGTGTTTTCAACGGAATTGATATTACAGCTCGGTTTGGCACAATCATCGTGTCCGGATCGACACAATAGCGATGATTAGCGAGTGGCGCATGAAATCTGGTAAAAGCACACACAATACGCTCACTAACAGCCCATTCCGTGAACACCTCTCCGGCTTCGAGGAGAAAATCAGGATCTTCCGTGTTGGACAACGGGCCACCATATCCCCATGCTGATTCGATATCATAAAGATCGGTTCCGGAAATAGGCAATCGCACGATGGGATGTACCCAGATGCGGCCATTTTTATGATATGAAAAGATCAGTGACTCGCTACCCGGGCGTCCCCAGTTACGCAGCCATGCCTCTTCAAAATAGACATCCCATGGAAGAGGAGGACCATCGGTGACCGGAGCTCCCCTCCAGCTCGTCAAAACCAGCATTTCGCCGCTCTTATGCATAAATAAATTCAGAGTGAACTCGCGAAACTTATGTGCAGACACTCTCCAGTCGCATTATCGGACGATGAATTAATACACATTTCTTTGTTCATTATTACAGTGATGTCGAAGCTGCTCGCTTTTTGCGTCTAAAATTGTCTTTCACCTGGCTTGCAAAAGCATCAAGCAGTATGCGGCGGGAGGGGTCCTCGTTTCCCGAATATACGGTCGAAATTATTGGAGTAGTTCGATAATCCCGTCTAATCTTTTCAATTATAGCAGTAGTTGCATTACCAACCATGCAGTTGAAGCAGGCTACATTGACTATCCCATCCACGCCGCTGCGTGCAAAATCCACTATTTTGGCTATATTGACATAGAGAAGTTCATTTTCCACATTTGGCATATATGGACCGGCAAAGCGTTTCGACTCAAAATACCCTGGTTCATTGATACGTTTTATACGGTTGCCCGTAACATATCGCATGCGCCACGCATCCAGTAACCGTTTTAACAAGATGGAACCATTGGCAATGCTCTCCGACAGGTTCAATCTCGACATACTCCGCATAAATCCGCTGGTAATGGTTAAATCCAGATAGTCAACATAGCTTGGCGACGGCCAGACCTCCAATCCCATATCCTCAAGCCGTCGAAACAAATCATTATTTGCGTTCTGATTAGCCTTTGCATAGATATCACCCGCGATACCGACAACTGGCCGCTCTTGAGCACCTTTAACGGCAATTCCGGAGAGCATTCTCAGAGACTCATCCAGAGCCTTAGGGACGTCACCTTCCACAATGCCTGTTTCGATTCGCAAAAGATTCCGGCTATGTACAGCCGCAGTCGTTCCCGTCTCTATTTCATATGGCCTTACAGCACATGTGGCTTTGATCAACAGCTCAATTGCGAGAAGACCCATATAGAACTGGCCCATTGATTTCATACCAAAAGCTGCAATCAAGTCTGACCCGTTTGGTGAACTCATTCGGATGCTTTCAATCTTTAACTCATTCATTACCATCTGAATTCCGCGGCCGTACTGGTTGAGAAGGCATGGAAATGCCAATCCCGGTATATAGTAAGTCAATCGACGGCCAACGCTGTTATGATGCAAGTTTAAGAGATCTCCGACCATCATGGAAAAAGGATAGCACTCCTTTCCAAGAGCATAGCGCTCGCCGAGAGCGAATATCTTCCTATCGGGAACGGGCAAAATTTCAATTCTGAATCCTTTGCGTTTCCATAATCCGCTGAAAGCGAAAACTGTATCACCGAAATATGGAATACGAACTTCTGAGCCATGATCCGGAATGGTCGCAAGATCAGATAAATTTCGTGACGTCGAAATATGAGCCTGCACTTTATTGCCCGCGTTGGTGCTATCTTCGAGTTGATCGATAAATGCCTCTATTCGCGTAATCAAACCGGCTTCTCCACGGTGCTCGTCGAATTCAAGCATCAGGTGTGGTTTTTTTCCAAGTCTGTCCTCAATATGTTTGAAAGTAAAAGCATCCGGACCGCATCCGAAATTTGAAATAATGACGGGAAACATTCCCTCCACATCTGCAACATAAGTTACAGCCCGGTACATGTCCGCCGAAAAACGCCATGGAAGACTGGTTATCATCTCCGTCCCGTTGATCGTTAAATATTTCTCTGGGAGTGCCAACACACTCTGTCGTCGCAAACGTTCGAAGAGGCTCAGATTCAAGTATCCGTCAAAGGTGTTGTACGGTTTTCCGATGACGACGAACAGGTAGCGATATCCTCCTGCTGCAATAAGTTGTCTCCCTCGAATCCTGAGAAGTTCATCGAAATTTTTCTGAGCCCGGACCGACGAACGATACGATTCTCTGATGCGGCTTTCGCTTGTTTTCAGAATCTCAATGCAGGAAGAAAATCCAGCAACGAAATTCTCTTCATCCATAAGAGAAAGAACAGGCGAAAGCAGTTTGTCAGCTCTGGTCCCGGTTATCATGAATGGCACCGACATGGAATAAGGGCATGCATGAGATTGCTCAGGCGCGTCACCAGGTAAACGCATCATGGAAGGTATAAAAACGTAGTCGACACCTTTTGCAAGCAAGGCGTTCACGTGACCAGCGGTCAACTTGACAGGCAGACAGACAGGGGCGGGAAGATGTTTCAAACCAAGAGCAAGCGTTTCCGTTCCTGATGGGTCAGATAGAACCGGCAAACATCCGATCTCGCGAAAAAACGTTCCCCAGAATGGCAGCAAACTCATGAAAGTCGAGGCACGGGGAATTCCGATTCGCGGCCCGTTAATTCCGGTGGCGGGAAAGAATGCTTCACATGCCGCGTTATACTCCATAGCAAGGTTGGGAAGACGATTTTCCCGTCGTGCCGTATTTCCCTGGCTGGAATATCGTTCGCAAGTATCGCCGAAATAAATTTGCTCACCCGGACGCTTCAGGAGATTGACCTCGCAATTATTCGAACATTTATCACATCGGAATGTATGCAAAATAGGCTTTGGACCTGCATCAAAACCCTTGAAAAGGGAAACATCCGCAGTCGCCATGTGACTCCGCGTTGCATGGGCCACACCGATAGCGCCGGATAATCGATTATAAGGGTGAACTGAAACAGATCGATTGAGAATTTCCTCAAAAGCCGCAACAACAGCATCGTTTGATGCCGTCCCCCCTTGAAAAACGATGGTTTTCCCCAGGGTCCTGTTTCCAACAACCTTATCCAGATAATTTCGGACAATCGAATAAGCCATGCTGGCGCATGTATCATCCACGGATTGGCCGTTCTGTTCAGCGTTAACAACTTCCGATTCCATAAAGACTGTGCAGCGCGAGCCTAAATCCCGAGGTTTTTTTGCATTAAAAGCACGGGATGCGAACTCGCCAACAATATTCACGCCGATTTTGCCGGCCTGTTCTTCGAGAAAGGAACCGGTACCTGCAGAACATATCTTGTTCATTACAAAATCACTGAGATGGCCGTTGTTGACGGAAACAAACTTTGAATCCTGACCTCCGATCTCGAAAATCATATCGACATCACTTTTATAATGTCGTGCTCCGAGCAGTTGACAGGTAATTTCATTTTTGATGATATCCGCACCGAGAAGTTTGCCGGCAAGGTATCTGCCACTGCCGGTCGTTCCGCAACCAAGTATCCGCAGTCCCCCCGGGAAACGATCTTTGAGAATACCCAATCCTTCCTGCAAAACGCTGACGGGGGTGCCTTTTGTTGCCATATATAGTGAAGAGACAATTTCTCCATCCTCGGACATCACTACAAAATCGGTACTGACAGATCCGATATCGATGCCGAGATATCCTTGAACAGGGTGAAGAATCAGTCCTTCCGGTTCGATGCTACGTGCCTTTTCACTTATCCCGGGAAGAGGAGGAAGATAATCAGACGATGACTTTTTTTCCCCGACAATTCGGACCAAAATTGTTGATAACTCTTTTGTCGAATAACTCCCGGAATCCGTATCCCGAACACGTAGTGCCGCGCCGATTGCGCCTTCAAGGCCCGGAAATGACGACGTAATCACGTCAATATCTTTAACGTCGAGAATTTTGCGGAAGGCCCTCAAAATACCTCCATTGCGTGCACACCCACCTGCTATGACAATAGGAAATTCGATTTCACGCCCCTTGAACAGTGTGGCAAGAGAATTGCGGCAGATCGCCATGCATAACCCGAAAGCGATTTCGTCAATGGGCGTACCTTTTTGTTGCAGGTGAATCATGTCCGACTTTGCAAATACGGCACATCTACCTGCTATTTCAGCTTGTTTAGAGGCTCCCACACTCAGATCGGACAGTTTTTCCACGCTGATCTGCAGCCTGTCGGCCTGTTTTTCCAGAAATGATCCGCTTCCGGCTGCACAAACATCGTTTACGGCAAAATCCCTGATGATTCCAGGTTCGCTCGGATCAAGAAGAATAAGCTTGGCAGTGTGTCCCCCCAACTCGATTATTGTGTACACAGGAAGTCCAATATTCTGGATGGCTGAAGCGACAGCACTGATACCATTGACTTCGGTTATCGAGGCGAAAAGCGCATTGTCACAATTGCCTCCAGTTATTCCAGCCTTAAAACGCTCGCCTGGATATCGATGATCGACATCACTAAGAAACTTTGAGATAGCCTCTGCATCGTCCGAACCTCTTTTTTTGTAGAAAGAATACTCCACTTTCCCGGAAGGATCCAGAACTACTGATTTTGTGGTAGCGGAACCTATGTCAAAACCGATCACTTTCATTTTCAAACATCCACTCAATTGTATTTTTTCTAGCGATCTTCCAGAGCCTGCAGTTCAAAGTCAGTTTGCCGAAGACGTTCGGCAATGACTAGTGCCAATCGGGAAAATACCTGCACTCCCACTGAGTCGACAGACTGGACATATGTATCGAATTGGGCACGGGAAAGTACAAACAAATCAGTTGCCACCTTCGCTTCGGCTTCCGCCGAACGAACACCGCGATCCAGAAAAGCGAGTTCACCGAAGAAGTCGCCTCGGCCGACATCGGCTACATGATGGCGTCGACCTCCTTCTAATGGAAGAAGTATTCGAACGCTCCCACGGCGCACGAGGAACAGTTCGTCTCCCCGATCGCCCTGTACAAATATTTTATTATCCCGTGAAACCGTCAATTCACGGACACAGATGGCCAACGTATCAAGAGTTTTTGAATCCAGGCCGCGAAAGAGTTCGAACTCCTTCAGAGCCAGAGGCGTCTCCTCAGCATTTCTACGAATTCCCGCACCTTCCAGAATGCGCTCTTCCATCCATTCAAGGGCTCCGTTGAGCGTTTCAGAAACCATAACGCCCCCCTCCGCCCTGATTATGTCCAGCTGGCCGAGATAACTTTCAAAATCCTGCGGATTATATAGCCCGGAAGGCATTCCACTGAAAAGAAGTTGTCCATCACGCTCCTGTAACCGCGCCTGCATTTGTTGAAACAGATGTGCCGCCGTATAATCCATAGATTGGACGCGACGCATGTCGACCAGAATGAAGCGCTTTGTCCGAAGATCAGTTTCGAGTTGGCTAAATAGCTGATCCGTTGTGCCGAAAAAGAGATTGCCATGGAGTTCGCAAACAACCCCCTGATCGCCATGCTGCTTTAGAATACTTCTTTCTGAGGCAAGTCGGCGGATCTTTGAAGGCACAATGTTCAGATACGATTTTCGTCGAATGACTGAACCCTTGATCTGGTCACGGATGAATAGCAAAATAGCCAAAGCTACGCCGACTCCGGAGGCTGCAATCAAGTCAATGGTGACGGCAATCAAAATAACCGCCATAATGACGGCAAAATCGAGACGACCAGCAGGAGAGCGTAAGAGCAGAAACATACTTCTGTCAAACATGCGTATAGCAATGACAATCATGATTCCCGCGAGTGCCCCGATCGGTACCCAGGCTATCATGTGGCTCATCAGCAGCAGAACTAAAACAGCGGAAACTCCTTCGATGATTCCGGAACGCGGAGTTCGCCCCCCGCTGGTAACGTTTACAAGTGTAGGTCCCATTGTGCCGGCACCCGGCATTCCGCCGATCATGAATGCCGCCAGATTTCCCATGCCCTGGCCAACCAGTTCCCTGTCTGAATTGTGTCGACTTCGAGTCATGGCATCGAGGACAACGCATGTTTTCAATGTGTCTATGGAAAGCAATATGGAAAGTGTTACTGCGTGGATGAAAACGAGTTTTAACGAAGCGATATTGATAGTCGCCATAGAGGCAACACGCCCTGAAATTTCGTCGAATAATGAGCCGGCAGCATGGATTGGACCAAGGATGAGCGAATTGCCGTTGAGGCGCATCAGTTCAGGGTCAAACGAGGCAAGAACAAAGTAAGAAATGATTCCCGCGGTCAGTCCGAGAACGGGCCCGGGCACTTTGTTCGTAATACGGTGTGCGACTCGCATTACAGCCATTGTGATTAAGCCGACAAAGAGCCCTTGCCACTTCCAGAGGCCTGGAGAAAACAAGCCATGAAAGAATGGAGTTCCCGAAGGCCAACCAAAAAGCCTTGGCAACTGACTGATAGCTATGAGAATTCCGACTCCGGAAAGATATCCGCTTACAACAGGATAAGGAATGAATTTGATCAACCGCCCCCAACCTATTGTTCCATAAAAAATTTGAAGCCCGGCGGATATTAGAATCGTCAGCGACATGAGCGCCGGAAGGCGGGCAACTTCGACTCCGGTTATCCCCTTTCCGGCAACAACTTCCGCGACCAAAGCGGATAATACGGCCGCTGCAGGCGCACAGGGGGCCGAAATCAAGCCTCCGGTCCGGCCAAAAATCGGAGCCACAATGCCCAGTGCAACCACACCGAGAATTCCTGTCATGACGCCATGGCCGATGTATTCCGGCCCCATGGCCGTATACACAATGACTCCAAAGGCGATAGAAGAAGGTAGCGCCACCAGCATGGCCGCCAACCCACCCCAAAAATCGCCCATAAGGGAAGCGGATTCCCGCGTGTGCTGATCAGTTTGCATTACCATGGCCTATAACAGAGATTTTTCGAACCACCTCGAACATTTGAATATCAGTCGAGGATTACGCACTCATTATCTCTTTGTCGTAACGTTAATGCAATAGATTCTGATCCTGCATCAGAAGCCTGAGTGCATCAAGCAGTATTAAATTGTTTCACATGTGCCTCTGACAGGAATCGCGGATAAGGCCATGTAAGGCGATTCCCGCAGCTCAACGCGTTTGCGGCCACTCATCAACAGCCACCATTCATGCATGCAGACTACAAGAATGGTGAAAACAAGCAGCATAAATAAAGCAGTCACAACAGTATCAACCTGGTTATTGAACAGCAGGCGACGCCACTGACCGATTTGCTCCGGGGTTCCTCCGGCGGATATTTTTTCGGAAAGGCCGCGTATCGCGGCAATAAACCCGAGTTTAGGATCGGAACTCATGATCTTCATCCAACCCGCCGTCATAGTGACGACGAATAGCCAGGAGAGTGGAGCCAGCGTAACCCAGGAATGACGGGCTTTTCCCATTTTGATAAGTACAGTCGTCGCAAGCGAAAGAGCTATGACCGCCAGCAACTGATTTGCTATGCCAAAGATGGGCCACAAACTGTTTATACCGCCCATAGGATCAATGACACCCTGATAAAGAAACCAGCCCCAGGCACTGACGAAGAGAACGCTTGACACGATATTGGAAAACCATGTACCTGTTTGCCCAAGCGCAGGGGTGATCATACCAAGAAGATCCTGGAGGAGAAATCGACCGACGCGTGTTCCGGCATCAATGGTCGTCAGTATGAACAGCGCCTCGAACATGATGGCGAAATGATACCAGAGGGGAAGCGCTGCGCCCTTGCCGATCACACCGCTGAACATCAATGCCATTCCGACAGCGAAAGTGGGGGCGCCGCCCGTACGACCGATCATCGTCTTCTCGCCGATATCTGCGGCCAGCTGGTTCATCATTTCGACGGTGACAGGAAAACCGGCAGCAGAAACCTGTGCCACAACCGCGGCCGCCTCCCCCTTCACGTTTATTGCGAAATAAATGCCTGGTTCCATCGCACATGCCGCAATCAGCGCCATTATTGCTACGAGCATCTCCGTGATCATTGCGCCGTATCCGATCGTGCGGACGCAGGATTCGCGCGTAAGCAACTTTGGCGTAGTTCCGGATGATATCAGTGCATGAAATCCCGAAATAGCGCCGCAGGCGATAGTTATGAAACAGAATGGGAACAACGGTCCGGCGAAAACGAGACCGGTTCCGTCGATAAACTTTGTCAGTGCCGGCATTTTGAGGACCGGCATGAGCAGAATGATGAAAAAGCCAAGAATCAGAACGGTTCCAATCTTCATAAATGTACTAAGGTAATCTCGCGGAGCGAGTAATAGCCAGACCGGCAGTGCCGAGGCCGCCAAACCATATAGAATTACTGCCCATGCCAGCGTTATACCGTCAAGGGTTAATGCGCGTTCCAATTGTGGAAACTGGGGAAGATAGCGTCCGAGAAAGACGGTGAGTAACAGCGCAGCCACACCAGCAGCGGTAGCAGGGCCTACGCGCTTGTGACCACCAAACTGAATTGTCGTACCCATAGCCATGGCGATGGGAATAGTCATCATGATAGTAAACAAACCCCACGGGCTCTCAGCAAGGGCTTTCACTACAACAAGCGCGAGAACAGCAATGAGTATTATCAGGATGCTCAAAATGCCTGTAATCGCTATGAATCCGGCGAAATCACCTATCTCGTCACGCACCATCCGACCAAGAGATTTTCCGTCGCGCCTTATGGAACAAAACATGACGACAGCATCGTGAACCGCTCCGGCGAGAGTGCCGCCGATCAGAATCCAGAGCGTGCCGGGAAGGTATCCAAACTGGGAAGCCAAAACAGGCCCCACGAGTGGTCCGGGGCCTGCGATGGCCGCGAAATGATGACCGAAAACGACCCAGGAGTCTGTACGGACATAATCATGGCCATCTTCATGGACACATGCCGGAGTGGCACGCTGTTCATCCAGCATCAGAACGTTCGCGCACAACCATGCGCTATAAAATCGATATGCGAGTGCGGCAACGCAGGCCGAGGCGATGACTATCCATATGGCATTGACGGACTCTCCTCGCGACAATGCAATCCAGACAAAAGATCCGATGCCAAGAAGGGCTATTCCTAGCCAGCCAAGCATTGATGAAAATGAAGACGGTCGAACGCTGGTCATACGATTGCGGTCATCGTACTGGAAAAGCAATCATTCGGCAAGACTTCGACATTATTTTTTAACTGAATTATCCATAATGTTTAAACTCCCCATTTCTCGACAATCAGAGTGTGCTGATACGGCTCGATCTCATTGTTGCCATTTCTGCCGTTTTCAATGATAATATCAAGGTTTATATAGGTTGATCCCAAAGTATTGGATAACATGGGAGGAATATTGTGAAAATCAAGGTATGGGGTTGCCGTGGGTCCCTTCCAACGCCGGGGCCGCAAACTATCCGATATGGTGGCAATGGAACCTGCATCGAGATCAGGCCGCACGGGACGCATATAATCATCATCGATGCCGGCTCAGGGTTGCGAATTCTTGGAAAAGAGCTGATAAAAGAAAAGGAGATCGAGAAGATATCGTTTCTCATGACTCACTCACACTGGGATCATCTGATGGGATTTCCTTTCTTTCTCCCCGCATACTTCAGTCGTTTCACAATCGAAATCCGCGGCGGCCCCAAAGCCCAGGATTCACTGGCAAAGTATCTTGCACGCCAGATGGAGCCCCCTTATTTTCCCGTCGATTTCAACCTGCTCAAAGCCAAATTCGTTTTTGGAGGTTCAGGTCCGCTATCGATTCTGGACGAGGACATTCAGATAGATTCGATCGAACTGAGTCATCCGAACGGTTGTTACGGCTACAAGTTTCAGCATTATGGCAAGACATTCGTCTTCCTGACGGACAATGAACTCGCATATCATCATGAAGGCGGATTGTCGACGGACGAATACGTATCCTTCTGTAAAAATGCGGATCTTCTTTTCCATGACGCCCAATACACGGATGAAGAATACGAGAAAACCCGAACATGGGGGCACTCTACTTTTAATCAAGCCATCGATCTGGCTTTAGCAGCCGGAGTAAAATCGCTAGGGTTCATTCACCATGACCCCGACCGAACCGATGATGATCTCGACTTTCAAGTCGAAAAATGTAATAAGCGCATCACCGACGAAAATAGAGAGCTCCACTGCTTCGGTGTTCAGGAAGGTATGGAAATCGATCTCTGAGCATCGGATGTTTCGGGGGAAAATCCGTCGGCAACAGTCTCGGGCGATCCACCATTGATGACATCGATAAAGATACTGCCATAACGGGCAAGTTTGAATACGCCTATTCCCTTGATGAGACGCAGTGAATCGAGATTTTTTGGTTTTATTACCGACATCGAAGTCAATGTGGAGTCGGGAAAGACCATATATGGCGGAATAGCCTGTTTTCGCGCAACCAACAGGCGCAGCTTTCGCAGATTTTCGAAAAGAGAGGTATCGACGGCTGTGCCCAAAACATTTTCCGAACCCGCCCGGCCAGGCACAACTACCGATACTGAGGAATGGCGACGCTTTCCCTTGGGCCTGGGAAGAACCGGACGGCCGAGACGAACGCTTCCCGCACCCTGGCAGAGTTCGAACCCTGATTTAGTAAGCTTGAGAAGCGGATATTCACCATCAGTCACTGCAAGGTGCCCCTGGACGACAAGCTGGTCGATCCAGGCACGTATGACAGCTTCCGAATGCTCTTTCATTAAACCGAAGACACGCAATGCGGAATGCCCGTTAGCGACTATCCGATCATCGTCTTCACGACCAAGAAGCACTTTTACGACATAATTTGCACCAAAGCGACTTTCGGTACGATACACCGCGCTGATAATTTTCTGGGCCACAAGCAGTGCTTCATCATCAGGAAGAGCCTGGGTTTCTCCCAGACAGACATCGCAAGCGCCGCAACCAACTGATTCTGGGAGATCAGATACAGCATCCGTCGGCTTCATTTTCGTTATATTCCCGGTATCCGGTGGAGGATACGTCTGACCGAAATGTTCGACAAGCAAACGATGACGACAGACCGGCGCAACTGCGTAACGACCGATTTCCTTCAGTTGTTTTTCCATAACGCTACGGCGTTCGGCAGACATCATGCCATCGCGCATAGAGAGTGCACGATGAGTAATGAGATCGCCAATGGAAAAGAACAGCACGCACTCGGCAGGTTCTCCGTCGCGGCCGGCGCGACCGGATTCCTGCTGGTAATGCTCAATAGATCTGGGCGTATTGGCGTGAATGACATATCTTACGTTGGAGCGATCGATACCCATGCCAAATGCAATGGTTGCAATGACTACATCGAGTCGTTCATGAACAAAATCGTCCTGGACACGGGTACGCACTGCGGCATCGAGGCCGGCGTGATATGGGGAACAGGAAACGCCGGCCTTGGCTAAGGCTTTGGCCAGACGATCAACCTCACGCCGGGTTTGCGCGTAAACTATCCCACCCTGGCCGGTGTGTTTGCCAATGACATCAAGCACCTGACGAGTCTGGTCATGCCGCGAAAAAGCTCTGTAAACGAGGTTGGGGCGGTCGGGATGCCCGATAAACGAAACGGGATCACGCATGCCCAGTTGCAGACAGATATCATTCCTTACTGTCGGCGTAGCAGTCGCTGTGAGAGCCAGCCTGGGGACATTCGGAAATTTCGCGAAGAGCGGCTCCAGTTGACGGTATTCAGGGCGAAACTCATGTCCCCAGTGCGAAACACAATGAGCTTCATCGACGGCAAACAATCCAAGACGTGGCTTCAGAATATCGAGGAGATTGTTTCCGGCTCCGTTCCCCATGAACCATTCAGGGCTTACATATAATAAATGCAGCGTTCCACGATGAATATCGTGTAATGTGTGTCGCCGCGCATCAGCCGATACATGCGAGTGAATGGCTCCTGCCGAAAGCCCGATCTCACGCGCAGCCGCAACCTGATCGTCCATTAAAGCTATCAGCGGAGAAATGACCAGAACCAATCCGATGCCACACGCCGCTGGCAGCTGGTAACAGAGACTTTTTCCGCCACCGGTCGGCAGAACGACGAGTGCATCGCGGCCTGCCAGAACCATCTCGACCGTTTCGCGTTGCAATGGCCGAAAGGTCGAATATCCCCAATATTTCGTCAGCGCCTCATCTGGCGAACGAAAACCTGTGTCACCGGTAACATGAGTCATTATTCTTTATTCCACAACGTAAAATCCAAATCCTGATTTAGATTCATGTTTCGCCGGAGTATTGTAGACCGTTATAGATTGCATCGCAAGAAAACGAGAAAAATGAACTTAACATTACATTTATCATTCTTTACCCATCTTGACTTGTCTCTTAAGACAAAAAGAAGGATATTTTTCACAGATTCTTCAGAAAGCCTCGTCAGCCTTCCGAACCTGATGGAAACAACCCGGCAGTTATTCAGGAGGGGTGACGAACAAGTCTTTTGAAACGGAGGCAAAACAGATGACATCGGAAACAAAGTTAACCCCTTGCCCACAACTATTTTCAGGATTTTCCTCCTGGCAGGAACTTGGCAGGTTGGTCTGGGAATGCGATTGCGAAACCCCGGAAGGTCTCAGCCGATTCGCAATCTGGAAGGAATCAGATCGCACCAAAGCGGGTTTACTGAGGCTTGGCAAACGACTGGAATATCGCCCGGAGACGGAATATATAGGGCAATCAAACACTCAGATTTCTCAATCCAAAGGGAAAAAGTTCGCTAGCGGCAATATTCAGTTACTAAACGCATGAACGACCTGATCATCGGGATGAAGATAAACGCAGCTTACGTCCTTAATGGCTCGGGGCTGTCATAAGTAAGACATTTTGAGAGACGTCTGATTTTCCCCAATATGTGGAGTTTACAATTCCTCCTTTGGTTCGTATAATTAACGGAGTTATCCGTACATTTGACCTGATTTTGGTTGTCGGGAAATCCCTTTCAGAACAAAGTTTATCAGGAGGACGAAAATGGCTCTTAGAAAACTAGCCCCGGTTAGTCTGATTCTGGGTTTGATTTTACTTTCCAGTGTTTCGTTCGCCAGTATGCAACTTCAACAGGCGAAGCAGGTTTGTGATCAGGGGAATTTCTCTCAAGCCCTGGCACTCTTTACGACCGTTTCCATGCAAGATCCGGAGCCGTTGGCGGTTAAGGAAGCCAGATATTATATTGGATTCTGCAAAGTGCGTCTCCAGGATTATTGGGGCGCTATCGCCGCATATGAAGATTTCCTGAGACAGTATGAAAATGCGAACATGGGAGACAACTTTGCCTTTATCCCTGACGCTATGTATGTTCTCGGAAGGACATATGAGCAGGTCAATAATATTCCCCAGGCTATAAGCGTTTATCAGCGATGTGCCTACAAATTCGCCAGTTCGGAATTCTGCGCCAAGAGCCGTGAGCGGCTTGGATTGCTGACTCCTCCGGTGCCAGGCCCCGGTCCGATGCCCGGTCCGATGCCCGGTCCGATGCCCGGTCCAATGCCCGGTGGCGATCAGGTCATTGATGACATCATCAGAATGGCAAAATCTTCTCCGACCTATGCCCAGCAGGATGAAATACTCCTTTCCGGACTGAATCGTGCCCAAAACGGAACTCAGGTCCTCAAGCTTGCTCAGGCTGCAAGCTCAAATGCCACCACGGATGAAATCTGTCTTCGTGGAGTAGTTAAATGCTACGGAGTAAATGAAGTCATCGCTCTCGCCAAGGGCACTGCTACATATGCCAATCAGGATCAGGTTTGCATACAGGGCGCCAGTCGCTGTATGAGCCCTGATGATTTCATTCTTCTTGCCAGAGCTGCCGCATCTAATGGCGCCACTGACCAGGTCCTGTCAATGGGTGTTGCGAGATGTACCATGGTAGATGAAGTTATCAGACTCGCCAAAGCTACTGCCACCTATGCCAAGCAAGATGAGATCTGCATTATGGGTGTCAGGCTCGTGCGGACTTTCGACGAAGCAACCCGCCTAGCTGGCGCGACTGCAAGCAGCGGCGCAGAACAGCAAGTTCTTGATGAGGCTCGCAAGATTCTTCTCGGAACTCCTGGCTATCCCGGTGGTATGAATCTTGCCGCCCGCGGGATCAACCCTGGCGACGATACTCCGGCGGCAAAGGCCAAGTCCAACAAGCCACAAACTGCACCTAAGACGGGGAAACCCATCGTAAAGAAAGCATCTGACAATCCCTTTGAGAATCAAAAGGTTGATAAGGATCTGGTTACTCGTGTAAACGGCTTCATTCAGGCTGTTGCTACCATGAAAAATGTCGATGAACGCCGAAAAGCCCTCAAGCCTACCGATCTTTCTATCGACGCGGTAAAAAATGCCATGAAGACGCTTGATGATAAGAACAAGTTCGATAAACTCCAGGGGAAATAAGTAAGTCTTAGCAGTCTACAAAAAAGCGGGCCGCCTATATGGCGGCCCGCTTTTATTCATTGTGCGATTTATGATGAAGACGATCTGCTTCAGCCCCCTTCAGAGAAGCTGCTTATCTGACGATTTCGGAATCAAAAGCCACCTTGCATTTTCATGTCATCATTAGAGCACGGGCAAACGCACACTTTTTTTGCTCCCAGTCAGTGTTTTCGTTTGTTTTTATGTCGTTTTCATTGTCATCTCGACCGGAAAGGAGAGATCTCAAAAGGAATAGCCATGCTCCATATATGGGATTTCTCCCTTCGGTCGAAATGACAGAAGGGAGAAATCACAACCTCGGTTGAAGAGTCACGGAATAATGCGTGAAGCGCATAGATACCTATAAAAGTACGCGTTTACCCTGATCATTAGAGGGATTTATGAAAATGTGCGAAACTCAACATAGACTTTCCGTCATGATGCGCAAACAATCCGGGTTACGCGCCACTACAAGTTCTTTCAGCGCGAGACAGTTACCCTATCCGCCCGGTGCCTTGAACTGGGTTGGATACAAACGCGTGGAGCATGCACTAACGTGCCACTGGCATGCTCCACGCGTTTCCAAGAGAGCTTCCAGGTAGATCATCTACCAGCGGTAACCGAAACGATATGCAATTATTTAATTATCACGATCTTCGCTTTTATCGGTGTTATCAGCGGAAGGCTTTCGACCCACTGCGGGATCATAGACATGTCTGAGCCCAATTAAATCTTTATCCGTCACTTCAGGTTCCAGGGTTGGCGATGCAATTCCATAATATAAATTGAAGGCAAAACCTTCCCGGTTTAGTGCCTTCCTGAACCCATCAGGAGTATTTCTCATGATTTGCCTCCACCACCCGAGGCAATCCGACAAATTAGACTCCAGACACATGACTGATGACTGAGGGATAGGAATTCTCGCTGCCCAATTGGGTACCGCATTGGAATCTGCGGAGTTGTCGGAGTTAACTGTTATTTTGGCGTTGCCATCGGAAAATGGCGACACACCAGATGTCGGAACCCCTGAAGAAGACGAAGTGCTCCTGGATTCCCCGGAATTATCCGAGATGTCGGCTTTAATCCCGGAGATCTCTTGAGCTAATTTTGATTCAGTCAAAGGTTGCCCCGGGAAGTAATCACTCAAATTCGCTTTGCCGCTCATAAGATCATCTTCCGGAAGGGTTTGAGCAAAGAAAGCCTTAAGACTTTTGTCATAAAAAGTATCATCAAGTATCTTTAATTTTTCCTGGTTTGCCTGAATTATTTTAGAAGCATTCTTCGAATCTGAATTGAAAATTCCCTTAACATACGTGCAAAGATCGTTGTAATTATATTTTGCGCCTGATTTCATTCTGCTGATGAAATGTGGGATACCCTCGATAATGATTGGAATTCCGGGTGTAATTCCGGCTTTGGAAATCACTTTGGATGGAGCAACCCCTTTTTCTCGATGCAGCAGGAAAAAATACTGAATACTGATTCGATCAATCAGTCCCTCGTAAATGACGTGCTCAGCGGGATAATCATCATAGACTCTACCAACCCGGCATGGATTTGTCTGATTCATTCCCGGATGAATTACCAGGTCTGTGACATAATGGAATGCCCATCCAAAAAAGAAGCCACGGGCAATAACGAGTCGTTCCCCTTCCTCAGCTTGCACTAAGTCGAAGATTGCGTTAAGCGCTCCCTGGGGGAAATCTCTGTGAACGGTGGAGGATTTGCGCCATATATGGTCGAATATGTCAGGGCCTAAAGTTCCTGCGATGAAGGCCTTTTGTGGCTTGTTCATATGATCCAGATCAAAATTGTACTTCCCGTCGGAAACTTCATTAGTGAGCATGGCGAATAACTCATCACCAAGAATAGGCTTGTAAACTGCTGAATGATCCGGCATCTCGACTGCGAACAAATAGATCGCCTGGCCGTAATGCCCATAAAGAGAGCTTGCATAAGCAAACTGTGTAAAACAAAAGATCGCGGCGAAGGCAAAAACAACCGCTCGAAAGCCATATCGCCAAACAGTTTGTGAAGTATTCATAACAAACAGTCCTTCCACTGCAAATTGCCTGAAGTGAATATTATTTCGATTCTTAAAATTGTAACCAATAATTATCGCTTTTCCAAGGGGTTTCCAGATGTTTCCGAGAGAAATGATTAGATAATAAAAAATTTTATAAATATATTTTGACAAAATGGGTAAAAATGGAGATATTCGACTTACCGGGGTACGTTTTCGAACGTTGGTGTTGGTTTCGAGGATCCAACCCGTTATAGTTGTAATATTAACCCCGGCATCGGCCATCGGAAGAGCAGAAAGGCCGGCTGCCCCCGTAAAAGATTAATACTGGGTTATGAGGAAATGGCCACCCTCCCGATGGCATGGTTTCGTGGATCTGGTGCTGGTTGTTGGTTTCCTGGTAGTCTGCGTTAAAGCGGGTTTCAGGTTTTTCATCCAAGGGTATGCGGTTTAGTTGTGTTCCTGTATAGGTAATGCCTAGTCGTATTCCCCGGATAGCATCAGATCCACCTAGTATGCAAAACCCGACGGCTTTTTTGAGCCGTCGGGTTTCTTTATGTTAATCTTGCGCAACCCCGTGTATATAGCCTTGTTCCGCCTATTATTTTGATTTTTGGCTTGAGATCATTTCCTTCGCCACCTTCGTCGGCTGAGCCTCAGGATGCCCAGTTGCAATGGATGCAAGATATGTTCGACAGGCATAACATATTATTGCAAGTTGCTCCTGATCCGTTCAATATTAAGTGTTCAAAAATGATGCCTCTATTTCAGCGACAGTTTTTGGAATCGGTTTTCCAAGAACGCGTGACCCCTCTGAAGTTACGACCACATCGTCCTCAATACGTATTCCGCCGAAACCCCTGAATGCTGCAACCCGATCGTAATCAATGAAATCCCGATGTCGGGCCTCATTACGCCAGATGTCGATCAGCGCAGGAATAAAGTATATTCCCGGTTCGACGGTAACAGTAAAATCCGTCTGCAGACGACGTGCAAGCCGCAGATATGCAAGGCCAAACTGCTCGCTGCGTGTCGTCTCTTCATCGTAACCAACGAAATCCTCTCCAAGGCTTTCCATGTCGTGAACATCAAGACCGATCATGTGACCAAGCCCATGAGGGAAAAACAGTGCGTGAGCCCCTGCTTCCACGGCATCATCAGGGTTCCCCTTCAAAAGTCCGGCTTGTTTCAGACCGGAGGCAATGACTCTGGCCGCGGCGATATGTACATCGCGAAAGAATATCCCTGGTCGGATCATCTTTATAGCAGTGGTTTGCGCGGCAAGTACGATCTCGTATATTTCACGCTGTGCCGGAGTGAATTTACCGGAAACCGGCACCGTGCGTGTAATATCGCTTGAGTAACCAAGTGATGATTCCGCGCCGGAATCGAGCACCAGCAAATCACCCTTGCGCATTATATTCGCATGATTATGGTTGTGTAATATTTCCCCGCGAACCGAACAGATAGTGGGAAATGATGTTCGCGAGCCAACCTCAAGGACAGCTCCCTCCATTGCGCCAACTATTTCCCTTTCGAAACGGCCTGGAACAATTCGCCCAAAAGCACGCGTATACATCGCATGACTGATATCGAGTGCCTTCTCTATCTCCGCAATCTCCGCGGAACTTTTGATCGAGCGTAATTTCACGACCGCACGAATAAAATCGGCCGATGCACGTGCTTTCCAGGAACGGGTATCCGCGCCAAGAAGTCGGTCAAGAGTCTGTGTGGTTCGTGCCCGATAGGGGGGCAATACATGTACATGCCGTCGCGCATTGCACGCGGATTGCAGATATGCTGCAAGCTCCTTTGTCGGATGGGTTTGATGCACTCCTGCGAGACCAGCACGATCCGCGGGCAAAGGAAGAGGTCCCATCCAGATTTCGTCGTCAATGGATCGTTCATCGCAAAATAGAATTTCGTCATGAGAGTCGAGGTCAATAACGGCAGCGAGACTGGATTCCCCAAGACCCCAGAAATATGAAAAAGAGCCATCCTGATGGAAGGAATACGTATTGCCACAGTAATTCATCGGCACCTCTTCGAGTCCAATAAAAAGCAGGACACCGGTCGCACCAAACGAGTTCATCGTTGAAATCAATGCCTGACGTCGCTCTGTGTAGGTTTCAGCAGGAAACAGGTTTTGTTGTTCGATCAATTCATCGTCTCCTTTGGATACAATACGGCGAGAATAATGATATACCAATCACAAAATGTTTGTACACATTCATCGGGCGATCCACCTGATCGCCCCCGCACATTAACTTCGCACGAATTTTCCGGGGCTTGTGTTATTCATGCAGAGAAATGATTCGATCCGGATTCACACGTTTTATGAAATCACGCAATTCAGTGCTGCTGCTGTGCTCTGAATAAGGCACGTGAAAAACACAGCCATCGTCACGATTGTCCGGAGCCCATCCGGTCGGCAGGATCAGGATTCCGGTTTTCGCAAAATCAGGAAAGCGTTCGTGGAAATTTCCCTCGATCATTCGCATGTGACAAGCCTGAATACGAGTTGAGGCTTCATCCAGCGTTGCAAATTCTTCCATGCCAATCAGGCGAAGCATCTCATATCGTTCCGGAGTGACCGCTATTTTCAGTCCGAGTGCGCGATAAATTCCAAGTAGAATTTTTTCTTTTCCGATGCGGTAAGTGCCGATGAGAACGTGCTTATCAGGGTGAGCACGTATCAACTCAATCACTTGCCTGATAGCGTCTTCCTGGGTCGGATGATCATACCAGTCATCATCGGATTTGAATGTCTGATCCACATATAATGTCGTTATGTCATGAAACAGTTCAGGTTCAGAATCGTGAGTCATGCAATAGCGAAAATCCCCCGTATACAGGTCATTTCGGCTATTGTGGCGCAACAGAAACATGACTGCACCCGGGCAATGATTAGCATCGAAAGCCTTTATACGCAGCCCCGGAACAGCCTCGATTTCTTCGCCAGGGTCGAGTGTAAGTATGTTGTCGTCAGAAATTCTTTTGAAGTGCGTGATCAGTCGTTTTGTAATCGTCGAACACAAGATTGGCAGACGAGCACCGTCATCAAGGCCATACATGTGATCTGAATGAAAATGACTGAGTAGATACAGACGTCCGCCTTTGCGGCGAAAACGATCAATGTGGATATTAGTATCGGGCAGAAAAACCATGCACGCGCCTCCCGCATGCGGGCTTGGCTGAAATCGCCGCCTCTGCCCGGACAAAGTATTTTAGCATGTCAGATTATTTCGTCAAATTATGATTTTCTTCGAGACTGAAATAGCTTTTTTAGCCTCATTGTAGAGGCGCGAACGCTCTTTGTTAACAAGCATCTTAACATCAGAAGAAGATAGAGAAATCCGTTTGCCGAAAGCCTGAAGAGCCCCCAATTCGTCGTCAGAGAGACGACCGTCGGCAAGGGCCATGGCAGCCATGGCACGCAAAATCTCGTGAGCTGCTTCCGCATTTTCCGGGAATCCACTCTGTTCAAAATTGTTGTCGGATTGCTGTGCGCTCCAAATCATCTCGTTCAGCTGGTTGTCAGAAACCCCGCACTGAGCGCCAAACGCCTGCAGCATCGTCTTTTCCTTTGGATCAACGACGCCATCCGCGAGCATCATGGCGATCATGTAACGCAGGGCCTCAGCGCTACTCTTCGGAGGAGCCATCTCTGCTACCGGCGCACCAGACAAACCAAAAGTCATACCAAACTCTCCACCGATTCCGCTAATTCCGGCGGGAACTCTTTCTGCGGGAGCTCTGTCATCGGGCCTTTGAGCAGTTCTTGCTCTCTGGATTGCAGTCACTATTTCGGGCTCTGTGGCTGATTTAATGCTGTCAAGCACCCAATCACGCGTGCCATCATTCTGGACGGTGCCACAGTATTCGCATATGTATTCCTGGCCTGTCTTTTCCGGTGCACCACAATTAACGCAATGGCCAGATGCAAGAGAGTTTCTTGTTTCAGTCTGTACTCCACATCTGCGTTTGAAAACAAAGGCTTTTGTGATATTACGTGCTGTTGAAGATTTCCCATCGATTCTGCCATCTCTGGAACGTGTGAGTTGTTTCCCACTCCATCGTATCTTGACAAACAATCGATCAAAACCAGCATCTTTTGTCTGAATCGACTGGTCGTCTGATCCTGTATCGATTCCGATTAAATCTACCGATCCAACGGCGCAATCACCCCAAAACGACCTGGATCCATCCGCAATGGGTCTAAGCTGCTCCGCCATCCCGGCCACGAAGGTATCGACCGCAAATCGTTTCATCGGACCGACATCACCCAATCGCTCCGCCGTGACATAGCGCCAGAAAACGACCGATGCCCGATCTTCGATAGCCTGCGGATTGAATCCGGGATCACTTTTCCGGAATTCTCTCAAACCTGCTATATCTACTATTTCAGCGGGAACCCATTCGCACGACTGGGTAATCTCGGATAACACCCAGTCGTATTCACCTGACCGTAAATACGAGTTACATGCAGTGCAGGTGGCAACGCGTGCCACGCTGATCGGTGCGGAACAATTCGGACAATAACCTTCGATGAGTCCGCCTTTGACAAGAGTCTTCGCACCGGGTTTTCGCAAAAAAGACCAGTATTCATCGAACGTTTCAGGAGACGATGATCCCTCAAGACGCTGCTTTGTTTTTGCATCAATGCGATAGTTTACAACCGATGCCTTAAAATAAACATGAATAGTGTCATAATGCATATCGCTCTGAATATGAGCAATGCGAGCGTCCAGAATATCAAGCTTATCCATGTAATCTATAATGCCTGATTCCTTCATCTCAGCGATTTGTAATGCAAATCGTTCGTAGACACCATCAGATACGAAAGCCTGGAAAAGTTTGAGATCCTGCTTTGTCCAGCCGTCCTGAATCGCCGCAAAGGCCCTTTTCATCCGGGCGATGAAATCGGAACCCCGAAAGTTGGGGTCACGTTTTTGCAGGGCAGTTTGAGCATTCGCCTGCGCGACCGTCGATTGTGCCTGAAAGCCGCGTCGAATAGTGTAATCTACATATTGCTCTTTTCCCTCCTGGCCGCCGTAGTAAATGGCGAACACAATGATGACACAGAGAGGGATCCCGATCGCCGGGTATTCACCAATAAGCCACCACAATATGTCGAAGACGATATCGAAGATGATATCGTCGCCACCGCCTCCATGGCCGCCACCGCTTGAATGGGAACTTGATGAACTGGAACTGGAAGAACTGTAAGAATGCCCACCACCGGCACGTGCCCATACCTCTCCGGCCACCAGCAGAAAGAGTATTGTCTGTAAAAAACTGAATCGGGAAGCTTTTCGACCGGAAAATATTCCGCGCATCCGGACAAACAGCAGTGTCAGGAAGTTTGAAATACGATTCATGATCACCTCGGATCAGGATGTGCATTTTGTCTCAACCAGAAGACAAAGGAGATACCGGAAAAGCATATCATAGATGTCAGAAACAGGCCATGAATAACATGATTGGCACATGAGGCAAAATAATGTACAATGATTCATAAAATGATAACTTTATTGTTTTCACCCAGGAGCCAAACAATGATATCAGGACATCGCCCGGCATTACATCAGACTCGAACGTTCGCCTTGCTGGCTGTTTCCTGCTTAGTAATGTTCTTTGCTGCCTTCGGCATGCCCATTCCAGAGCTATATGCCCAGGATTTCGCCCCGGCGATTTCAACGGGAAACAATTCCAAGGCTGACAGCAACATTGCTGAATCAAATAAGGCGGCGGAAAAATTCTCTACCCTGCTCGCGCGAATAGGCGATGTCACGCTGCAAAAGCTCCCGATTTTTATTGACCTGCTGAACCGTGGCGGGAAGTTGAGCATCAGCACTCCAATAAGTTTCTACGACGCGAAATTGCACCGCATCTTCGTGGCATTTAAGGGTTCCTGCAAATTTACCGGGCATCTGCTGACAAAAATAGATCTTGAAGATCGGTGTTTCACCAACGACGGGGAATTTGCCTGGGACTTCACTGTCGAGCACATCAAAAAAACGGACGACTGTATTACCTTCGATTTTGAAGGTGATCTCGTCATGTTTCTGGACAAGTTCGTACTTTCACTTGTTCATCAGGCAACGGATATTGCCTGCGGCCTTACGTTCGATGTTGCCAGTGAACAACTTGTTTCGTTCCTGAAAATGTTCGATTTGAAGATAGTTGCCGAAGCAGTCTCAAAGACTCTAACTTCTTTCTCACAAGAGGCGCTGATTGTTTCCGCGGACGAGCTTACACAAAATGCCGTTTCCGCCGACAACCAAAAACTTGCCGCACTGATTCGCCAGGGAAAACAGAGCGGCGGTATGACTGAATTTTTAGGCTTATCGATTCTCAAAGCCGCCTTTAAAGGGACGGTCGGTTTTGCCGGGACAACACTCGGCGGTATCGTGGGCAATGCACTTGTCCCCGGCGCGGGAGCTTTTGCGGGGGCCTTCCTGGGCAGTAGAATATCATCAGCGATATCTTCGACGATCGTATATAAGCTTGCAATAGAACTCCCAATGGAGTCAGCAATCAAGCAAATCTGTAAATATGGAGCAGATCTCGCAAAATCTCCCGCCGACCAGATCGCCCGTGAGAAAATATCCTCTTCAGAGTCTCTCATAATAAAAAAGCTCAAGCGTGAATTCGACACAGATAATTTTGAAACACTCAACAAATTGCTTCATCGCATAGACACTCTCGATAGCGGGAATCGCCCTTATATGACCTCATTGGTGCATCAGGTAAAAGACCTTCTGGCATTCAAGATTACTGAAAATGGCGACTGGTATGGAGCCAAGAAATACAACCAACTCCAGGTGATGTGCGCAGGTTGGGGTATTAAATTCTGAACTTGAATTCGCCACTTCTCGTAACATCTCAATAAAAGGTGGGACGAGCGTATCTTTACACAAAGCGAGATTCCTCACATTCGTACGGAATGACAAATCTTACTGTCATTTCGACCGAAGGGAGAAATCTCTATCACTACTAATCATTGGTTCACGCCGACTTAGAAGATACCACTTCTCTACGTTTCGACGCCGGGTAGATCATCGTCATCTGTATCGTCGACTTTACCCACGCTAAGTTTGAGTTCTTCCAGGCGTTCCTGGCAGAATGGCTGAAATTCGCATTTAGTCATACCTGTCTTTTGCAGACAGGTTGTCGCTGTTTTTCGAATCGATGGACGACAATCGAAAGTCGCTTCCTTCATGATTTCGCGCATTACCGTTTCCATATGATTACAAAATTCGTCGAATGCCTGTGTCCCGACCTCAATCCCCCACTCGGGGCCTGCACCGAAATTCAGTGATGCCCCCTTCAGAAAACCGGACTGCATTTCTTTGCGCCTGACCTTGTATGGCTGGTCATTGACGTAGAATGTCATCGCACAACAAGGTTTCTGAAGCGTTTCACGAACAGCAAGCAGATAAAACGGCAACTGCACTTCATCCGGAACATTGCCGTCTTCCGGAAATGCTTTTTTCAGCATTCCTTCTCCGGATACCGACTTTCCGGTTTTATAATCGATCACCCATAAACCGTCTTCAGCCTTTACAAGCCGATCATATCGACCAATGCAGGAAAATCCACGAAATGTAAATTCAAAAGCCTGTTCGACGCCAATAGTGTTTCGGGCAGGCAATTGTCCAAGTTCATATACAGCGCACCGATAATTGAAAAACGCTTCCATGGCTTCATGTGCAATCGTCAAACGCTGAAGTTTCCCCATGCCTGCGAGCAGAGTTTCCCCCTTTAAACGCCATAATTCCTCGATTTCCTCAATGGCTGGATTTCTGCCGCACTCCCAAACCCCTCCGGGTTTGTGAAGCTCTTCCAATACCGCATGCTGCGCCTGTCCACGCAGAAGGTGTAAATTATCGCGCTCGGGAGCATCAGGCAGGCGAAGCAGCCGCTTGAAGAAGAATCGTCGTGGACAGTCAAGGTAATCCCTGATCGCCGCTGCCGAAAACCGGTATGTCTCAGGAAGCCTGACAGCGTTAATCAGTGGCTGCCCGAAACACCTGGGCTCGATCAAATGTCTCTCTCCCAGAGAGTCTTCAAGCGGCGCGAGAACATCGCGAAGACTTTCCCTGTCTCCGGAAGTCAGCTCCGCAAGCTTTACACGCAGTTCACCAATAGAAAGAACGCGGCGCTCATCAACACCGCCAGAGGATGGATTGATTCCGATTTCGTCCAGAAATGGCGCGGCGATAGACGATTCACCGGAGAGCCGACATGACCTGCTCACAATCAGTCCTTCCTGCGCGCGAGTTACAGCGACAAAGAACAGACGACGCTCTTCTTCGATATGATCTTCCCGACCTGTTGGATACGGATTGAAAAAGGGAATGGGTCGCTCCAGTTTGTCACAAGCCTGGCGTATCGCTTCCAGCCCCTTTGCTCCGATCAATAAATTTTCGCGCACCGCAACTGGGAACTGGTTCTCGCATAAGCCCGGTATAATAACCACAGGAAATTCCAGCCCTTTCGATTGGTGAATGGTCATGAGTCTGACCCCTTCAGGTCCTCCTCCCGTTGAACCGGACTCGCCACTCTCCTCCAGAGTGGATGCATAATATGTAAGCAGGGCATCAAAATCGGGTGTCAGATCGGAAAGCAAAGCCGCATGTCCATGCAGACGCAGGAATACCTCATCGAAATCCGCGAGAAAAGCCCGAAAATGCAGCACGTTACGTGTGACCACGGATTCCGGATCAAGAATCCAGTCACGCGCGATCAACAGCAATCGTGCCGCAACCATTCCCAACGGGGCATTGGCTTCCATGCGCAACATGCGCATAGTGGAAGCGAACGCTGCAACATGTTCAAAAACACCGGCTGCAGCTTCGGGGAATTTAGAATTACTCCCATCCGGAACCCCATCGGCAAGCGGCTCCAGCAATGACCATAATCGTCCCGCCTGACCCAGCCCCGTAAGCACGGTTTGTGCCCAAAGAGGATCTATACCGAAAAAGGGAGAACGAAAAGCTCGCCGAAGAGCATCGTCTCCATCGATGTCTGGAAGTGTCGCGGCTTTCAGGAGTGAGACCAAAGTTCCAACTTCTTCTGACCTGAAAAATTTCATGTCGCCACCGATGGCGAACGGAATATTCAGAGCGCGCAGACTTTCCGATATCAGATCAACCTGATAGTTGTTCCGCACCAATACCGCAATTTCGTCCGGGCGGTAACGACGTATCGTAGTGGGAACAGATTCTTTTCCAACATTTTCATCTTGTATGACGCTTTCCGAAGGAGAATTCCCGTATATGATAAGGGAAGCAATGCGTCTGGCAAGCAGTCGCGCCTCAGCCAGTTCATCTGAAGCTTCATATCTTTCTATGAACCCATCCCGGGAACTTCTATCGTCAGGCCACACCACACTATCAGGCAATACAGATGACTCTCCCCCACCTTTTTGTAACCAGCGAAGACGGGCTGCAACAGCGCTTATAACCGGCACGCTGCGATAATTGCGGGTGAGAGAAAATATTTTAGCGCGAAACTTCTTCCTGAAAGGGCCGTCAGGATCCATCATGTGCGGATCGGCACCGCGAAATCGATAGATACTTTGTCGCGGATCGCCGACAACTGCAACACGCAATTTGGTTTGTGACACAACAGTCGATGTCGTATCACTTCCTGCCGAAGAAGGAACACTTCCTCTCCCGGCCATATTTTCTCCTGTCAACAACGTTAACAGGAGAAATTGCGCAGGGTCAGTATCCTGAAATTCGTCAACCAGAACCACCTTGAACTTATTGCGATATGCCTTTGCAACTATCGGATCTCGCAAAACCCTGATCGACAATCCGATTAAATCACGAAAATCGAGATATCCGAGTCGGGTTCGTTCATGTTCGTAGGCGTGATATAACGAGGAAAGTTCTTTCAGTCGTGAATGCGAGCGATCATCAAATTCGTCTGAAACCGTGAGCATTTGATCGAGGTCAATCACATCGACAAGATTGGATTTCAATAGACCGATGAAGGTAAGCGTTTCGAGTTGAAATCCACGGTGACGCAACACTCTTCCGAACGTCGGAAACTCTTTCGGATCGAGACTCCGACAGATACCATCCATCAGCACAGCTTCCTTAAAGGATGTCAGAAGCCTGAAATCCGGCCTGATGGAAACAAGATGGAACTGCTCACGAAGAAGACGCGCACAAAATGAGTGAAAGGTTGATATCCAACATTCGTCGAAGGAATGGGGATAATACGAAAAAACGCGTTCGCGCAACTCGCCTGCCGCTTTGTCAGAAAACGTCAGCGCAAGCAGGTTTTTGAAACGCAGTCCTTCTTCCAGAAGTTTGCCGATCAGCACCGCGATTGTGCGCGTCTTCCCCGTACCTGGTCCGGCCGTTATGAGTGCTGGCCCGCGAAAACCGGTAACAACAGCCTTTTGCTGTTCGTTAAGTCTTGAAAAATCGGAATGGAGAGACATATTTTTTTTGTGTTCCCATCAGCGTGGATAAAAAAAATCAAATTGAGGCGATCCTGTTACTATCCACAATACGACAAAATGATGTATCAATATTTAACATGAATCCTTTTCTTGTGATAGAAGGTTTGATACCATGTACGTTGTTATAGAGACAAGACCCCGTTTCAGGGGACAAGTTGCGCACCGCAAAGGAGAACCACATCGTGATTCCGTTGTCTGCACGCTTTGAGACTGCCCTGGTTTTCGCTCACGCCCTTCACGCCGACCAAAAGCGCAAGGGAACAGACGTTCCATACTTCGCACATCTTATCGGAACCACATCAATAGCGCTTGAACACGGAGCCAATGAGGATGAGGCCATAGCCGCTCTTCTTCATGATTCCGTAGAAGACGCTCCTGATGAACTTGGCGGAGAGCGCGTTCTTACGCTTATACGGCGCCGATATGGGAATATCGTTACTAAAATCGTCGAGGGCTGCAGCGACTGCCGCACCCACCCCAAGCCTCCATATCGACAACGCAAGGAAGCATATCTCGCACACCTTCTCACTGCCGATTTTTCAGTAAGGCTCGTCTCGGCTTCAGACAAGCTGCACAATGCCCGCGCCATTCTGCGTGATTTGCGGGCCCACGGTGACGATCTATGGCAGAGATTCAACGGTGGAAAAGATGGAACCCTCTGGTATTACAACGAGTTGGTCCAGATATTCGACAAGGTTGGTCCGGTAAAACTCGCGGAAGAGCTGTCTGCCGTCGTTCACGAAATTCAGATCCTTGCCGGCCCGATTATGGTGGCTCATTGACGCCAAGGGTATAAAAAAAGAGTGTCGGATTTTCGATTTTTCGATGATTTTTCGGTAAAAATCCAGGCAAATAAAGGAGTAATCCGTCGATGAAGTTTTTGAAAACAGATACTAGTGCATGCTCTGGCGCCAGGGCCTGTGAAAAGGCCTGCGCAATGACATTTTTCAAAAAAGAAGACTCTGCGTATTCCTGCATTTTGCACCAGAAGGCCAGCGGCAAAAGCGACCTGAATGTCTGCAATCAATGCGGGGCATGTATCGAAGTTTGCCCCGTGAAAGCTCTTTCCCGCAATAAGCTCGGGGTTGTCATGGTCGACAAGAAAACATGTATAGGCTGTTTTATGTGCGTGGGTTTTTGTCCGACGGTTTCGATGCGACGGGCACCCGGTTCACGTGAACCCTTCAAATGTGTCTCCTGCGGTGCATGTGTCAAGGCATGCCCATCGAAAGCACTTTCATTGAGCGAGAAGGATCACGCCGGTCTTCCCTGCTGATCGGGATTTACGGCATTTTCCATCGACCTACATTGAGAATCAGTGTGATGAACACTTAACCGAATGATAGCAAAGGACAAATATCGATGAGCATCGATTTTACCAAGCGCACATGTTACACAGCCGACGTCGAAAAGATGAAAGCGGCTCACAAGCTGCTGGTCGAGGTTCCATTCAAACCAAGTCTTCCCGAACGCGGTTACAACAACCGTTCGCTGCATATCGACCTGACCACCATGAAGGTTACCGAAAAACAGGTCACAGATCAGATGAAGCAGATTTTCATCGGCGGTCGCGGCTTCGGTCTCTGGTATCTCTGGAATGCAATCAAGCCTTCCACTAAATGGAATGATTCCGAAAACGATATCGTGATCAGCCCGGGGCCTGTCGGGGGCAACACACAGTATCCCGGCTCGGGGAAATCGCTCGTCGTAACCCTTTCCCCGCTCACTGGTGTGCCGATCGACAGTAATGTCGGCGGTTATTTCGGGCCGTTGATGAAATTCTGCGGTTTCGACGCAATCGAAATTCAGGGAAAAGCCAAAAATGATGTCATCGTCCTGATTGACGGACAGAAGGGTGTCATACGAATTGAAGAAGCTCCGCTCGAATCTCCGGATTCCCACATCGCTGCCGAGCTCTTTACGCATGAGTATGCGAATGACCATGATGATCTGCGCAACGTATCAGTAGTCTCTGCAGGTCGCGGAGCGGAACACGCACTCGTAGGCTGTCTCAATTTCTCATGGTTTGATGTGCGACGAGGCTGTACTCGCCTAAAGCAGGCCGGCCGTGGCGGCATCGGAAGCGTCTTCCGCGATAAAAAGGTAAAAGCCCTTGTCGTTCACGCACCGCCGGTCAAGGGTGACATGAACCACCCGGTAGATATAGACCGCATTGCAAAAGTCGGAGTCAAATTGCACCGCGAAATACATGACAATGATGACAAGCAATGTCACATGCGGCGACAGGGAACGGCGCATCTGGTCGAGATCATGGATGCCTACGATCTGCTGCCATGCAATAATTTCCAGTTCGGCAAACATCCGGATGTAAAGAACATCGAGTCAAAAGTATGGGATGCACGTTTCACACAAGGTATTCCGGACGGATGCTGGTATGGATGCTCAATGCAATGCTCAAAAGGTGCAGACGGCCACGTCGTAAAAAGCGGCCCATACAAGGGCGACACGGTCACCGTAGACGGTCCCGAGTATGAAACAGCAGCCGGATGTGGTTCGAATTGCGGTATTTTCGATCGCGACTGGCTTCTGGAGGCTAATTTCTATTGTGATACGTATGGCATCGATACCATATCGTTCGGAACATTGACGGCCTTTGTCATGGAATGCTACCAGCGCGGAATTCTCAACAAGGAACGCACCGGCGGGCTGGAGCTTTCATGGGGAAATGCAGCCGCACAGCTTGAATTGCTTCATAGAATCGCGCGGGGTGAAGGTTTCGGCCTTATCGCCGGTCAAGGCATTCGTCGCATGAAGAAGATTTTTTCAGAAAAAGGCTGGGGCGATCTGGCTTTCCTGAACGATATCGGCATGGAAGTCAAGGGTCTCGAATACTCGCAGTACATGTCCAAGGAGTCGCTGGCTCAGCAGGGCGGCTATGCTCTCGCCAACAAGGGGCCGCAACATGACGAAGCCTGGCTGATTTTCATGGATATGGTTAACAACCACATCCCGACGTTCGAAGACAAGGCCGAAGCGCTGCATTATTTTCCTCTGTTCAGAACATGGTTCGGTCTGAACGGTCTGTGCAAATTGCCATGGAATGACGTAGAACCGGCTGACAATGCCATGACCAGCGAGCCGGCAAAAGTTCCTGAACACGTTCAGAATTATTGCGAAATCTTCACAGCCATTACCGGCCGTGAAATCGACAAGACGGAGCTTATTCGCATGTCAGAGGGAGTATACCAGTTCCAGCGGGTCTTCAATCTGCGCATGGGATACGGCAAACGCGCAGACGATGTTCCTCCATACCGATCGGTTGGACCCGTCACGAAGGAAGAGTATGAATCCCGCGCCGAGCGTTATGACAAGCAGTTGAAGGAGCTAATCTTCGTGGATCCGGCAGGGAAATCCGTTGATGAAAAGATCGCCATCCACCGGAAATACCGCGAAGACCGCTACCAGAAACTTATGGATGCCGTATACAAGCGTCGTGGCTGGACACGGGAAGGCATACCGACTCTTGAGACCCTGAAAAAATTCAAAGTCGATTTCCCGGAGGTCGTTGAGGTGGTTAAACACCATATCAGCAAGATCTGATATCGAACAATGAATGTATTCGTAAACGAGAAAAAGACGGCCGTTCCTGACGGTTCCAGTGTGGCCGAGCTTGTCTCGCGGTACAAACCTGATGCTGATATATTCGTCAAGAATGGTTTTTTGACCACTCCGGGCGAGAGCATGAAAGAGGGCGATCGACTGGTCCTGATCAGGCGCGGGGAGGTTCCCGCGCCTGAGGACCTCGAAGCGCTGATTTCAGCGCGCCATACTCCCGGTATCATGTCCAAACTTAAAAAAGCCACGATCGGAATTGCCGGTTGCGGGGGTCTTGGCTCCACGTCTGCTATCTCTCTCGCTCGTATCGGAATAGGTCGCCTCATCATCGTCGATTTTGACGTAGTCGAACCTTCAAACCTCAACCGCCAACAGTTCTTCATCGATCAGATCGGACGCCCGAAAGTCGAGGCCTTGCGTGAAACTATCGCCCGCATAAACCCTGCAATATCCGTTGTAGCTCATGCCGTTAAACTCGATGCAACGAATATCCCGACTATCTTTCGAAGCGTAGATGTTCTGGTCGAAGCGTTTGATCGCGCCGACCAAAAAGCAATGCTTGTCGAGACAGTATCAAGGACACTACCCGGTCTGCCTCTCATTCTTGGTCTCGGAATGGCTGGCTGGGGCGGCAATGATATTCTGAAAACACGCCACCTGGAAAACTGGCATATATGCGGTGACAGTAATACTGAAGCAGCCGCTTCGGTCGGTCTGATGGCTCCACGAGTCGGAATAGTAGCTAATATGCAGGCCAATCAGGTAATGGAGGTCCTGCTGGGTCCCGATCCGCAACTGAAAAATGATGTCGGTATGCCCGAGGAGACTTAAATACGATGATCAAGGTTAATGATAAACCAGTCGAATATGAGGAAGGCATGACGGTTACAGATGTAATCAAAAAATGTAATTTCATGTTTCCACTTTTGATCGTGAAAATTGATGGGGTTTATGTCACGCGCGACACCTATAACACGACTCCTGTTCCGGACGCGTGCGAAATGGACATCATCCATCTGATCAGCGGCGGTTGAAAAGAAAGCGAACTGGTTACGAGTATCTTTTTATTCTCCTCATTTTCGCCGGAGGAGTTCGCTTTGCTTACATTGCGGAACAAATAAACGATCCGTTTTTCAGGCATCCCGGGGTCGATGCGGAATATAACCGGTATTGGGCACGCGGTCTTGCCTTCGGCGACTGGAAACCTCCGACCGGACGACTGGATCCACATATTTCGGACCGCGCATTTTTCAAGCCGCCCGGTTACCCGGCTTTTCTCGCAACCATTTATCGTATATTCGGCGACACCGATATTATGCCGCGGCTTGTGCAAATCGGTTTCGGACTCGCTAATCTGATCCTGCTTTTCACGCTCGCAAAGCGCCTGTTCGACACATGGACAGGGCTTATAGCGACTGGATTGTGTGCATTTTCGCCCAGCCTCGTCTTCTACGAAGGTGAGTTACTGGAGCCGACTCCATTCATAACGATTTGCCTGCTGCTTCTGCTGATTCTCACACTCTCATTGCGTCGCGCGGATGATTCCACGCCAGAAACGATGTGTTCATTTTCTGTATCCCGGGCGGGAATATCAGGGATAGTACTGGGAATCGGCTCATTGATTCGCCCCAATTTACTTGTTTTTGCTCCGTTTGCCGCATGGCACATCTTTCGAACTGCATTGCATCATTCAGCCGTGGCCGAAGCGACAAAATTCAAAGCGTATTTTAATAATATTCGAAGAACATGTGTGAAGATGCTGGCCTTTTGCGCGGGGATCACTCTCATAATATTGCCGGTCACGTTACGCAACGCAACATGTGAGCCCGGACTGGTGCTGCTTTCAGCAAATGGAGGACTCAATCTGTATCTTGGAAACCACCCCGGCTCCGACGGAATTTCTCCGGCTGCCGCCGATTTTGAAGAATGGACCTGTTTTGATTGGCCACATGATGTTGCAGTTCTATCGCGCAAATATGGACGAGCCATTTCGTCAGCCGAAGCTTCAGATGAATTCACCAGCCGAGCAATAATCTGGATTGTCGACAACCCTGGACAATTCTTAACTCTTCTGTGGCGCAAGACACTTCTATTTTGGGGACCGTTAGAAATTACAAACGCCGGCAATCGGGAAGACGAGTTCGAAATTGCCCGTTCCTCCATCCTTCGCAAGCTGCCAGTCCACTTTTCAATAATTTTCGCCATGGCATTGTTTGGCATCTGGAAAACATGGCGAAATGATCTGAATACAAAATTATTCGATATATCGTCCAATGAAGAGACGAACAGAAAGCTCCTCATTTATTTTATTGTTTCCATATTCGTTTCATATCTGCCTTTTTTTATCGCCGGCCGCTTTCGCGCACCGATAATCCCAGTACTGGCAATCTTTTCCGCAGTCGGCCTCATGCACATTGTCAAAAGTTTTTTGCTTCGAAATTATGCTTCAATGTCGTTGGCAATGATGATTTTTATTTTGGTTTCGGTGAACTGGTCCGGATATAATCCTGATTTTGCACAGGGAAATTTTCTCCTGGGTCTTGCATGGGCTGGAAAGAGCGATTTTAAAAAAGCCAGCGCTTGCTACGAAGATGCAATACGTATCAATCCCGCTCATGCACGGGCACATACAAATCTTGGGGCCATGTTTCTCACATCAGGAAATACAAACGAAGCCGCAAAACATTTCGAGGCTGCTTTGCGAGTTCGTCCGGCATGGGCAACTGCTCTGTATAATATCGGCCTTTTACGTATTCGCCAGGGGAAACCTGCTGATGCTCTTTCATTTTTTGAAAGAGCCACCGACGTTCGCTCTGATCATGTTCCCGCGCTATGTGAGCTCGGCAAGACACTATGCCGACTTGGCAGGTCACGCGAGGCGATTTCCCCTTTACGGGCAGCAGTATCCCTTGAACCAGACAATCCCGAACTTCTTCAGGCACTGGGATTGGCCCTTTGCGCGTCAGGCGATACCAGTGCAGCGATTCCGATCTTCCGCAAAGCGGTTTCCATAAAGCGGGACTTTCCCGCTGCCATGTATAATCTTGCTCTCGCTCTCGACGTGGAAAACAATTTAGACGATGCCATTAAGGCATATCGCGAGATGCTCAGCATTGCGACGGGCGACGCGGATGCAATGAATAATCTCGCCGTAACACTATTTCGAAAGGGCGATATTATCGGCGCTCGGGATACTGTTGCAAGTTGTCGAAGCTTTGGCATCGAACCTCATCCGGAATTCCTGGCCGCACTCGCATCCTCGTCAGGCGCAGCATCTTCGGAAAAGCGTCTTCCATACGCGCGATAGATATGTCGTAAAAAAAATTTCGGGATGATAGAATGCAGATAATATATTCATCTGATTCCCCGGTGGAGGATAGTGCTGCATGTATGAAATGGTTCTCCCCGTCTGATATGGCTTCCCTGCTAGTAATAGTGGCATAAGCGAATGAGTATTCCGGCCTTTTTCCCTGCAATCGTCGAGCGCATGCGTGAAGCCGTCTTCGTTCGCAATCTCGAACGAAAAGTGATTTACGTCAATGCAGCCACAGAACGTCTTCTCGGATGGGTCCAGGCTGATGTCCTGAATCGTACCTGCAGTGAAATATTCGGACCGAACTGCATGAGCGACGGAAAAGATTGTCCATTTGAAGGTCCAGCAGTGGCCACCCCCGGTTCGGCAATATATGAGCATGATTTAATTCTGTCGAACGGTGAGCGAAAGAGGCTTCGCATCTCAGTAACACCGTTTTTCGATGCAGCCGTTGCCGCCGGAACCATCTCCATCCTGGAAGACCTGACCATAGTAAAAATGTCGAATACCCGCATTGAACCAAGTGATAATCGATATCGAACCATTGGCGAAGACGTAAAAACCACCAAGGAAGAGCTGGAAAGAAGAATAGAAGAGCGAACGGTCGCGCTCACTCTGGCTAATAACCTTCTACGCTGGGAAAATGAGGAACGCCAGCGATTATCATGTGAGCTGGAGCGGTTCCGTGATGCGTTGAACAGTTCCTCCGACAGTGTTTTTATTTTCGATCCGCGGACGCTGCGATTTGTAGATGTCAATGAAACAGCATGTGTTTCATTCGGATATAGCCGTGAAAATCTGCTAAAAATGGATCTTTCCACAATAACACCGCTGTTACCGATCGACGAGATTCGTAGATTGATAGATCCAGTGATAAAGGGGCATACAAAGACGGCTGTCATCGAGACAACTCATGTACGAACTGATGGCACGCGTTTTCCCGTCGAAATACGTTTGCGATTTACATCACACGCCGGAACTCCTTTTCTCGTGGGCATTGCTCGTGATGTGACCGAGCGTAGTGCCGCGGCAGATCGGATTATGCAGGCCAAAGAAGTAGCGGAGCGAGCGAACCACGCCAAAAGTGATTTCCTTTCCTGTATGAGCCATGAACTTCGCACGCCTATGAACGCCATTCTGGGCTTTGCACAGTTATTGGAAAGTGATGTCACTGAACCGCTCACACAAAGTCAGCGGGAATGCATTATCGAGATACTGAATGCCGGAAATCATCTGCTGGAACTGATCAATGAAATACTCGACCTGAGCCGCATAGAATCGGGGAAAATCAGGCTTTCAATGGAATCGGTCAATTTGCACTCCCTGCTTGACGAGAGCATCGCCATGGTTGAGCCCGTTGCCCTGAACCGCCACATAACAATCATACGTGAATATTCGACGCAAAATCCCGTCTGTGTATCAGCTGATCGTTCTCGGCTTCGTCAGGTGCTCCTGAACCTTCTTTCAAATGCGATCAAATTCAATAAACTCAATGGGCGGGTGGTCATTCGGACTGTCATGGAAAAAAACGAACGCTTGCGTCTGAGCATTGCTGATACCGGCCCCGGCATTCCCCAGGAATATCATAAAACCATCTTCGAACCATTTACACGTATTTCCAGCGAGCTGGTCGAACATGAAGGGGCTGGCGTCGGACTTACAATTGCTTCCCGACTTATGCAAGCAATGAATGGATCCATAGGACTCGAAAGTTCTCCGGAACGAGGGGCCACCTTCTGGATCGAACTTATTCAGGCGAAAACGAGCAAAGAACAAGGCATTCCACTAACAGGGTCAGCAACCTCTTCTCCTTCTTCAATACTCCACGAGGAATCAGCCAATATAAAGTGTATTCTCTGCGTAGAAGACGACCCGATAAATCTTAATCTGATTCGACACCTGTTACGACGGCTCGGTAATTTTTCATTACTGACAGCCACGAATGGGCACCTTGCTATTGAAATGGCTCGTGCTCACAAGCCCGCCCTGATCCTCATGGATATAAATCTTCCAGGGCTGAACGGCATTGATGCTCTGAGACAACTACATGCAGATCCAGGGACCGCCGGAATTCCGGTCGTGGCAATAAGTGGAATGGCGACGGCAGCTGATGTGCAAAAAGGCCTTGATGCAGGTTTTGATGAGTATATTACCAAACCTATCGATATTCCGCGTTTTCGATCGATCGTCTCACGCATCCTATGTTTTTTTCTCATACCCATTTTTTTCGCCGCCGCAGCCTGCTTTGCACAGACAAACGGAGACTCATGGTTAATGGCAACGGCATCTTTATCCCTTTCGGAAGAGCGCGCGGAGGTAGCGCGTTCCCTTCCAACACTCCTTACAAGTCTTCCGCTTTTCCGCGACGCTAATACCATTCGCCCGGACGGCCGCCACTGGAATCGCCGCGACAGAATGAAATCAGAACATTCAAAAGTTCTGGCTGGTGATCGCCCCCGTGGGCTGGCAATCGGCCTGTATCACTTGTTCGACAACTGGTACATCCTCGAATCACTCTGGCACGGCAATGCCTCCGACACCGTAAAAGACCACAACCTGCATCTTCTCGATCTCGGCAGAAACCTCCTGTGCGGAAGTGTACATCAGGATGGCACGCACTCGCTCAACGCGGATTTCTCATGGTACAGCCACGATGGTTTGCTTTATATGCAGGGATTTTCTGAATTATCCAGCGATTCCGGAATCCTTTACCGGTTCCGCATACCACCATTCGTATGGAAGCCGGATGCTCAGGGTTTCGATTCTCTTCCTCCGGTCTCCTCAATAAGCAAAACGCCGGAAAATGCCCCATCTCCGATGATTTCTCCGGAGAGTATCTCACTTCGCGACGCGTGGTATGCGGTATATCCTATTCTCGAGCCGCGAGAGCCGGACTTTTCCCTTTCGAAAAAGGAGTTCGCGACAGACACATTGACCCTTCACTTTCCTGATGACGACAACGGAAATCCAGGCCCTACGTTCGCGCTCCCATGGAAAAATATTTTTGGCGGTGACTTTTCCATTTCCAATACTGTCCCGCGCCGGCGATATCCGGTTGAGCGGCGAACTCCCGATCATGAGTGGACGCTGCGGGACTCCTTATCCGGGGGCAAATTGCTGCCTTCCTGGCACCTTTTTGACCGTTTTGGCCGCGATTGTCTCCTGCCCTTTGATTCCGCGCCATCGAGAATGGGTTTCACGGCGGCAGGAATCTGGATACTCAATAACGAGCAACTCTACTGGGGAGATTCGGCGGATATACGCAGCCACACACTACGTCGTTACCCCTTTCGCCGGGTCATGGCCGTTTCTGAAATCGGCCCTGACGCTTTATTGGTTACATGTTCGGATTGTCTGATCGCTCTTCAGCCACGGCATGGTCGTGGCCACATTTTCCTGCGCCGTCCACACCCGGATGATGAACAATCCTTCTGGGTCTCCGCATGGCGCATCAGTTCCGGAGATTTCATCCTGTCCGAGCAGCTTGAATCCTTAGGAAGCGGAGAAACAGGCCGACTGCTGCGTGTTCGTCTTAAACGGGACCCATTCGCTGAATTATGAGCCAAATCGTTGATATTCTGATAGTCGGAGCCGGCCCTGCCGGAACAACTCTTGCCCGCAGTCTAGCACTCAAGGGGCTTCATCCCCTGTTGATCGAGCGAGCCATTCTGCCTCGTCACAAACCGTGTGGCGGGGGAATTCCCGCGCGCACCGAAGCGCTGTTGGGATTTTCAATAGAGCCGGTTGGGGGCTGCCGTGTCACCTCGATCGCACTGGACGGCGCATGGACGGGTCGCCGCATATATGGTCTCGATCCATCTCACGGGCTTACTGTAGTCGATCGCGCCCGTTTTGATGAATTTCTTGCCCGCAAAGCCGTAGAAGCAGGCGCGGAGCTTCGCGAAAACTGTGGAGCGCGTCGCGTTACGAGGTTGGCTAACGGTTTCTTCTCCGTCGAAACTACCCGGGGTGATACGATTGAAGCTCGTCGCATAGCCGTATGCGACGGCGTCTTTTCCCCCACCGGAAAAGCGCTCGGGTTTCCGCCAAACGTGACCGGCTTCTGTCTTGAAGGCGTGATGCCAATGCCAGGGAATATTTCATCTGAAGCCCGATCTCGCGCCATATTCAATTTGGCGATGGCTCGCGGCGGCTATGCATGGAGTTTTCCACGTAATGACGGTTTTGCCATAGGCATTGGCGGCCCATGTTCAAATGGACGTTTTCTGAAAAAGCGGCTCCGCTACTTTTTGGCACGCACTCCGGAGTTACGCGGACATCGCTTGAACAAGCTGTTTGGTGGAATGATTCCGGATTTCGCCGCTCCGCGCAAAGTTTATGTCGATCGCGGAGCATGGCTGGTAGGTGATGCAGCCGGTTTAGTAGACCCGTTATCAGGAGAAGGAATCTATTACGCCATCACTAGTGCCATACATGCGACTGAATCGATATTATCAAACGACGAGCAACTCTACGGGCGCCGCCTGGCCGAAAATCTGCTTCCCGAACTTGCACTGGCGGCACGAGTAGCCGCGCGTTTTCGAAGCAAGATTCCCCTTCTCATCGGACTGGCGCTAAGCTGGCCGTCATTCGGCGACCGGGCAAAGCGATTCGTCGATCTGCTTACCGGGCAGACATCATATCGCGATCTCTACGCCGAACTGCGCCCGCAAATCAACAAGGGTGGTCAGTAGAGTATTAGAGTCGACTAACTTTGTAAGATTGACAAAGCGTCTAAATACGGCACTTTAGACAGATTTACAAAAATTAATAGTCGGCTTTTCGTTGACATTCCGGCGAATACGAATATTTTTTCATTAACGATCAATTAAAATATCTTGTTCTTTAAGCAAGGTTGAAGACTTCAGTTGTTTCCCCAAAAATTTTCACGCGGGATATGCAAGTCCCTCGTCTGCATATATCTACGTTGCCGCTTTCAAAGTTCAGCTTTGGACGGCTCCTGCTTACAATCAGAACTCTTGGAGGTATTGTATGAGAAACATTGCAGTTTCTTTGATTCTCACCCTGATGCTGGTCCTGCCCCTCATGGCTTCCCCGAAACCGGACGGATCGGACAAAGAGGCCGTTTGCCCGGATGGAAGTTGCGGTGTACCCACCAAAGACTCACCAGCGGAACCTGCCAAAATCAACACTAGTGCGCTAGAATCTCTGTTGCAGAGCAAGATACCTATCTTATTATTCGATGCCAGGATGGGAAAGTTTGATGATGGTAATCGGATTCCGGGAGCGAAAGCCCTTGGTCCAGAAGCGAAGCCGGAAGAGGTTGCCAAGGCAATCCCTTCAAAAGAGGCACTTGTCGTCACCTACTGCGTTAATCTCAAGTGCGGGGCCAGCCACATGCTTTATAAGCATCTAAAAGAACTCGGATACAAAAACCTGCTGGAATACCCTGAGGGGATTGAAGGATGGGTCAAGGCGGGAAATCAGGTCGTTAAAGCTGAGTAAAGCGCGGTTCCCAGGCAATTAATAATGATTAACATATAAATTCGGGAAAAGTGAACCCCAAAGCGGGCTGCCGATGACGAAGGTTTGTTTTGTCGGCAGCCTTTTTTTTATTTGCATTTGCGCCGTCACTTCCAGGGCGAAGTGAGTTTTTCCTTCATCTCCACTGTATGAATACTCGAACGCCAGTGAATGATGTACCGAAAAAAAAAAAAGCGAACCAACTCCCTTTACATTTTCGAACTGCTTGAGGTAGGATAGATATAGTTGGATTTTCTTCGGGCGAGTTGCCTGATTAGGCCTGTCGAAGAAGTTTATGTGGTTGTTCTACACCGTTTTCGTAAGCCGGTCCTTGTAAAAGGACCTATAAGATTATCAGGAGGAAAAAAGAAGTGAAACGAGTAGTGAGTATTCTGGCAGTGGTGGCGATGGTTGCCGTGTTCGTGACCCCCGGATTTGCGGTCACTGAAAAAGAGTGGACGTTCGCGGTTTTCCTGAATGCCCACAACAACCTGGATCAGTATGGCGTTTCGAACCTGGAACAGATGACCCGCGTCGGTTCCAATGACAATCTTAACATTGTATCGATGACCGACCGTGAGTCCGATTCCTGCTCATATCAATATATTGAGAAGGGGAATATTAAGACCCTCCAGGAATTAGGTTCGGTCGACATGGGCGATTATAAAGTGCTCGAAAAGTTTGGTCATTGGGTCAAGGAAAACTACCCTGCCAAACATTACGTATTCATCGTTTGGAACCATGGCTCAGGTTGGAATAAAGATGCCAGCGGTGTCACCAAAGGCATCTCCTACGACGACGGCTCGGGAAACCACATCACCACCCCTCAGCTGGGGCAAGCCTTGGCTGACATCAAGAATACCATCGGCCAGAACATCGACATCTTCGGCATGGACGCCTGCCTCATGCAGATGATGGAAGTCTCCTACGAAATCAAGGACAGTTGTGATTATATTCTCGGCTCCGAACAGACCGAGCCCGGCGACGGTTACCCGTATGACAACTTCCTGAAGTGCCTGACCCCCGGCGTTACCGCTGAGAACTTCGGTATCGGCATGGTGAAGGAATTCGCCACTGCTTACAGCGGCGGCTGCTTCGGCAACAGTGACGTCACCACTTCACTGGTAAAAACCTCCGCTCTGAGTACGCTTAAAGATGCTATCGACGGATTTGCCAAGGTCGCTATTGCCGGCAAATACGCTCCTCAGTTCAAAACCGCCCTTACCCAGGTCCAGAAGTTCTACTATGCCACCAACATCGACCTGATCCACTTTGCCACCTTGATCAAGGCCGCGGCGAAAGATCAAGTAATGAAGGATGCCTGCCAGAAACTGCTTGATGCCGCCAAGGCTGCTATCCCGCAGAACGGAGCCACCGGCCAGACCATGAAGAACGCTAACGGACTGGCGATTTACTTCCCGATCTCCAGCGCCTCCTTCGACAAGTCCTATTCCACATTGGCCTACGCCCAGGCCGGCCAGTGGGATGAAATGGTGTTCGACTACTACAAGAAGGCTGCGGTAAAAGATATCGTCAGCGATCTGCAGAATGGTTCCACCAACGCCCTGGCTGATTTCGTCCGAACCAACAATGATGCCGAAATTGCCGGATATGTCGTGAGCGCCATCAACTTCGCGGTTTACTGCGAAGGCGGCTTCAGCAAGCCTATTGAGATGAGCGTGAAGAACCTTATCAGCGAACTCAATAACAAGTAATAGAACCCCATCCACCCCCGGGTCAATGACCCGGGGGTTTTTCATTCCGGACATCCTGAGATATTCGGAATTACCGTGGTTCAGAAGAAGGTCGGCGAATAGGATGTTTTTCGAGAAATTGGATGGCCCGCAAGGAATTTGGGGTTAATCAGTTTTGCATGTTCAAGAAATTGCTGAATATTTTTTTTCCAGGACAATCTTCCACGACATCATCCACGCAAACCATTTTGCAGCCGCAAGCAGACGAGTTTTCCATAGCAGGGTTGAGAGATGATTTCGAAAAACGAACGTGGAATTATGATCGCTTGAAATCGACCCTGGATCAGGATGATCCCCGACTACTGAATTGGATCGGGTCCGTAGACCGGTCAGGGTACATCCGTGAGAAAAGCCTTCGGTATTTGATTTCAAATTATATTCCTGGTGATGAAAACAGGATTCTTCTCAGACTTGAAGATTGGGTTCCGCAGGTACAAAAACTTGCCCGGGAATGGGTTTTAAAATCTTTTGAGTCGTTGCCATGGCAATCTATTCTGGAAAATGATTGCCTGATTCTTTTTCTTTCACGAAGAGAGAAACTGGCTGGTGATCCGGCAATGCAGGAGATCAACAGGGTTCTGCTTGCAAAATTTGCCTCTATCGACAGAGAAAGCTTCTTCGCACTGAAAACCGGCTTCAGAAGATACATGTATCTATTATCATTAAGGAATGATCAGCATCTCCGAAAATGGCTTCTGGAGGATCCGGAGCCATCTAATCGCCTGTTGATTTTTTGGAATTCCGGGCCGGGGCAAATCACAGATAACGAACGTGCCAGAATTATAAAGGACAAAGCCATCGCGGTTCGCCGTCGGTATATTTCCTTGCAGATAAGGGATAACAGCACTCCCAGCCAGCTGGATCTCAAGATATTTGCATTTGATCCAAATCGTGGACTTCGTGAACTAGCCGGGTTCTATCTTAAAAAGTATTACGGCATCAATGTTTATGATCTGTACCACGCGAAAGAGGGCGAGGAATTTTATTACATCGCCGATTTCGCCCGGAAAGAAGACATCGATTATTATTTACAGGGCCTGAAATCCTCATGCAGACGAACCCGGCTTATTTGCCTGCAAGCCCTTTCGATTGCGGATTATCACGAATTGGCAAAACTGAATATCCCTGTTCTGCTTAGCGAGAACCGAAAAACCAGAGCGATTCTTTGCCAATTTATTCCGCGATTGCTCACCCTTGAAGAGCTCGAAAAGCTTAGGGATGTTTTCCGCAAAACGTCTCCAAATGGCCTTATAACATATCTTCGTCTGATTCATCAAAAATCACATTGGGCTTTCGTGGAATCAGCTGTCACCGAAATGAAATCTGATTTTTCGGAATCCCTTTTCCTGTTCGTTGACAGTATTATCCGTACAAGAGTTGCCGTTTATGAAAAATTGCCGGTGGAGCTGCGCGCAAGCATAATCAGAAATGCAGCCCTGTTGATGGAATGCCGTAATCCGCGAATCAGCGAACTTCTCAGTCGAATTGAATTTTCGATGAAAAATGCATGACCGCTACATGAACCAGAACCATCCGTTGTAAGGCTTAGACTATGCAACTGCAAGAACTTGGTTTTGATTACTGGTTTCTTGACAAGGAAAAGAAGCTCCAGCGACCTGATTGCAAAGTCGCCCGCGTGATTGAAGTCAATCGGGATAAAATCGGCTGTTCGCTCCTGGCATCCGTTGAAAATGGGGAATTATGCGAAGACCGCTTCCGAAACTATTTAAAGCTTCTCGGCGAGTCCGAATACTATAATATGTCATATGTTGAAAAGCGCAGGAAAGACAGGAAGTTTGGACAATTTATCAAGTCAGCAATGAAACAAATCAAGAAGAATTGAATGAATAATTTTCAGGGTTGCCCGAAAATTTTCCCCATTGCCATTTTTCGGTAATGGGGATGATGACAAGGGATCCGGCAAACACCCGTGAATCGAAGCGATCCGTCAGTTATTCCTGCGACGAGGTAACGCGGGGGTGGTTTCTTCAATGCCGCGGAAAAACGGTTGGAGAAGGTGTTTGACCGGTTCCTTGTGGCGGTTAAGCAGTTTGTATGAGATTCGGCCTTCATGTTGCAGACAGCCGACAATCAGTGCGGGATGGAGATTAAGGATGCGAGCGCATTCAGTGACCGCTTTCTCTGAAATTCGCTGGCGGAGCTCAAAGAAGCGGAGAATATCATCGATCTTGAGATGCTTCCGGGCAAAGGCGTCGGCGTCGGCTTCGGTTTCCCTTTCGTCCCTGCTTTCATCTTTTCCGTCGATGGAATCGATGTAAGCGTGATTCTTCTTCAGGTCATCCAGGTGAAGGAGAATGTGCCCGATCTCGTGCGTGATGGTGAACCAGAAATTGTCATTGCGATCGAAGCGATTGGTTAAGGCGATGACCGGGTTGCCCTGGAACCACAGGGAAGCACCATCGGTATAGGTTTTTCGAGGTGAGGAACGATGAGGAACCGGACCCTGCAAAGCCCGGAGGAACAGGAGGATTCCCTGCTTCCGCTGCGAATAGTCGGGAATCTCTTCGGCGAGACCCAGGAGATTCTGAGGGGAATAGATTGACGTGATCGATTCCTGTTCGAGCAGGGTTTTCACTTTGTGGAGCCAAGTCAGAGCAAAGTGGAAATTGTAACTTTCAAACTTTTGAGAACGCCTGAAACAGGCACGCTGAGAAGCCTTTTCCAGAGTGGCAAACTCCTCAATCGAGGTGAATCCCCAATAGGTTAGGGCAGCCGCTGGTAGCAGCACTTTTTCCGAAGGAAGCCAGCCCTTCTTTTGCATGTCGCGAATATATACAACGGTATGCATGGTTGCTAAAGTCGTCTTGAGTAGAGAGTTTTGAGGTCATTAAGGAAGGTTTTCCTTCGATTGAATGATCGAGTTCACGAGGATTCACCCCGATGTGGACCAGTATTTCAAACTCACGTCCGGCAATGATGAGAAGCAGACTGGCTGCGGGTCTTGTTTTTGGGGTCTAAAATCTCTGCGAGGATTCACCAAGATGTGAACAAACGATTCATAATTCACACCGGCAGAATGATTTTTTGCCCTTATGTCGCGTTCTAATGCGGATTTCAGGGTTGTTTCACTACTTGCACTACATGACCTTGGCATCTATACTGGCGTCAAGGTAGTACTTCATGATGGGAGGCAGAACATGTTTGGTGCGCGTCAAACAAGAGTTGTTTGCAGAGGAATCATAATCGCTGTTTTGCTTGCTGTTTCCGGAACGCTGTTTGCGGCGGACATCCTCAGCGTAACTCCACGTTTCAACCAGCCCGGTCAGGAGCAACCTTTCGATTGGCGACTGCTGCTGCATTTTAGCCATCCGGTCTCCCAAACCGCCGTTGCACACGACATAACATGCAAAATGGACGGGAAGTCCAGCGAACTTGTAATACTGAACGCAACCGATACCGATTCCGGAATCGCTGCCAATCCACTACCGAATGAGCGAAGCAGGTTCGTTGTCACTCCCAAACTCCCTTGCACTAAAATCGCTTCAGGCGAAATCATTATTCCAGCGCACTTCGCCGCGATCGATGGGGCGCTTCTCGAAGCGTCGAAACATGTTTCCTTTCAGGTTTTTCCTTCTATAGAAGTCGAGGCCGTTAAGGGATATTACACAAGCGAAAAGAATCGCGGAGTCTCATTCACGATTCCACGCAAATGTGATGTAACCGATCTGCGTGATCATGTCCGAATAATGCCTCCGGCAGGTCCCATCGACATCAGCACAGAGGTCGAGGGCGACAAAATATTGGTCACGGCTAAAGCCCGTCTTGAAACCGGCAAGCGCTATCGCCTCATGATCACAGGCGGAACCATAGGAAAAGACGATCAGGTAGTTAAAAAGTCTCTGATTCCCTTTATAGGCGTAGGTCCCAACTCAGAACTTCGCTTCGAAACCGGACGTTCAGTTCTCGAGCGAGTCGGACGCCAATATCTACCGGTTGCCGTAATGAATGTCACGCAGATACGAGCTGTAGTAACAAAGCTTCCGGCTATCTTCGCTCCGGAATTCGCCAGCCTCGGTCTGTTTGCAAAAAATGATGCCCGTCATGGCCGGAATATGAAAATACAGGCGAGTGACAAGGAAGAGGAACTCATCCTTGCAGCAGGACTTGGGGCCGATGAGGAACTCGCGCATTCCGCTTCCCGCCTGTCGATACTTAAAGAACTTTCAGAATCCGCGGAAGGCAAAGCGAGCGATCTCGGACGTTTCCTCGGTCCCATTGCAAGCTCTTCCGAAGCCTTTATAAACCAACCGGTTCCGGACAAATATATACCGTTTTCGCTTCCTCTGAACTTCCGTCCATTCCCGGAAAAGGGTGGCCTTTCACTAGTCAAGCTGAGTGATGCAGGTCGAAATACTGATCACAACGCTTCTTCGGGCGAAACACTCAGACTGTTTCAAGTAACCGACCTCGGAATTACTTACCGCATGAGCGAAAAATCGCTTCTTTTATGGGTAACGTCGCTTGAAACTGGCAAACCTCTTCCAGACGTATCCGTTATGATCGTCGATCGTCAGGATCACCGTTTGTTGGCCGGCCGGACCGATAAAGATGGTCTTTTGATGCTCAAGGATGGCAACTCTTTCAAGGCTCTTCTTCCAGGCAGTGAGGCTCCACGGCTCGGCGACGCCCCTCTTGTTGTGCAGAATGCCATAATGGCCGTCGTCTCAAATGACGATGATGCGGCTTTCATAGAGCTTCGCACAAACCGTTTCCGCCCTCACGGAATCACCCAAAAAGTGGCTCATCTGGCTGAAGGCAATACACGCAACGGCCACGTATTCACTGAACGTGGCGTATATCGCCCGGGCGAGACGGTTTATTGGAAAGCCGCCGTGCGAATTTACCGCGACCATCAGGTTCGTGCTCCCGGTTCTGATGAGGTTTCTATAGAGATAAAATCTCCACGCGAAGATGTGATTTATTCCGGTCACGCAACCTTGAATGATTTTGGCACATGCTCAGGCTCGTTAAAATTGAAGGATTTCGCGCCGCTCGGCCAATACACTTTGACCGTAAGGCTGAAGGAAAAACAAAAAGATACCGCTTCTTCAACCGTGCCGACACCTGCATCATCATCGTCAAATACGCCCGGATCAAATTCAAATTCTAATGGTAAGGACGAAAACAAGAGCGACGAAGATACGGATTCACAGGCGAATACCAGCGACTCTGATTCCGATAACAATTCGTCCACCAAAGGCGAGCTTCTTACGCAAACCGGATTCCAGGTGCAAAAATTCGAGCCGCCCCGCCATTTCGTTAAAATCGCATCCGTCGCGAAAACTCGCGATGACACCTCGATTATCGGTCGAAAAAATACGCAGGATTATCTGGAAACGACTATTCAGGGCCTGTATTACACCGGAGGAGCAGTCAAGAATGCGAACATTCGCTGGACGGCTCATCAGGTGCCAATCAATGCTGATGTAGAGGGATTCGATGGCCGTATCTTCGGCGCCGAGGGAGAAGATCGGGTTCTCATCGAATCGGGTGAAGGCATGCTCGACGACAAGGGAGCACTCACTCTGCATCTGCCCCTCGACAACACGCAGATGAACGGCCTCTACGGCATAGAAATCGGAGCTGTCGTGCTCGATGTCGATGGACGCCCGGCCGCGGGAGTAGAAACCTACAAACCCAAGCCCAAATATCGGGTTGGGATTTCACGATTACCCAATTCTATACTTCAGGGGGACAACTTCTCCCTAAGCGTGATCGTCGTCGATGACAAGGGTGTCAAAGCGGCAACCGGAACCATTCGCCTCGAGATCCAGCGCAAGCAGTATTTCTACTCACAGAAGCGCGATTCCTACGGGAATATCTTTTATCGCTGGGAAAGCGGCTGGCTGAAGTCCCTCTCAAATGAACGTGTTCTGAAGGATGGCGCGGCCATTTTCGATCTCGCTTTCGCCGACTCAGGAGATTTTCGTCTTCAGGCCGTTTATGAAACTCCGGACGGAGAATTTTCCTCCCGCGTTAATCTCGATGTAGGCTATGTTTACGAAGAGGAAGGCAACGAAAACAGCGAGTCAAAACAGCGCAGCGACAGGGAAATCACCATGGTCACCTCGCGCGATGTCGCAGCGGTCGGAAGCAGTGTAAAAAGCGAGTTCTCTTTGACACGGCCAGCTGCTTTCGCTCTCGTGACCTGCGAACGTGATGACATTCTCGATGCGCGCGTAATTGCGGTCGACGGCCGCCACGCGTCATTCGAAACCAAGATTACTCCTGATTTTCGTCCCAACGTGTATCTTAACGTAACAGTACCAGGCGGGCGCACAGGTTTTCCGGTTTATAAGAGCCAGGTTGACGCGAATATGCCATCAGTCTTCTATGCCGTTGGAAAAATACGTGTGGAAGACCGCGTTTCAACTCTGAAGATAGGTATATCACCCGAAGAAAACAAGCTCATTTCGCGCCCCGGCGAAACCCGTAAACTTACATTCGTCGTTGCCGACGGAGAAGGAAAGCCGATCGACGCCGAAATGGCCGTATGCGTCGTCGATGAGGCCATTCTGTCGCTCACCGGATATGTCACTCCCATTCTCATCGGTCTGGCCAATTTTGAGCTGCCACTATCGGTATTCTCCGGAGATCTGCGCCTGTCACTCGTTTCGCAGGAATTGTACAAGCTATTCGCGACAAAGGCGTTGACTGGCGGCGACATGGGAACCGGCAATCTAGCATCCGATCTGGCCCTGCGCAAGGATTTCCGCCCCGTCGCTTATTGGAATCCGGCGCTGAGACCCGGCGCGGACGGCAAGGCGACTGTCGAATTCACTCTTCCGGATTCGACGACGGCTTATCGTGTCTACGTCGTGGCCCTGGACAAATTCAGTACCTTCTGCTCAACTGAGCGCCAGATGATAGTGACAAAGGAATTTTACCTGCAGCCCGGACTTCCGCGCTTCCTAACGGCCGGAGATGCGGCAATCTTCCCGGTCGCGCTTAACAACAAAACTGATAAACCGGGCACGGCTGTATGCAAAATAGAAGAAGCCAAAAACGTCACTGTGAAATTCGAGAAAGAGTCCGAAGCCAAGGTCGAACCCATGACGACCGGCGTGTTGAAATGCCTGCTCTCGGCCGATAACGGTGCCGGAGAAGGCTCTCTCACGTTCAGTGGCCGTTTTGAGGGAGCAACTCCCAAAGAACGTTTTGCTGACGCGATCCAGCTGCCGCTTTCAATCAAACCACGATATCTTCCAGCGCATCGTGCCATTTTCGGTAGTTTCAGCGGCTCCAGCGATCTGACTTTCGCATTCCCGGAAGGAGTTGCATCGCTTTCAGCAACAGAACGGGCTTCAGTGATGTCAGTAAGACTTGGGGTATCCACAACGGAGTGGAACCGCATTGCCCCGGGGCTACGTTATCTGCTGCATTATCCTTATGGCTGTGTCGAGCAGACCAGCTCGGGAATCATCCCTCTCGCCGGGCTCCGCAAGCTTGTCACACAGGGTATGATTCCTGGTATCACGATAGAACAGGTGGACGGGTTCATCAAGCCGGGTATCGCCCGCCTGCTCAGTATGCAGACCGGTTCCGGCGGCTTCTCTTACTGGCCTGGTGAGCGGCACGTGAACTGGTGGGGCACTTTATATGCGGTGTTTGCACTTTCCATGGCCAAAGAGGCTGGTTGTGAAGTACCGGAAAAGCGACTTGAAGAGTCGACAAAGTATCTGCATGAGCGTCTGTTCGGAGACAAAAAAAAGGAACCGGAGTTTGGCGACTGGGGCGAATACGGTTTTTACTCGCTCACGGCAGTCGATCTGGCTCTCAATGATAAGTTGACCAAAGACGAACTTGGCGTGCTTTGGGGAGATTACGACAAACGCCCTGCCGAAGCGCAAGCGTTTCTGCTCTGGGCAGATTCTCTCGTAAACCTTCATTCGATAGACAAACAAAAGGAAATGATGAAGAAAATCAAGCCATCTATGAAGCCGAACTGGATGAGTTGGCACTATTCGTCAGACCGGGAAATGGCGGCAGCATTGTTCGCTACAATGCAGATAGACCCGTCATCAGCGAAAGCCGATGAGTTTGCGGGGAATCTCATTCGGACGCTTCGAAACGATGGCGCCTGGCATTCGACAGCAGACACAGGCTGGTGTTTGTATGCGCTCGGCGCCTATTACGCGAAGAAGAGCGTCTCCACGGGTGGCGACTTCCCGGTTACCATCACCCAGGCAGGGAAACCTCCCGTCACGGTCACGATCGGAAAAACGGGCTCTGAGACAGAGCTTGACGCAGAAGCCTTCCTGAAGGAGCCCAAGATCACGCTTTCAGTGCCAAAGAAAAACCTGGCTCATTACACACTTTCGATTACCTATCCAGAGCCGGCACTACGCACTGAAGACCGTGAACACGGGTTTTCGGTCGAAAAACGTATCGAAAATCTTAACGGAACGAATGAAATACGTGTCGGAGACCTTGTTAAAGTCACTGTCGAGTTCGAGGACCGCGAACACATCAACGGCGAATGGGGACACCGCTTCGATTTCCTGGCTCTTGAAGATCCTCTGCCTGCAGGCCTCATGGCTGTGAATACCGCACTCAAGAACGAGCGAACCCCTGTGCAACACTCAGAGGAAGGCGAAGAGACCACTGCGGATAACGACGGCGAGGAATGGTATACGGATTGGGAGGACGGTTGCTACGCGTTCCGTCCCGACCATTTCGAGATGCATGAAGATCGCGTCCTGGCTTTCAAGGATGATCTGTGGAGCGGCCGATTCCGTTTCACGTATTTTGCCCGGGCCATCTGTGAAGGCGACTTCCGCTTGCGCCCCACACGCCTGTCATGCATGTATGACCCGGAAGTATTCGGATTGACTGCTGCTGACCGCGTTAAGATCCTGCCGGCAAAATAAGATCGTTCTGCAGCAATGCTGAGTTCCGCCGCCAGACGTGACCGAACGACTGGCGGCGTTTTCCTTATAAGGCGTGAACCATTGATTTGAAAGGGCTTTTTGATATGATGACTCTGGGTGTCCCTTGGTGGGAAATGGTTTTACGTGCTGTCTTCGTTTATTTCTTCCTTCTTTTTCTTCTGCGAATGACAGGAAAACGACAAATCGGACAACTCGCTCCTTTCGACCTGGTACTGTTACTCGTGCTGTCAAATGCGGTGCAGAACTCTATGAACGCAGGAGAAAACTCCCTGTTGGGAGGCATTATTTCCGCGACCACTCTTATAAGCGTAAATTATGCAGTCGGACTGGCAACATATCGCAGTAAAAGACTGGAAGCCTGGATCGAAGGACATCCGGAGGTGCTCATACACAACGGCAAATTAAATGAAAATATAATGGGAATGGCAAAACTGACTCATCATGAGTTGCACGCCGCTCTCAGACAGGCCGGATGTTCCACAATTGAGGAAGTTCACTCGGCAATTCTGGAAAACAACGGCACCATCAGTGTTTTGTGCCGCAAGGGAAAAACGCTTCAGGATTCCCCTCCACATGGAGAAAACCCTAGCCATTCATGAATCCCCTTTGTGAAACGTCGCACCAAACGTTGGTGGATCCGGCAGCTCCGCCCTCACCCAAAATGTCGATTTTGCGTAAATGGGCTGCTCGCGCCATCGCCTGCACGGTAATCCTCCTCGGACTGATATTTTTCGCCGGGGGGCCGATCCTCGATCATATGGTGCCGAATATGGCCGAACGGGTGCGAGCCGCGTTAAATGAAGGAGGCGCTTTATTAGACCGTGAGGGAAGGCTTCTTCGCTTGTTTCCTGATCCTGCGGGAAACTTCCGACTGACACGCCCGACAAAGCGTTTCCCGCGTCTGTTGCGTGCAGCCATGCTGATCGCTGAAGACAGACGTTTCTTCCGACACGGCGGCTTTGATCCCCTGGCAATTGCGCGGGCTGCATGGCAGAACCTGACTCATAGACGTGTTATCTCCGGAGCCAGCACGATCACGCAACAACTCATTCGCCTTGTGCGGCCACGACCCCGAACCCTCTTAACCAAATGTTCCGAACTCATACTTGCGGCCGCGCTCGAGCGCCGTATGTCGAAAACGGAGATATTGACGGCATATCTCAACCTCGCGCCGACGGGGGCCAATTTGCGTGGCGCCGCCCTTGCGTCGCTATTATGGTTCGGCAAGGATATGCGCCGTCTCTCGCCCGCTGAAGCGGCAGTAATCGCGGCGTTTCCGCAGTCCCCGACGCGTCTGGATCCGCGTTGGCATAAAGGTCGAAAGCGGCTTATGGAACGACGCGATCGCATTCTTCGCGCAATGCGGGAATACAGGGTTATAACTGATGCGCAACTGCGTCTCGGTCTTGAACAGCCTCTTCCGACGAAACTTCGCCCACTCTCATGGCGAGCGATGCACTTCGTCGAATGGTGTATAAAACAGGATGGCCCGCCCATAGGAGAGCGCGTCACAGCACTGGATCTAGGGGTCCAGGGAATACTCGAACGAGCGGTTCGAGCTCATCGGATAAGACTTTCACAGAGCGGAGCGACGCAGGTATGCGGAGTTGTCGCCGACGCGCGCACCCTTGAGGTGCTTGCAATGATGGGTTCCATTCATTATGGCCCTGTGGCCGGCGGCTTTATAAACGGCTGTGAACGACGACGCTCGGGCGGATCAATACTTAAACCGTTTTTGTATGCACTTGCCCTCGAACATGGCTTCACGGCGGCATCGAGCATTCCGGACACGAAACAGCATTTTCGCACTCCTCAGGGCGATTATCTACCGGAAAATGCGGATCGGCGGGCATATGGACCAGTGACTCTGCGCAGCGGCCTGGGCAATTCACTCAACATAGCCGCCGTAAAGCTGCTGAATGCGCTCGGCATACGCGAATTCAGTGAATTGCTTGTGAGTGAGGGCATTCTGGCAAGTAGTACGGAGGCAATAGAAACTTATGGTCTCGGAATGGCAATCGGAAATCCTGAAGTAAGAATGGTCGATCTCGTTGCCGGTTACGGCTCATTTGCCCACGGCGGTCAACGCGTCCATTTGCGTACAACTCCGGGGCCGCTCATCACCGGTCAGCGGCTGTTTTCGGCTGAAACGGCTTTTATAATTCTGGACATTCTTTCCGACCCTTCGGCGCGAATGCTTACATTCGGTAATCCACGCTTTTTTCAATTTTCACGGCCGACCGCTTTCAAAACCGGCTCCAGCACGAATTATCGCGACGCATGGCTGATCGCCGTCACACGCGAACACATAATCGCTCTTTGGGCCGGTAATTTCGATGGTCGGCCCACATTCGGTCTTTCCGGGGCTGTAGCTTGCGGACCAATTCTTCACGACCTTCTCGGAGAATTGGAAGCCGGCGACGACGGCGCGTGGTATGCCCGGCCGGCCAACGTGGTCGTCGCGACGGTGTGCGGCATTTCCGGCGGGAAGCCGACTCCATTCTGCCCGGTAATTTCACACGAACTTTTCGTCCGAGGCACGGAGGATCTTCCACTCTGCGCTTTTCACACACGCCCCGGCGCCACGCACGAACTGCCACCGGAATATGCCGACTGGATAGAGCGACGTCGGGAACGACATATTCCGGATCCGTTCGCCCTGACCGGAGGTTTGTATCCGATCAATCCGCTTGAAGCCGGTGAACTGCCCAGATTGTCACCAGGTATCAACATTCTTCCGGCATCGGGTTCAGCAATCGCATCAGCATCGCCTGAAGCACCCGTGACAAACACTCCATCAGAGGCCACTGGCACAATATTAATTCGAAGCAGAGCCGACACGAATGATTTCAGGTCGGCTGGTCGTATTTCGATAGTGAGCCCACATACAAATGACAGGTTTGTCATGATTCCAGGCGACGAAAATCTGACGATCCTGCGTGCTGTTCCGACAGAACCGGTCCCTGAGTTAATCTGGCTGATCGATGGCGTCGAATTTGCACGCACTCCGCCGCCATACACGGCAGTCTGGAAACTCCGGCGAGGGCGGCACATCATCGGCTGCATCGGCCCCGGTGAAGAATCCGCTCAGATAACCATCGATGTCGAATGAACGTTAAATTTTCAAAAACTCTGGTTTTGCCGCTGATTCTGAGCATACTGCCTTTATTGGTTCTTTTGCGCGAGGTGAAAACCAGTCATGTCAGATCTGCGCGAGAGGATGAAGCGACCTGGCTAAGTTCAACAGCACCCACTGTCAGAATTCTAAAGGAGGCATCAGCTCCGGAGTTCTGGGCAAGGACCATTTCTCATCGCGTCAAGATACGTGTCGAACGCCGCTTGAGGCATGCATTTCCAACCGGCATTTTCCGCGGAGGCGCCGCGACCATCACAACCATGATCCTGGAAGCCGTCGGCAAGCGTTCGATTCGCGGCCTTCCTCCGCCTCGCATCTGGGCAGTAGCTTTTCCCGAAGGCGTGGCAAGTGCAATTGTCGAGCCTTGTACCGGCGCAGGAATTGAAACCAGCAAGCGTGCTCTGATTGCCCCACTCTTACAGCAAACCGTCCGATCTCTCGCCGGTTTGCCCTCTGACATAATGGGCCAGAGGTGGGAAAACAATCTTCAGGTACTTTTCGGTTCAGCCATCAGTGGCACTTTTTTTCGAAGTGGCATGCGTGAAACGCCGTTTCAGGCCGTCTTCGATAGCTCCGACGGCCTGATTGTATGGAACGTCTTGCGCCTGAAATCGCAAGTAGTAGGAGCATATCTGATTTTTCTACCAATACCTCCCGAACGGCCTGCCCTCTACCTGAATACAATTCTGAAAAACTGGAAGGATTCACGCAAAACACCGGTATTTCTCCCGCTTCCAGTCAGCCCTGGCGCTGCCCGCGGCAGGGTTATGACCCTGCCGGGATTTCCTGATCCAGCGGCACAAAGTGTCATAGACGAAGTTCAGGCACGCATACAAATGAATATATCGCGCTCGCTTGCCGAGGCGGCGGGAGGCATACGTATTCCGTCTTATCTCGCGGGACGAATGATTACCTCACGTGGTTGGAGT
>JADFYG010000036.1:0-63188 GCA_015233155.1 Candidatus Rifleibacteriota bacterium
CTGCCGTCCATTACTACTGGCAATTTCAAAGCGAATATCTTTGTTAACGGCGTTAAGGTCTCAACCATCACGCAATTGACGATAAGCGATGATAACAAGACGATCAGCTTTTCTTCCGTCGTGGAAGTAGTCGCTGGTAAGCAGGAACTCGGTATTGAAATTATGCCGAAGAACGCCACCAAGGCGATGTTTAAGTTCTATGAAGTGGAAAACGTCGTCGTCGGAGACAATACACCGGTGGTTCACCCGATTACAGCTTCAGATACCGCGAGGGCTTTGGTATACGATGAAATATTGGTAAAACATCCTGGTGAAAAATTCGAAGCATTCAACTCCGTAACGACGGGTGCGGATATCGCGAGCTTCGCAATTGCCATTACGACTTTTCTGACTACAGCTACGATCGATTCGAATGCATCACTCGGAGATGATGTAATCGCCTTGATCAAGGCAATTGTAGCTATCGTGGAAGTAAAACTACCGCCGGATACCACGGCCTCTGGGACCGTAAATGTCACAGCGGGCAAGATCACCGGATTTCTGCTTAACGGTATTACAAAATCTCCCATCTCTGGAGCCTTCATCGGTCTTGCCGGGACAAATCTTTACACCACGACTGATATAAGCGGATATTTCGAATTTACCGGACTCACTGCCGGATCATACAATATCAATGTTCAGGTTAACGGATATGTCGTAGGATATTATTACGGTGTAGTCGTTCCGGAATCAGCTGGTGCCACTGGTACTGGAGTCGGAGTTGGTACCGGCATGATACTTACCACTGGAATACAGACTAGCACCGTTACCAGCACTGGAACCGGAACCGGAACCGGAACTGGAACTGGAACCGGAACTGGAACTGGAACTGGAACTGGAACTGGAACTGGAACTGGAACTGGAACTGGAACTGGAACCGGAACTGGAACTGGAACTGGAACTGGAACTGGAACTGGAACTGGGACCGGAACCGGAACTGGAACTGGAACTGGGACTGGGACCGGAACCGGAACTGGTGTGGACGGTTCGGCGATCTTCGCCAACAAGTGCATCGGTTGCCATGACAGCTCGCTGCCAGTCACTACACCAACATCATCGAGCAACATTTCAGCCGCGCTCAAGAACATCGGCGGTATGAAGAGCATCGTATTGACTCAAGCTGACATCGACGCTCTCGTCGCATACATCAATAAATAATGTCCATAAAGGTGGTTTTCATCAATATCAGAGGGAATGTCCTTTTCAAAGAACCAAATTTTATAGGAGGGGTGACCAAGTGAAAGCCCGTTTTTTTCTGTTTGTGGCGCTGGTAAGCGCAGTTACATTGCTCATAGGTTGTGGTAGCGGTGGCGGCGGAGGTCAAGCGACCAATGCTGCGGGGGCGGGAGTAGCCCAGAGTTTTGGGTCTGTTCGCGGTAACATTGGTGGCAATGGTGCCATTGAAGGAATTCCTGTTTTCCTGGTTGCGGCCGGATCCAGCGTTCCACCGCAGTCAACGAGCGGCTCCGTACGCGGTGACGTTTCCGGGCAGTATTACTCCTCGGTGACCTTGCCTGGTGGAGCATTCCAATTCACCAGTGTCGTTCCGGGCACCTATAACCTGATCGCACAGAAAGATCGCTTTACCGGTGGCATCCTGCAGAACATCGTAGTGACCAAGGACATCGCCCCGGTGAATCTGACTCTCATGCTTACCCCGACCGGTCAGGTCAGCGGAACAGTTTCGGTTCCATCAAGCGTCAGCGCCAGCGGTATCGTCGCCTATGTTCTCGGAACGTCTTATTCTGCGTTCACTGATGGCACAGGCAACTACACCATTATCGGCGTCCCGGTAGGAACCTACACCGTTGGATTCAACGGTTCCGGTCTGCTTTCCAGCGTCGTCAATTCAGTCTTTGTCGCTCCGGGCGCTGCTACCACGATTCCGATGCAGTCTCTGGCGATCAACACTGCATTCTTCGATCCGAATGCCCCTGGTGGAGTTGCAGTCGCCAGTCAGTATGCAACGCTATTCACTACTCCAGTTACCTATGTTGCGGAAAATGCTTCTTTCCCAGTCGTGTTCTCGCATTACACACACGTATCGCAGTACAAGGAAAACTGCTTCGATTGTCATACCAACAGCACAGATACTTGGCCGTTGGCCCCCGGTGCCACTCTTAGCAACGTCAAGTCGGTTCGCGGCACGGTGCGCGCCATGGTTGCGTTGAAATCGATGGCTATGACTCAGATGTATGCCGGCAAATATTGCGGCAAGTGCCACAACGGCGGAGTCGCTTTCGATTCGAAGACGAATTGCGGCAAGTGTCACGTGGCTCTTTCTTCGAATGGCCCGGCAGTTCTCTTCGCAAGTTCCAATACACCATTCTCGCATGCAGCTCACGTCGATTCCTTCAAGCTGACCTGCAATGCATGTCATCAGAACAATAATCCATGGCCGATGTCATATAAAGATCCTGCATATGCTATGGCCAGTATCTCAGCCGGTCTGGGCTGCGGAATCTGCCACAAGAGCGGCGGGTCTGCTTTCGATTGTAATCTTGGCGATAGTTGTGCTCGCTGCCATAATGATCCTCATACTGTGGTCAGAGCCAGCGATGTCGGCTACGATGCCTGCAACGGTTGCCATGCCGCGATTGTAACTGAATTTGATTTAACCCTCCATGGCGCCGGGGCTGACGGCAAGAGCGGGAATACCAAGTGGTTCAATCAGCGCGCTCAGATCCAGAGTGGCCGTCGCTGCACCGAATGTCACACTAACGAAGGAATTCCTCTTCGCCAGCATAATACCGACGCAACCTTTAATGCGGCCTTGATGGCCAACTCAGAGGCCGGCGGTCATGCTATGACCTGTCAGACCTGTCACTATCCGAATCTCCAGGTTGAAGGTGCCAGAGATAATGATGATCGTCTCCGGGAAAATGGAGACATTCTCTGCGGAAGCTGTCACCATTACCGCTTCGGTTATTCTAAATTCCCCACTACGCCTGCAGTTTTCCCGACTAATCAGGTGCAAGGTGTCTACACCTTCGTTGACCAGACTTCAGATCTGTTGACGATCTCCCCGTCATTGCCAGTCGCTTTGGCCACTGTCTTCGGTCTTAATCCGATGACCATAGCCAGCCCCTCTGGAAATGCCTCTGCAGTAGCAGCTCTAGTTGCTACTCAGACCATCAACCTCAACAACATCATAAATGCCGTTTGGTATGCTACTCATGATTCCGCGGATCAGTATGAACTGGTTCACGGGAACCAATACAATGGCTCGAGCGGCGGCCTGGTCGGTCCTTTCCTCCGCTTCTCCCGCGATATCTCTTCCGGCTCCGGCGTTCTCCTTACTTATGGCGATGCTGGTTGGGGTAAGAGCCAGAAGGCTTGTATTACCTGCCATTTCGCTAACCGCGATTACAAGACTACCTTCGGTCATTCGTTCAAGGCCACTCCGGCCGCTGATGCTGATGCCAAGGAAGCTTCTTTGACCGCATCTCTTGAACTCCTCAGGGTGAAGTTGAAGGCCACCGGTGGAACCGGATCTCCGGCATATGTCAGAACTTCTGCCACTGCCGCCATCGGAGCTGATTACACCAAGTTGGTAACTCTCGGCGTTCCACAGTGGGCACGAATCATCTATCTGGGTGCCTACTGGAACTATGCCCTCTTGAGCGATATCAACGGTCTGAAGACTCTCGCGGTTCACAACTACGAGTTTGCCCGGGATTTGATCAATAATACCAATTTGATCCTGGATCAGATCAAAGCCTCACCCAAGATTACGGGAGTTACCTGGTGGTATTAGTCCTTCGGGATCACTCGCCTGAATAAATCAGGGTAATCAGTCCCTGGCGGGATCTTCCGCCAGGGACTTTTTCTTGCGCGCCAGTTCTGTTCGGAAACTTACCTAATGGGGAAAAGTGGGCGAATCAGAATTCTTTCGCTTCCACTTCAGGATGTTTCATGCTATATTTGCGCCGATTTTGAAATGACTGATTTTTGTAAAATACATACGTGAATGCCAATAGGAGACGGGAGAAGTTATCATGAACAAAAAATCTTTCGCTGCGGTTCTTTTTATTGTGGCTTTTTGTCTGACGGTGATGGTAGTTGCTCGAGCGGATAATTCATCCGATACTCAGGCAGCCCCAGCGTCGGCAAGTACTGAGCCAATGCAAATGCCGGCAGGTGCGTCCGGCTTTTCCGGAACGGTTGTGGAAACCATGAACTCAGGTGGCTATACATACGTTTTTGTAGATGACGGCACGACGAAACAATGGGCAGCGGCTCCCGAATGCAAAGTAAAAGTCGGCGACAAGGTAAAAATTCCTGAAGGCGCCGCGATGCCCGGATTTCATAGCAAGACATTGAATCGTGATTTTGCGATGATATTTTTTGTCCCTTCCATTATTCCTGAAAATGCTTCCGGAGCGGCAACTACGACCATGCCGACGGCCACTGCCTCCGATGCATGTCAGAGCTGTAATACCAGCGGCACCGGCAACACTTGCGATACCTGTTCCCCGGTTTCCGCTAAGGGCTCTTCCTCTGCTTTGCTTACTGCCACATCTACTATGCTTCCGGGGCATTCGACGTTTTCGCACAGCGCAGCAATTGCCTCTGGGGGCCAGGATGTTCCCGTAACAGGTATAGTAAAAGCCGAAGGCGGCAAGACCGTCGAGGAGATCTACGCTGAAAAGACAGCCCTGTCTGGTAAGGAAGTAAAGGTTCGGGGTAAAGTAGTAAAATACAACTCCGGAATTTTGGGAAAGAACTGGTTCCATATCAAGGATGGAAGCGGGAAAACTGGTAGCGATGACCTCACGGTGACGACATCAGCAACCGTAAAAGTAGGGGACACGGTTATTGTGACCGGGCCTTTGTCGGTTGACAAAGATTTCGGCCATGGTTACACATACGCCGTCATAGTTGAAGACGCCAAGGTAGTAACGGAGTAAAATTAATCAAAACTATATCATTGCGGGACACCCCGCAGTGATATAGTTTTTTTTTGCCTGATTTCTGCTGATTGGCTGTATATCCCGACTTGGTTGAGAGGGCATGTTAAACCAGGATATCCGCTACGTTGAACTTCGCATAAACATGTCCAATAACCTGTATCGACAGGATAGTCAAAATAGTTTAGTTATTGTAATTTTAGTTCTTGAACAGTCATTGTGAAATATGTTACTATGCCCCGAATCGAGTGAAGTTTGCTTAGTGTACCCCGGTAATTCTTAGAAAGCGTAGACGAAAGGGAAGGTGGCATGAATAGTTTCGTGAAAAATATGGTAGTTGTGGTGGTTTGTACCATCCTGATGGCGACCTTAGTGGGCTGCCGCCTCATGGGAAGTTTTGATAACGGTGACAATTCCGCAGTATCAGTTCCGTCGCTCAAGGCAAGTTTGCCGGTCACGGCGTCGGCTCAGTTGCCTGGAAACGCAACTTTTACTGCCAGTGTTCGATTGCCCGCCGGAGAAAAACTGCCATCCATTACTTCTGGCAATTTCAAGGCGAATATCTTTGTTAACGGCGTTAAGGTCTCGACCGTCACACAATTGACGATAAGCGATGATCACAAGACGATCAGCTTTTCTTCCGTCGTGGAAGTAGTCGCTGGTAAGCAGGAACTCGGTATTGAAATTATGCCGAAGAATGCCACCAAGGCGATGTTTAAGTTCTATGAAGTGGAAAACGTCGTCGTCGGAGACAATACCCCGGTGGTTCACCCGATTACAGCTTCAGATACCGCGAGGGCTTTGGTATACGATGAAATAGTGGTAAAACATCCTGGTGAAAAATTTGAAGCATTCAACTCTGTAACGACGGATGCGGATATCGCGAGCTTCGCAATTGCCATCACCACTTTTCTGACTACAGCTACGATGGATTCGAATTCATCACTCGGAGATGACGTAATCGCCTTGATCAAGGCAATCGTAGCCATCGTGGAAGTAAAACTACCTCCGGATACCACGGCCTCTGGGACCGTCAATGTCACAGCGGGCAAGATCACCGGATTTCTGCTCAACAGTATTACGAAATCCCCCATCTCTGGCGCCTTCATCGGTCTTGCTGGGACAAATCTTTACACCACTACTGACGTAAGCGGATATTTCGAATTTACCGGACTCACTGCCGGAGCGTACGATATCAATGTTCAGGTTAACGGATATGTCGTAGGATATTATTACGGCGTAGTAGTTCCGGAATCCGCTGGTGCCACTGGTACTGGAGTTGGAGTTGGCACCGGAATGGTACTTACCACTGGAATAAAGACTAGCACCGTTACCAGTACCGGAACTGGAACCGGAACTGGAACTGGAACTGGAACTGGAACTGGAACTGGAACTGGAACTGGAACTGGAACTGGAACTGGAACTGGAACTGGAACTGGAACTGGAACCGGAACCGGAACCGGAACCGGAACTGGAACTGGAACTGGAACTGGAACTGGAACCGGAACCGGAACTGGAACCGGGGTGGACGGTTCGGCGATCTTCGCCAGCAAGTGCATCGGTTGTCATGACAGCTCTCTGCCGGTCACTGCACCGACATCATCGAGCAACATATCAGCCGCACTCAAGAACATCGGCGGTATGAAGAGCATCGTCTTGACACAGGCTGACATCGACGCTCTTGTCGCCTATATCAACAAATAATGTCCATAAAGTGGTTTTTCATCAATATCATGGGGAATGACCTTATTAACGAACCAAATTTTATAGGAGGGGTGGCCAAGTGAAAGTCCGATTGTTTCTGTTTGTGGCTCTGGTTAGCGTAGTTACACTGCTCATCGGTTGTGGCGGAGGCGGCGGTCAGACGACCAATACTGTGGCGGCGGGAGTAAGCCAGAGTTTTGGATCTGTTCGCGGTAACATTGGTGGCAATGGTGCCATTGAAGGAATTCCTGTTTTCCTGGTTGCGGCCGGGTCCAGCGTTCCCCCGCAGTCAACGAGCGGCTCCGTACGCGGCGACGTTTCCGGGCAATATTATTCGTCGGTGACATTGGCCGGTGGTGCATTCCAATTCACCAGCGTCGTTCCCGGTACCTATAACCTGATCGCCCAGAAAGATCGCTTTACCGGCGGAATCCTGCAGAACATTGTAGTGACCAAGGACGTCGCACCGGTTAATCTGACTCTCATGCTCACTCCGACCGGCCAGGTCAGCGGGACAGTTTCTGTTCCGTCGAGCGTCAGCGCCAGCGGCATCGTCGCCTATGTTCTCGGAACGTCTTATTCCGCGTTCACTGATGGCACAGGCAACTACACCATTATCGGCGTCCCGGTCGGAACCTATACCGTTGGATTCAACGGTTCCGGTCTGCTGTCCAGCGTCGTCAATTCAGTCTTCGTCGCTCCGGGCGCTGCTACCACGATTCCGATGCAGGCTATGGCGATCAATACTGCGTTCTTCGACCCGAACGCCCCCGGTGGCGTTGCAGTCGCCAGTCAGTATGCAACGCTATTCACTACTCCAGTTACCTATGTTGCGGAAAATGCGTCTTTCCCAGTCGTGTTCTCGCATTACACACACGTCTCTCAATACAAGGAAAACTGCTTCGATTGTCATACCAACAGCACAGATACTTGGCCGTTGGCCCCCGGTGCCACTCTTAGCAACGTCAAGTCGGTTCGCGGCACGGTTCGCGCCATGGTTGCGTTGAAATCGATGGCTATGACCCAGATGTATGCCGGCAAATATTGCGGCAAGTGCCACAACGGCTCAGTAGCCTTCGATGCGAAGGCGAATTGCAGCAAGTGTCACACGGCGTTGCCGTCCAACGGACCGGCGAATGTCAGGATGATGACGGATGGCGGACCGGTCGACTTTTCACACACCGCTCACGTTGATTCATTCAAAAAGACCTGCAATGAATGCCACAGCAACAACAATCCATTCCCAATGCAGTATAGCGTTGGCAACTTCACAATGGCCGATATGTATACTGGCAAGAGTTGCGGCAAATGCCACACCGGCAAGGTCGGAGAAGGCTTCTCGCTGACGATGTGTAATCGTTGTCATACTTTTGATCACAACGTAGCGAAGGGAACCTATACTCCCGATACTTGTGCTACCTGTCACGATGGCCCGCACTACGGTGTTGCCAGCACGGCGGGCATCATCAATGAGTTCATCAATGAGCCGGCAGGAACTGTCGCATTGGCCGGTGGCCACAACGTCGACTTCATCGTCGGTCACCTCAGTGGCATTCCAAGCGTGAGTTGTGCTGAATGTCACTTCCACGAAGCCACACAGGGCAAGGCATATACGGCTGGCGTTGCCAATGCTGGAAACAGCCATGGCATCACCTGTCAGACCTGTCACTGGGATTCCGATCTCGCAGCTGGTGGCCGGACCGAACACCGCCTGCGCAAAGAACCGTCCCGTGATTTGTGCGCGACCTGTCACCATGCTCGTTACACATATGGCTTGAATCCACAGGGCAATACGACCGGCGACATCGCAAACTTCAGCGGCGCGACGCCCCTCTGGGCTGTGGCTCCTTGGCAGGATCCGGGATTCCCGACAATGTTGACCTGGAACCTTGGCACGATAGCCCCCAGCAGCATGAATGCCACAAACTCCGCTGTTTACGCGGTCAATGCTACATTCTCGATTCCGGTCACCGTCTTCGGATTCAGCAACATGGGGAACCTGGGCGTATTCGCGTCTTCGACCGTGGCAACCGGTGCAAACTATGCCGCCGATGCAGCACTTCGAAGCCTCGCCGCCAATGCTTTCCTTGGCTTGTCGAAGACTGGTGTGTGGAGTGGTGGATCATATCCGCACGATTCTCCACAATACGACATGTGCATGGGGACGGAAGTTCCTCAGACCAAGGTACAATGGCGCTATGACCTCCTTGGCGCTCCCCTCCTGTATAACGATGGCGCAGTAAAAACCTTTGGTGATTCCTGCGTTCGCTGCCACATGGATGTCGATATTCAGAATGGCAAGTTCGGTCACACCTTCCTTCCAACGGAAGCAACGTGTAACACTGCCGGATTGTTCAATGTTGATGCCAAGAAAACCGAAATCGGCGCATTGGTTAAGCAGCTGGGCACAATGCTTGACGCCGATAAGGATGGTACCATCAATTGGACGCGAAGTGGAAGTGATGCTGATCTTAAAGTTGCTTTGAACAGCACACTCGCCAGTTCGACGAAGTTGATTCTTCTGGGTGTTGCCTGGAACTACAACTGCATCGAAGCAGGTGGCGGCGAAGGCGCTCACAACTACGAGTATATCAAGAGCATGTTAACCAACAACATCGCTATCATGAAGCAGCTGAAGGCCAACTCAGTCGACAAGGCTTTCGCATGGTGGTTCTAACCGCCGATTAGTAAATCCTGAGTTCTGAACGAAACCGGGCGGAAATGGCTCTCATCTCAGCCCGGTTTTTTCATTGGCATTTAATCCTACGTTCGGGGTGACGACTCGAAAAAGGCTGATACGAATTGGATCTCCATACCAGGCATGGCACATGGGATCACGGTTACCAAAGAAGCCTAAATTTTCACAACTCTTTACGCAAAACAAGATTCCTCACATTCGTTCGGAATGACAAACAATGCTGTCATTTCGAACGAAGAGAGAAATCTCAACTGACCGGTTAGCAGTCTTTGTTAATCAGGCATGGGATATAAAATTTGCCTCGAAAAGCAGCTCCAGCTGGCTCACTGGGACTTGCTGTGGGACCCTATAAATCCGGGTTTATTTTCCCCTGATAACCTCGAAGTTATATGATGGCTTCAAAATGCCTTTTCGGGCGGCTTTTTCAAATAATAGACGAATCGCCTCTTCGCCCTCTTTTCCCATTTCGAAGGTATCTTTGTTATTGGCATACATGGCTATAAATTCTCTTCCTATCTTTCGATCTACGCCACGACCGAACTGCAGAGAATAATCGAGCGCCTCATCTTCGTGCTTTATTGCTATATCAATGCTGTCTTTAAGCCCTTTCCAGACAGCAAGCATTACTTCTTTGCCGAGATCTTTTCTTACCACGTCAATTCCTAATGGCAAAGGTAATCTGGTTTCATCCGTCCAGGCTTGTCCAAGATCAAAGATCTTTTTCATTCCTTCTTTTGCATATGTCAGCTGCCCCTCATGTATAACGACGCCAGCCGCGACCTTTCCCTGCCTGACCATCTCGAAAACTTCATCGAATGCAACTTGTACGGGTTCAAACTGAGGAAGATACATCTGGGCAATGAGAAAAGCCGTGGTAAGCTTTCCTGGAACAGCGACCTTCTTTCCTTTTAATGAATCAATAGTGCAATCCTGATTTGAAACGACGATCGGTCCATATTTTCGCCCAAAGCTTCCTCCGCATGATAACAAAGCGTATTTATCTGTTAAATGCGCATAAGCATGAACCGACACTGCAGTTACTTCAAGCTCCGCTGCGTTTAATGCCCGCTGATTCAAGGACTCAATGGATTCGACGACATGCTGTACTTCATAGCCCTCGATTTTGGCCAAACCTTTGGCCAAACCAAAAAAAATGAATGCATCATCGGCATCGGGTGAATGACCAATGCGAATAGTTTTCTTCATACAGTACAAACCTCCAGTTCCTGATAAAGTGTGTTTCGTCTTACCGGAATCATTCCTGCACCGCGAATCAGGGCTTTCACCTCTTCGACTCCCGATCTTACATCATGACCGGCTGTCTTGAGGACATGCTCCTCGAAAAGTGTTCCCCCAAAATCATCGGCACCGAACAGCAAACCAAGTTGGCCGGTTCTCTTTCCCTCGGAAAACCATGAAGCCTGAATATGCGGAAAATTGTCCAGAAATAACCGGGCGGTAGCCAGAATTCGAAGATATTTCACTCCGGGAATTACGGTGTTTGTGGATGTTACGCTGTTTTTCCCCGGCTTAAAACTCCATGGTACAAAAGCTGTAAAGCCACCGGTCTCATCTTGCAAATCACGAATTGTGGCCAAATGGGTTATCTCATCCTGATCCGTTTCTCCAAGTCCATATACCATCGTTGCGGTGGTTTTTAAGCCAAGAAGATGTGCTTCCTTCATGACGTTGAGCCAATCGGCGGCACTGCATTTTCCAGGACTCACAGCCTGTCTGACTTTCTCGACCAATATTTCCGCCCCGCCGCCAGGCAGGCTTTTCAGACCCAGTGCCTGTAACTTTTGCAAAACCGCGCGCACTGTAAGTTTTCCTGACTTTGCAATGGATATGATCTCAGGCGGAGAAAACAAGTGTAGATGCACTTCAGGAAATGCCTGTCTTAATTCCGTAACCATATCGAAATAATACTCCACCGGCAAACCCGGATGACAACCTCCCTGCATGAGTACGGTCGTCGCTCCGGCATTTACGGCCTTGCCAACTCTCTCGACCACTTGCTCCTTTGTCAGTATGAAAGCATCCTCATCTCCATGTTTCCGATAAAAAAAGCAAAAAGAGCAGTGACAATCGCACAGATTAGTATAATTCGGATTGGTATCCAGAACAAATGTTACATGGTTTCCAGACCTTCGCTTTTTATCAAGGAAAGCCATCTCTGAAAGATCATCAAGAGGCGCTTCGACAAGAAGATACAACCCTTCCTTCGGTGAAAGCCGTTTTCCTGCATTCAATTTTTTACGTATATTATCGATCATTTTGGATATCTTGCAGCAACCCGCATTTACTGAGTTTTGACTTGAACAAAGCGATTCCTTCTTCCTCCGGGGATCCGAGTCTGAAGGTGAAATTGCGCAAGTAAGTCGATATAGTTTCCTTTCTCATGCCCGTTCGCGCAGATTCTCCCGCTGATATTTCCTCGAGGTTGGAAAATGCATGTTCCAGATTTTCGGAAAGCATTCGACTCAATCGTTTTTTATCACCATCAGCCAGGCTTTTTCGAACGACCCAGCGGGCAAATGTGAAAGGCAGAGAAGTCCAGTTGTGCCACAGCTCCGCCAGATCATATTTATATGGCCATTTCACTGAATTCTCGGCTTCCTCCAATGCTTTGTCACCTATCAAAAGAACTGCGTCAGGCTCATCAGAACGCGAATTCCTTATCCCGGAAATATCAATATCGGAAGACGGCCGCACCACATTGTCCTGGCGAGATGCCTTAAACAGCTTATTAAATTTTTCTACGGGTGCAAAACCTTGCACTCCTGTGTTGGACTGCCCAACGTAAAATGAATCAGTATTATTTCTGTTTTGCATAAGATTGTGTGAATCCGTTACGAATCTAATATCACTCAACCGATATTTCTCTTTCAATAAAAGAGCAACCAGAGAAACTGAAGTCGAACTTTCAGCGGTGAGCAAAACTACCGCATGATCCAATTGTTCGATCCTTTTTTTCGAAAAAAGAAACACACTCATGACGGGCCCCGTGGCGGCTATTCCGAAATTTCCAAGAGGCTCAAAAGTTTCTTCCAGAAGGAATCCGTCAAAAACCGGAAGCGGAGCCAGATCTATTTGTCCATTTCGTGCCAATTGTCCGAGATATCTGGGCGGCCCCTTTATAAAATCAATAGAAGAATCGCGCCAGAAGTAAAAAAATGGCGCCACATTCACATAAGATATCTGACCGACTTTCAGCATGTCTGTATCCTGTTGTACAAGCTGTCCCGCTCGACCGCTATTTTCCCTGCCTGTCGAGCCATGAAGCGAATCATATCACGATCTATGCCCAAGGGCGTTTGTGCACCGGCCGCATGAGCAATCTTTTCTCCCTGGACAGTCCCATCCATGTCATCAGCCCCGTAACACAGGCTCATAATGGCTGTTTCCAGTCCAAGCATGACCCAGTAGGCTTTTATATGGGGAAAATTGTCGAGATAGAGTCTGGAAAGTGCAACCATTCTCAGATCATCACACGAACCCGGAGCGGTTGATCCCGTCTTGTTCCAATTCTGAAATGGAAGAGGAACAAAACAGAGAAAGCCCTTCGTTTGATCCTGTAAATTGCGCAAAGCAGTAAGATGCTCGATGCGCTCTTCGAATGTCTCTACGTGACCATAAAGCATGGTGGCATTGGAGGGAATACCCAGACCATGCGCGGTTTTGTGGACATCCAGCCACTTTTTTCCCGAAGGTTTTTTGGGACATAAGATTTTGCGGACTCGCGGTGAAAAAATTTCAGCCCCACCGCCCGGCATAGAGATCAATCCGGCATTTTTAAACTCTGTCAAAACCTGTTCCGTGGAAAGACCTGAAAAATCTGAAAAATGCAGTATCTCGACGGCAGTAAAGCCTTTGATGCTGACTCCCGGTCGATTTATTCTGATTGTTTTCAACATTTCGACATAATGAGAGAAGGGCCAATCAGGGTGTAGTCCACCAACCAGGTGGACTTCCCGCACGGTGGGTTCTATATTGGCAATGATCTCATCAAAGGACATTTCATAAGCGCCGACTTCGTCCCTGCTTTTTGAAAAACGACAAAATCCGCATTTCATCTTGCATATATTGGTGTAATTCACATGCTTGTTGGTGGAAAAATATACGGCGTCACCACTACGCTGTCTTTTTGCCCGATCGGCAAGCTTTCCCAGACCCGGAAGATCGCTTGTATTCAAAATGGTCAAGCCATCTGCAAGTACCAGTCTTTCGCCATTTTCAACCTTGGCGGCGATTGCACTCAACTGCTTATCCGCAAATTCTATTTTGGGAAATACTCTCGCCATCTGCTATCAACTCTCTTTTTGATTTCCGGCTCCATTTCAAGGGGTTGGGGGTACTCACCCTTCAGCGTCGCATCGATTCCGAGACGTCCCTGAAGTCGCAATTTTATTCCCTGCACTTCCACCGACTCGGCCATCATGTCCTTTCCCGGGTCGAACCGCGTAAAAAGCCCCCAGACGATTGACATGCTATCTCTCAAGTCGATATCGTCAGACACAGCCGCCACGAATTTTATCGAACCGAGTTCAGCGGCCGGAAGCATTGCTTCAATGGTGCTGCGGGCTTCTCCGCGAGGCTTGAACACAAGCAGGGTTTCAGCAATTATTGTGCAGTCGGCAACATCATGGAATCTCGCCCGGATATCGGCCGGAGTTGGAGTCGGAAGGGGTTTGCTTATTTTGCGCCGGGTGGCAAAAAACAATGCTTTGCTGCCCTTTTCAAAGCCGGAACACGCGAAATCAAGGGTATCAGTGGACGTCGGAGAAAAGAGAAAAAAATCTTCCCGGGGATCAAAGTTTCTTCCAAGGGCAGCGATAACCTGGTCAAATCTTCGAACATCGACCGACGGATCAACCACCACCACGAACTTTGCCAGGGAAGCCTGTCCCGAGCCCATGAGAAAAAAAGCGGATTTGAGTCCTTCCCGCCCATATCGCTCATCAACCGATAAAACCTGCAGATTATGGAAGCCGGCCTCTGGATAAGCCCAGATATCTATGATTTCAGGATGCATAAAACGCAGGAGTGGCTTCATAATATCGAGCGTCATGACGCCAAGATGCCAATCCTCCATGGGCGGTTTACCGACGACTGTGGCGTGAAAAATCGCATCCCTACGTCGCCGCACCTGTTTTATCCGAAAAACAGGAAAATCAGCCTGTTTGGAATAATGTCCGTAATGGTCACCAAAAGGGCCCTCGGCTCGACGATACTCAGGATCGACTTCACCTTCCAGGATCATTTCGGCATTGGCAGGAATTCGCAAGGCACCGCCCAGAACCCTGGTTGGCGAGCCTCTTAAAAAGCCGGCGAACGCCATTTCGTCAACACCTTCAGGGAGAGGCAATACCGCCGATAACAGCAGTGCCGGATCGGCACCTATCGCCACAGCCACTGATAACTTGCCGTGCTTCTTTTCAGACGCGGAATAATGGAACCTTCCGCCCTTCTCAATTTGCCAATGCATTCCTGTGGTTTGGCGGTCGAACACCTGCATTCTATATATTCCGACATTATGTCTTTTTGTCCCGGGAGCGCAAGTGATAACGAGCGGAAAAGTAAAAAATCGCCCGCCATCCTTGGGCCAGGAAGTCGTCACCGGCATTTTGCCCAGATCGGGCTCTTCTGTGACTTCCAGGACTGGTCCGCCGTTGACTTCCTTTGCGCGGGCGTTCAGAAAGCGAAGTCCGGTTTTCCAGTTTTGAATCGGTCCCCAGATTCCTGATTCCATGGCGGAATGCGCAAAATGAACCATTTCCTCGCCGAATTCAGCCGGCTCTTTTCCAAGGGCCAGTCTGATGCGATTCATGCTTCCGAAGAGATTCATCAGCAGGGGGAAAGATGAGCCCTTCGGATTCATGAACAAAAGTGCGGGTCCGTCTTCCCTTACAACTCTGGCTGCTATTTCCGGAGCTTCGAGAAAAGGATCTACTTCGGAAATAATTCGAACAAGCTGTCCTTTGGATTCCAGGACAGACAGAAATGAACGCAGATCATGAAATCTCATTCCAGTTCCTCGGCTAAAAAACCACGTCCCTGTTTTTCACCCAGTAATGCGCAAAGCCGATCGATCATTGAATTGACAAGGTCATCAACTCCTGTCGGCTTAAAATAAAAGGCCGGACAAAGCGGAAATATGATTGCTCCGGATTCGGACAGAATCGCGGCATTGCGCAAGGCGATTGTGGACAAAGGAGTTTCTCTCAGACCAATGATAAGCTTGCGCTTCTCTTTCAGTGCGACCTGCGCCACCCGGGTCAGCAAATTATCCGAGATTCCGTGAGCAATTTTTGCCATCGTCGATACGCTGCATGGAAGAATAACCAAAGCCCCGAAGGAAATAGAACCTGAAGCAAATGGGACAAACAGATCGTCCTCGTCGTAAATTTTATTAACATGCAAGGACAGTGATTCTATCGGCTTTCCAAGCTCGTTTTCAAAAACCTGCTTCCCCCAGCGGGTGGGGATGATATATTTTTCGCCTGAATGTCTTTTCGCGAAGTGATCAGCAAAAATGGCTCCGGAAGCACCTGTAATGCCCAATACGACGCGATCGCCAGGTTTGCCTGCGCGTTCTGCGGCATCACATTTAAGAGATCGTTTAGCCATGCGCAGCCAATGAGTTCACCAGAAGTAGTACCAGAAAACCGACGACAACATTTCCGCCGAAAAATGCCAAATCGACATTATTTGAAAAACGATGTTCGAGAAAAAGAAAAATGCCGGTAAGTGCAAGAATTACTAACGAAGTAGGGGTATGCTCTCCCAGAAAAGTGACTGTGGAAAGCCCGCAGAATGCGAGAAAATGCAAAACGCCGGAAATCCTGAGAGCCTTGGTCCGACCACAAACAGCTGGCAGGGAAAACAGCCCCTGGCTTTTGTCAAATTCCTCGTCGAGAGTAGCGTAAATGATATCGAAGCCGGAGACCCAGAAAAAAACAAAAAGTCCCAAAGCAATTATGTCCACGGAAAACGGCATGCGTTGGGAAGCTGCTATGAATCCACCGAGGGGAGCCATGGCCAGAGCTGCTCCTACTCCAAAATGTGCAGTGCAGGTATAGCGTTTGAGATATGGGTATCCTATAAAGAGGACCAGGGGTATCGGGGAAAGCAGCAGACAGATCGGACCCAATTGCCAGGCCAGCAACAAGTAGCAGAGAAGCGAAACAAGAGCCAGAAGAAGAGCTTCCACAACAGACACTTTGCTGGCCGGAATCTCGCGACTGGCTGTACGCGGATTCCTGGCGTCAATATTGCGATCAATGAGGCGATTCATGATCATGGCAAATGCGCGTGCAGCAAAACCGACCAGAACAATAAGTGCCAAGACTCTGGATGAAGGCCAGCTATGTGCTCCAAGAATTGCTCCCGAAAAAAGCATTGGAAGAGAAAACAAGGTGTGTTCTATTTTTATGAGTTTGCTGTAATCAAGAACTTTTTTTGAAATTTGTGACATTTATTCTGCAAACTCGTCTTCAAGAATCTCACGACCGGGAAATGTCGCTCTTTCTAACAGGAATTCAGTGGTAAGTCAAGAACAGAACGCATAATTCCGGGGTCATTTAATTTTCCGGCGCTGAATAGTTTGGATAACATGGTTTTCTTGGAGGTGGGGCGGGACCGACGGGCATGTCGAAAAAGCTCGTGACAAAAAACGCGGTGCGCCCGGCGGTCGCTGCCCTACCTGTCGTGAATTAAATGGCCCTGCATATAATCGTCCATTCTGCGATTTCGGCAAAAATATCTAAAAGAGTTGAAAAATGAAACTAAAAGTGTGTTACTATACCTTCCCAAATCTAATCGAACTTTGTAAAGGTCATGAACAAACAATCCCAACAAACAGGTGTGTTCGATCCGATTGCCAAGGAACTTGATCTGGTCGAGAAGACATGGCATGTCTGTTTTCGTAAAGCGACCAGCAGAAGCCTGCACAAGATCAACGGATTCTTTCGAAATTCCACGGGGAAGCGTTTAAGGCCGGCTCTGACGATTCTCTCAGCCGGTACGGTTCTTGGTAAAAAACCGACAAAGATTCAGACCCACCTTGTCAATATTGCCGCGGCCATAGAGTTGCTGCACACAGCTTCCCTGATACATGACGACACAATTGATGCCGCTCTGACCAGGCACAATAAACCAACTATCAACTCCAAATTCGGGTCTCACATTTCCATTGCATTTGGTGACTATGTCTATTCTTTGGCGTTAAAACTTATTTCCACGGTCAGCGATCCGATAATCTTTGATTGTTTCGCACAAAGAACCTTTGACTGCTGCGAGGGAGAGCTTATCCAGATCTTCGAGAGAAAAAACCTGGAAATGACTCCAAGTCGATATTTTTCAATCGTAAGGAAAAAAACGGCAGCGCTGTTCGCTCTTTCCGGGGAAGCAGGTGCCCTGCTTGCGGATTCCGGGAACCTTGAAAGCGCCAAAGCTATGAGAGAATTCGGATTGAATTTTGGCATGGCTTACCAGATTATCGATGATATGAGAGATCTGGTTGCCGATAAAGTGATGCTGGGCAAGGATCCAGGTGCTGATTTTCAGGTTGCTGAGCTTACGCTGCCGATGATCTACCTTTTGAAAGATGCAAAAGTGGGCGGAGAGGTAAAAAGACTTTTCAGTATGCCCGACAAAGAAAAATGTTTTGAGCAGATCCGACAAATAGCCGTGGGATCAGAAGCTCTGAGAAAAACCAGAACAAAAGCCGAATCATACTTGTACAAAACGAAACAATGCGTTGCATCGTTTCCCGATTCATTATATAAGAAACAATTGCTGGCTCTCACCGACTGGCTGGCGGAAAAGATGTAGTTTGTTTCGTCAGCAGGGCAAATGCATGTAAATCAGGTATTGCCCTATGCAAGGTTCATCATGAGGCGAAGTCCCCTAATGGCGAAACTATGACATGGTAGGGCGTCAGATTTTTCATTTATTCGATGATGATGATATTATAGACACTGCATATGTCAATGAATAACGAGCCATTTTCAGTTTCAAGTCATACAATCCGTCAATTCTTCAGCGACATTTCTTCCACATATGACTGGATAAATGTGCTGATGACGGGCGGCCTGGATAGTTATTGGCGAAAAAGGGCGGCAAGACTGGCGATTACTTCCCGAGTTTCCAAAGGCTCAGCAGAACAGAAAACATCGCGAAGAAACAGTGAAAAATGGCTCGATATTTGCGCGGGAACTGGCCAGATGACTTTGAGTCTTGCTCGGCGTGCAAGGGCCGATACCATCATCGTTGCCATGGATTTTTGCTCTCCCATGATACGACTTCTAAACACAACTTCTGGAAAATGTTCAATTCACAGATGTCTTGGCGATGTTGGAATCATGCCCTTCCCGGATGATTGTTTTGATCTCGTGACGATAGCATTTGCAACCCGTAATTTGCATACAAACCGAGAAAAGTTGTTGCACTGCTTCGGGGAAGTAAAACGGGTGTTGAAACCGGGTGGCCGGTTCATGAATCTGGAGACATCTCAGCCGTCTTCATCCCTGGTTCGCAAATTGTTTCACGGCTTCATAGGCATGACTGTTCATTTTCTCGGTATGGCTGTATCAGGGTCATCGTCTCCATATCAGTATCTTGCTTCATCGATTCAAACATTTTATCCCCCCGCCGAATTATCGAATCTTTTAGTCGAAGCCGGATTTAAAAATGTAAGCTTTTTCCCGATGACAGGCGGATCAGTAGCCGCTCACCTTGCATGGAAACGGTAGCCAAATATTTCGCGCTCATTTGTGGTTTATTTCTTTCTCGGTTTTATCTGTGTTCATCGGGGTCCATCTGTGGTTAATTCCTTTTTCGGTCTTTATCCGTGTTCATTGTGTCTATCCGTGGTTGATTCTCATTTTGTTTCCTGATCCCGGGAACTATCGAAATTGAAATGAAGTAAGGATAAGGAGTTGAAAATGCCGAAAGCCCAGATTCATTATTTCTCAGCAACCGGCAACTCTCGACTTGCCGCCGAAGCGATCGTTGAAGGGCTTCATAAAGCTGATTGGCTTGTCAGCCTTAAAGATATTCGAAATACGAATATTAAAGAGGAAACGGAAAATCTTGCCGTCTCTGATATCATCGGGTTCGTTTTTCCTATTTACGCTTTTCGCGCCGCTATCCCTATGGAGCAGCACATTTTATCACTGCCTCCATCGCCAACCCCGAAGCCGGTTTTCTTTATCGCTACCTACGCGGGTTATCTCGATCGTTCTTTCATGCGGCTTCGCGACTTTATCCTGCCTAAAAATTATATTCCGATAATAACCACCACTTTAGTATGTGAAGATGCCTGGACAGTAGTACGCTTTCCGGGGTGGATTTATGATAAGGGAAGGCCTTGCAAGGCCGATCTTGAAAAGTTGCGCGATTTTGCAACGAATGAAATTCCCAAAGCCGTCCAAAAAAATCGCGAGTCACCTGAACCAGCAATCAGTTGGGTGCCATTCAACCCAATAACAGCCTTGGCAGCGACATTTCCCATTGCAGTTCATAAAGGGACACAATTTCCAATATTCGTCAAGAAGTCGCTTTGCACGCGCTGTGGCATATGCGTTCGCCAATGCCCGACGGGACGATTGAAGTTAACACCGTATCCGACGGCTAATGGAAATTGCGTTGGTTGCTATGGCTGCATAAACTCCTGTCCGCTGGATGCAATCAACACATGGTTTACCTATGGAAATGTGCGTTTTCGCGGTCCTGCTCTAAGAAATGAAAAGTTATAGGGAAGGGGTAAGGAAATGAATAATATGGAATGGAATCCAAAACGATTACTGGAGACATCCGGAAACTACTGGTTGAGTTGCACTCTGCACGCCGCCGTAAAAATTGATGTTTTTACGGCGCTTGCAGACAAGGAGCTCACCGGAGTTGAATTGGCGAAGAAAACCAGGTGTGATAAACGCGGTTTGATAATGCTTCTTAATGCGGTTACCGCCATGCAACTTCTGAAAAAGAAAGGTGAAAAATATTTAAATTCTCCGGCAAGTAAAACCTTTCTCTCAAAGGATTCACCCAAATACCTTGGTCATATCATCATGCATCATCACCATCTTGTCGAGTCCTGGGAACAGCTGGACAAAGCGATAATAACTGGGAAACCGGTCAGAAAAAGAAGTTCGTCAGAAGACAAAGAAGACAACAAAGTTCGGGAAAGTTTTTTGATGGGAATGTTCAATATGGCGATGAACATTGCCCCTTATATAGTTTCTCAAATTGACCTTTCCGGGCGAACTCATTTCCTGGATCTTGGTGGTGGTCCGGGAACATATGCAATTCATTTTTGTCTTGAGAATCCTGAATTGAAGGCGACTATATTCGATTTTCCAACAACAAAACCGTTTGCACAAAAAACCATAAAGAAATTTGATCTGAGCAAGCGAATAGATTTCCAGGCCGGAAATTTTACTGTTGATGAGATCAAGGGGAAATACGATGTCGCATGGCTATCTCATGTCCTTCATAGCGAAGGTCCTGATGAGTGCCAAAGAGTTATCGATAAAACAGCTGCGGTACTTGAACCAGGTGGAATGCTGATGGTTCATGAGTTTATTTTGGACAAGGCCATGAGTGGCCCGCTGTTTCCGGCTTTATTTTCGATGAATATGCTCCTGGGAACTAGTGAGGGACAATCTTATTCTGACATCCAGCTCAAGGAAATGCTAAAAAAGGCGGGCCTGAAGAAAATTAAGCGACTCGATTTCTGTGGTCCGAATGACTCGGGGATTATCGTCGGCATAAAATGATTACATGGTGCATTGGATATTGTTCTTTTGGGCACGGCTGCGCCGTGCCCGTATCGATATTATCAGTGTTCGTCTGTAGTTAATGCGACGGTTTCCTGATCGTAACCCTTGAATTTGAACAATGGAAAAATACGGTCTACGAGATACAGGATGATGAACGGACAGGTAAATATGATAAATGCGGTGAACAGCCCTTCCTTTTCAAATATGCCGGGGAAATACGAAGAAAATCCACGCATACTTTTGGAAATCATTCCGCCGCCGATAACCACGTTCCAGCGCATGGCAAGAACCTGACAAAGCAAAAGGATCGATGATATAAAAACGCAGGCTCTGGCAGTAGAGCGCTTCAAATCAAAAATAGTATTGATTCCGAGCAGAATGAACGGAATAAAAGAGCATATGCCTAATTGAATGACGAGATATGGAATCCAGAGCTTTTGATAGATCAGATAAGATAGAATTTCCCATTCTCCGGTTTGCTGATATGAAATAGAGAGAAGTTCCAGGAGTTCCATGCAGACGTCGATGATCATGAATCCCCAGAGGAAAGAGGAAAGTGTTTTCAAACATTTGTCATTGATCTCAAATCCCTGAATGTATGAGACCAGAAAATACTTGAAAATGATTACGGAAATACCTGAAACGATAGCCGAAAGAATGAATATCGGAAGCATCAGAGGTGTCGACCACCATGGATTTGCCTTGATGGACCCGAAGAGAAATCCAACATATCCATGTAAAAGACATGCGGCAGGAATTCCGACAGCCGCAAAAAAGGTGATTACTTTTTTGTCGAATGCTTTTGTTTCTTCATTAATTGTCAGATCAAACAATGCCAAGGCAGTATAAATAAACTTCTTAATCCCCTGGGACTCATTCGCCCGCTCGACTAATTCTCCCCGGAACAGGAACCAGACTTCAATGGCGAGGATGCTCATATACATAAGATAGATGTAGCCAAAACCAGCCATGGCGGAAGTAAAGTGCGGCGTGATCATGATATTGAAAGCCCGTTCGGGTCTTCCAAGGTGAACCAGGAGAGGGAGCGTGGCGAAACCGAGGAAAACAAGAGAGGCGACCAGAGAATAACGGGCAATGCTTCGCAACTCTTTCCTTTCGAAAACGTGGTATAGCGAAGATATTATGAATGCTCCGGCAACAAGACCCGTTATATAGGGATAAAGAACGATCATCACAGACCAGACGACGTGAAGCTCGTTGGGGAAAACGAAATCGAAAATAATATTATCTCCAAGAGGGTTCATAATCAGTTCACCTCCTGGTCTAATCCAACGTAGTAACATTTCGGATTGGTACCAAGTTCAGGTTTTATAACCTTATAGCGACATTCCTTGAGGATTTGTCGGATTTTGCTTTTGGGATCGAGAAGATTGCCGGCGACTCTTGCCTCAACTGGACAGGCTTGAACACAGGCATTTTTTAATCCCTTAGTGATCCGGTGATAGCATAGAGTACACTTATCAGCATACCCTTTTCGATGGTCTACGTATCTTGAGCCATATGGGCAGGCCTGAACACAATATCCGCAACCGATGCAATGTTTGCGATCGACCAGTACAACCCCGTCCGGAGAAGTAAAGGTGGCACCCACTGGACAAACCTGCGTACAGCAACTTGTTCGACAGTGGTTGCAAAGTTTGGGAACAAAGAAACCCTTTATCACTTTTCCTTGCTCAGTATGATCTTTCGGAAAAGAGTTGTAGGCCCCGTTGGGAGAATCCACTCTTACAGTATTATCCTCGGAAACCTCATAGCGCTCTACCCATGTGCGAAAAAACTCTTCGGAGACATCGTTCTCCGCCTTGCAGGCACGAACACATGCACCGCATCCCATGCACTTGGTGGTGTCGACCAGAAATCCCCACCAGTAATCCTCCATTTTGTAGGTCTTGGCCGATGAATTATGTGTTTCCTCCGCGTCTGCCTTGGGTTGAAGATGTAAAATACTTAAGCCTGAAGCGGTTATTGTAAAGAGACTCATCCGCAAAAATGATCTTCGGCTGAGATTCCCGATTCCACTCTTTTTATTATCGCTATTGTTATTATTTTTGCTCATTTTTTATTTCAGCTCCATGAGATGCCGGGGTCTGTAACTGTTTTTCTATCTTGTCAGTGTCGCTCGCCTTTCCAGCCGAATAGAATGGGTTTTTTGAAATATCGTGGATCTTTTCCGCGCCATGACAATCGAAACATCTCATATCAGGAGTGGCTCCCATCATTTCATAATGCTCTTTTTGTTTGATAACGGGTACCTTTGTGGAATCGACGATATTCTTGTCTTCATGACACATGAGACAGAATTTTGGATTACCATTCTTGAAAATATATCCTGAACTTTCCGAAATTCTGTATACATTATGGCAGGAAGTACAATTCAGGAACTTGTGTTTTTTTGCCTTGAAATCATCAATCAAGCCTTTGTGGCAATACTTACATTCGAAAATAGTCGGATGATTTTCTGGTCTTGGCTCGCTTACACTTTCGTCATGGCAACTTTTACACTCATTAATAGTCGGATGAACACGAGATTCTGAAACCTTTTTAACCAGAAAAAGAGGCTCATGCGGAGAATGGCATGAAAAACAGGTAGTATTCTTGTCTTTCACTTTTAATAGTTCAAAATGTGCGTCAGGATCGATCTGCGGGAAATACTTGGGGCGCGCTTTCAATTGGCGATGGCAATAAAGACAAGTCTGATTGTCCTTGAGAATATGCATTTTGGCTTGATCTTTAATTCCACCGGATGCCGTCATGTCCGCGGATGTGTCAACTGAAGCGCTGGCAACCTTTTTGTGAAAATCCACATGTTTTTTACCATTCCCATGGCAATTTTCACATTCAACGGAGACGTGAACATCCTTTTCGTGTGTCTGAAATATTTCGTTGTGACATTCCTGACAAACGAATTTCCCCTGATAAATCGAAGGTAATTGAGTCCCCTCGGATAACCAATCGGCCCGATAGTGTCCGTATTTCCCGAAGCTTTCCGGAATCATGGCCGTTTTCAAAACAAGCCCGGCCACGACGGCTCCAAAGAAAATTATTAGAATTCGATTAACATAACTGAACCGAAACATTGTTACTCCCCTCGAAAAGAATCGCTTATTTCAATCGCTAAATGTTTATGTGCGCTGCAGGGGCGATCCGTCGGATCGCCCCTGCAAATCTACTACGCAGATATTATGTTAATGGTATTACCCGTTTGCAAAATAGTCTACTCTTTTCCTTCATGGCACTCCTTGCAAACGGTCGGCTGTTTGAGCTTCACATCTTTATGAGCACCAAAATCGTGACAGTAGGTGCATGCAAGTCCAACCTGTTCCGAATGCTGCTTGTGAGGCATGGATTTTCCCTTATACTCGACGGTTTCCGCCGGGACTTTCACGCCCACCTTGGCATGGCAAAGGGTGGCACAAAAACCTCCGGAAATTATCGGCAGCGAGCTTGTATCCTCAACGGTGAGTTTATTTGCTTTGGCTATGGATGAGAGTCTTTCATCTGTTTTCCGCAATATTTGCGAAACGTAGTAAATATTATGCACCGGTTTGGCATTTTTTATGAAGTTCATATTGTAACTTATGTCGGCGAGCTCTGTGGTTTGTGAAGCAAGCTCTGTGGTCTGTGAAGCAGACGTGCTTTTCAGGGCAGCTGTAACAGTAGCGACCTTGTTTTCCATCTTGGAGATGGTTTCCTGTACCAGGCTCTGGACCTCACTAAGTACGCCTTTATACTGCTCCCCATGACATTTCAGGCATCCGGTTTCCGTTCCGTCGTAAGTTTTTGCCTTACTGACGCCTTTATCCAGCTCTTTGGGCGACAGGTGGCATGCAACACAGTCGACGTTTGCGAGATACATCGGGCTCGGCATTGGATTTATACCCTTTGCACCAAGTCCCATATAGATGCTTTTCTGTAAATCATGCATGTCTACATGGCATATATTGCAATCATAGTTTAACTTTTTCTGTCCCGCCGGCACCACCGCATGTTTTATAAGGTCGTGGCAGTGGAAGCAGGCGGTATTGTGCTTGGTTACATGGTTTTCATGAATAAACTGATCATCACCGTATCTGGCAAGTTTTTCCGGCTGATTATGACAAGTCAGACATTTGTCCTGGGAAACATCACCGTTACCCTGAATTACGTCCTGATGGCAACTCTGACATTCGACCTGGTGGGATCCGAGGAAGGTTTTATGATTATATGTAATATTCCCGACTTTGAACTCTTTGTCCGGAAGGTTATGACAACCCAGACATCCGCCGAGAGGATTGAGGTTTCTTCCATCCTTCTGATTCTTCAGATGGCAAAGGAAGCAGGTATCATATGTGACTTCAATGTGCTTTCCAACGACGAGTTGAGAATGGCAGGATACACAACGTAGCTTTCGGCCCTTGCGAACGCCTTCCAAATGAGGTTTGTGATCGAATTTGACACCGCTTTTCGTAACGACCTTCCCTTGCAGAAGACGCGTGGCATGACAACCTTCACGCAAACAGGATGAATCCTCAACCTCGGCAAAAGGTTTGGAAGAATAGGTTCTGGTCACGTATTTCACGACTTGAGAAAGAGCCTGGAATTTTTTCCAAAGAATTGTTTGTGGGCTTCCCGGCGGATAATGGCATTCCACACAAGCTATATCCTTGTGTTTGGAGCCTGCCCAGGCTTTATAATATGGCTCCATAATGTGACACGATCGACAGAACGAAGGAGAGGTGGAATAGACAACCAAGCCTCCAAAACTGCTGACTCCCAAAAGTATAAGACCGACAATTGCGTAGAAGCGGAACTGTAATTTATATGCACCTGGTGATTTATCAATTGCCTCAATCCCAATCAGCCAAAGAAGCTTTCCAAATATGCTGAGTTTGGGAGTTGAATTTTCGGTAATCGTTACAGGTTCTGTAGCCACTGTGCATGCTCCTTAGCTGTGTTGTATAAATGTAATATCAGACAATGCTGAGGTAATTCTTAATTATAGTGCAGGATATCAAAAAAACAAGCCCATAGGCAATCAGCCTACGGGCTTGTTGTCCTATTAATTCAGTGAAAACTGAATTTTCTTCGATAAACCCCGTTTTTAAGCATAGCCGAACAGCATTGAATATATGATGAGAACAATGAGGGTAATACCAATGCAGAGACAGGTCAGGCCAAAGAGGAATATAACCCTGAGCCGCAGCGAAGACACCGGAGTCGTAAGCTTTTTCTCGAGTTCACCTGAGGCTTTCAACTCCTCGAACTCTCTTGGACGATCATGCTCCAACTCTGAAAGCGGGATTCGGCCGGTGAATATCACCGGATCCATCGGGAAGGCTTCCGGACGGAGGTGTGTATTGAAGAAGTGAATGGTGAAAATGAATCCGACCGCAAGCAGCGCCTCATCGCTGTGGATAATCGTAGCGACGTTAATGAGCCATCCGGGGAGAATAAGAGTGAATACTTCCGGGAACCACAGGAGGAGGCCAGTGGATCCGATGATGGTTATGCCCCAGAACACAGCAAAGTAATCGAATTTTTCCCAGTATGTCCATCGGCCATACTTCGGACGTTCTCCAAAGCCAAGGAACCATCTCATGGTCTGGAAGAATTCCATAATATCATGGATTTGAGGAACAAGAGAATCCTTATTGAAGAGCATCTCGAACAACGTGAGGTTGTTCCTGGTTTTATATTGATATAGGAAACTCAGATGAGTAACGAAATAACCAAATGTAATCACTGCGCAAACGCGGTGCACTAATCCTGCATTTCCAGGGCCGCCGATAAGCGAGGCAAGCTTCGAAGCCCACGCCATATTGGCGAATTTCAACATCATTCCGGTTATCGCCAATCCAAAGAAGCTGACTATGACAGACAGATGCAACAATCTTTCAGAAAGCGCGAATCTGACATATTGTTTTGGCTCTTCATCAACGTGGGCTTCTTTCTTTTGTTTGAGCCGTGCGAAGGACTTTGGCAGCCAGAGAAGGGTGTGAACACCAAAGAAGCCGAAGGTGCCAATCAGAAGCATGGTCATGGCCCAGAACGTGAGGAAGAGTGCGGGATACTTTCCGGCATTGTGATGAGTAGCGTGTGTTAAATATCCGACAAATTGTCTATTCGCATTTTGATGGCACTTTTTGCACGTCGCTACAACATTGTTCCGGCTCAAATGCGAATCAGGGTTATCAGGTTTCAAAATATCATGAGAGCCGTGGCAGTCCGAACATTTGGCGGCTTTTAAAGAGCCCAGCTGATAGGCTTTTCCATGGTATGTCTGGAAATAGGTTTCACTGACGTCCTTGTGGCAAGAACCGCACTGATGGCTAACTTCAAGGAGGAATTGCGGTTTCTCGACCCGGGTAATGTCGTGAGAAGTGTGGCAGTCCGGACATGTCGGTAATTTTGCGTCGGTTTTGGTCACTTTGGGGCTATGGACGCTATTAACGAACATGTCGTTAATTCCCATGTGGCATTTGGCACAAGTGGCCGCAACGTTCTTTCTGTTAACCGAAGAGCGTTCGTCTTTGGCTGGAAACTCACGATGTGAGCTGTGGCAATCCGTGCAAACCGCGGAGGAAATAAGTCCGCTTTCGATGACACCCCTTCCATGCGTGCTCATCCTATATTTCTGTACCAGATCACCGCGCTCCGCTCCGATTCTTCTGGCGGCTTTTTGTCCGGCGAGATGACACGTTCCGCAAAGGTCTGGGATATTTCGTCGGAAAATTGGTGATTTCTCGGCCAGTTTGGGCATGATGTTATGTTTGCCATGGCAATCAGTGCAAACCGGCGCATCCGGGTCCTTTTTGGCGCTGAGCTGTCCGTGAATACTTACAACGTAATCTTCACCCTGTTTTACATGACAAATGGTGCAGTCGACCTTCTTGGCCGTCTCACAAGGCCGTTTGAGATCGGGAGAGACATCGGCGTGACATTTTACGCAGTTGATCTTTGCATGGGTTGAAGATGCCAGATCCGCGGTAACTACGATTGGTGTCCGGGTCGATGATGCCTGTTCAGTAGTCGCTGCCATTGACGCATTGGTAGAAGAAGCCTGTTCAACAGTGGCATCAACAGTTTTTGTAACATGACATTTGAGACAATCCTGGTCAGCCACTCCCGCGTTCAGGGATGATTTTCGGATCTGATGGGCGGAGTGACAATCTACGCAAACAGGTATGGAATCGGGTTTTTTCTCCCACAATTCACCTTTTATGACTTTCTTGTGAACCTGCTCGATCATTCCATGGCATTTGAAACAAGTATTGGCAATATTTTTTACGTTGACAGTGGATTCAGTGGCCGTATGAGGAAGGATTTCATGTGCTGTATGACAGTCATTGCACGTGGCCGTTACCAGAAGGCCTTTTTTAAACATACCTTCACCATGAATACTTTCCCGGTAGTTCTCGACTACACTCCGCTCGAACATGCTGTACTCTTTAGTTACCGGCAAGCCCTCCGTGTGACATTTTCCGCAGAGGGAAGGAATATTCATCTTATAGGTGGTCGACTGACGGTCTGTCTTGCTGAGAATATCGTGCTTTCCGTGGCAAGAGTAACAGCGAGGCGCAAATTGATTTCCGTCTCTTAAAGCTTGTCCGTGAATGCTTGTTTTAAACTTATCGAACTCTTTTTTATGACAGCTCGAACAATCTACTTTTTTAAGCCCTTCAGGGTGAGGAAAAGACTTCACATCGGCATCGAGGTGACATCCTGTGCAACCGAGGGCGGAATGGATAGAACCAGAAAATGACGCTCCGTCGACGAAGAGTGAAATCGTCTGGCTACCGACAGTGGTTGAAAAAGAAGGTTCGCTATGACAATCAAGGCACGCTGTGTCAGAAGCCGAAAAGGCAGGAACAGACAGGAAAGAGTATATTAATATAACCGTAAGACACCACAGAGAGACGCAACTTCCCAATGGCTTGGTGAAATGGGTAATTTTACCAAATGGGTTTATACAATGGGTTATTTTACCCAAATGACGCGTCAATATTGCGTTAAGTTTCACTTATCCTGCCCTCCATGTTAAGCAAAAAAAAGAATACCTGAGCAATGGTCGAAAGAAGGGATCATGTTAAATGAGTCAAAATAGAAAATCAAGATAAATCTTTTTCAAATTCGAGGTGGCATAATATTTGCTTAATAAACATTCTGGTAGACAAATCAGATTGTTTGGTGTAAATTCCGGCACGATTGTGATTACAAGTTATTGTAGTCGCAAAATTTAATTCTCAAACAGAGGAGAATAGTCAGTATGCGGAAAACAATGGTAGCGTGCATGGTGATCGTTCTGTTGATTGGCGTTTATGCTTTTACCCCGGCCAATGCCGGAACGTCAGCCAAAGGGATTTTGTTAGCCGAAGCACCCAAGGATGCCCCGAAGGATGCCCCCGCAGATGCCGCTAAGAAGGAAGAGCCCAAGGCTGGTGGCGATGTTCCTGAAATGATTACTTTTGATAACGTTGGCAAGCTCGGAGCAGTCGAATTTCCCCACAAGCTGCATGGCGAAAAGAATGCCTGTAAAGATTGTCATGAAGGCACAGCTCCCCTGTTCGAGAAGAAAGTCAGCAAGACTGGCTTCAAAATGGCTGACATGAAGGCCGGAAAACTTTGTGGTTTCTGTCACGACGGAAAAGACAAGCACCCGTTTGCAGCATCCGCAAATTGCATGAAATGCCATAAGAAGAAGTAATTTTTTTAAAAAATAAACAATAAAAAAACCCACTCCTTGAACAGGGGTGGGTTTTTTTATTGCGCTATTCAAGCTATTTCTGGCGGAGAATTATTGCCTCTGGTATTTCTGCAAAATTTCTTTACAAAAATTTAACCCATTGCTACAATTCGTTACTTATGAATATCGTGAAAAAAGTAACACTGTTTTTATTGTGTTCTGTTCTCGGCATTTTGCCAGTGTTTGCGGAGACCCTGTCTGCATCTGCGGGCGTCCCTATTACCGCATCGGGCACCATTCAGGTTATCACCAATGCTGAATGTCAGGGTTGCCATGCTGACAAGACCCTCAAGCGCGAGGCTGGTCCGGCGTCCGGAACACTCGTTCATGTTCCGGATGATGCTTTAAAAGGAACACCACACGAGGGTTTCAATTGTGTCGATTGCCACACGGGCATCAAGGAAATACCTCACGCAGTCAGACTGTCACGCCCAGCATGCGCCAGTTGCCATCCGGCCGAAGAAGAGGATCTTAAAAAGAGCGTTCATGGTCTGGCCGCTGCCAAGGGAAATACAGATGCCCCGAGCTGTAGTGATTGTCATGGGAACCATCAGATAAAGATAAAAAGTGATCCTGAATCACCCACGAATCCCAAAAATTTGCCCACTACCTGCGCTAAATGTCATGCCAATGCCGAGACCAGCAAGCGCAACCATTTCAATATTCTTAATCCACTGAGTGATTATCAGCAGAGTGTCCATTACAAAAGGATACAGATGGGGGTTAAAGCCGCGACATGCAGTGAATGTCACGGCAGCCACCTCATCAGAAAGTCACAGGATCCCGAATCTAATACTGCCAAAAGAAATATTCCAAAAACGTGCGGAAAATGTCATACCGATATCGCCAAGGTTTATGAAAAGAGTATTCATGGTCAGGCACTGGCGAGGGGAGTAAGCGATTCTCCCGTTTGCACGGATTGTCATGGCGAGCATGCCGCCAAAGACAAGCGCGATCCGACTTCCAGCATTTACCCCGAGAACATTTCTAAAACCACTTGTCCGAGATGTCACGGTAACGCCAAGATGATGTCCAGATATGGCATCGATACGGCGCGTTTGAGCTCATATGAGGACACCTATCACGGACTCGCGCTCAAAGGCGGACTTACCGTTACTGCCAACTGCGCGAGCTGCCACGGAATTCACGATATTCTTCCCTCATCAAACCCAGAGTCTTCAGTGAATTCAAATAATCTGGCCAAAACCTGTGGGAAGTGCCATCCAAAAGCCAACGCGAGCTTTGCAAATATTCCGGTCCACTCTCATGAGCTCGTCCAGGGCACATATGAATGGTTTGCCGAAATGGTTCGGCAGATTTATATAGTCCTGATCGTTCTCACTATTGGCAGCATGTTGTTGCATAATGCCATCATTCTATTTCATTATATTCGTCAGAAGCTTCAAATGCGCAGAGAGGGCCCCTTACATGTAAGGTTTACCTCCTTTGAAGTTTTTAATCATCTCATTTTGGTTCTTTCATTCACAACTCTTGTTCTTACGGGTTTCGCCCTGAAATTCCCTGATGCCTTCTGGGTTAAAGGTCTTTCGTTCGTTGGCTTGCATGAGTCCATCAGAGGATTTATCCATAGAATTGCCGGAGTAGTCCTTATCTGCCAGGGAATTATTCAGACCATCTGGACCTTCGGAACTGTTCGCGGTCGCACTGAAGTCATTGCTTTACTACCCTGGTTTACCGATCTTCGGGATGTTTTCCTGAACATGTGGTATCACCTCGGCTTCACCGAGCACCATCCGCATTTCGGTCGATATTCGTATATTGAGAAGTCCGAGTATTGGGCCATGGCCTGGGGGACAGTCGTCATGGCTATCACCGGTTTGATGCTCTGGTTCCCGGCCTATGTCACCTGGGTTCTGCCGTCATGGCTGCTTAAAATCGCTGAAATCGTTCATTACTATGAGGCCTGGTTAGCTACTCTTGCCATTATTGTCTGGCACATGTTCTTCACATTCCTGCATCCTAAAGAATATCCTTTCTCGATAACATGGCTTGACGGCAAAATCTCTGATGAAGAGTTCAGATCTCATCATCCACAGGAGTATGCAGCGCTCAAGTCATCTAAGGAAGCTCAAGCCCCGGAAGACAAAAAGTAGTTTACTGGCTTTTGTGAAAACCCGAAAAAGCAGCAGATACTGAAGCTTTTTCGGGTTTCGGTTTCCGGTATTTGAAGGGGGTTCTGATATCGTGAATAATGAAATACATGCTGTAACCGGGGCTTTCGGGTATTCCGGTAAATATATAGCCCGCAGACTGCTTGATCGCAAAAAGTCAGTTATTACCTTTACTAATTCCCCGAACAGAGAGAATGAGTTTAATAGAGCCATCAAAGCATTTCCATACTGTTTTGATGACCCCAAAAAACTAGAAGAAAGTCTGCGGGGCGTTACCGTTTTGTACAATACTTACTGGGTTCGTTTCAATCACACCACATTCAGGCATTCCACTGCGGTTGATAATTTGCTGATTTTGATAGCTGCGGCGAAGGCTGCCGGTGTGCGAAGAATAGTTCATATAAGTATTACCAATCCTTCCCGGGAAAGCCATCTGGAGTATTTTTCCGGGAAGGCATTAGTGGAGGAGGCTTTGATAAACAGCGGCGTCTCCTACTGTATTTTGCGGCCAACCGTTCTCTTCGGAAAAGAAGATATTCTCATAAATAATATTGCGTGGGCCGTTCGAAAATTTCCGGTTATCGGTGTTTTTGGGGACGGAGCGTATAAACTTCAGCCGATTTTCGTGGACGACCTGGCTGAAATCGCCGTTAACAAAGGCGAAGAGCGAACGAATGAAATCCTGGATGCCATCGGTCCCGAAACCTATACTTATAGATGTCTTGTCCGTAGAATATCCCGGGTTTTGGGGTTGAAGCGGCTGATTGTTGCAACGCCGCCAGTCATAGCTTACATGGTTGGAATGATTACCGGATGGCTTGTCGGCGATATCATGGTGACCAGAGAAGAAATTGAAGGTCTCATGGAAAACCTGCTTTATACGAAATCCGCCCCCCTGGCAAAAACAAAATTATCTCACTGGCTTCGAGAAAACAAAAATGTTCTCGGAAAAAAATATGCGAGTGAACTCGGGCGAAGAAAAGATCTGGTATCTTCCTACGAAAACATTGTCTGAACAGTAAAACTCAAAAACATTCATGAAGATGAATTCAGAGATTCTATATATGGAGGATGCGTATGCTTAAGGAAAAATATCCGTTTTATCTGGCGAACAAACCCATGGAGCCCAATCACGATCTGGAAGTTTTAAATAAATATTCCGGAAAAGTTGCGACACGCGTGGCGATGGCGTCCCCTGAAATAATTGATGAGGCGATCGCGGCCGCAGTTCAGGCTTCCCGCCCTATGGCCAAAATGCCGACTTATCAGCGACAAGATGTATTGAACCACTGTGTAAAACGATTTACTGAGCGCGCGGATGAGCTTGCCCAGGCGCTTTGTGTCGAGGCTGGAAAGCCGATTCGGGATAGCCGCGGAGAAGTAAGCAGACTTATCGACACCTTCAGGATAGCGGCGGAGGAGTCGGTTCGAATGACAGGCGAAGTAATGCCGCTCGACATCAGCTCGCGTGCAAGAGGATATTCCGGCATGTGGAAGCGTGTCCCGATAGGTCCGGTTTCGTTCATCACTCCTTTCAACTTTCCGTTGAACCTTGCCGCCCACAAAGTTGCGCCGGCACTGGCGGCAGGCTGCCCATTCGTTCTTAAGCCATCTTCTAGAACTCCCATTGGAGCAATCATTATCGGAGAAGTTCTGGCGGAAACAAACCTGCCGGCGGGGGCATTTTCCATTTTGCCGACACGCGTGGAAGATGCTCACATTTTCGCTGAAGATGAGCGATTGAAGCTTCTGAGCTTTACCGGTTCCACAAATGTGGGCTGGAATCTTAAAGCACGCGCCGGCAAGAAAAAAGTCATGCTGGAACTGGGCGGCAACGCGGCAGTAATCGTAGACTCCGATTCAGACCTTGACGATGCTGTGGCGCGAATTGTCATCGGCGCATTTTATCAGTCCGGCCAAAGCTGTATCAGCGTCCAGCGCATATTTGTCAATGAGATCGTCTATGACACTTTCAAGGCGAAACTGATCGATGCGACTATGAAGCTTAAAACGGGCGATCCCATGAACGAAGAAACATTCATCGGCCCAATGATTGCCGTCAAAGAAGCCGAACGTGCGGAATCCTGGATCCGATCCGCTGTGAGCCGTGGCGGAAAACTTCTTTGCGGCGGCCATCGGAATGGTGCGTTTCTTGATGCCACGCTTCTCGAGGACGTTCCGAAAGACGAGCCCCTCTGCGCCAAGGAAGCCTTTGCTCCCGTGGCTGTCATGTCCAGATTCAGCGATTTCGGCGAGGCTTTGGCGCTAGTCAACGACAGTGAATATGGACTGCAGGCTGGTATTTTCACTCGCGACATCTACAAGGCGCACCGCGCATGGGATGAACTTGATGTCGGCGGAGTGATAATAGGTGATGTGCCGTCATGGCGCGTGGACCACATGCCCTACGGCGGAGTTAAAAACAGTGGTATCGGGCGCGAAGGCATTCGTTTCTCCATGGAGGAGATGACCGAGATTCGACTGATGGTTCTTAGAACTAAATGAGTCACCCTTTTTTTTCCTTGATCCACGGTACAATATCTGCTATATTGCCGACCTCGAAAGGGAAGTGTAACAATGTTTTTTATAAATTACATGCCCGTGATTCTTATGTTTGCCGTGGCCGCTGGATTTGCCGTCGCGAATGTCCTTTTGTCCGCGTTATTTGGCCCTTATCGGGCATCCGCGGCGAAAATGGAGCCATACGAGTGTGGGGCACATCCGGTCGGTGATGCGAGAAAACCGGTTGTAACCAGGTTTTATCGTGTTGCCATGCTATTTCTTCTTTTCGACGTGGAAGTGGCGCTGATGTTGCCGGTGCTTACCGTTTACAGGGATTATGCCTTCAAGTGGGTTGCCTTTACAGAGTTGTTTTTGTTCATGGCTCTTTTAGTCGTGGGCTATGTATATATCAGAGGTCGCGGAGGCCTGGAATGGGATTAGAACACCAGCTTGGCGACAATATTTTAACTACCTCCCTCGAGTGGGCGGTGAACTGGGCGCGTTCCAATTCGGTCTGGCCGATGACTTTCGGTCTTGCCTGTTGCGCCATCGAAATGATGCCGATCGTTTCTCCCCGTTATGATTTGGCGCGGTTTGGTTCAGAGGTTTACCGTGCCAGTCCCCGGCAAGCCGATTTGTTGATTGTTGCCGGCCGGGTCAGTCGTAAGATGGCTCCTTTCGTAAAGCAGGTTTACGAACAGATGATGAGTCCGAAATGGGTGATATCCATGGGTGCATGTGCAAGTTGTGGCGGTGTCTTTCGTAATTATGCCATTCTTCAGGGTGTCGATAAAATTATTCCGGTAGATGTGTATGTTCCCGGTTGTCCTCCGAACCCCTATGCATTAATGCAGGGGATATTTGAAATTCAAAAGAAAATCAAAGGTGAGAAATTCACCGATCATCCATACGAATGAACGAATATTTATCAAAATTGACCGATCAATTTTCTGGAAGCATCGAGGTTTTGCCTGCTTTCCGCAATGAATGTTCCTGGAAAATCAACCCGGATAAATTCATCGGGCTGGTAACTTCCTTGAGAAATCATGCGGAATTTCCTTTCGAAGTTCTTTTCGACGTTACAGCCGTTGATAAAACTCCTGTAAATGGCACCATTGAAGTCGTTTATCACCTGTTTTCGCATAAGATCAACGGCTTTATTCGTTTGAAGGTCGCCGTTTCTTCCGAAACCCCGATACTTCCGACCATTTCACATATCTGGAACAGCGCAAACTGGCTTGAAAGAGAAGTTTATGATCTTTTCGGGGTTAAATTCTCTGATCATCCTGATTTGCGCCGACTTATGATGCCGGATGAATACGAAGGATTCCCGCTGTTGAAAGCGCATCCTTTGTGTCCACAGGGAGATTGCAATGATTTCTGAAAAAATCCCCACTTCCGTGGACAAGTTTAAAGCCATCTCATCCGATAATATCTCAGTGCAGGAATCAGATGATCCCGGAGACCGCATTGTAACTCTCAATATGGGGCCGTCTCATCCTGCCACGCACGGAGTGCTTCGGCTGGTTCTCAGTATCGATGGCGAGGTCATCACGGAAGTCGTCCCACACATCGGATATCTACACACCGGCATGGAAAAGCTGGGTGAGTATATGTCCTATCATCAGTTTATTCCGATAACTGACCGGATGGACTATCTTGCCCCGATGCTGATGAATTTAGGTTATATACTCGGCGTAGAAAAACTCCTCGGAATTACTGATGAGATCCCTGCCCGGGCGCAGTGGCTCCGGGTTCTTTACAGCGAGCTCATGAGAATCTCCTCTCATCTGATATGGCTCGGCACTTCGGCAATTGATTTAGGGGCAATGTCCCCGATTTTTTATGCTCTTCAAGACCGTGAGCAAATCATGAATATCTTTGAAGAGACCTGCGGGGCCAGGTTAACCAGTACATATTTTCGCATTGGAGGCCTCCGCGAGGATATTCCGGATACGGTCATTCCAATGATTGAAAAATTCCTCAAGGATTTTGCCATACGCCTGGATGAATATCAGAACCTCGTCACTGGAAATCCGATTTTGATCAATCGTCTGAAAGGGATTGGTTGTTTAAGCAAGGAGACCGCTCTTTCATATTGCTGCAGCGGGCCGGTTCTTCGCGCTTCCGGTGTAAATTATGATGTCAGAAAGGCTCGCCCGTATTCAGGGTATGAGAAGTTCAAGTTTAACATCCCTGTTTATCAGGAAGGCGACAGTTATGCACGTTTCCTGGTGCGGATGGATGAAATGCGGGAAAGCGCGACAATTGTTCGACAGGCTATTGATGCTATTCCAGCCGGCCCCGTGAAAATCGATCGCACGGACATCATCCTCCCGGATAAACACAGAACTCAAGGCAACATGGAAGAACTGATCAATCACTTCATTCTTTCATGCAGAGGGTTTAACGCACCGGTTGGTGAAGTCTTCTCCACCATAGAATCCAGCAAAGGAGAATTCGGTGTGTATCTGGTGAGCACGGGCGGCGAAAAACCTTACCGGCTGCGAGTGCATTCACCGAGCTTTCTGAATCTTTCGGTTTTGCCAGCTATTTCACGCGGCTCACTCATTGCCGACATTGTCGCGATAATCGGGAGTCTTGATATTGTGTTAGGCGAAATTGACCGATGAAATCAAAAACTGTTTTTTCCGAAAAACTTCGCGCAGACATTCTTCAGCTCAAGGCCATGTATCCGATAGCACAGTCTGCATTGATTCCGGCACTGCATCGGGTACAGGAAGAAAAAGGCCATCTCGAACCGAATTCTATGTTAGAAGTGGCACAACTACTCGGGATTCCACCGATAGAGGTAATGAAAACCGGTACATTTTACACAATGTTTCATCATAAGCCGGTCGGCAAATACCGCGTACAAGTTTGCGTAAACCTGACTTGTTCCATGCTTGGCGGGCGTCATCTTCTTTCACACCTTGAAGAAAAACTCGGAATAAAAGATGGAGAGACGACATCAGACGGGCTTTTCACACTTATTGGGGTGCAATGCCTCGGAGCCTGCCACGAAGCTCCGGTAGTCCAGATTAATAATGATTATCACTCGCTTGTGAGCGAGAAAAAACTGGATACTCTTCTTTCATCCTTGCGTTCAGGAGCGAAACGATGAGCGAACCCATGAAAACTCTTCTGGCACCAGATCGTAATCCTTCTCTCGAAAAGTATCTGGCAAGAGGCGGATATGCTTCCTATCAGGAGCTATTTAAGAAGAGTCCTAAAGAAGTCGTGGACATGGTCAGCACCTCCGGTCTCCGCGGACGTGGTGGAGCGGGATTTCCTACGGGAAGAAAGTGGTCGTTTATTCCTGAGAAATCTCAGCGCCCGAAGTATGTTGTTTGCAATGCCGATGAAGGCGAGCCCGGCACATTCAAAGATAGAGAAATTCTCGAGGGCAATCCACATCTGTTGATTGAAGGTATGGTCGCATGCGGATATGCCATTGGTTCCAACCAGGGCTATATCTATATCCGTGGCGAATTCTACGCCGGATATCTCAGATGCGTGGAAGCCGTTAAAGAAGCGCGCGCCAAAGGTTACCTCGGACAAAGCATTAACGGGAAATTTGCATTCGACATTATTGTTCATCGTGGTGCCGGGGCATATATATGTGGCGAAGAAACCGCATTGCTTGATTCTCTGGAAGGCGAACGCGGCCAGCCACGATTGAAACCTCCGTTTCCCGCCGTTGAAGGTTTATTCCGCGGCCCCACGGTCGTAAACAATGTCGAAACATTTGCAAGCGTTCCTCTTCTGCTGATCAATGGTCTTGACTGGTACAAATCCTTCGGAAGTCCCAATAATTATGGGCCCAAACTTTTCGCTATTTCCGGAAATGTGACTAAACCTGGGGTTTATGAGCTTCCCATGGGCATTTCCTTCAAGGATTTCATCTATAAGACTGCCGGTGGTTTGCCTAAGGGCCGAACCCTGAAAGCGGTCATTCCCGGCGGTTCATCGACCTCTCTTCTTCTTCCCAAACAGATTGATATTCCATTGGATTATGACAGTATCGCGAAAGCCGGATCTTCACTTGGCTCCGCTGCAATAATTGTCATTGATGATTCCAATTGTATGGTAATGACGGCAAAAATACTGACCGAGTTTTATCATCATGAATCCTGCGGAAAATGCACGCCTTGCCGTGAAGGCCTTTCCTGGATAGAACAGATTTACCATCGCCTGGAGTCAGGGCAGGGCAAGGCCAGCGATATCCCACTCCTTCTGGATCTATGTGACCAAATCGTCGGCAATACCTTCTGCCCTCTGGCAGACGGTGCCGTTCCCATTATTCATGACACCATCATTCATTTCCGGTCCGAATATGAAGCGCATATTGCCGGGAAATGTTGCGAACAGAAACATTAAATCGGTATTCGGGGTTAAAGATCTATGGCAGATATAGCAAAAGTTCGTCTGACGATTGACGGAATTTCGACCGAAGCCGAAAAGGGAGTCCTTCTGGTCGAAGCGGCCCGCCGTATTGGTATTAAAATTCCGGTTTTCTGCAGCCATTCCAAACTATTACCGTTGGGTGCATGCAGAATATGTCTCGTGGAGATAGAAAAGGCTCCGAAGTTGGTCACGGCCTGCACCACTCCAGTGGGCGAGGGCATGGTTGTATTTACAAGAAGCGCGAGAGTCGTTAAGGCTCGCCAGGGAATTGTCGAATTCCTGCTGGCGAATCATCCCCTGGATTGCCCGATTTGCGACCAGGGCGGAGAATGCGAACTCCAGGATGTCTGTTTCGAATTCGGTCGTGGAAAATCCAGATTTGAAGACATAAAACGTAACTTCGATAATAAGTATGGCCGAATAAAACTTTCGCCTGTTCTTTCATGGGTCAATAATCGATGTATTCACTGTGAACGCTGTACCCGGGTATGTCATCAGGTCGTGGGCGAAGATCACATAGGAATGCTCAATCGTGGTGATAAGGCCATGATTTCGACTTTTCAATTTACACAGATGACATGTGAGCTTTGCGGCAATTGCGCCGAAGTATGCCCCACAGGTACTATCACGAATGGCACGGTCAAATACAAGGACCGGGTCTGGAATCTGACTCCGAATCCTTCCGTTTGTCTGCTATGCTCTTCGTCATGCGCAACTCGTGTCTGGACAGACCTGAAAGGCAAAGTTACGCGAGTTACCGCCCCGAAGGATGAGCAGGACTGTTGTGATTTCCTGTGCGCGAAGGGTCGATTCAGTTTCGATGCCGATCAGGGCGAACAACGTCTTCGCGAAGGAACGAAAATAACATCGGAGGTTGCGGAAACATTTCAGCAGAGTGAGTCGCTGCAACCGACGGTTCAGGCTTTCAAGGCTCTGGCAAAAGATAGCGGTTCCACTGCCGTTATTTATAACAGCAGAATTGCTAACGAAGAGGCCTACCTGGTTGGCCGGATTGCCCGGACCGTTCTCAAAACTCCTCACGTAGTCCCTCTTGAAAACCACGAAGGGTTGACTTCGTATCTTGATCGTTTTTCCGGTCGGCAATCCACTTCAAAGGATATTTTGAGTGCAGATCTGATTTTGCTTGTCGATGCTCCGTTGGCCCGTGAAACTCCGATGATAGGTTATTTCGTCACTCGGGCGGTGAGGCAAAAAGGAGCGGCGCTCTATACAGTCGGCCCGGAAAAAACCAGGCATTCCTCCATGGGTCTTGCACACCACTGGAATGCCCCGGGAGCCTCTAAAGACTTTGTGCTGTCATTGATCGAAGCTTTACAGAGCCGGAAAAGCGATGCTTCCGCTGAATTCAATAAAATCGTCGATGCAGTACAAGGTTCAAGGCAAATGGTTATCATTGCCGGTTCCCGTCCACTGGCTGAAGGTCCGGCTTTTATCAGAGCCATCGAGTCCCTTTCCTCAAAGGTGGCCAACTCAAAGGTTTTGATGGTACCCGAGGGAGGCAACACCCTCGGAGCTATGTTGATGGCGGGCAGTGGAATGCGTGTTCCGGGCTGGGGTTCAAATGTGTCTCAGAACGGATGCTCAGTACAAGAAGATGTTCTGGGCGCGATTGAAAAGGGAAGTATCAAGAATGTTCTCCTGATTGGTGAAGATCTCCAGGAAGGTCTCATCAACTGGCCTCGCTGGAAAACTGCTTTTGCAAAGCTTGCAAATCTGGTTGTTTTCGATGCTTTTCGTTCGGAATTGACCTCTTTGGCGACTCTTGCCGTTCCCGTCCGAAGTTTCCATGAATTTGAAGGAAGCGTGCTGTCCGCCTTGGGAGAATGGAAAATAGCTCGTGGTTCAATTCCCGGAGCCGTCGGCCAGTCCATGTCCCGTCTTCTGCTTAAACTGGAGTCAGAATTAGGCGGCGCTGAACAGTCTTTTGCCTCTGTCACCTCTGAGGTAAAGAAGTTGTATCAATGGCATGTTTCCCGCGCGACTGAAGCGGTCGAAGACAAGAAGTCAGCTGATTCTGCCGGTAAGGATAAAAGCACCGGAGGCAATCCCGGTAAAGATGGAGTTTTCCTGCTCATCGGAAATGATTTGTATCATTCGGGAGCAATGACATTACGTGGCGCTCATCTGGGGCAATTTCTTAATCGGTCATTACTGATGAATTCGGCCGATGCGGAAAAGATGAAGATTAGCAATGACGCCAGGGTTCAATTGAAAATCGGTAGTGACAAAGTTTCCGTGGCAGTTCGAACCACTGATGACATCATGAGTGGTTGTTGTTTCCTCGCTTTGAATTCATTATCTCCCGATGAGCGTCGCTGGTTCGGAGGTATTGGAAAGCCGTTGACGGCAGTCATTATATCGGGAGGTGCGGCGTGACCATATTCGAAGGCTTCTTTCTTGTCGCACTGATAGGGATAAAGGTCGGCGTCATGGTCGTCTGTGTCATGCTTTGCATGGCCATGATGACGCTTGTGGAGAGACGTTTCCTTGCTTTCATGCAATGCCGTCTCGGTCCGAATCAGGTTGGATATTTCGGTATTCTTCAGCCATTCGCCGATGGCCTGAAAAACCTGTTCAAAGAGGATTTTACGCCTGCCGGCGCTGATAAGATTCTTTATCCGCTTGCTCCGATTATTGCTCTGATACCGGCACTGACGGCTTTTGCCGTCATACCATTCGGGCCAGGTATTCCGGAGGTCGCCAATCTTCTGCTGATGCTGGAAGATAAGCTTCTGGGTGTGAAGAGCGATTTAAGTTCGGTTGTTACATTAACCGCCGGTGACATCAATGTGGGCGTCCTGTTTTTCATGGCGGTCGTCGCCATGGAGATTTACGGAGTCTTCCTCGGGGGTTGGTCGAGTAACAGCAAATACTCGCTGCTTGGCGGTCTTCGTGCCAGCGCCCAGATGATCAGCTACGAACTTTCCATGACATTATCAGTGCTTTCCATTGTCATGATCAGTGGAACCCTGCGACTTGGGGATATCGTTCATATGCAGGAAAGAGGTTGGTTCATAATTATTCAACCAATCGGATTCGTCATTTTTCTGATCTGTATGCTGGCTGAAACCAACAGGTCGCCCTTCGACTTGCCTGAAGCGGAGTCTGAACTGGTTGCGGGATTTCACACCGAGTACAGTTCGCTAAAGTTCGCCATGTTTTTCATGGCGGAATATGTTGCCATGATCGGAATCTCCTCGTTTTGTACCACCCTCTACCTTGGAGGATTCAATGGTCCATTTGGACTTGGATCATCGATCTTATGGTTTGGTATGAAAACATTTCTTCTCCTCTTCTTTTTCATTCATGTACGCGCCACTTTGCCAAGGTTTCGTTATGATCAGCTTATGGACTTCGGATGGAAAACATTGCTGCCGCTGTCATTGCTGAACCTCATGCTCACCGGCTTCTTTCTGACGGTTTTCCGATAAAGGGAGAAGAATATGATCACTGAAATCCTCAAAGGTCTCTCAATAACATTAGATTATTTTTTCAAGCCCAAAGTCACGGAAAACTGGCCGGCGGAGCCGCATAAGGTTTCTCCAAGATTTCGCGGGCGGCATTTTCTGGCTCGTTATTCTGGGGGCCAGGAAAAGTGTGTTGCCTGCTATCTGTGTCAGCAGGTCTGTCCTGCCAAAGCAATAACTATTGAATCTGAAGAGCGTCCTGATGGAACCAGATATCCGACAAAATACGAGATAAATATGATTCGCTGTATTTTCTGTGGTTACTGTCAGGATGCCTGCCCGGAAGACGCCATAATCCTTGGAAATACTCTCGAGTTTCCAACACGCACCCGAAAAGAGATGATTTATTCCAAGGAAATGCTTCTGGCCCTAGCCCCGGAAGGCCATAACGGTAAGCAGCCACCTCAAGCTGATACTCATTGTCCTCATGCGTATCAAAAGCCTCAGAAAGATTCACAAGTTTCAGATAACATTGCGAAGCAACCCACGGAGCGAAAGGAGAAAAAGTAGTGAATATTCTATTGTTTTATCCCCTTTCAGCTCTGATAATCATTCTTTCCCTTGGAGTTATTCTCGCCACGAATCCGGTACATAGCGCACTTTTGCTTGTGGGCGCCATGGTCGCAATCGCCGGAGTTTTTCTTTGTCTGAACTGTGAATTTCTGGCAATGTTGCAGATCTTCATATATGCCGGGGCAATAATGGTACTGTTTCTGTTCATCGTTACGACGATTGACACGAGAAAAGACGAAAAATTCGTCAGTTCAGCCAAATTCTCTCAAGCCTCCGGAATTCTCCTTTCCGGAAGCATGTTTTTCCTGTTTTTCTTTCTGGCTCTGCAATTTGTTCAACACCTTCCGGATACCGGCAGGTGGCTGGGTGATGCCAAGGGCCTTGGTGAGTTATTTCTGAAAAGCTATTCTCTGCCCTTCGAGGTCGTAACACTCGTACTTTTGACTGCAATGGCAGGGGTTATTGTGATGTCGCATGATCCTTTGTATCGGCGCAGGTCAAAAGAGGCTTCCAAACAAATTTTGTCGGGAGGCAATAAAGCATGATTCCCGTTTCCCATGTTTTCCTTCTTGCCGGTGTAATATTTTCCATCGGAATGTTGGGGCTTTTTATCAGACGCAATCTGCTGGTGATTTTCATGAGCATCGAATTGATGTTCAATGCCGCAAATATCGCTTTTGTAGGTGCCGGAAATATGCAGGCCAATCTCGCCGTTGTTTCAGACGGATTCGCTTCCGTCCCGTTCGTCATGGCGGTGGCAGCCGCTGAAGCAGCCGTTGGGCTGGCTCTGGTCGTCGCTATGTATAGGGCGACTGGTGATACCGATGTCGAATTGCTGCGCAGGATGAAAGGGTAACCTATCATGAATCTTGCCGTTGTATTTACTTTTTTGTTGCCGCTTTGCGGAGCATTGATCAATGGTTTCCTGGGGCAATGGTTCAGGAAGGATTCCGGCACTGTAGCAGGGACGATAATGTTCGGCAGTTTTATGTGCGCATTGATCGCTTTTTTCCAGAATCAGGCAAGCCCTATTCCATCTTTCACGCTTTGGCACTGGTTTCCAATCTCGGATACCTACACCGCCGATATGCGAATTCTGGTCGATCATTTGAGCCTGACCATGGCAGTAATGGTCACGGGCGTTGGTTTTCTGATCCATGTTTTCGCAGTGGGTTACATGGATCACGAAGCCGCCCCCGAGCGGTTTTTCTGCTATCTGAATTTTTTCGTAGTCAACATGCTTTTGCTGGTGTTTTCTGACAATCTTGTCATGATGTTCGTGTTCTGGGAAGGCGTCGGTTTGATGAGCTATCTTCTCATCGGGTTCTGGTACTACAAACCGGAGGCCGCCTCAGCCGGCAAGAAGGCATTCGTAATGAACAGAGTCGGAGACACCGGCTTTGTATTGGCTATTTTCTGGCTCTTCTATTATTTCCATACTTTTAACATCCTGGAAATCGCCGGAAAAGTGAAAGAGCTCCCGGAATCAGTCGTAACGGGTATCACTCTTCTTTTGTTCTTGGCAGTGACGGGAAAATCCGCCCAACTTCCGCTATTCACCTGGCTCCCGGATGCCATGGAAGGCCCGACTCCGGTTTCCGCTCTCATCCATGCGGCCACAATGGTAACGGCCGGCATTTATATGGTGACGCGTAACCATGCTCTTTTCAATCTTTATCCCAATGACCCGGCCCACATGGTCATCCTCACAGTCGGTGCTTTGACGGCTTTGGTTGCCGCCGCCATCGCTCTGGGACAAAATGACATAAAAAAAGTGCTGGCCTATTCCACTGTCAGTCAGCTCGGATTCATGGTAATGGCCTTGGGTGTCGGCTGCTATATTCAGGCCGTTTTTCATCTTCTTACTCATGCCTGCTTCAAAGCGCTCCTGTTCTTGACCGCCGGGGCGGTGATTTACGGAATGCACCATGAACAGGACATGACTAAGATGGGTGGACTGGCAAAGCGAATGCCTATGACGGCGGCCTGTTTTATCATAGGTTGTCTGGCCTTGGCCGGCTTTCCTCTTACCGCCGGGTACTTCAGCAAGGACGCTATTTTGAGTGCCGTATTGCTGAAGGACCATCCCTACGCATGGGCAGCAGGACTTCTCGCAGCGGTTTTCACCGGATTCTATTCTACCCGTGCGGTCTGGCTGACTTTCTTCGGTGAGTGGCGATCCTCGCATGCTCCCGATCATATCCATGAAACTCCGAGAGTGATGCTTATGCCTCTTATGATTCTGGCTGTATTAGCTCTCGGTGCAGGCTTCGCTGGCTGGCCGGAAGGCTCGGGCATGTTGTACAAATACCTGGAAGTCACCGTCAAACAGCCTGAATTAAAGGGGCACCTTTCGATGGCAAACTGGTTGGCAACAATTCTTCCAGGCCTGATAGGTATCGCGCTCGGTTTGTTCTTCTATGCGCGTGGCAAAAGTCCTGCGCCCGTTGTTGCATTGTTTGGTCCAATCGGAAACTGGTTTGTCCAGAAATTGTATCTTGATGAAATATACGAATTTCTCATTGTAGAACCCACCAAAATATTTGCCCAGGCCTGCTATTACATTGGAGATAAAGCCATGATCGACGGCTTTCTTCATAGCTGGTACAACGTTTGTGCGTTCGGGGGAAGCAGAATGCGAAGGCTTCATTCCGGTCATCTACACGCGACTCTGGCATCGTTTCTTGCCGGAGTCGTCGCCCTGTTTGCCTATATCCTCGTCCGAGGTTATTGAACTATGGACTCGAGCCTGCTCAACTTTCCCTGGCTTACGACAATCATCTTCCTTCCCCTGGCGGGAGTGTTCGCGGTCCTTCTTTCAGATTATCGCAACGCCCGTTCTTCCCAGGTCATAGGCCTGGTTTTCTCTTCATTGACCCTTTTGCTGTGCCTTGTTGTCGTGAATATGTTTCCAGGCACAGGTGAAATGGCCTTTACGGAAGCCCACTCATGGATTCCCTCTCTTGGGGCCAAATATCTCCTTGGCATGGACGGAATAAGCCTGTTAATGGTTTTCCTGACTGCGCTTCTGACTGTTTTGTCTCTCATCGGAAGCTGGGATGAATTCGGCGAGCGTTCCGGTCTTTTTGTAATGTTGATGCTCTCTCTTGAAACGGGAGTTCTCGGCGTTTTTCTGGCGCTCGATCTGTTGCTGTTCTACATTTTCTGGGAAGCCATGCTGATTCCGATGTATTTTCTCATCGGTATTTATGGTGGACCGAAGAGATTTTACGCCACGACGAAATTCGTACTAGTGACATTATTCGGATCTCTCCTTATGCTTTTGGCAATAGCTGTCCTGGCGATCTGGCATCAAAAACAGTTCGGAGCAATGTCCTTCGCGCTGGCCGATTTGCTGAAGGTTACACTGCCATCCGATATTGGCTGGTATTGTTGCTTGGCATTTCTTCTGGCTTTTGCGATCAAAGTTCCGATGTGGCCGGTTCACACATGGCTCCCGGATGCCCACACCGAAGCCCCCACTGCCGGTAGTGTTATGCTGGCCGGAGTTCTTCTGAAAATGGGAACCTACGGTATGTTGCGTTTCCTGATTCCATTGTTCCCTGAGGTAATTTTTTCGATTATACCGTGGTTACTCGGTTTTTCTGTCATCGCTATCATCTATGGCTCTCTGACAGCTATGGTACAGCAGGATATAAAGAGACTCGTGGCTTGTTCATCAGTTAGCCACATGGGATTCGTAACGCTGGGGATTTTCTCGCTCACTCCCATTGGCCTTATGGGAGGGACGGTCCAGATGGTGAATCACGGAATCAGCACCGGAGCTTTGTTCCTCATGGCCGGCATGATTCATCATCGTACCCATACCCGCATCATCGACGAATTAGGCGGCCTCGCGAAAGCAATGCCGGTGTTTTCGACAATTTTCGTATTTTTCTGTTTTTCCTCGATTGGCCTGCCTGGCCTGAATGGCTTTATCGGCGAATTTCTCATTCTGCTCGGCGCGTTCTCCGTATCGAAAAAATTTACGGCGGTTGCCGCTCTCGGAATTGTACTCGGTGCCGTTTACCTTCTCTGGATGGTTCAGCGTGTCATTTTTGGTCCATTGAAAGGTCTGGGTGCGGCTCATGGGAATGATAGTCATGCTGCCCATGATTCCCACGCGCCTAAAAATAGTCACGATGACCACAGCCATGAATCTGCGTGCGTTTCCAACGAGCATGATCTGAATTTCCGGGAGTTCGCTGCGCTTTTACCTTTAATCATCGGAGTTTTATATATCGGAATTTATCCAACACCTGTTATAGATCTTGCACGCCCACCTGTTAAAAAGATTCTCTCTGGTTATCAGGAACGCTTAAAACTGGATACTGAGTCCACAAAAAATAAATCAACGATTCAGGCCCCAAATAACAAAGTCCCCCAAGGCGGGGAGGAGGGAACAAAATGAGCTCCTGGCTACAAGCTTCAAATTGGCTCGTTATGCTCCCGGAGATGATTATCGCGTTTTTCGCTCTGATCATTTTACTGGTTGCTGCATTTACCAAGGATAGTGAGGCTCCATATCCTGAAAGTCTGGCCATAACCGGCCTGGCCCTTGCTTTCATTTCCAGCTACTACATTCCTGAAGGAGTTGGATATTATGGGCAGGTCGCCGTCGATTCGGTGAGTCGAACTGCTTTTTCCATCGCAATCCTTGGTGGAATGCTCGTTTTGGGTGTTGTTCCTTCGCAATTCGGCACTGATACAATGAGGTCTGAGACGTCGGCTCTGGTTCTGTTTTCACTATGCGGAGTCGGTTTCATGGTTACCGCCCAGCACCTCATAATGTTGTTCCTCGGAATAGAGTTGCTTTCTCTTCCTCTCTACATCATGGCGGGAATGCGAACCCGTGACCCCAGGAGTCGTGAGGCTGCGCTGAAATATTTCATTGTCGGCGCCTTTGCCTCCGCTCTCATGCTTTTCGGCATGGCGATATATCTTGGTGCCAACGGTGACCTGTTGATGAACCATTTTGCCCTGTCGTTCCAAAAAAATGCGGTTCCTCCCACGCTGATATTTTTCGCGGGCTGGATTCTCATTTCCACAGCAATGTTGTTCAAGCTTGGAGCCGTGCCTTTTCATATGTGGGTATTAGATGTGTATCAGGGCTCCCCATCATCCATCACCGCTTTCATGACCTTTGCTCCAAAAATTGCCGCATTCTTTGCTCTGGCAAAAATGTGGCCGCTGGGTTCTGAGTCCGGATTATCGACACCGATCTCGATGATGTATCTGCTTTCTTTCCTGACAATGACGGCGGGAAACATGATGGCTTTGATGCAGCGCAATATTAAGCGGATGCTTGCTTATTCAAGCATTGCGCACGGCGGATATATGCTCATGGCCTTCCTGATTTCGGGAACTGAAGGCATACATGCTCTGCTGTTCTATCTTGCGGTATATGCACTGATGAACATCGGAGCTTTTACAGTTATCACGCTGGTTGCTCCGTCCCGGGATCCTGAACTATCTATTATTTCGCTCTCCGGCCTTGCTAAAACTCACACATATTTAGCCGTAGCGCTTGCGATCTGCCTGTTTTCACTTACCGGACTACCGCCGTTCGGCGGGTTCATGGCGAAGTTTTTCCTGATAAAGGCGGTCTTAGCTTCAGGCAATGTCTACATTGCTCTCGCTGCGATTTTCAACAGCCTGCTTTCTGCGTATTACTATTTGCGGGTCGTTCTTGTTATGACTACCCGGGAGCCACTTGCTGCCGATTCCGATGAACTGATTAGTCCCTCCGCAGGTTTCACGTCGATAGGGCTATCTTCCAGAATAGCGCTGGCTGTAGCCATCATCGGAGTTGTAATCTCAGGAATCAGCCCGGACTTTTTCGCACGCATAATCAGCTTGTAAGCTTTTCCTGATCCGCAATATATAATGCGTTTACCGCATTTGCGATAGTATTTTTGGAGCATATACACTCCAAATGTGATAGAATATCCTTTCTTATGATGCCCTTCATATTGATTACAGGTCTCGGATATGCACTGGCGACACTTTTTCGTCTGCTGGAAAAGGTCAATGCGCGTCCGATGGCGCTTCATGGCACCGTAGCGCTTGTAGTCGGGTTTATTTCACATCTGATCACCCTCGGAATCGAGTCGTGGCAGTTCAGCATTTCCGGGACTTTCAAGGTTAGACTTGTCATTTCTGCCGTCTCTGCTTTGCTCGTGGCTGTCTGCATTTTTCTGGAACAGCGAGGCGACCGATGGTTCAGCTTTTTCGTGTTTCCCATGGCTATACCGCTGGCTGCGCTTCCGGCTATCGATGTCCCCGGTCTTTCCGGGCCATCGTTCCAGGGCGGCTATTTCTGGTTGCATGTCTCGGGGGCGATCACCGGCGAATTTTTCTTTCTTCTTGCAGCGCTTTCGGCGGCGAGCTATCTGTATGAAACCCGCCGACTGAAGTCAAAAAACCGATTGCGAGCCGTGTTTCTTATTCCGCCGTTGACTCGTTTAGATCGCCTTACAGCGGCGTTTACCGCTGCTGGCATATTCTTCTTCGGAGCCGGCCTCATTTTCGGCGCACTCTGGTCACTGGAAACCTTCAAAACCCTTAATTTTCATGAGCCCAAGCGACTCATAGCTTTTCTGTTATGCGTCTATTTCGCAATCGCCCTCGTGGGCAGATTTGTTCGTGGCTGGGCCGGGCCACGACTGGCATGGCTTGTCATCGGTGGTGCTTTGGCTTCGCTTGCTCAAATGCTCCTGATGGGTAACAGGCTCCACTGGTTGCCTTAACATTATGGATTATTTTCCGATATTTATGAATCTTCGCAACCGCCCCGTACTTATTGTTGGCGGAGGCGATGTCGCAACCCGCAAAGCTGAGGGGCTTTCACATACCGGAGCTTGTCTGACAGTTATTGCGCCCGCCATCTCAGATGCCATCACTGGTATACCTGATATAAATGCTTTGCGGCGGCCGGCAACCGAAACCGACATCAATGATTCGTTGGCTCTGGTCATTCTCGCGACCGACTGTCCAGAACTGCAGGAAAGACTTGCATTGCGTTGCAGGGCATTACGAGTGCCGGTAAACCGTTGCGATGCCCCCGAAGATTCAGACTTCGTTACCGGTAGTCTTATCGATCGGCCGCCAGTACTTGCCGCCGTTACCTCTTCGGGGTCTCCCACAATTTCGCGTCTTGTGCGACGCCGATTGGAAACGGCGCTCGAGCCGGCGCTCCTCGATCTTGGACGCCTGCTGAATGATATTCGCCCGAGCGTGAAGAAATGCATGGCTGACCCAGTCCGCCGCGAAGCATTTTTCCGAACCTGGGGAACCGAAGAAGCGGTGACGAAGATACGCGAGCAAGGCGCGGACGCAGTACGTGAGGAGATGCAACGATGCCTCTTCTGATGATCGGAATGAATCACAAGACTGCGCCAGTCGAGCTTCGGGAACGTCTGAACGGGCTGTGCAGCCTTGGCTTTCCTTCTGCCGACGGGCGTGAACTTGAAGCCGTTCCTATTTTCACATGCAATCGTGTTGAATTTTACTTTCACGGTCCCGAAGCGCTGATCGAAGAGGCATTTGCCACGTGGCGTGTCGCCGCGTCATTGCCGGATGCTTTGCTTGAGGGCTGTCTTTACAGAATGCGGGAAGCCGAAGCTGTTCTTCATCTTCTGCGCGTTTCATCCGGCCTCGACTCTCTGGTGCTTGGCGAGAATCAGATTCTACATCAGGTCAAAAGTTCCTACCAGGCTGCAATCGAGGCCAAATCCATTGGAAAACGCCTGCATGCGTTGTTTCAAAAAGCTCTCGAAGTCGGGAAACGTGTGCGCAGTGAAACAAAACTGTCCGAGAATACAGTTTCGATAGCATCTACGGCCGTCGATCTGGCGATGCGGGTATTTGGCCCGCTTGGCGACTGTCACGCTTTGGTGGTAGGTGCCGGAGAGATGGCCGGGCTTGTTGCGCGTCATCTAAAGAGCCGTGGCATCGGACGCATGACCTTCACTAACCGTACTCAGACACGTGCGGAAGAGCTTGCGGCGACTTTCCAGGGGCGTGCGGCACCGTTTGAACGTCTTGCTGAGTTGATCGTAGAAGCTGACCTGCTTATCACTTCGACTGGAGCTCAGCGTCCGATATTGACGCCCAAGGACCTTTCCGGAGCTCTCTCAAAGCGTCCTTACCGCCCGCTGTTTGCCATCGATATTGCCGTGCCGCGTGATATAGCGCCGGGTCATGAAGATATTGAAAACCTTTTCGTATATGATGTCGATGACCTGCAAGGCGTGGTCGACGAAAATTTTGACAGGCGACGGGTCGAGGCCGAAAAGGCCGAAACCATAGCTTCCTATGAGGCACACACATTTCAGTTCACGCTGGATGCGTATTCGGCCGTGCCGTTGATTCGACGCTTGCGCGAGAGAGTAGAAGAAATGCGGGTGAGTGAATTCGATAAATTCGTCGCTCGCTCCGGAAGTGCCCTCCCACCGGATATAATTGCGGCTTTCGATCAATGCACGAAATCGCTGGCGGCGAAATGGCTTCACGCGCCAATTCTCGCCCTTAAAGAGCAGAGCGGAGGCGGACGTGAAGACATGTTGAAAATTGCCGTAGCCTTGGGGCTGCCCGTCGATGTAGTACCCATGGCCCCGCTCAGCACAGTTCCGAAATCTGCGCGGTCGGCGCAAAACCAGAATATCGATGAAAATGACGAAACCGAGGATACCGGATCATGAAGCTTCGTTTGGCCACACGCGGCAGCAAACTCGCACTCACGCAAACGCGTGCCGTTGTCGCTATTCTCTGTAAAGCCAATCCTCACCTTGAATTCGAAGAGGTCATAATCAAGACGCTCGGCGACAGGGTAACGGACGTCCCGCTTTTCAAAGTCGGCGGTCAAGGTCTTTTCATAAAAGAAATAGAAGAGGCTCTGCTCGACGGAAGAGCGGATCTGGCTGTTCACAGTCTGAAGGATATGCCGCACAAGCTTGGAGACGGTCTCGCTCTCGCCGCTGTCAGCGCAAGAGAAGATCCTCGCGATGTGCTGGTAACACGCGATGGTCGGGGGTTCGATGCTCTTTCCAAGGGTAGCCGAATCGGAACATCCAGTCTTCGACGACGCGCTCAATTGCACTCGTTGCGTTCAGATCTCGTTTTTTCCGACCTGCGCGGAAACCTGGACACGCGCCTTCGTAAGCTGGACGAAGGAGAGATCGACGCGATTGTTCTGGCCGCAGCGGGTCTGAGAAGGCTGGGTCTTGCCGCCCGCATCTCGGAACCTTTTCCCGTGGTTCGCATGACTCCAGCGGCCTGTCAGGGTTTACTCGGTATTGAATGCCGCGAGAAAGATCTGGGAAAACTCACACCCATTCTTGCGGTTATCGAAGACGCTGCCGGGCGAGCATCCGCCATCGCCGAGCGTGCATTTCTTGCCCGATTGCAGGGCGGCTGCCAGGTTCCGCTGGCCGTTCACGCCCGTCACGCGGCAAACGATCTCATCGTCGACGGATTCCTCGGGGACCCTGATGGAAGCGAACGACTGCGTGCCGAAAAACGCGGCCCTGTAACAGAAGCTGACCGCCTTGGTATCGACTGCGCTTTAGAGCTGATCGCGCAGGGAGCCGAAGCTATTTTGTCGCGCATCACTCGTCAAGGAGCATCTCATGCACCGAAGTAAAACACATATCGTTTCGCTGATCGGAGCTGGCCCTGGTGATCCAGGTCTGATAACAGTGCGGGGTCTTCAGCGAATACGCGAAGCGGATGTCGTGGTATTCGATCAACTCGGAGCTCCAGCCTTGCTGGATAACGCTCGACCCGGCGCCGAGCTCATCGACGTTGGAAAGCGCGCCGGGGACCATACATTGCCCCAGGAAAAGATCAACGAACTCCTGGTACAAAAGGCCAAGGAAGGCAAGCGCGTCGTTCGCCTGAAAGGTGGCGATCCGCATATCTTCGGCCGTGGCGGAGAAGAGATGGAAACACTCGCATCTGAAGGAATAGGTTTCGAGGTTATACCGGGCGTTTCTTCTGCCATCGCCGGACCTGCATATGCAGGCATACCGATCACGCATCGATCCTGTACCGCGTCTCTAGCCATCGCCACGGGACACGAAGCCGACGACACTGCAGAAAGCCGTGTCCCCTGGGAATCACTTGCCCACATTGGCAGTGTGGTAATACTCATGGGAGTAGGGCGACTGGAAGCCATAGTCGAACGATTGCGCAAGGCCGGGCGTCGTTCCACAACGCCCGTTGCTCTGATCGAGCAGGCCACCACCCCGAAACAGCGCACTACAATAGGAACACTAGCTGATATCGTCGAAAAGGCACGGGATGCGAAAGTAAAGCCACCCGCTCTGATAGTAATTGGAGAGGTGGTAAGATACCATGAGCGATTATCATGGTTCGAGCGACGTCCGCTTCATGGACGGACCATAGTAGTCACAAGATCACGTGCTCAAGCGAGCGATCTTGTACAAGCGTTGTCAGATCTTGGTGCAAACGTTCTTACTGCGCCGGCAATAAAGATCGAGAAATTGGATCAGAACCCCGGCTTCGACGACTTCCTGAAACACATTTCCGAATTCAAATATCTGGTCTTTACATCTGTAAATGGCGTAGATGGTTTCGTAGACACGCTTATAGAACGAAAAAAAGATCTTCGTGACCTGGCTGCAAAAACCATCATCTGCATAGGGCCGGCGACCGCTGACGCTTTCCGGCGACGCGGTATCACGCCTGACTTTGTGCCTGATACTTTTGTTGCCGAAGCTTTGATTCCTTATTTCCAGGAGCGCAAACCTGAGGGAGTCGCTATCCTGCGCGCAGAAAAAGCGCGAGAGGTTCTTCCAGATGCACTGCGCGAACTGAAATACAAAGTGGAAGTAATCCCGTTGTACAAGACAAAACTGGATGGTTCCGCCGGAGAATCGGTTATTGCTGCGCTACGCGCCGGAACCGTTGATGCGGTCACGTTTACGAGTTCATCCACCGTTGATAATTTTATTGAAATGCTTGCGGGCACAGGTATCGAACCTGCATCGATCCCGGGAGCTGCGATCGGCCCTGTGACTGCCGCCACATGTGCCGAGAAAAATGTGCGACTCGTAGCCGAGTCATCCGTTCATACTATTCCTGGTCTCGTCGATGCCCTTCTGGCGCGTTTCGGCAAATAATATAAGGCAGACATGCAAAATTCCTGTAACATATTGCGATTTTTCGGATTTTATCGTCAATCTTACATGAATATCAAATGATAGAATTTTTCACCGAAAGGGTTTTCTCAATATGATCAATATCACCCGACTCTACGCCGATCGAGCAACGACCGGTGACCCGCTTCGCTATGGCCAGGAAGGCCCGGCCACCGTGGAACATGGCCATCACTTCCATGGACACAAGACTGCAAAAACCGCTGGTGCCAGACGTCCCGTGGTCGTATGGAATGTTTCGCGCCGATGTAATTTGAAGTGCGTACACTGTTATACAGACTCAGCTAATCAGGATTACCCTGGCGAGCTGACGAACGCTGAGGGCCATGTACTAATAGATGATCTCGCAGGTTTTGGCATCCCGGCTCTGTTGTTTTCGGGCGGGGAGCCGACAATGCGCCCCGATCTTTTGGAACTTGCCGCTTATGCGGTATCGAAGGGCGTGCGGCCGGTACTGTCGACCAATGGCACATTAATTGACCGCGTGCGTGCCGAGCAGCTTAAGGCAACCGGTTTCATCTATGTCGGCATTTCACTGGACGGAATCGGTGCAACTAACGATATGTTTCGCGGAGTGTCGGGCGCTTTTGATGCGGCGATAAGAGGCTTTCGCCATTGCCGTGATGTCGGCCAGCGTGTTGGTTTGCGACTTACTCTGACGAAACGCAATGCGGCGGATCTCGATAAAATTTTTGATTTCCTGCTTGCTGAGCGCATTCCTCGTGCTTGTTTTTACCATCTCGTTTATTCTGGACGCGGATCGTCATCAGATGACCTCACGCACGAGGAAAGCCGCAAAGCGCTCGACGTGATCTGCCGGCGCACGCGGGAAGCCGTTAAGGCAGGAATCGATCTGGATATTCTGACCGTAGATAATCATGTAGACGGTCCATATCTGTATATGAAACTGCTTGAAGAAGATCCGAAGCGTGCCGAGGAAATGCGCACCCTGATGGAATGGAATGGCGGTGGTGCGGCTTCCAGCGGAGTCGGAATCGGTGACATAGACCCGATCGGCGATGTCCACCCGGATCAGTTCTGGCAGGACAAAACCTTCGGAAATGTCAGGCAGCGGCCATTTTCGCAGATCTGGCTCGATGAATCTGATCCTTTGATGGCCGGCTTGAAGAACCGTATTCCGCTTCTCAAGGGTAAGTGCGCTGGTTGCCGTTTCCTGAAAATGTGCGGAGGCTCTCTGCGTGTGCGTGCTTGGCGGGTATACAACGACCCCTGGATGCATGATCCGGCGTGCTACCTTACCGAGGCCGAGTGTCACCCCAAATAATCGGTAAATTCCGCGATATTCCTGACCTCTACTGTTCGAATTCCCGAGCGCTGATTATCAGTTCTCGGGAATTTTGCTTTTGTAGAGAACATGGGTTCACCGTGTCGGAATAGCGGTCAATCGGTCGTAAGCGGCCTGATCAGTCGAACTCAGAATGGATATTCATATTGTACCGATGTTTTAAGAAATCCGAATTTGCTGTCCCTGAGACGGGTGAAAAGCGTTGGAAGCAGCTGTGGATCATTTTTCTCCAGATTAAAAGTTATCGCTCCGAGCTCTGACATATCGGTTCCGAAATGCACATATCCGTCGAGAAATGCACCGCCGCCGAATGTAAACTTGACACGTTTTCCGAGACGGTAAGAGATATCACCGAGAAAGACCCGCTTGGCTTTGTATGTTTCTGTTTTCGTATAGATGAGGCGACCATCCCAGTTCAGGTGGTGATCCACCACTCCGGACAGGCCAAAAGTGGCAGCCTTGCCCCAAAGCTCGCTGCCGCCTCCGGAAAGAGTTCCAGCGCGGTAATCAGCGCGTGCCAGAAAACGTGAATTCAACCAATGCGTTAACTGAATATGAGATGATTGTTGTAATACGTCATCAATAGTGAATCTTACGTTTCCACGAGAAATGGGTTTTGGTGCAAGTGCCTGCGTCTCGCGACCAATTATGACGGTCGTACGGCAAGTGCGTCCACCGTGGCAATCCATGCAGGAATTAGCCCCTGGTCTTGCGGCATGCGATCGATGAATCATGACATCGAGTTTATCTTTCTGATAATCGAAATCGAAAATCGTGACTGATCCACGCAATTTAACCGTGCTGTCAATGCGCTCGAATCGAACGCCATCAAACAGCTCAACGCCCTTTGTCGTTCGTCGTTCGTCCACGCTTCGACCCTCGAAACTTGAAGGGACCTGCAAACGCAAATGTTCTTCACCGCGAAAGAATTCCTGCCCGATCCGGGTAAAATCTGAACCGCTCCATGATTCAGCTTCTCCAGCCCAGGCCAAGGCCCGGCATAGACCCAGAACGCCCACCAGTGCGTATACTTTCCAGAATCCACCACGAATCATTATCATTTCACCTTCCGAATAATATCATTGAATTCGCGGCATTCTACCATTCTTCGCATAGATTACACTCATGTTTTCGTGCAAGCGCCAGAAATCAGGCATAAAAAAACTCCCCGGATTCCCGGGGAGCTTTTTTTATGCGGAATTATTGAACAGTGAACGCTACAGACAATGATGTGTTGATGGGGTTTCCATCTTTGTCATTGATTGATCCACTGGTCAACGTGAATGTGTGTGCACCAATATTCATTGCTTTAGTGAGAGGTATGGTAATCGACTTCGCGTCGGAGGACAATGTGGGTGTTCCCAATAGAGTTCCATAGTTCAAAGTTGCAGTACTGTTGGGTCCAACCATTGTGAACGTTGCGGCGGAAATTGCAGCCATATTGTTGGAAAGCGGATAATCGAAGTTCAACTTAATGCTGTTTGTAGTTGAAGCAACATAGGTTACCCCATTCTGGATGCTATTAGTAGCGTTGGTTCCTTTGAAAGCTGCATAGCTCATGAGACTGGCTTTTCCCGTTGTGAACGAATAGTAATCACCAATTGTGAGTGCGGTTCCATCTACAGTTCCGCTCACGAATTCAACCTTATAGGTCGAATTCGGACGCAAGGTCTTAGTAGTGGATGTGATAATAACCTGCAGTTCCGTATCGCTGTATTTGGATACTGCCAGATCCTGGGTTGTCTGATCGAAGGTAACGACGGCATTGCTATCAATTCGGGTAGCTTTCATGGAAAAAGCTGTTGGAATCGCGCTGATAGTTTTGTTGAATTTGATGATGAACCTTGGATTCAAGTTGGCAGATGTTCCAGTTGCGTTCTTGGTAAGAAGTGTCGAAGTGACAGCAGCATTAGCATCAGTATTCAACATTGTAACGTAAGAAACTGCCAAGGGAGTAGTGGTCGGAGGAACATAAGGAGTGGGATCAGGAACAGTTGTAGGAACAGGAACAACAGTGGTAACGGTTATGGTGGTTACAGTATAGAATCCACCCAAAGTGCCGCTCTGTTGCAGAGTTCCACTCGTATAAGTAAAGGCAGGAGGGGCAAAAATCGAAACGGTAGAGGTAATCGCCAAACCGGTAGCGTTGGTTCCACCGAACAGCGAGGTCATGACAACCTGGGCAATCTGAGTCGATGTCGGAGCGGTCGTTGTCGTATAGCTGGTTGTAACAACTGTAGTCTGAACATTCGGGATGGTAGTAATGCCAATAGAGTTGGTTCCCAGCATGATCTGAACCGGAAGATCACCAGTGGGATTGCCGAGAGTGACATAGTTCACTACGACAATGAAAATAATTCTCTTTACATTGTTCTTGTCGGTGTATCTTTTGTAAGCATTGGGCTTGTAAGTATTTCCGCTGATAACACAGCTCAAATTTGCGGCATTTTCAGCACCGAGAATGTTTGCAGAAACATCCGTCATACCGCCTAAGGTATTCGAAGCGATGGAGGCTTCCGGCAAATCGATAGGAATAACGATGCTCTGGCTCTGAGAAGAAGTCGACGGAGCTGCGTTAGTGGTTCCGTTATTATCATCAAAACCCCAGAGACCACCAATGCGACAGCCGGTAGCAAACGGAAGCAAAGCAACCATAAGAACGATTACAAAAAATTTCCTCATGAGAATATACATCCTCCTTGCAATATTGTGTGGCGAGAAACTTTTACCACGAGTAACGGTACCATGTCAATAAAAAATTGTATTCCGCTATTATTCAAATTAATACCCGAATACATTTTAATACCCGTTTTTCTTAATCCCCACCTCCATAATTCATCAGGCATTCAACCAGCATCAACTGGTTGTGGGATGTCCAAGAACTCAAAACAATATCAAACATCATTCTCTCGGTCAAGTTTTTTTTCACAGCTTTCAGTCTGCGAAAACTTCGGAGAACCTTCAAAGCCGCAACCCAACACGACTGAAATTACTTCTGTACAGCCACTTTATATATCACAGCAAGATTTCCGAGGGCTTGCGCGATCTGACCGGCATCCTGGAGTTTATTGGGCTTGACCAGGTTAGCTTTCGGCGGTACAAGAATAATGTCGCCACGATTGACCTTATCCACCCGGCGCAAAGGAATCACCTCACCGTTCGCCCGCACCACGACTGTATGGCTATGATTGGCTATTCCGCTGAAGCCACCAACGCGATCGATATAATATGACACACTCCGGCCAACTTTATACAAGATGCTGGATGGGTTGACAACCGCTCCGGCGATAGCAACAGTCACGGGAATGCTCGGAATAGTTATCTCGTCGCCATCAGCCAACTCCATTGCATCCCCTGGTTTTACGCCCGCTTTCAGCATTGCCTGCTGAATGGGAATACGAAACTGTTTTTTTCTGATTTCATGGGTAGTTATATCAACTCCGGAGTATCGCGATTTTTCACCTTGCGCAATATGACTGATAGCAACATCTTCAGTTTTCTCCTCCGCTCCGCCCGCACTGATTTTCTGACCACCCGGCTTTCCCTCCAGAAACTGTATGTCACTCGATTCTCCCGCAACATCTGAAATTTTCGCACCGGAACGTATCAGATCGGCACGCAAATCATGACTGGCCTGATTGAACATGTCTTCCTGTACCGCTTCGGCTGACTCCAATTGCTGATCTTCAAAAAGTTTTTCCGCTCGTCGCTTGAAAACCGCACCCTCCGGAAAAGCATTCGAAGTCAGTCCACCCGCCCGTTCAATTACATCAGCAAGCGTCTCTCCACGTCTTTTCAGGGAATACGGTCCTGGGCGCTTTACCTCACCTTTCAGGATGATAGTTTCCGGCTCGATCAGGACATCGCTATTAGCCAGAATATTCAATCTATTAAACGCATGCAGTGGGATATTATCAGGATGATTCGGATTGTTCACGATATCCCGAATCTTCAACTTCCTGATTTCAGTTCCCGTCCCGGAACTTATGGTTTGCGCCAGTTCAGCCTCAGCGGCGGCGTCGATTGTAAGTCCCTGTGCGCGCATCACAAGATCGCGAATCCGCATGCCATTGCGCAAAATATATTCGCCGGGGCGACGAACCGCTCCCGCAATTACCAATCTCTGACTGTTCGGTCTGATATCACCAGCATAAAACAGCCTCACGCAATCGAAAGGTTTTAGAACAGGGTTTTGCCCGGGTTCACCCTTCAAAGCCTTCTCCAGGTCAAAAGACAGCATTACTTCATTGCCCTCCGGGGCTTTCCGGACGATCTGTCCCACATTCAAGGCCGTTTCTTCTTCGAGAATACCACCGGCATGCTTGACCAAATCCTGAATACTGGTTCCATCAACGAACGCATACTCGCCGGGCCTTCGCACTGCCCCTTCGATTCGAACCTGATTTCCCAACTCTTCAAGAGCCCGTTCGATGAACACTTCATCGCCACCCATCAGCTGGAATGTTTTCGGTGCGGCCGCGGAAACGACATCCATGATTTTTCGACGCTCGCTCTTCTGCCAGCGAAAAATCTTGATACGTCCGTTATATGCGGATGCCTGCATGCCTCCGGCCATTGCCAGCACATCATCAAGTGTTCGATTTTCGAGCAACTCATATATCGCCGGACGCAAAACCTCTCCGGAAATCTGGACGCGATCCAGTATTGGTGGAATGAACAAAGTATCACCGGTTTCAAGCGACATATCCTGAGTCTTGTCGCCACTCAGAAAATACTTGTATAGATCGATTGTTCCTACTGCGACACCATCACGAATCAGCTTGATGCGTCGCATGGATCCCTTGTCGGTCGGTCCGCCGGCGCGATACAAGGCGTGAAATGCAGTCGAGAGAGCGTTTACCATGAGAGCGCCCGGTTTCGCGGCCTCGCCGGTCACGAAGATCTGCAGCGTACGAACTTTCGTCAGCGTGACCTGTCCCTTGAAATGCTTGAATTTGCCGGAGAGACTTCCGATTATGGTCTCTTCGAATTGTCCGATAGTCAAACCCTGGACCCCAATTACACCTATTATTGGTACATATACCTGACCTTCAGGATTTACGGTAACGTCGTAAACAGTTTCGTCACCCATTTCAGACCAGACGATGATTTTGAGTGCATCGCCGGCGCCAAGACGATATGTTGACGGAATCGGAGAATCTGATTGTACACTTCCCAGATCTTCTCCCCGTTCGAAGAATAAACTGCCAAAGGCTCTGGGAGCCTCTTTCATCCGTTTCGCCATCCGCGCACCCGCCAACTCATCGAGAGTCGCTTCGTCAATTCGACCTTCACCTGGAGTAACGTCCAGGGGAGGCTCATCCAGGCGTTCGATAAAATACGGTTTTCGCTCCGCCGTCTCACCGGATGCCCGAACTTTAGCGCGGCGCTCACGCAGGATTTCGTCTTTGGTCTTGATCTTTACGACCTTTTGCAGCTCTGCCACCTGTTTCTGAAGTTGCTCAATCAGCTTGGGCGCTGCTTCGCTACGAAAACTCGCTTTATCCGCATCTCCACGCTGTTCCGTGGTATCCGGTTTATCCAGTTTAGCCTGAGCAGGCCGAACTCTCTCCCCGGCTCCGGTGGTGAGCTCATTCGGCAAATCCGCAGCAAATGCTCCGGCGATCGATAAGAACGAAAATATCGAACAAACAGCGAAAATACGAACACAGAACACATACGCACGATAATATATTTTCATCATTGTTAGCGCTGGGGAGCTTTACCCTCTTGCCCCGATCGCTTTTCTCCTCCTATACGGTCAATCATACCTTTTAAATTAACCCCGGTCATTGCTTCAAGCATCGGCGGAACCTGAGTAACAACGTCTATGACCTCTTTTGTCAGCTTGCTGGCACCAACGCCGCCATCGCCATTCGATATCATTATGATCTTCTCGGTCTTGGACAACGGATCTGACACAGCTCGCACGATCTCGGGTAACTTGTCGACAAACATCTGCGTCACAGCCGCATCGCTATAAGATTTCCAAGCTGTCGCCTTCTTTTCCATGGCTTCCGCCTCAGCAAGGCCTATCGCACGTCGCGACTCGGCTTCAGCCAAACCACGCGCCTTTATGACTTCAGATTCGTACAAACCCTTGGTCCTCGAAACGTCAGCCTCATATATGCCCTTTGCCTTCAAAACGTCGGCATCGGCAAGACCACGAGCTTTCTGCACATCCGCTCCGGCCGTGCCTTCGGCGCGCTCAACATCCGCCTTGGCCAACCCCTTCATGCGTGTAGATTCTGATTCGCCTTCGGCAGTCGCCTTCAGCTTGAACTGCTCAGCGGTTGCAAGCAGCTCCACACGCCTCTTTTCAGCTTCAGCGGGCCTTTGAACCAGTGCGATGAGCTCTTTTTCCTTGCGTCCGATTTCCTGCTCCTGAACCTCTATGGCCTTCTGTTTCTCTATTACCGTGATCTGAATCTCTTCGGCTTTCACCAATTGATCAGTCTTGAATTTCTGAAGATCATAGGCCCGATCGGCTTCAGCCTTCTTCTGGTTGACAGCCGCCTGGAACTCCGCCTGCTTCATCTGAAAATCTCTATGTGCCAATGAAACCTGCAAATCATTGCCCATCTTTGTTACCTGGGCCTGCTTGTTGAACTTACTTGATTCCTCGACCGCCTGTGAAGTCGCCTGAGCGCGACTGATCTCAGCATCGCGCTGTGCCATGGCCTGGCCGATTGCCGCATCGCGCTGACGTTCAGCAATAGCCTTTTTTCCAAGCGATTCGAGATAGCCCTGTTTATCTCGAATGTCCTTGATAGTGAATGCAACGATCGCCATACCCATGTTTGCAAGATCACTGGCCACAACAGACTGGACATTGCGGGCAAACGAGTCGCGATTACTGATCAACTCCTCGACATCCATGGTGCCGAGAATGGCGCGCAAGTGCCCTTCCAGAGTCTGATGGGCAATTCCCATGATTTCGGACTTGGATTTGCCGAGAAACTGCTCAGCAGCCGTTATGATGGCAATGTCCTCGCCCTTCACCTTGATTTGAGCGACACCATCAACCAGAATCGGCACACCCTGCTTCGTCACGACTTCCGGTGTCTGGATCTCCAAGGTCATGATTTCAAGCGAAAGTTTGTCATACTTTTCGATGATCGGAAAGACGAATGCGCGGCCGCCCTTCACGATTCGAAAGCCGACTTCATGATTGAGGCCCTGGGCATCCCGAATGGTGTTCGGACGTCCGCTTATGACAAGCACCTCATTCGGACCCACAGTCTGAATACGGCTCGCATAAACGAAAAGACAGAGAATCACGAATGACACCAAACCTATTGCTCCGGTAAAAAACATGGCAAGTGGATCCATTTGAAGCCTCCTGTTCCTGGAAAAAATAATTCATATTATTGAAACAGCATTTAACATCGCGTGAATGCTACCCGTTTGTACAACTCGCCGTCAAGCGACTTTGCAACTGCCCAGAGCAAATGCATTAAAAGTTCTGAGGTAGGGCATGACCGCTGGGCGCGCCGCTTTGCGCTTCGGCGTGCCCGACGGTCACGCCCTACCTCAGCCATAGCTACTTCATTATGAGCCGCGCTATAGGCCAATTCCTGATTTTCATGCGTTTGCTCTGACAACTGCATGTTGAAACGAAACACAGGCATATAGCCATGCATCTAGCTCTTTGGGTCTTCTTCCGAGGGCTTTACCCAGATAACATTATCACTCATCGATACGATCTCTACCGTTGCGCCACGCTTCACTGGTGAAGCTCCATCGACAAGACGTGCCATATTAGTCTGGCGGCTTCCGCCGT
>JADFYG010000036.1:63323-63768 GCA_015233155.1 Candidatus Rifleibacteriota bacterium
TCAGTTTTCACAAATACCCTTACAAGAAAAAACGAGAAATAGCTCGAAAGTACGAATGCCAGAGAAATCGCTATGAGCAAGCTGACTATGCTTGCTACTGAAGCCGGAACAATCCTCAACGTGCCGAACAACCCGAGAGTGATCAGTCCGAGCCCGCCGAAAACCGTAGCGAACGTTGCCATCATGAGCGGACTGAACATCGACATGCCAGGATCAGAAGCGGCACCAGGACCTCCTGAGACGTGCCCGGCATCACCGCCACTATCCGCGTGATGCACCCCGAAGTCATGCCCCCCGCCACCGTCGTGTCCGCCAACGGCACCCAACATAGCAACTACCACAGCATAACCTACCCCGAACACGAGGCAGCCTATATATAGATGATACAATTCAAATCCGGTCATTGGCACACCTCCCTCAGTCATATCTGCGACTTCAGACTAGC
>JADFYG010000037.1 GCA_015233155.1 Candidatus Rifleibacteriota bacterium
TGACGTGCCAGCTGTTTCCTGCACGCCCCCACACACACCTCCCACCCCCCCGTAACGGGGGTTCTCCCCGTCTTGCGGCATTCCTGTTAGTGGGGCTGTGGCGCCCTCCCTCAAACCCTCACCCCCCCTGAAACGGGGTTTTCGGAGTGGTCCAGACTCTCTGGAAAGTGTGGATCAGAGGTTGGCCTCAAACCTTCAACCCCACTGAAACGGGGATTGCGACAAGGGAAAGAACATTGTAAACATGTTGGATATCAGATCTCAAACCTTCAACCCCACTGAAACGGGGATTGCGACGCGAATGATTTGTTCATTTTGGTTTCTCCTTTTTTCTCAAACCTTCAACCCCACTGAAACGGGGATTGCGACTTGCCGCTTTGTCAGGATCGTCACCAGACAAAAAGGGGTTGAGGAAACAAGTTTTGCCGAAGCATTCGAAAAAACACAATGATACGTACAGATGCTAAAATGATGAAAACTTGATGCAGGATCCGCTTCAAATCAATGTCATTTTCTGTTATTCAGGCTGATCTTAGCAACTATGCGTCACATTAAAAAAACATTGTCCGTCGCAGAGGAAAAAAATGCCGCCTTTACACAAAAAAACAGCTTGATGAATTTGTCGATGCAGACCGTATCTAATGCCAGCTTCTCTGCGATTATTTCTTGACGCATGTGATTTGGTTACGGTCGCGAATTCCCCGGATAGCGGAAGGCAACGTTAAGATAAGACTTTTGGCAACTCGCCCTGATATGCATGAAGCTAAGCACAATTGACCTTCTTGGGCGTCCTCTGCGTGTCTCCCTTTCCGATCCTCCGACCCCCATGGAAAAAGCCGGGTGGTCAAAAGTTACCGCTCAAATCGGAACCAGAACTGGGAATGGAATCTCGGGAGATCCCCCTCATGACGAACGACAAAGTAGATCAAGGGCAAGCAAAGACCAGGTCTCAAACCGATTCCTATTCTCCTGAGTCTGCAATGTCTTTAAATCACACCAGGAAAGCATCCCAACTTCTTTCCCCGGTCGAATCGATTTCGGCGTCCGGCAGAATAAGGAAAATACAACTCCGAAATGCACGTTGCCAACAGACGTTTCATCTTCGTTTATTATCCCCAACAGGGAAGGTGGCGATTCAGGAATGAAACCGTCCAGCTCTTCGGATAACTCCCGGTTCAATCCAGTTCGAAGCACATCCAACAAAGGCATAGAAGGGGAATCCCGCCTGTCGTCCTCACGATCCACGTGACCGCCAATCCCGATAGAGCGAAGCCCTGAAAGCCGCTTTTCCCTTCCCTGCCTCGAATACCATGCAATTTCTCCAGAGGGTGATAACAAAAGACCGTATGGAATAATCTGCTTGAAATCCTTGTTCTTCTCGGCTTCAGAACGGTCAATAAAGTGGGAAGGAGTATCCATGATTCGTTCATGAAAAGCTCTTTCATCCAGTCTTTGTCCACCCCGACGGGGTAACCAGTCTTCGGGAAGATCAGTTCGCTTTATGCACAAAACCAGATCATGAGTGGAGCTCATATCTCAAAATGCCTCTTCAATAATGATACTCATTTCTCTTTCCGCCTTAAGAAGCAGGCGGCGGCGCAGAGAATATGGAGCGAAAGAGGCTTTAAAGCCATTCTGAATAATCTTCAGGATCTGCCAGAGGGAAAGACCATTTTGCGAAAGGCGCGCGGCCCGGTGCAGTTCGAGGGTCGATCCCGTGCGGGATATACCTGGATTGTCAGTATTCACAGTAGCTCTCAGGCCCCTTTCAAGATAGGCCTGCAACGGGTAGAGAGGTCTTTGATCAGTACATGGAAGAAAGGTATCGCGAAAACCGACAATCTGGAGATTGCTCGACGGACACATTTCCACCGCGATCCTGCGGTCGAGCAGGTGTTCGAGCAGAGTTACGTCATCGAGAAGATTCAGACCGTGTCCGATTCTCTCGGCACTCAGGTGATATACCGCGTCCCATATCCTTTTTACGCTGTCTGTCTCTCCGGCATGAACCGTGAGATGCAGACATTTCTCCATGATCGGAAGGAAAGCCTCTCTGAGTCGTCCGGGCTCTTTCATTTTTTCCGATCCCGCGAGATCAAAACCTGCCAGTGGCGATTCGTCCGCCAATGATGAGTGAATCAACTCAAGCGCCAATTCAATGTGACGCCACACATCACTCATCCTTCCATGACGGCTTGCTATAAGAATCAGGGATGTATCAACCTCGCTTCGCCGGCGCGCAAGTTCTTCCCGGATGATTTCAAGCACGCGCCTGTCGGAAAGACCTCCCCGCGTGTAATTGACCGGTGAACAACGGATTTCCAGATAACGAACATTTTCGACAACAGCTTTTTGCAGAAGATTTCGGCATGTCTGACGAATGGCCGACTCTGTCTGGAGCAGTGCGCTCCCCTGGAGATCACCGAAGCCTTCATAAGCATCGAATGGCACTTGTACGAATTTTTCTTCATTCAGATATTCGCCGAATATCAGCCGATCGAGATTTTCCTCCATTCCGTCGAAAAATCTGATAATGCCAACGGTCCAGGCCCAGACCGGAATCCCCCTTCCGGCAGATGATTGCGCCATATTTTCGCGAAAACCTTGAAGAAATCGTGTAGCGCCGAATTTTGCCGACATCTCTTCCCGTAATCGGAAAAGATCAGTCGCAGAACCGAACCATGGTTTAAGACTGTTTTCGACTATCGTCCGATACGGGGCGAAATCCTGCTCCATTGAAATGGCTACTTCGATCAGACCCTTCGCATCCAGGACCCCGCCGAGATGGCAATGAAGATCGGTCTTGGGGAGGCGGCGAAGAAAAGCCAGTTCTTCCCCAGCTTTCGCAGGGTCGCAGCCGAATCGTTTTGTCTTCAGAAACTCGATCTGTTCCGGCGGGAGAACGTAAAGAGCACGAAACGTCGAAGATTCTTCACTGTCGCTCAGAGAGCGGCCATAATGGAACAAAAGGTGGTGAGCCCGCCGAAGCCTCTCGTCAATTACCTTTGCCAGATCCGTTGAAACGGCTACCTGCATCGGAACATCGTTGGGCCGGGCTACAGGAAGAGGGAAGCGCTGTGTGTCGACTTTTTTCCCACTTCTTTCCCCGGGCATATCAAGCAGGGCACTGCGATTCATTTTTCCAGCCGCGACGAGAGGAAGAATCCCAATGGCGACATCTTCAGGCAAAGGACTGGAGAAGATTGCCGCGGCCGGGTTGCGAAGACTCACCGAAGAAGCATTGCCGGTTTCGGCAACATGAAGAAGCGCGTGGTGTCCGAAAACCGAGGCACCGCGTTGCAGGTCAGCGCTCATGGTTTTTCTGCCACCGGCAAGAGAAAGAATCAGCTGTCCGGTGTCGACGGCTGCGGAGGCGTGAAGGATAACCAGAAAGATCAATTCCTGCATTTCTTTAAAATCCGCGGAGTTGCGCATTTCATCGATTCCTTTGCAGGTCCAGGCGCGAATATGAGGCCGCGAAGCCGGCATCATTTCCCAACACTCCCGCAAATCCGCAAGGGCTTTTCTGCTGACCGCTCCGTCGGTCGTGACCACCCAAACCTCATCGACAGACCGTATATCGGCCTCCCTCCTGGCCGATTCGATGCTTCCTGATTCGGGATGATTTTTGTATGTGTTTACCAGCTCCGGATTAGTGAAACCCACCAGTTCCGGCACAATGGCCCATGAGCCGCCGAGCGTCGTAAGAAGAATATTCATCGTGCAATTCAATGAATCATTATTAGGTCGTCTGATTCATGATCGTCGTTTCTGCTTGAGGTTCTCCACAAATGAGCGAATTTCATCATCGGTTTTTTCCGGTGATAGCCGACGCTCAGCTTCGCGAATTGCTTCATCGACTTGTTTTACCTCTTCAAAGGGCAGTCTTCCTTCCAGATAGTCACTTACTTTTTCGAGATCGATTTCGCGTGAGTTGAAAACTTCGGCATAGACACGGAGCCAATCAGAGTTTTCGTGAAGCAGACCCGCCTCACGGCCTATTTCCGCTCCTTTGGCTTCACGCATTACAAACCGGAACGGAGAAGAATCAGCCCCGGGATTTTCATTGAGAAAATTCTGGTATTCCTGAAGAAATCGGAGTCGCCTGGCCTTATCGTCGAACTTTTCAAGGGCCTTCTGATCGACTTTCAATTGGCGAACGGCATCCATGTATTCACGCTGGGTGTCGAATTCCTCCCGTTTGATTCCCCTGGCATCGGCCTCGCATAACCGGCCCCCCAGGCTGACCGAATCTTCATCCGGATTCAGGAATTTCTGGATTCTTGCAACAGCCTCTATCGCAGTGCAAACCGCGACGACCACCTCCGCCACCATGACAACCGCTTCAACGATTCCCGCAAGCAAAGCAAAAATCATAAATATTCCCCCTCCATTATCAAGTGTTTACGTTCGCCCGGATTTTTGCAGATGTTCCGACCAGGTCTGTCTGTTGGAATCTATTGCGATCCATGCAGCAAACCTCTCAGGGTTAGCCTCCCATACGACATCCCAAAGTTCCGCCAGATTTATGAGAGTTTCTTCGATGGCGTTCCCTTCTACAAGACTTATAAAGTTGGCGCGTGGAATCCGGTTCAGGATTTCTGTTGCCAGAAACCGGCATATGTTCCGGCGCCCCGGATCATCGGGACTCGCGGGGATTACCCCCGCAGCAGCCCCGAGGTGCAGGAAGGATTTCCGCCAACCGGGCTCTTCCCGCGTGAGCTTCTGAGACGCCGTTACTCTTGGAATGCTGTCCAGGAGAGAGTCCAGATGCTCCCGAAGGCGGTGCTTTGCATTTTCATCACGTCCAAAGATGTTATTGAGGTTGTTGGTCAGCCTGGAACACCACTTGGAAAACTGGTGATTTCCCAGGGTGCGGATCTTTTCTTCGGTAACCGGCGACTGAGAACCTGTTGGTGCTTCGTGGGCGATCTTAACGAATGCCGGAGCAGGCCAGGCTTCGGAAAAGGCTATTGCCTCGCCGACCCGGAGATGGGAAAGAAAGTTGGCTTGTTCCGGGCGTAACGCCATGGACGCCCCGATTGCCTCTTTGTCATCCTGCGCCAGGAGTCGGTGTATGATTTTCGTCGAGGTATTCTTCATCACTTCCGGGGCCAGTTTGCCGGGGATCTGGTCGACAATGATCAACCCTTCCCCATACTGCCTGATCTCGGCCAGAAGATCGGTAAAAGTGACAATGGCATGCCTGCGAGATCCGCCGCTGCCGGGTTCTGGTCGCTCCATGAGCCGGTGCGCTTCTTCGATGAGGGTAAGGTGCCGGTAATTCCTGTCTTTCGCATGACGGAGACGCAAAGCTGTGCGGAGCCGGATGAGCAAAAGACCCATAAGAAATGATTTGTCCTGAGGATCAGGAAGGTCCTCCATTTCAAAGACAACCCTTCGGTCGAGAAAGGCATTGAAATCGAATGATTGACGAGTGTTGAGCATTCGCCCCTTGGCTCCGACTGTGAATCCGACCAGGCGGGCACGAAGGGAACCCTCGTAATCCTGCGCCAGACGCTGGTCGAACTTCTTCTTTCTGACTACCTGAGAAATGGCTGAAAGAAGATCGCTCAATGTTGGCCAAAAGGCGCCGTCCGCGTCGTTACATGGATCATCGCAGTAAAGATTGATTCCCCGGTGAATGTCCCAGCCTGCTGCGATATAAGTTTCATAGATGGCTTCTTCCAGAAGCTGGGGCATCGCCGCCTCCATGGGAAAAGCCGCAGTAAACGCCGTCTTCAGGAGATCGATATGCGGCCCCAATTCCTCACCGGGCAGCAATTCGAACGGATTGAATCGAAATGGGGCGAGGCGTTCGTTTCCAAGGGTGAATACCAGAAGATCCGGCCAATATGACAGGAGCTCTCTGTACTCGGTTTTGGCCGGTTCGATGACAAGGAACGGCAGTCCCGACTCTTTCAACAAACGATGACAGGTCGTCGTTTTCCCATAACCCGTGGCTCCTGCCACGAAGACGTGTTTGCAGAGAGTTTCCGCCGCCAGGCAAAACGGTCTTCGGAGAAGCGGATGCCCGCGATGAAGAAGATGACCGAGAGAGATTCCCCCCTTTTCGGGAACGGGGATGTTGAGACCGAAATCAACTCCCGGGGCGACCTCTATGCCGGCCACCTCGCGTTGGGGAAGCCCTGCGAGCAGGCACAATTCCTGGGCGGTCAGAATGGTTCCAAAATAGACTTCATCCTGAATACCGGGATGACCGAGTATGAGAGGGAATATCGGGTCACCGTTCAGGGGCGATCGCAAAAACTGGAAGGATTGAAGCAGAGTATTCATGATTTCCCCGCGATCCTGCGTAAGAAATGTCGCACGAAGATGAGAGTAGGAGGATGAATTGGATTGAAAATAGGATTGGAGACAATCAGTCAGGCGGCGAAGCGACGCATTGTCATCTGCTAGGGCGACTACGGTTGTCAAAAACATTCCGGTTGTAATACCCTTTTTCAGGCGGGGAATCTGCTGCTTCTCGATGAATTCTGAAAGGTCTGCGACCTGTTGTTCCCGTGTCTCACTCGTGCTGGTCTTTGTAGTCGCATAACTGTTGGTCGTCTGATTGCTGTTCCTCGCTGATTTAGAGCTTGAAGTGCTTTCTGACTTGGATACTGCGTTTGAAACATCGCTCCCGGGTTTTGACGTTGTTGTCGTGTGGGTTACACCTTTAGAATCAGATGAACTGTTGGCATCCTCCGAACTTGTTCCGCTGACCTCCGTATCGGAAGACTGGGTTTGTACCTGATGCGATACTTCGCAAGAAAGGCTGGTTTGCAGGTCGAAAAGTTTCTGCAGGTGCTTCCAGACCTCGTCGCCTGGAATCGGGCGTGCGATTACGACCAGAGACCAGTTTTCTCCACGCATGCTGTTGATCAGACGGTCCATTCCCTGAAATTGGGCCTGCTCCTGATCTCCATACATGGTTGGAATTCCTGTTATGACGGCCGCCCGCCGATGGTCTGACAGATGTGGATGTGATGGCTGATTCGGGCTAAGAAGGGGTAACCGTTCGGTTAGAGAGCCCGGGAAGTTCCCGTGCAGAGCATGTTCCACGATGTCTATCGCATCTGTCGGCAGTCGCTCCGGCCGCGGTATTTCGTAATTAGGTGCCGCGCCAAAATCGGCGGTAACGCCATCGTTACTTCCTGATAAAACGTAGACGAGGTGGAAGGCTGGATCTGTAAAAGCCCCCAGGACGTTTTCGAAAGCCTCGAGTCGGGGGGCCTCCTCGTCGTATCGCAGGGAAGTGATTCGAAAGAACCGGGGAAGACTGCGCGATGCGGAGTTCTTATTCGGGCCGGAAAATGACGGATTGAAGGGATATCCCTTGCCGAAATCTATTGTTGAAAAGCTTGTATTTCTTTTGGCGCACATTAGTCCTGTTACTCCTGTGAGGATTCAGAAATCGTGATGATTACCTTGTCCTGAAGGATGATCCGGTCGCCAGGTTCAAGATACTCGACCTCTCTCATCGGCAGTTGGGAAGTGCCGCTTTTTCTCTGGAGGAGCGGCGGTTGTTTCCCGGTGTGTTTTGCGATAACCTTTCCGTCTTTGAGGAAGAATTCCATTTCCCTTCGGGAGAAACATCTGGCCGACACCGGATCATCGAACAGGGCTTCCAGATCGATATCAGGAGTGCCCTGAGTGCGGGAAGCCCGTCCGACCATGACTGTGCGATGCGGGGACATTACCACTCCGGCGATAGATTGAGGGGAACGACTTTGGGTATTCGATGCCTCGATCCGGAAGCGACAGGTTGCGGATGGCGGTGGAGTGAGCGGGGCGGTTTCATTTCCGGATGGACGGTCAGTGATGGTTGGAGATGCCGAAGGCAGATGTGCGCATGGAGAATGCTTACAGAATTCCAGAGTTTTTTGAACATCATCCCCGGAACAGATTATCGAAAAAGCCTTTTCAAGGCCGAGTCTGAATTCGATTGTGTCACGAACCTTTTCTTCCGCGAGACGATGGTAGAAGAAAGTCTTTCCTGCGTTAGTCAATGTCCATCGTGCTTCGAAATACTCATTGTCGATCGCGAACCGGAGAGCTGGTATCGAATCGTTGAGTCGAAGACCGGAAGCGATGATTTCAATTACATTGGTGAGGTCGAAATAAAGAACCTCTTTATTTATAAGAGCCTCTTCAACGTAGTTTTTCCAGAGAGTCGCCTGCCCATCCCACCAGAGAACGAAGAAATTGCAGTCCGAAGAAACATTGAAATTGATGTATTCGATGGCGCGTGCAATATGACTCAGGGGATCGGGTTGTCCAAGATCCCAGCTGGACTCCCCCTTTATTGGCAGGCTATCGAACAAACCGGAACCCGCTTTTAGAAAAAAACGAAGGTGATTATCACGAACCAGGACGACTACCTGGAGCATTTATTTCTCCTGATGAAATATGTTAATGTCGAGGGCGATCAGGTTCCCGGCCATTTTTCTGAGGATCCGGGCATTATAGTAGCACATTTCTTTCGTAACAAATCACCCTTGAGAAAAGATCACCGATAATTACGCATCTGCCCATTGATGTGGCTCCTGGACAGATTTAGCAGCCATGTTTCTGAAGCATCTCTAGCTCGATCGGGTCTTGCCGTCACTTTTGAGTTGATAACAGCTTCACATCGGATTAAGCGGCAATACAATACCCAGTCTCTGGGTTCGGCGATCAGAGGAACTTTGTGATTATGTAATTTGTCAGTATTATTTTTGAACCATCTCCATGCGGTCGCCTTTCTTAAATCAGTGAATCCTGAATCAAGATTTGAAGTAGGCGGGAGTAGAGGCCGCGAGTCGATGAATGAAAAGACAATTCTGGTCAGCTGTGACATTACATTCAAAACAGCGAACGAACTTCTTCTGCAGATGACCGATCTGCTGAGTAATGCTTTCGAAGAGGGAGTTATGAAGCCTATTGGAAAAGGTTTCGATTTTATGTTCTCAAACCGTGACGTCAGCGTGAGCGCGATCTTCTCACGGAATTACATTATGATGTATGCCAGAATAATGCGGCAAACAGACGATATCAGAGAGCATATCGACGCATGCTTTTATACAGTAAGTATCCTGGTTCATCCGGGTGATACCTACCCCGGCAAGGCTACAGGCCGGCTGGAGACCGATCCTAACAGCGAAGACGACGGATGCAGACCAATCTGGCATCCGGAGTGCGTTTCATGACCGACCAGCTTTTTTATGCAATCGAAAATTGCAAGTGAGAAGGAGATCTGCACAGCGATACATAAATTGATTGAAGATGGAGTGAATATATATGGTCAATTTTATCCAGTTCATTTTATTGATGTGTTTTCAATTATGCCGAATCGCCGGAATACTTTTGTGGATGTATATAGTCGTGCATACAGCCATGATAGCTCTCTGCCTATACCCGTTCTTCCTTTTTATTATGATAGCAGGAATAATGTTAAAAGGTGTCCTGAAATAAATTTCATTCATCGATCGGAATTGATCGAGATGGTCAGCGCTAAAAAGTCAGAAAGGAGTTAGCCAGATGCGAATTCTTATTCTGGAAGACGATCCCAGCCGCAGGAAGCTGTTTCAAGTCATGCTTGAAGCCGAAGGTTTTGAATTCAATATCTGCGCCGACCCCATGGAGTTTCTCCGGGAACTCGTGTTCCCGGCTTCCCGTATCTGGCTCATTTCACTGGATCACGATCTTTCCGAAATTAAGCGGTCATGCGGTGTGATCAGCCTCGATTGCGGCTGTGCGGTCGTAGAATTCATGAGGCGCATGAGACCGGTATGTCCGGTAATACTTCACTCTCAGAACGAATCGGCCCGGGCGCACATGGCCGAGTCACTCAAGCAAGCTGACTGGACTGTTTCGACGATCACGGATTCACATGATCTCGATGGCTCATGGATAAAGAATTCATGGCTCGAGCTGATCAAATCAGTCCGCGAGACCTTGATGTCTCCGGGCGACATTACCGAAATTATTCCAGACCCGGATGAAATCGCACAAGACACGGAAATGCTGAAGCAATATGATTCATGATTGGTTTGGCAATCCCGTTCAGAAATCGGAAACCAGGAATAAGATATCGGAAAAGAGTAGATCCATCTGAAACAGATAAAACGATAAGGAGCGAAGTATGGAACTGATATCGAGCGAGGTTGTAGGAATTGATTTTTCTGAAATCTTTCGCATCATGTCGACCGCGACGAGGGTAAAGACCTTTGTCTGGAAAGGCCGGATGGGCGACACGATAGACATCCCCGACCTGCATCGCCCGGAATGGCCGGTCAAGGGAATCATCGTCCAGGTAGCGGTAGAAAAGAAGCTCGGCAGCCAGGAGGTTTATAGACTGCTTTTGCCTTTCGAAGAGCTCACAACGTTCGATGCAAGTCAAAAAGAGAGTCCAATTACATTTGGGGTTTCAATCGAACCTGTTCCCGCCGGAACAATAGAAGTCAGGGCGGTCTTATCGGGCTGATAGCAAATATAAAAAGTGCTTCATCTCCAATAACGGTTCCCTTTTTCCTTTGGGGCAGCATACGCATTAACGAGACCATTATACAAATGCTACGGCGATCGCGAAATACAGGAGCTGTTTGAAAATGTCGAGGAAGATCCTCTGGGAAGGGTGCCTGACCAAGCAGCCTTCCAGTCTAAAGGTCCATCTCCGCGCCTCCCGATACGGGGCTGACCATCGTTGGTTGCATCACGATTTGGCGACCGTCCATAGTTGATTATTACACCTCATTCGATCCCACTCCGCTTAAAAAGGTAACCCGCGAGACCGTTCTGCATATCGCCATCGACAAAGGGATCGTCACCATACTGGACTTATCCGTTTTCCCGCAGTCGAAGTTATGGTTTTCGTGTTGTCCGTGACGTTCGCAGTGGTCAGTGAATCCCTCTGTGTCAATAATAGATGAGAGAAATTCCTTTCAATAGTTTAGGGTGTAAATGCCCCGAAAAAAAGGAATCGCGGAAATCGTGGATCTTATCATTGCGGATAATGCCACATCGGGACAACTTTTGAAAATCACGTCCTATGATTTTTATACATATACTCACTCCGTGAACAGACCGTCTTCAGCCGGGCGAACAAATTTACCGTGATCGTGTGGTATCCTCTTTCCAATCGCGCTTGCCGATTCAGGTTGATGCCGCACTGGCAGGAGGTTGGGTTAAGTGTTTTCAGAAGAAGAACGCCGCTCTCTGTTTCCGGTTACCCGTTCCTGGATTTATCTGAACCACGCTTCAGTGGGGCCATTGCCCACTCCGGTCGTCGAAGCCGCTGAATGCTATCTGCATCGCATATCTAACGGTGGCGAAGCCCACTGGAAACAAACCGGGCCACTGATGGACGATTTGCGCGGGAGTCTTGCACGTCGTCTTCGCGTACGCTCTGATGAGATCGCCTTTACCCGCAATACCTCTGAAGGCCTGAGCCTGCTTGCCTATGGCCTGGATTGGCGCGAAGGTGACAACCTTGTCCTGCCCTCGATAGAGTTTCCCGCGAATGTACACCCATGGATCGGTTTGAAACATCGCGGCGTGGAAACCCGTTTCGTTGAGCCGCGCAACGGCCGGATCGACGTCGAGGTGCTGAGTGCAGCGGTTGATGCGCGCACTCGAGTGATTTCCATCAGTTCGGTTCAGTTTTTCAATGGGTTCGTCGCTGATCTTTCCGAGATAGGTGCATTCTGTCGTTCGCGCGGAATTCTTTTTTGCGTTGATGTCACCCAGCATCTTGGAGCTCTCCCACTGGATCTTTCCGGGATACCCGTCGATTTTGCCGCTTGCGGGAGCCACAAATGGCTCATGGCAGGAGAAGGGCTGGGTTTTATCTTCTGCCGGAGTGGTCTTGCCGAGAGACTTCGTCCATCCAACGTCGGATGGCAGGGAGTGGTGAACTGGATGGATTTTTTTGACCGCAGTTGTGAGCCGAAACCCGGAGCGCTGCGTCTCGAGACCGGGAACTGTTCAGCCTTTGGTTTGTATACTCTCAATGCTTCGCTTGCATTTTTTGACCGTTTTGGTGAAGTTGCCATTGCTGAACGGGTTGGAGCCAACGCGACTTTGGCGTTAGAGGAAGCCTTGCGGCGTGGGTTCCGGATTGTTACTCCCGACACTTCGAAGCGGTCCGGCATCGTTTCGTTCATCATGCCCGGGTATGATTCGGCCGTTTTGGTTGAGACGCTTGCCGGGCGGGGAGTGCAGGTTGTGGCAAGACAGGGCGTGATGAGGATTTCCCCTCACTTTTATAATACAGCCGACGAAATTCATGCCTTCTTTGGTCATCTGGATGACCTGTGTAAAACTACACCATCCGGGAGTTCCGGGGCAAACGCATCAAAAGTTCTGTGGTAAGGCGCGACCGCTGGGCGCGCCACTTTGCGCTTCGGCGTGCCCGGCGGTCACGCCCTACCTTATCATAGTTTCGCCCTTGCGGGCACTTCGTTGTGTCGAGAGCCGTGTTATAGACCATTCCTGAGTTATTATGCGTTTGCCATCCGGGAGGTTCCGGGAAGATGAAAAAATTCGTAGAATAGAATAGTATCTTCCAGTGGGGAGATTCTTTGGTTTATTTTCCGGAACAGGGGGCAGAACGCATGCGAAAAGCTGCAAAAGCTGTTTTACATAAACGCGAATTGAATGTCATTTCGGGCATGATGCATCGTGCCCCTGCGGCAAACTGTCCAACCTCGACTGAGCAAATGTCATTTCGCTTATGTATGGCAGTTTTGGCGGTGGTGTTGTTTTTCGCTTTCTGTCCGATTTCGGCCGAAGCCGGCGAGTGGCGTGACGGAACCCACCTGTTGAAAGAGCGTGCGAAGAGGCTGGCTGAGCAGTATGGCCGGGAAACCCGCTCCGAAGCTGATCAGCGTATTCGCGGCATCGTTGCCTATGTTGATGTAAAGCCGCCCCAGGTCGGGGATGAAGTCACTTTCTTTACGCCCAAAACGGCGGATGATGAAACTCCTGTGAAGGCTGTTCTACGCCGCATCGGAACACATTGTTACGTTTTCGTGGAAAAGGGCAGAAGTATTGAGGACGAAAAACTCGATAAGGTGGTTTCATGGTTCGACAATCGCACTTATCCGACGAACACCAGTTACTTCGGCTCAGAATGGACTCCAGGAGTCGACGGAGACAAGCGCATTACGTTGTTTCTCGTTGGGGGGCTCGAGGCTGCTGATGGCTACTTCAATGCCGAGGACGAGTATACAAAAGAAAAGTGTAAGACGAGTAATGAGCGCGAGATGTTATATCTGGCCATTGAACGTATGTCCGACATGGATGATTTCATGGGTGCTCTCGTTGCGCATGAATTTCAGCATTTGATCCACTGGAACCATGACCCGAAAGAACTTTGCTGGGTAGACGAAGGTTGTGCGGAATTCGCCTCAAGCCTGTATGATCAATTGCCGTTTACGATTTCATACTACCTCAAGAATCCCGATCGCTGTCTCCTCGACTGGAAGGATACGAGCGAGTGGTCGAATTATGGCAATGCTTTCCTGTTTATCGATTATCTCGTTTCTCATGGCGCCGGTAATGAAGAAGGGCGCAGAGCGCTGGTTCGTGCGATTGTGGATTCGAAAAAGCAGGGCGTCGCCGGAGTAACTGAGGCTCTCGAAAAGCAGGGGATAAAGACTCCGTTTGCTGAATTTTTCCGGAATTTCTGTGCGGCGACATTTTTGAATACATCGTTTCACGGTGATGCCGAGCCATACGGGTTCAATGTGGTTCTTGCAAAGAAGCTCGAAAGTGTTCGTGAAAACCCTGTCAAGCCCGAGCGAGTTGAGGGCACTGTCACTGAAACTTCCGGCAAAGACCGGGTTAAGATGTGGTCTACAAAAGCGTTTGAATGTAAAATTGCGAAAAATGTACAGCGTGTCGGAATTTCTTTCAGGGGAAAGACATTTCGCGATGCGGCCGGTTCAAATGCGTTTGACGTCGCCGTGGCTTTCATCGATCGATCCGGGAAGTCCAGACCCGTTGTTAACTGGTTGAAGGTGTCTCCTGCAGGCGTGGTTTTGGAAAATGCATGCGAGGCCGTGCTGGCTGTTCCCTCTAATGCTCACGATACGCTCTGGCTTATAGTCTGCAATCGGGGTCCTGAGTCGTGGAATGACGATACCTCCAAGGCGTGGCCCGCTGTGCCGTTCGTCTGGTCTGTAAAAAATGTTGTTGCTACAGCGACGGCCATTGCCCGTTCAGGAGGCAATACGAGTTCCGCGAGTCATCATGCGACCGCGACCGACCGCCGTGCTATCCGGGCTCTCGTTGAAACAGCGGCCTCCGGCAAGGAGCTTCCCGACCTTGAACCTGTAATCGATGCCGCAAAAGCGGATTTGTCCTCCGGTTGCGTAGATACTCTTGATGACGTGGAGTCCGCAATAAAAGCAGCCCCGGATACAGTCAAAGCAAAGGCTGTGCTTGCACCTCTTCAGAAACGAATTCGTGAACTGGTGAGATTCGAAATGCTGCAGAATAACCGCATGGATCTGGCGCCATATCTGCGATAGCCGGAAGTATCCATCCGATTTTTGGGTGCGGGGCTTCATTTTCGTGGATTCAGCTTGAATACTCATGAAAAGTGTTGTTTTCCAGCTGTGGATAGCCGATAGATGTTAGTGGCAATCCACTGATATGAAGGAACGTATATGATCAAGTTTGCGCCAGGTGAGCCGGTTTTCCATCAGGGCCAGGTTCGACAGGAGTTTTTCGGACTGATCGAAGGGCGATTTGCGAAGGTTCGTTTCAATTCGGCTCCGACGTCGAGAGATCTGGACAGCCTGTTTGCGAATGCCGAACTTCTAGAAATATTTGAGCATCCCGATCAGGTGTTTGGCGAGATCGACGTGCTTCTGCAACAGCCTCATAACTTCTCGGTCTTCGCTCTTGATCCTGCCGAAGCGGTGACAATACCCGTCAATGCAGACACGATGCGCCAAAGCATTAAACGCTTTCCGGGGTGCGGCCTGGCGACCTGCATTTCCCTCGCGGCAAAACTTCGGGATGCTCTTGGCGATTATGCGCGCCTGTTGCGCGAAGAGGACGCTGTCGATGGTGTGGTTGCAGGCGCTGCAGCTGATTATATTGAGGCGATTCGTGCAATTGCGGAATATTCCGAGGGGATTCCGCTTGACGAGCTTATTGACAAGGCTATGTCGCATCCTTCGTGTACACTGTCGGAACGCGTCATTAACTCCGCGCCAGTGTCTATGGTCACACAGGAAAAATTTGGTGGCGGCCGGATACGGACGAATAGTCGCGCTTCAATAGGGAGTGCGGTGATGCCATCATCTGCGATACGTGATGGTGTGCGCGTATACAATGCCGGAACGTCGCTATGTCTGGCCGGAGGCTACGGGGACCGCCTTTACATTCTGCGCGAAGGGATTGTTGAGGTCCGACTTGATGGTGGGGCGAGAATTCAGATCTCCCGCCCGGGAAGCATCATCGGCGAGATCGCGGTTCTCCTGAACCTTGCGGCTGAAAGGGGAGTAATGCCTGCACCGGCCGTGCGAACGGCGAATGTCGTGTGTTTGACCCAGGTTACGGCGTTATCCATTCCGCTTGATCAGGTCGAAGAATTTCTCGCCGCGCGTCCTGAAGTGCTGACTGATCTTATGCTCGCTTTGACCATGCGCGCCCGCGAAACCCGCAAGTCTTGCGAGGATGTGCGGCAGCGACTGAGTCTGAAGTTGAACAAGCTTTTGAAGCCATTTCTCGAAGGACATCATGCGCTCGCCTGGAAACTTGAAGCCATGCATGATGATCCGGGGCTCGACGAGGTTTTCCGACTGACCTCCAAACGCTCGCGCAATATATACGATCGCTTTGCCGCGACGTTACGCGTGCTCGACGGCACACGTGAAGGCAGGTTATTTAAAAGCGCGATGTAATACTTCTTTTTGCCGGCCTTCCAAAAGGGAAAGCTCAGATCGGAGATGATCCTTGTTTGCGGTATCATTCGAGGCTTCCAGAGCTGTCTTGAGGCATAGAATAATCCCTTTGTAGTCTTTCAGACAATCCAGGTAAACAAATTTCAATTTCTCATACGATTTCTGATCGGCTGGAGTAAGCAGGAAATCATTTTTCCGACGTTCTTTTAGCCCTTGCATGAGACCAAAATCCTTCTTGGGAATATTTATCCTGTCAAATCCGAGAGCCAATTCAAAACAGCTCAAGGCCGACGTAAGATCCCCGTCCCTCTTTCTGCTGAAAGCGGCTGAGTAGAGGCCCGCTGCCTCATACTCACTGATTTTGCTCTGATGTTTTTCACGTTTTTGATCCACTATTTTCTTATTTTCCTCTGTTGGAGACTTTGAATATTCTTCACTGGCCGCGTCCAACTCTCTCTCACATACGATTATTTCCTGCCGCAGTGATTTCTCTATCGATTCGCATTCATTTATCGATTTTTCGATGGCGCTCATGCTGATATCCGATTCATCACCTGGCCATATTTTCCCTGTCTTACTCTGATTCCCGGGCCCATTTCCAGGTCCTCTTTTTTTTAGGACATCCGATGTTTTATCCTCCGTGGAACTTGCCGTATCCTTTTCATCTTCAGACTCAGAGGCATTCTGATTTGCATTACTGGTTGTTGACGCAAGCTTCACCTCAAGCGTTTGGCGAACCTCAGCTTCCTTTGCGTCGCGCAATCTGATTGCTTCCGATTCATCTTTTTTCATTGCAAGGTCCAGTGAAATTTCCTGTTCTATCCGGACAATTTGCGCTTGAAGACTCCTCTTATATACGGGCTCATTCGTGGCTGCCAGAGCCCTCTTCAGGAATGGAAGCATTCTTTTGGGTTCCCCAAGACAAATAGTGTAAACAAATCTCAATTTGTTGATTGATTCAGGATTTCCTGGAGAAAACGCAAATTCCTCTTCCCGACGGCTTTTCAACTTCTGAATGAGGCCCTCATCATTTTGGGATAGAATTTTCGGTGACATTTTGAGAGAGCTTTCGAAAAGTGCCAGGGCCTTTTCAAGATTTCCCTCCCTTTTGGCTTTGAGAGCCTCCTGAAACAGTTCTTCGGCCTGATGTCCTACAACCGATGAATCTGAGTTAGACGCCGATGTTGATGCTATAAAAGAAGCATGAACATTTGTGGTTTGTCCCTTGAGTGGCAATACAAATATGCCGCAAGAAACTGAAAAAATAATTCCAATCCCCATGAAGTATCGGTTCACCTGCTGACCTCCAGAATATAGATACCATCACATCTGATATCGTTTATATTCATTGTTAATTCGGGACACACGATGGAATTTTGTTCGGCAATTCCCGGCGAGAAGTTTGTTATGGCTGATGCATATCAAACAAATTTGCCCATAAAAGCTTCAGCAAGCTCAGCGATAATTGCTGAATTTTGTCTGAACTTATTTTCAGTAATAACCGGCATATATTCCCAAAATCTCCTATCATGTTAGTATAAATGACAGAGAGTCTAAAAAGCATAGGGGCATCCAACGATCAACGCCGGATGCCCCTTTTGCAGATACTACTTGTGAAGGGAATCGAAGTTTCGGGTGGCCGTCATCTGGTTCAAGAGGTCTTTAACGCGAATGTCGCCGGAGTAGCGGTTTCTGAGCGCGGAAAATTCTCCCTCATCAAGGCTCCCGGCTTTTTCAACCAGATAATGAGCCATGGGGGCTGCCAGGGGGGAAACCGGACCGATGCCGCCGGTGAGAGCTGCTTCGGTTTCCAGGGCCGCTTTATAGCCTTCCACCAGGTTGGCCAGCGGAGTCTGGGGAGCAATGGCGGAAAGGCATGCGAAACAATCGATTCTTCCGGAGCCAAACTTATTGTCCTTGCCGGGATTTCCCAGGTCGATGACGGTGGCTTCAGCTTTCTTGCGAACTTCATCAAAGGTCAGCTTGGGATTGGCCTGCAGCATTAAAGCGACCAGACCGGCCGCATGCGGGCATGCCATCGAAGTGCCGTCCATGGAGACCAGGCCGGTACTTCCCGCTTTACATGAGATGACTCCGCTTCCCGGGGCCGAAACGTCGGGTTTGACATACGACACTCCATTCCAGCGGGAGGGACCGATGCTGCTGAAAGAGGACAGGCGGTCGCTGCTGTCTGTTGCACCCACGGCCCAGGCGCTGGGAAAGCAGGCGGGGCGGCCCACATGACCGGAAGGGCCATCATTGCCGGCCGAAAAAACGGGAATCATACCCATGGCAACCCAGTTCTGAACCGCTTGGTTAAGAACCCTGGCGTCTGTAGCGGTTTCGTCTTCCGGTGTGTCACCCCAGGAGTTGCTGACGACGCGGGGAAAGTCGTTCGTGGCAGGGTTGCCATCAGGGTCCATTATCCATTGCATGGCTCGCAGAACCGTTTCGTCGTCCGCGCTGCCGTCAGCATCAAAAACCTTGCCAACGATCAGCTTTGCGCCCGGAGCTATTCCGACTCCGCCTAATCCACAGATGGTTCCGGCGGTATGAGTGCCGTGACCTTCTTCGTCCGTGAGTTGGGTCGACGGATGAGGGGTGAAATCCTTGAATGCCAACACTTTGCCGGCCAGCAGGGGGTGGTGAGTGTCGACGCCGCTGTCGATATGGCCGACAACCACGCCGCTGCCGTCAATTTTGAATTTGTCCCAGACTTCCGGGGCGCGAACCTTTTTTATGCTCCATTGAACGGTATTGGCGGTTGCGGAGACATCCTGGGCGTGGTCTTCGTTCAGCCATCGGCGGTAGCGGACCGGATACACGCACTCGATATTCGGAAGGGTGGCCAGCTTTTTGATTTCTTCGGCGGAAGCTGTTATCGCAACTGCATTGGCAACCCAAAGCGGTTCGGGCTGTTTCAGGGTAGATCCTTGGGAACGCATGGTGGCCAGGTTCGTGGCGAGCTCCAGCTGCAGGCCCTGAATGACTTGCGTCGGACTGGAAGGGTGGTTCGCTGCGGACTTCTCCGTTTTGAATTTAACGATCCAGCGGCCGGCAGGGTTTTCCGAACCCCAGCAGCAAACAGCGATAAAAACGGCGGCGAGCGCCGCCAAGCCTGAATAAGAAGATCTTCGCACAACAATACCTCCAATGAAATTCGTTCTTTCCGGCAATTATTTAGAACCAATTATACTATAAACGAAAATGGGGGTCATTGTATTAAAAATGTTGTTACGGGGAGACCTTCATCAGATTTGTTCAGCTTGCGGATATCACGAAATCCAACAGATTATCCCGGGTTATAAGTGAAACCCGACACTCGGGATATGCCGTTGCAAAGGCGGCCGGAACGCGAAAGCGACCTTTCTCCCACTTGATCTCCCATCCGTGCAATGCGCCCCCGGCTTCCTCAAGGTAATCTATTTCCTGCTGCTGATGGCTGCGCCAGAACCAGTCTGGTTTTTCTACTCTACACTGGCGGGGTCAACGTCCTCATTGCTTTGTCATTGCTCAGCTTTATCTCCGCATCCCGCCAGCCGCTCAGCGCGGCGTTATCAGTTTTAGAAGACCTGATTCAGGAAATAACATCGAACTTAAAAAGAAGTTGGTCATCGGGAGCGTACAGCCAAAGCCCGATTCCTACCGGAATCACCGCCTTGACCATAGCATTGCACACCCTCTTTGAAGTCGAAGGCCCAAAAATTCTTGGGGTCCTTTACCGTTGACCATATTGTTACGTTATTTACTCTCTTGAAAGGCAACTTAATTCCAGTATTGAATAATGATTCCAACTGTTCTGGTTTCGGAGTTTGCCATCCACCCACGAGACTATTGATCCAGCCTTGGGCTGTTTTGTAATCCATTCCCCGGTCGGGTCCCGCCTGCCACTCCAAATCGCAGGCGGAAAAACTCCGTCCGTCGCCTGAAAAGACTATTTTGGCTTGTTCAGCTTGTCGTGCTGCTTCGGTTGATTCATCCTTGGCTTTTTGCTTGGCCGCTTCCTGCCCACCAGCTTCACGCACAGCAACAGCTTGGATGGATTGATGCCGTTGATTGCGATCGTTCCGCCACCAGGTCCCATCGCGGTAGTCGAAACACCACGCCGAGTCGGGGTTTTTTAATTCAGCCCAAAACCAGCCACTTCTAAAGGGTTTTACTTCCCCTACCGCTTTAAAAAGTTCTTTAAATTCAGCCTTTGTCGGAGTTCGCCAGCCCCCGCCTAGACCTTTGGCCCAAGATTGAGTTTCGTCCCAATTTATGTTGCTTCGGCCCACCAACCACGCTTTTCCGCAGGCTACATATGTCTCAAACCCGGCGGCATTAGCGGTTTCAATAGGCTTGGCGGGCTGCTCGGCAGAGACATCCTGGCTATTCTGCCGGGTCGCTGGAGCGGCCTCTTGTTGTTTTCTTTCCACCTCTGTTTGCACGGGTGAGTTTACATTGGCTGAAGTGACAGTAGGACTTCCCTCACGTACCGGCGGGGTGCCTTCTCTAACTCTGAACCAATTAGAGCGATTACGATATTGTGGTACTTTAATCACTTTTTCCTCAAAGTCCAAACAACCAATATCACCTGGGTAATTGTCGGCGGTAAGCTGAGACCAGCCTTCTTTTTCCAGTTTCGCCTTGAACTCCTTAAGAGCATAATAACGATCTGCACTATCTCCGCCAGAGGATTCTCTGTCATCTGTGACAATTGAAATCCAGTCAACTTTTTCCCCACTTTCAGTGGTATAAACCCCAGTGTTGGTTGCAAATTCAACGGATGAGGGAGGAGGGGCAAAATCCTTTGCAACCATCTGCTTGAGACCATCAGTGGCCTGATCAATCGCATCAGTGGTTCTTCGAGCATTTTCCCCGGCTTGATTAGCAAGAGCCTGGGTAGCCGCGCGAAGCCGCCCATTTTCGCGAGCTTGGCGTTCCTCTTGTTCACGACGCTCGTTGGCCTGGCGTTGTTGATCATTCTGCTGGCGAAGCCGCTCATTTTCGCGAGCTTGGGCTTCCTCTTGAGCACGACGCTCGGCCGCTTGGCGTTCTTCTTGAGCCCGGCGTTGTTGATTATTGGAGGTTTGCTCAAGGTTGGAGGGGGTGGGAAGCGTCGAATTGGATGTCGAAGTAGTCGAACCTTGTTGCCCATTCTTTGACCACTTGAACTTCAGTACCGGGTCGTGGATACGAACTCCGCAAGTGGAGCCCAGCTTAACTGGCCCATTAAAAGTCAGCAAATCTTCGTCAACCGACTCCTTTTCTCCCTCTGGAAGAATGTTGTCCCAGGACCACCCGGACGCGCCCGATAATGCGGACTTTCCGTTACTGCTTAAGTCACACTTATTAAACTTTACATCGAAAATTTCAAATTGAGTTTTGTTAACGATTTTAAATTTAACCGCTAAGTCTCCGACATAGTTTCTGCCGTAAAAATATACGTCGATACTTCCCCCCTTAGAGGTTTTGTACGATCCATATAAATTCCAGGATGGTTTCTTTTCTACCGGACCTTCCACAAACCCATCCCCAGCGCTGGTCAATTCTTCAAACCCCTCTCCTGAAGAGCTCCCAGCCTCCAGACGGGCGGAAAAAAAGAAAGCGAGAATTGTGCATAAAACAAAAAATACGAGCCTCTTCGTCATTACATAACCTCCAAAAACCATTGTCACATAACTCGATAGGAAATTCCTTTTTCGGGTTGAACATAGCATCGCCTATTTTCAAAGTCAAGATCGCACTTTCTTCACACAAAGATGTTGAATGAATTTCCAGCTTTGCGAAAGCGATATTGGGTCAGCATTTGTGGGCGCGGGGGTATTGGGTTGCCAGCAGTGGCACGTGACCGGCGAAGGATGGTAGGAATACATCAAAAAACATCTGGTTCAGGAGGTCTTTTACTTGAATGTCGCCGGAGTAGCGGTTTCTGAGCGCGGAGAATTCTCCGTCATCCAGGCTCCCGGCTTTTTCAACCAGATAATGAGCCATGGGGGCTGCCAGGGGGGAAACCGGACCGATGCCTCCGGTTAGAGCTGCTTCGGTTTCCAGGGCCGCTTTATAGCCCTCCCCCAGGTTGGCCAGCGGAGTCTGGGGAACAATGCTGCTGAAAGAGGACAGGCGGTCGCTGCTGCCCGTTGCACCCACGGCCCAGGCGCTGGGAAAGCAGGCGGGGCGGCCCACATGGCCGGAAGGGCCCTCTTTGCCGGCCAGCAGGGGGTCATTGTATTAAAAATGTTGCTACGTGGTGACCTTCATCAGATTTGTTCAGCTTGCGGATATCACGAAATCCGACAGATTATCCCGGGTTATAAGTGAAACCCGACACTCGGGATATGCCGTTGCAAAGGCGGCCGGAACGCGAAAGCGACCTTTCCCCGACTTTATCTCCCATCCGTGCAATGCGCCCCCGGCTTCCTCAAGGTAATCTATTTCCTGCTGCTGATGGCTGCGCCAGAACCAAGTGTTTGGGTACCTGCCGTGATTTTCATTATGTTTCAACCGTTCACTGATGACAAAATTCTCCCAAAGACTTCCCATATCGGATCGGAGGTCAGGCGGATTAAGGTTGTTTATAAGCATGTTGCGCAAGCCAGTATCGACGAAATAGATCTTGCGCAGCTTCTTCAGCTCGTTGCGCTGATTCGTGCTATAGGGGCGTAATCGAAAGATAACAAATGCTTGCTCAAGCATTCGGATATAGCTTTCAATGGTCACTTTGTCCACACCGGTTTGCTGGGCCAGTTCGGTATAGGAAACCTCGCTTCCGATCTGGAGCGCCAGCGACTGCAGGAGTTTTTCCAGAACATCCGAATGTCTGATGCGATTATGTGCAAGGATGTCCTTGTAAAGGTAGCTGCGGGTCAGTTCGCGGAGGGTGTTCGTTGCCGCCTCGGAAAAATTGACCACATCCGGGTACATGCCGAAAATCAATTGAGTTTCCAGAAGTCGCCCCAGCTCCAAAGGGGAATATACCTGTTTCAGTTCCTCAAGCGAAAAGGGATGGAGATGGAATTCGATCTTGCGGCCGGTAAGCGGTTCAACAATTTTGTTGGACAGCTCGAATGAGGATGAACCGGTTGCGATAACCTGGGTTTCGGGGATGGCATCGACAAACAGCTTGAGGGTGATGCCAATATTGGTTACCCTTTGTGCCTCGTCGATCAATACCAGTTTATTTCTGCCGATCAATGCCTTAAGTTCGGTTGAAGTTTTTTCGGTCATAGCATGTCGAACATCAGGTTCGTCGCAATTGAGGTAAAGCGAGGAGGCAGCATATGCGCGTTCGACCTCCCGCATCAATGTGGTTTTGCCAACCTGTCGCGCACCGTAGATAACAACGGCCTTTCCCTTGAAAAGAGAGTTCAGCAATGCCGGCTTGATGGTCCGTTCTATCATATATCCTTCATTTAAGTGAACATGTTCACTTAGAAATACAATAAAAAGGTGAATATAGTCAAGACTGCATGTGGATAGCCTTACGAAAAAGGTAGGCAATTAGTATCGCTCACGGCAAATAAACAGGGTATTTCACACCTCGCCAGATTACGGAGCTATACGCCTAATCCGACAAAAGCCCTGCAAATTACTGTGAGCGACACACTATTACATCCTCGTTTTTGTCTGTGATATACTCGCACGCATGGACACGAAGAAATCCGCATTTGCATGGGCTAGTGAGATCCTGCGAATTATATTTATTGTCGTTATTTTGACACGAATTTCACTGACATGTTTTGGTAATGGTCCCGCTGCATTCTCGTCTTCCTTCAACCTGCGGGAAGCTATATCTGTATGGGTGCTGGCAAGATTTTTCATTGATTTTATTTTTCTGGGACTCGTTTTTCTCAGATTCGATCGAATCTGGGTCGCGCCGGTCACCTTTTTATGGCTCACCACGCAGACGATTATTTCCATGGAAAATTATTGTGGCTCATATGAAGGAGTTAAGCGGCTTCTTATTCCTCTGACTATAGCGTTGTTCTGTGGCCTGATTTTGCACAAAATAATGACCGGTTCGGGAATTCGCGGGCGCATACTGGTGGTGTGTCTCGTGTCAGCGGCACTTCCCATGTTTTATCTTTCTCTGGCGTTAGCGCAACAGACCAGAATGTTAGTTGATAATGCCTTTTTTCCGATTGCGCGAACGATGATAGAGAGTGATGTGATGCGCCTGAATGTGTCATTAGTCGAGAAGATGAGCACAGATTTTCCAAAGTTTCTCGGGGCTCCATTGAACGCTTCGGGAGTTATCGAAATCCCTGCCGCTTCTGAAAGTGCATATCGGGCGCGTGCCGCTTCTTTCGGGTTCTCGATATCGGATTTTTCGGAAGTCAGGCAGGAATGGGCTTCCGATACTTGCAGTTTCGATTTCATAGATGTTCCTATCGATATTCTAATGGATGTATTTCGGAAGAAATTTTGTATTTCTTATGAACTCAGGGGGCATGAAATAGCCAATAAGAAAGTAACTTTTCATGCGTACAAAAAGACATTCGAAGAGGCTCTTCAACAACTACGCGAAATGGCTGATCTTAATATTATCTGGGAAAACGGGATTCTGGTTGTCAGTTCGGCGCAAGACACGGGAAGTTCGACTCTGAGATTGGCGCACGCATCGGGTGGAGATTCCAGTAACACGGGTTTTAAAAAATTTATCGATTTTTTCGGCAGACATAAGCAACCTTATGAAATGATGATTGCTCTATCTCCATGGGAACTAAAGCTGGAAATACGTATTCCCCGATATGAGAATGGAAGAATTATTTCCGGCGCTATTGTTGTTCTCGATTTGGGAAAATGGATGCAGGACAATATTGATCATGAGCAAGAAACCGGTAATTACCAGACAAAATGGTATTTTCCTGGTTATCCTGGAACGTTGAAAAAGGCGCTTGCGGGATATGAACGTTGCCAGGATGGTGGAACAACCGGAAAGATAGATTGGGAAGCTCTTAATATAGAATCAGGAAATTGGGGAGTTTCCGCAATCTGGGCTGATCTCAAGGAGGCGAGCTCGACGCAGCGCCCGTATCAGGAGGATCTGACCGAAATGCGAAATTTCGAGATCAGTTCCCCGGAAGGGCGGAAATATATCCTTCAAAGCTGGCATCTCCCGTTCTGTGCAAGCCGGATTTTCGTATCTATTCCTTCAGATCTGATCTGGAGTTCACTTTTTCATGACCAGGTTAAAACACTCATTTATTGTGTGCTTTCACTGCTTATGGCTGCCTTCATGAGTATTATATACAGCGATCGCCTGAGCCGGCCGATTAGAGAAATCAGTCTGGCGGCAAAAGAAATTCGGGATGGCAGACTTGATGTTCGCATTCCCTCACAGACGGGCGATGCTGAAATTGAAGAGTTGGCCGCATCTCTTGATTTGATGGCACAGAGGCTCACCGGTCGTATCGATGTTGCCAATCGCCAACTGTTGATGGAGAAAGGTCGCTTCGAAACCCTGATTGAATCTACCCGGGAGGGAATTTTTCTTCTTGGCCGCGATGGACGGTTATTATATGCGAATCATGCAGGCCGCCAACTTTTAGGCGCGATAACTACTGAAAGCGATTTTTCAGTATTTTTGAAATCAGTGGGAGTTGAATTTCAGCCGCCTCTTCCTGAACCATGGAATCCTGAACTGGACGAGTTCAAGAGTTTTTTTCACTTGCCATGCGGCTTAGGTGATGGCGATAGAAAAATCGTGGCTCTTTATATTCGTTCCTGTAATCGGAACGATCTGGAGCCCGGGATCGAGGGCGGTGGTTCCGTATTCATAGCGGTTCTTCGGGATATAACCGTAGAAAAGGAGATTGATCGCATGAAAAGCGATTTTGTGTCGCAGGTGTCTCATGAGCTTCGAACACCTCTTACATCGATCAAAGCCTATACGGAAATGCTTCTGGATGAAGAGGTGGATGACCCGGAGACACGAAAGGAGTATTTGCGGATCACCTATGATGAAGCCGAGCGCTTGACCCGCCTGATCAACGACCTGCTGGATATTGCCCGCATTGAATCCGGAAGGCGTCCTTTGAAGCTGGGTGAATTCGATATTGTGCGACTCACCAGAGATATTGCCGAGGTGATGCGGGCGCAAATCGAAAAAAGCCATCAGGCGTTGAGCCTTAATCTTCCGCAGATTCCCGTGCCCATTATCGGAGATGGAGATTTGCTGAAGCAGGCAGGATTGAATCTTCTCAGCAATGCATCGAAGTATACTCCCACTGGCGGCAAAATCGAGATTGCCGTTGAATCGGGAAATGGCTCTGTTATCTGGAAATTTACAGATAACGGAATCGGCCTTTCGGCAAAAGATAAAGAGCATCTTTTCAACAAGTTTTTCCGGGTGGATTCCGACTTCGTTCAAAGGGCCGGCGGAACTGGGCTGGGTTTAGCTTTGGTGAAGAATATCGTCGATCTCCATCAGGGAGAGATCACAGTTGTCAGTTTTCCAGAGAAAGGATCGGTTTTTTCTCTGGTTCTTCCTTCAGGAAGATCGTGACAGCGCCCTTCTGTACAAGAATGTTGGTAGTGCATTCTCTTAACTGACGACCAAATTTAACCACAGATGGACACGGATGAACACAGATAAATAAATATATAATAGCCACATCAGTTAAATTACCCTACCACCGGGATATCGACTTTCACCCCACATAAATGCTGGTTTTTCAACGTCTCCGATTCGCTTTAATTATGAGACTACTAGTAATGCTGATCCTTATTCGTAAATTTATTTCGGTGGTGTCGCCCAGGGTATATCCGGATGTTTTGAATGCCATTCGCGTGCCTTACGCAGGCCTTCTTCCTGTTGTGTCGGTGTCAGCTGGCTGGCAAGCATGTCGCGCTCGTCTTCCAGAGCGCTTACCTCGACGGCACTCTGAATGCCGTTTCTGTTGTCTGTTTGTGGCTGGTTGGCAGCCGCTATGCACGACCACGTATATGCCTGGACGCGGTCAGCCGGAACGCCTTTTCCATCAGCATATATTCGGCTGATGAACTGCTGAGAGCCGACATAACCTTGCTCCGCTGACTTCAGAAGCCATTTCATAGCTTCTTTGTAATCTTTCGGGACCGCATATCCATTTTGATATCTTGTGCCGATGTAGAACTGGCTTCGGGCATCTCCCTGCTCAGCAAGCTTTAACTTTTCCGCAAAAATCTCATTATCGCTCCTGGAGTTTCGAAACCAGTACACTATCGCAATAAGCAAAAGACATGTGAAGAGGGTAATGATAATTTTTCTAGTAAAACCACCAGGGTTCGCCCACGCCAGGAAAAAAACAAAAAAGACAGGAGAGAGGACTATTATTGCCGCCAGGATGTCCGCCAACGGGTGTCCCAGGGAATGAAAAACTTTATCGGTCAGTATCATCCAGATGAAAAGAGGCACGGCGAAAGGACCAGTGGGTATAGGGTTATGTTGGGCAAAAACAGGTGCCTCAATAAGAGCGAAAAAGAGTGATACTCCCCCGATGGCCCACCACTTGATGGCATTTTGCTTTTTCATTGGGTTATTGTAATCCATAATTCCATTAATTCAAAATCATTGATATGGTTGACAAAATTACTGATTTTGGGCATAAGTAGTGAAGTATCAGAATAAATTACTGTTTTGATGGAGATCGCGATGAATAAAACAATCATGAGTCTGATCGCCCTGTTTGTTTTCATGATGATGAACACGCCAATTTACGGCGGGCCTGAATCTGATGTGCCCGATGGAATACCGGAAATAATAGGTGTAGCCTCCGCTGGTGTTCATGCGAGACACGAAACTTTTTTGGATAAGAAAATTGATTTCCAGGAAAACATCGACTCATTTTCCAGCACCACTATTGAACTGAAATCTACATTGGATGAAGGAAAGAAGGCACTATTGGATTTAAAGACCTCGGACAAGGTTTCAGATGGTCTTGAAATTGCTTCAGCAAAATGGGTTGATTCAAAGGAAAAGACAAAGACTGTCATCTCTGAACTGAATAAAATATCATCGGAAGCGGAAAAACTTTTTTCATCTGCGGAAGAGCATGTGAAAACGATTCAAGATGATAAATTAAAAAATGAAGCTTCCGGCAGGATTGCAAAAAACAAAGAGTTTTTCACGAAGAGGTTCCAAACATTGCAGGAGAAACTGGCATCATTTTCCAAATTGCATGCCAAAATCGATGATACGTTAAAATATCTGGAAATTGTGCAGCAGAAAAAAGACATTCAGGAAAAGATTACCGATATAGTCACTCAAATCGATACAGAATCTGAATCTTTTACAAACGAAACAAAGACGTTCTCAGAGACAAGCAAGGGCATTTTCGATAAAGCCCCTGAAGATATCTCTAAATGACACAACTGTTTGGCGTCAGCCACTGTTAAACATGGCCTTTGCCAACTTCATTGCAAGGTTTCCGCCTGGAACGACCATTCCGATGGCTTCGCCTCCAATCTCGAACAGGTTTTCCTCATTGAAGATCTCTTTGAGTTTTTGTTTTACAGCCTTTCCGGCGACGAGTGCTCCTGTAATTCCGTCGATCTCGAGAACCGCGATCTGCTGATAGTCTTCCCAGCGGAATTCGAAAGCGTATACAGGGCGAAAACACAGCGACAATTTTGACAGGATAATACGCTCGGCGTTTATTTCCGTGGCTTTTATCGGTTTGAACATATCGGCGAGCAGGTCTCTGACGATCAATGACGCCTTGATTTGTGCCGGAACTACGATCAGATCCTCGATCATCAATTCTTCGGTCTGCTTGATTTCACGGCAATTCGCGGCAGCATGTTTTGCAAAATCACCCTTGGCGCCTGTCTGGGCATCGATGTAAACTTCCCGACGAACCTCGTCTATACAGTGCTCCGGAATTGAAAGCTGCAGGTGCCCATTTTGAATGGGAAATATTCGTTCTCCTATGCGGACTTCCTGAATATGGGAATCGAATCGCAATTCTTCGGATCTGACGCGCGTGTAGTCCAGGCTCGTCTGGCAGATCACGTGCCAGAAAGGTTCGAATCGCGTCTCCGCATATACAAGAGTGATCCGTTCCATTTTGGGGCGATATAAGAGCTTCGAAAGCAGACCGAATGCGTCGATTTTGGCCGCGACAGCCTTGGATTCAGCTTCTTCCCGCGAAATGTTCGGTTCGAGCGCAAAAATTTTCTGCTCACCAAATTCGAGAGTGTGACGGTCGTGACTTGTTGGCCCTGGACGCGCCCAGGGGTTGGTTTGTGCGGATCTGCGCTTACCAATATGCAGTTCGACGGCGTACAGGATTTGGTCGCGCGTAACCGGATCAGCCCCTGGCTCTGAAAACTGTTCCAGGAAGCCTACTGCGGCATCAGCACCGATGACTCCGAATGCATTGAGCGCGTCTTGTCCGAGCACGGGGTCTGATACGAGAGGAATAAGTTGTGGCAGAAATTCCTTCGCACGTATCTCTTTTATCGCGTGACATGCGGCGGCTATGATATGCGGCCGGTCTCGCATTCGCAGCATTTCGTGGATGATCTTGTGCGCAATCTGCGGATCGTGTCTTGCCAACGCTTTTGCGGCGTTGCCACGTACGCGATGGCTGCGATGATTGAGTATTTGAGCCAGAACTGCGAACGTGGTAGGAGTTCCTATAGCCTCGATACCCTCGATAGTATTGGCAACTATGCGGTCATCTTCGTGTTTGAGAAAGGGCATTAAGACCGGCAGCAGGTCAGAGCTCGCGAATGCAAGACCCAGATGCTTGGTCAGGAAGGATATCTGGATGACGTCGCGACAGTTATTCAGATACTCAATGAGTTGCGGCAGGTCCTTTGAACTTTTATTGTCGATGACTTTGCGAAGCATTTCGATAGCTGAAGCGCCGCTAAGTCCGGACTCAAGCTGTTTCCAGTCGAGGATATCTCCGGGAAGGGGAGTATCCCCCGAAAGCGCCTCGGATGGCGCGAGTTTTCGGAGAGGGCCTCCAGGAGGGAGTTTATCGTTGCCGTTTTCCATGACTGCTCCAGTCGAATAAACGGAATCACCCGTCAGGACGCGCATAAACGAGCTGACTTAACGAGGATATCACACAAAAGTCTCCTCGAAAAAACTAAAAAGCGTGATACTCCCCCGAATCAGTCACTTGCTTCGATCCGGTGGTGTAGATTACAATCCAAGGTATGGAAGACCACGACGAGAGTTACAAGAAATTCTTCTCTTTTCCCGAGATGGTCGAAGACCTGTTGCGGGGCTTCGTTCGCGAAGAGTGGATCGAAAAACTGGACTTTTCGACCCTTGAGCGTGTCAACGGAAGCTACGTAACCGACACATTTCGACAGCGCCACGACGACGTGGTCTGGCGTGTTTGCTGGGGTGAAGAGTGGCTTTATGTTTATATTCTGATCGAGTTTCAATCCGAAGTCGATGAATTCATGGCACTTCGAATTATGACCTATATTGGTTTGCTGTATCAGGATATTATAAAGGAAAAGCTGCCCTTGAAAGACAAGCTTCTTCCACCGGTATTGCCTATTGTTCTTTATAACGGTGGTTCACGTTGGACTGCGGCCGAAGATGTCGGTGATTTGATTGTTCCGCTAAAAGGCGGCCTTGAAAAGTATCGGCCTCATGTTTCCTATCTTCTGATTGATGAAGGGCGTTACGCGACCTCGGAGCTGGCTGAACTGCATAATCTTGTCGCCGCGCTATTCCGTCTTGAGAATTCCTGTGATTTGCCGAGCGTACGAACTGTGATAGAAAACCTGATCGAATGGCTCAAACACCCGGAGCAAAAAGAGTTACGCTCGGCCTTCACACGTTGGATTTACAAAGTGTTTATTCAAATACGCTTTCCCAAAGAAAATATTCCTGAAATACATGACCTAGAGGAGGCAAGAACAATGTTGTCCCAAACAGTGGCAAAATGGCCCGAACAATGGAAAAAAGAGGGCCGCGAAGATGGTCTCAAAAAAGGCCGCGAAGAAGGCCGCGAAGAAGGCCGCGAGGAAGGCCGCGAAGTCATGACTAACTTGGTCATTCGCCAAATCGAGCGCAAGTTCGGGCCACTGAATGAATCTGACCGACAGCGTATTTGTGAAGCGCAGGAATCGACATTGATAGAGTGGGCAGAACGCCTTATTACTGCATCCGCGCTCGAGGAAATCTTCAAGCATTGAACTGTGGTCACTCATATCCCTGCATCCCTGCATCCATGCAGAAATCTCGAACCGGCGTAGCTGCATTTCACGAGCACACATGGAAACTGAACAATAGGCGAACAGTATTGATTTAACCCCTAATTCCTCTGTTTCAAAATCATTGGATGCGACATAGTCGGCCCTTTGAGGTAATATGTTATCTGGATCTGATTTCAAATGGAGGTCAATATGAGTTTGCGTACAAGGTTTCTCAGTCCTTGCGTCATTGCCACTCTCTTTTTCGCTTGTGGTTTCACAGTCGACTTCTCTATTAACTGCACTTCCGGACAATCATGCTGGGCGAAGGAAATCTCGCAATCAGTTCAGGCCGACCAGATTCCTGCCATCCGCCGGACGATCTCTTCTGGTTTCCATGCGCCGGCACAGGGTGAAAAGATCAAGATCGCTTTTTTCGATGCGGACAGCACTTTGCGTGTCGCTCCGAGTGGAGCGGTAACTCCGAACAGTGCCACTGACGTTGCCATACTTCCTCTGGTTTCGCAGGCATTTAAAGACCTTGCCCAGCAGGGCTATCTGATTGGCATCGTATCGAATCAGCTTGGTGTTTCGGCTGGTTATATCACTCTCGCCGCGGCCGATGGAGCATTGCATGAAACTTGTGTCCAGTATGGGCGAACCGGTGCTTTGATTCATTATTATGATTTTGCCGAAGCAAAAGATGAAAATCGCAAACCGGAAATGGGTATGGCCAATCGGCTTTCCTCGCTCATAGAGTCTGCAAACGGCGTTCAGGTCGATTGGGAACACAGCTTCATGGTTGGGGATTCCGGCTATAAGAAGGGTGTTGATACCGATCCTTCGGGGAAGCCGGGTGAGGATGTCGCGAATACTGACAGACTTTTTGCCGAGACCGTTGCAAAGGTCCATCCTGGCTTCACATATAAGCATCCGCGTGACTTTTTCGGATGGGCAAAATATGGAATACGTAATTTCGAAAATTTCCAGGAATTACAGGCCTTCTATAAAGATCATCCGGAGCTCAATCCTGACATCAAATAGTTTTTTGGGATTGAAAAAAAACAATGCATTTTCACTCAGGTGGAGAGGTATTCGTAGGAATTCTTGTTCTTGCCGTTTTGATCAGCATCATGGTTGTCGTGTTCACTCTGAAGTTGATCTGGCGATTTCTCACTCTCGGCGATAGGGAAATACTATCGGGAGTGCGCCTTGCCTCTTCGATGGCTATGGCTGGATTCGTTGTCGCGATGATTTCCATTCCACTGGATATTTTTCTCAAATTTCAATTGACTCATGTTCTGTTCCCACTTGGTATTGGTATCGTCCTGATCGGGCTCGTCGTGGGATTAGCTCGGATGATATGTGAAATTTGGGAAAACCATCGGCGGTCGCCTCGAATTGAAACAAATCAATGGGTTTGCCCCGGGTGCAAGAAACGATTCGTGCGGCCACAACTGAATGTGAGGGATTCGAATGTCGAATGTCCCGATTGCGGCACAAAGACGAATCAAGATCCAGAGTCTACGACGTACGAAGCCGCTATACAAAAATCGAATGACCCAGTACATCGAATTGGCCGATGTCCTGCATGTGGAACAAAAGTGTTGTTTTTTGAAAGTGGCGCTTGCCCCAGATGCGGAGAACGTGGGGCATGACTACAATATAGCATCAGGAGACTTCCCTCCGGGACATGGCAAAGCGTCTCATCCGACCGGGACAGGTATCACATGATATAATCTGCTCATTCGTAGGTTGCACCGCGAAAATGTATGCCATTTTGTATTCTACTCCTATTCCAAAGGGTCGTTTTCATGGCACGTATTTCTAACCCAAAGCTTCTGCTTTCATCAGTATTCAAGCCGTTTGCCGCTGATGACGGATACAGCACGAAGGAAAACCCATGCGAGTTATTCCATAATCAGGTCACCCGCATGCAGGGAGTTTTTTCCATTCGCTCCCATATTCGCAGCTTCGGTTTGGAGCTCATGGCCGCCAATATCAACATCCCGACGACCGTTTTGGATTTCCCGACGGAACAGAGTTTTATCGATGAACTCCATACCGGGAAATACACTCATGTTGGAATTTCCTTTATCGTTTCAAATTTTGAGAAGGCGCGCAAGATGTGCGAGCTTGTTCGGACGCACGCTCCCGAAGCGACAATACTCGTCGGAGGCCACGGAGCTCGCATTCCGGAGATAAAAAGCAAGCTCGGATGTGATGAAGTCTGCGTCGGCGAAGGAATTCGATGGCTCAGAAAATATTTCGGGGAAGACGCGGCGAAGCCGATTGTTCATCCTGCGATGCAGGTCGAATATTATCGGAGACTCTTCGGCTTGTCATTGCCTAATGCCAAAGCGGTCATAGTTCCCGGGGTTGGATGTGCCAATTACTGCGAATTCTGTTGTACAAGTCATTTTTTTCAGGGATACACTGCTTTTTTCCCGAAGGCCGAAGATCTATTTGAGGCGATGTGTCGCATTTCCGATGAGCTTGGAACCAACGAGTTTTATGTCATGGACGAGAATTTTCTTGGCGATGAAAAGCGTGTTTATACTTTCATTGAGCTAATGAAAAAACACCAGAGATTCTTTGTCATCGATATTTTTTCGACACTCCGTGATCTGGCCCGCTATGATCCTCTTGATCTGGTTCGTCTTGGAGTGGAATTCGCCTGGATCGGGATCGAAAGTCGACGACAACTTTTTTCCAAGGCCATGGGGGTAGATGCGGCCGCTTTGGCAAAGCGTCTTAAGGATCACGGCGTTTCCATTCTGGCATCGACAATTTTGTTTCTGGATCATCATGACGAACAATCGCTATGGGATGATGTCGAATATACTCTTAGCCTTGAACCGGATTATGTTCAGTTCATGGAGCTGGCGCCTTTTCCAGGGACTGCTCTTTATGAAAGATTGTTAAAGGCCGGCCGAATTATCGATGCGCCCTATCGTTACTGGCATGGTCAGGATCGCATCTGGTTTGTACATCCCAATTTTTCGCCTGACCAGTCGAAAAAAATACTGGATGACGCTTTTCGTAAAGACTTTCTTACATTAGGACCAGGTATGTTGCGAAATGCGGAAACTCGAATAAGAGTGGTCGAGACTGGGAAATCCTGGAATGATCCATTTCTGGAAAAAAGACACCAGATTCATATCGATTATGCCCGACAGGTTTATCCTATTCTGATGACACTGCGTGATCTTTCTCCCACGCCATTTTTAAAAGAAAAAACAGAGCGAATAATCAGGCGTTATGAAAATATTCTGGGACGCCTCAGTCCGCTGGAAAAGCTTACGGGAAGCGTTCTGAAATTTAGTTCCCGTCTTGAAGAACGTCGGCTTCGGAGTGGCCGCATTTCTTCACAACCTCCGACATGTGTAACCCGTTATAGACAATAACGAATTTTTAAATTGGTATAAAGTGCGCTAACTTCGCTGCAGAAACGATTTTATAATGATAGTGACGAAGCGTGGAAGGAACGGATACCAGTCGGACTTGAACATTGTCGAAGACATAATCGAAATCTGCATTTTTTTAAGAAGAGCGTGCTGAATGTCTCGTTCATCCTCTTCCTGATTTACCACGAGCATTATTCCGCCGGGTTCCATAAGTTCAAATGCATGTTTCATAAGCTCTTCCGGACGAAGAAAGCGTGAAGGCAAGCCCCATTCGCGGATGGCATCTTCAGTCAGAAACGGCAAAAACCATGTTATTACGTCATATCGTTCATGATGCTCCATCAAATCACCCGCAATATATCTGCAGTTCGACAATCGTTTCACGTGGTATCGGGCGTAGTCTGATCGGGAATACGTATCGGCATATACCGGAAAGGGGTCGATTTCGATTCCGGTGAGAAAAATACTCCGGGGGGCTGCGAGATCGCTTGCCGCTGGTTCAGTACCGTCTTCGCCTTCTGTCTCGATTTTACAAGCATTTTTCCGAATGTTTTCTTTTTCTGTCCTGTCCTGTCGGGCGGAGGGAGCATATTGAAAAAAGTGGTACAAACCCCTGACATATGCGAAATTCTTCGACCCGATATCGAGAGCGCGAAGGGATTTCCCGGGTAGCGACGCCGGAAACGCTTGCTCCAGGAGTGACAACACATACATTGATTCCCGAAATTCCATGAGACTCGAGTTGTCGCGAAATTTATCGAGGCGGAATTTCTTTTCTAATCTGGCATATTCGGAAATCAGTTCCGGATGTTCGTGGAAGAGCTCAGCCTTGTCCTCATTCGCCGGCGCGTATTCTCCCCGCGACCATTGCACGCGGCTTCTGATCGCAAAAAAAACGGTATTGAGAAAAGACTCTAATTTCTGCAGCAAGTTGTTTTATCTTTTTTCGTTCGATTTCATTTAATTGTTCATAGAAATCCACGTCTTTTGGACGTGGTCAGAGACAATAGGCTCTGCCGGTCAGTTGCTGTAGCCCGCGTGAGCGGTTGTTTTTGTTTGTAAATCACATGCGTATGAAGATAGTTCGCCCCCTATGGGGGCTGCCCCAAAGCCACCACCTCTGGTGGTGGTCGTTTACTACCATTCACAATTAATACGTGCATATTGATTTGTAGTGGCGATTCGGTGGATCGCCCAGAGAGCGCGCACAAATATTTTGTGATTGGTATAAGACTTCAGGAGTTTCGGATTGCCAGCCATATCGTGTGATGTCCTCCGCTGTGATTGCGCGCCCGAACATTCACTTCTTCGACAGCAAAGCCTGATCGACTAAGTCGGTGACTGAACTCCCGATCCGGACTGGCTGACCAGATGCCCAGGACACCATCAGGACGTAGAGCTGAAAAGGCCATTTTTAATCCTTCCCGTGTATATAAACGCTTGTTGATATTACTTGAAAGACCCTGCGGGCCATTATCTACATCGAGCAGGATGGCGTCGAAGGCTCCTGGTTCCTCTTTCATGATATGAGCGACATCGACTGCCCTGACGGTTACTCGATCGTCCCGTAATGGATGATTGGCCAGATGTCCCAGGATGCCCTGGTTCCATTCGACAACACCGGGTACAAGTTCCGCGACGATCACCTCTCCGGATGATCCGAGACTATTTAAGGCGGCGGCCGTGGTGAAACCCATTCCCAGACCGCCTATTAATATGCGCGGATCGGGGCATGCGGCAAGGCGACCGCAGGCTAATTCTCCCAGCGCTTCTTCGGATCCGTGGGAGCGGCTGTTCATCAACTCGGTCCGGTTGACCCGGATCGAATATTCTTCACCCCGTCTATAGAGCAGGAGCTCCTCGCAGTCATCCGGCACGGGTGCGCGATCAAGTAGTTCCCATGGAATCATGGCAGGTTTAACCTCCGACAGCAATCATGGTTCATTACTGATTAGATTGTTCTGATCTGTCCTTAGAAGCTTCGCAACAATAGCCTGAACAGTTTTGCAAAGAACTCGCAGGACTGGGAATGCTTGCTCGACGTTAGCCGCTCAAATAATTCGTGCGGCCCCTTAGTTCTGCTGCCGGATGTCTTTGATGTCCTTCAGGACATTCTTTACGTTGTTTAAATCATCATCGTTCACCGGAAGGAACTCCATTATGGGCGGCAGGCCAGTAGAACTGCTGGCCGTCTGTTTCAACGTTCCGGTTTTCATAAGGGCGTTCTTGAGCTTGTCCCGAAGGGTAGGGGGGCAGTCTTCCCGGCAGGCCACGATATCGGATGGCACTTCGTCCGTCTTCCCCAGGATCAGGATCTGATCGAGGATTTTCTGGTCTTTCAGGGATTCGATGGTATCTTCGAGGCAGACCCCGACGTCGATCTTGCGCGAAAGTACAGCCGCGAGGACTGCATCATGCTTTTGCAGAAATTCAACCTTTTTGCAGTCCTTGTGGGGGTTGATCTTGAAGCGTTTCAGGAAATAGAGGGGGTAGAGATATCCGCTGGCCGATTCGGGATCGACGAACCCTATGACTTTTCCCTTGATATCATCGATTCCAAGAATCCGGGAATCTTTCCGGGTGATGAAAAGTCCGTGGTAGGTGGCACCGGTCCTTCGTTTGGCCTGCGCGATAGGGACCAGAGGGGTCTTATCATTCCCGATGACGTAGGCGGCGGGCCCCAGCCAGGCAAAGTCGATGGTTCCATGCTCAAGAGCCTTCAGCACCCCCGCATAGTCTTTGGCCGTCACGACACGAACAGCCCTGACTCCCAATTCTTTTCGGAGGAATGCGGTGAGGCCTTTGACTAGGACCATGATGCCCTTGGTGCTCACATAGGGGACCCGCCCGATCATGACGACCTTCTCGGAAAGCTGAAGGGGGGAAAGTGAAACAGGCGCATGGCTCGCCACGGCTGGGGTCGGCGGTGCTTCGGAGGGCTGGGCTTCCGGGGTCTGGGAAGGCGGGGCTTCATCGGAAACCATGTCTTCGAGTTCCCCTTTTTCCATAAGTTCGTTGAGCGTCGGGAAATCTCCGGCCAAGGCGGACCGGGGAGAAGGCGCTGACATCAGGACGATCAGGATAAGCCATTTGATGAAGACAAGCGGTTCGAACCGGCCTTTTGTTAACTTCATTTCCGTGTCCACGCTTCGGATGCAGGATTCCTGCGGTCATTCAGTTTCTTTCTCTCAGCGGGAAGCATCCTGCTGTCAACCATGTCGGATGCGGACAAATACGCGATCCGTCGCCACAGATCACGTAGTACCGCCTTGTTATGTATTCCGATTACCATCAACCTGTCTCCAGTTCAGCAGTTTTGCGATTCTTCACCGATACTAATATGAAACCATGACCAATGCAAGGATCGGAATTTATCTATGGGATAATAGTGATAAAAGGCCGCGTCGCTTATAATTATCATTGCCTTTGAATTCAATGCTCTTGGGGCTCTTCTGTTACTGGATGGGGAGGTATCATCAGCGCATAAACCAATAGAAACAATGAGTAAAAACTGACGAAGAAGCACCAGTTACTTGCGGCATTGTCAGTATACAGGTAACTCAACGCTGCCCACAGCCAGCCCCATGAAACGATGACAAGACTCTGCCAGAATGGACGCCACCATAACAGGAATGGCATTCCGATAATACATGCCCACAGTGAATACACCCATAGTTCATACACCGGAGGGTTTTGCGGCGACCACCAGTTAAGATATCCCTGCGGCGTGATCTGCGTAAATATAGGCCAGTAGGCCCAGCGGACGGCGATCACGAAAGCCAGCCCGGCAAAAAGCAGGGGCAGGAAAAGATGCTTCCGGGGTCGAATCGGGAACTCATACACCGAGCCAAGTAATGGGCCCCATGCCTGGGCAAGAAGAGCTACAGGGATCAAGCCTACAGTCAGCACCATGTTTATCAGGCCACAAATCCTTGGATTGCCCAGCCATAACAAGCCCTCAGCCCACTGCATCATCGTAATTCCCATCAAGGCTACGGCAGCCCACTTGAATCGAGGATGATTCCGCCGATGCAGATACACTGCCACTCCATAGCTGCAACTGCCGGCAACAAGGCTGGAAGGTGCACTGAAACACATTGTCAAACCCCCGTTATCCCTGCTATTGGCGGCAGGCATCTGTAAATAAAAATACTTCCTGAGAAGTCGCTTTCAGCCGGATTCAGTTGTGATCCAGGTGTCAGCGGTCATAATGAAAGATTACTTTGGCGGCGATTGCATGTCAACCCGATTTCATTCGCCTTGCGGCTGGCGCACAGATGATCAGGATGCCGAAAATGTATGCCAGATCGATAAATTGGGAATACCTGTGAGTCAATGTTTTTTCCAGGGAATCTGAAGCGGATGAAATGCTGACGTATCCACGGTTTTCAGTATGGCGAGACTGTCCTCGTCGCGCTCCCGGTTCGGAGGATGAGAAGACAGGATTTTCAACAGATGCACGTCTCCCTGTTCCTTGTCTAAACGCCGGAAAAATTCCGGAAATCGGGAAGGGTCGATACCGGCATGAACCATGATCTCTATGGCCATTCTGTCGGCTTCGCGCTCATCTGAGCGGCTGTAAGACTGGATGAACAAGTCCGCTCCCAAGTCCCGAACGGCTTTTCCGAGACCCCCTGGATTGCCCATCAGGATGGCTACACAAGTCGAAACTCCGATGGATTTAATGATCTGTTTAAGGCTGTGCCGCTTCAAGCAGTGGGCGGCCTCGTGTGCCAGGATTCCCGCCAGCTCCTCCGCGCTTTGCACGCGATCGACGAGCCCGGTGAAAACGACAATCTTCCCGCCTGGTGCGGCAAAGGCGTTCACTTCCTCGGAACGGACCAGGTGAACGGAAAACACGTATGGATTGGCGGGAAGCCCCTTGGCGACGGCCTGCCAGACGTTCTGTACCGAATCGGACATAGATCCAATCTCGATCCGATTCTCTTTTTCCGCAATTACCTCCATCACGGCTTCTCCGAGGAAACTTTCGGTGGAGACTGGAACCATCGGCGCCACCATTCCAGCCAGTTCGGGGAGGAGCAGATATGCGAGAAGGAGGAAGCCGGCCAGACCGACCACATACAATTTCAACCTGAACCCGGCGACTTCTCCCCGGGAACGATTGTACTCCGCCTGTCGGGCGACTGCCGGTGGGGAACATCGCGCAAGGTCTCCGAGGAATGACTCGTCTCGTATGTGCAAAGCCATCTGGTGTCCCTGGCTATCTCTGCCGACGACTACAATGACCTTGTCTTCAGTACCACCCCGGCCGATTTCGATACTCTCGTACCCCACAAACAACTGTTCTCGGTCGGCGGCGGTCACATCCAGGCCGTCTCCGGTCAGCCTTACCGATCCGTGGCGTTCATGTCCGAGGTCTTCGGGACCGAATATCGTGGCGGCGAATTCCTTCATTCTGTTCCTCAACCGATACTATATCACGAGAGACATAAATAGTCGCCAGCCTGAAAATCCCAGGGCCCTTTAATTCTTCCCCGGAAAATGGCTTGAATTGCCCGAACTCAACAACTGGTAGGGCTGGACCGCCGGGCCAGCCGTGATAATCTGCAGATATAGGACTCGGCGCGCCCGGCGGTCGCGCCCTGTCCAGTGAGAATTAAATGACCCTGTGGAAATCCTGGAAATCCTTGACTTGCGGGATGAACAGCGATATCCTTGCCGTGAAAATGCTGGTTTAAGCCGATAGATTCGTTGAAATAATGGACTACAAATACGAGGAGTTTACATGCCTACCATTCACAAGCACAGGATCCCCATTCTGACGACGTTCGACGTGCCACCCGGCATGGTGATCGAGCGTATAATTGGTCCGTGCTGGGGCATCACGGTTCGTTCGCGAAGCGTAGTTGGCACAGCCTGCGCGGGATGTCAGCAGTTCTTTGGCGGTGAGATTTCAGCGCTCACCGAGCTTGCGACGGAATCGCGGAACGTTGCGATGGATCGGCTTGAAGAGAATGCGATCGAGCAGGGTGCGAACATCGTTCTGGGAATGCGCTTCGATTCCGGCGAGCTGATGCAGAATACAAACGAGATCGTTGCATACGGCACCGCAGCCAGGATGAAAGCGTTCACGGCCGATTCCCAGCAGTGACGTTCGTCCCTCCTTCGGTTGCCCAAAAGATCGACCGGCTTGCCTATCAAGTACATCTGTTCCACCGCTACGCTCACCACCCGCTGTGCGAGGAGTATGCCGGCGAGGTGGTTCACCTGGATGATATTCCGTTGATTCGGCGGTTCGGATCACGTACGTTGCGTCGAATACGTCTTTGCCGTGGTTGTGTGATCGCCGGCCTGGGACTTTCGGGCGGTTTCGTTCTCGGTGCGATTGCTTCCCCGACGTATCAAGCTGGGCTTGCCGCAACGGTGTTCGCGGCGCTCGTCTCCACACTGTCGCTCGTGCCCCGTGAACAACGCAAGTCCAAACTGGAATCCCGACTATTACCGGCCGCCGCTCTCAGTTTCGCGATTACGGGAGGTCTTCTCGGAAGAAGCCTAGGCAGTCTTCTCTCCGTTGTCGCGGCGGTAGCGGTTCTTGTCCTGTTCCGCTTCCTCTATAGTCGGCGAGGTCCGGACAGGCGTGCATGTACCAGTTGCGCCGAACACAATCATAAACGGGCCTGTCGTGGTTTTACCGATATCGTCGCACGTGAGCGGGCGTTTGAGCGTTACGCATTGCGGATCATGGACGCGGCGCGCGGAGCCCGGCCGTAGATCATATGTTCTGCAATAATACGCATAATGAGAAAATGATTACCATGCTGAAAACACATGATTGGATATCAAAAAAAGCGCGATCATCCCACCAAAGATTATCGCAAATGGCAATCCCCAAAGCAATAAACGCAGAGTGTTTATGTCGCTTTCTTTTGCGGGCCAAACATCATGCATAAATGAGAAGCTGGCTCCTTCCGATTCCCGCCAGCGGAGGTTCCAGAATAATCCGGCGCTTAAATATAGCGAGCTTGAAGCGCCTATATTTGCAAACCAGGTGATTGGGTATTGCCCTTGCTTTATCAGGAGATAAAGATCATATGACCAGCTGGCGGAAAACATCCAGCACACAATTGCGAACAACATCGGAAAAACGCTCTCTCGGCCTCGAACAAAGCGATACAAAGTGCCAACCGCCCATGGTGCGGTGAAGTAGGTCAGGACCGCCATGAAACCCGCGTCAAAATAGTCCCACGTTGGATCACCGGTATAGGGAGCTACCAGTGCTAACAGCGTTGCTGAGCAGAAAAAGGTAACCACTTTCCACTGAACAAAAAGGAAATCGCGATAGTTTCGAGAGAACAGGCATGGGCGTGGCTGACGATATACAGCGTATGTTAGCGTAATCCCGCTGACTATAAGCGACAGAATAAGATAATATGGTCGCAAATCCCAGTCAGAGGTGGAGTTCATCACTCTGGGTTAAGCACCGAAAATAGCGCCTCCCGCTTTTCCCGCAATGCTCTTGCTCCGGCCACCGCGATCTCTTGACTATGCGAACGAAGTCCTTCCATCGCCTCTCGCAGAAATTCATCCAAATGGATTCCACCATGCGATTGGTTGGGATCCTTCCGATTCTCGCGTCCCAGTTCGGTGTCTACGGCAGGCGGAATGACTTCGTAGACCTTGATCGGTGTCTTCCGCAATTGATATCTCATCGAGAGGGTAAGCGAGTGAAATGCCGCCTTGGAAGCCGAATAAGTTCCTACCCGTGCGAAGGGTGTAAACGCCAGCCCGGAGGTAATGTTTACGATAACCGGATTCTTTTGCTTCCGTAAATGTGGCAACAGAAGCGTGGTCAGATGAATCGGAGCGAAATAGTTTGTCTCCATTTCATCGCGAATGATTTGCAGATCAACAGTTTGAGAAAAGTCACTCTCTCGTTGAACCCCAGCGTTGTTGATCAAGACGTTCAATTGAGGGAATTCCCCATTAACCCAAGCAGCCAATCCCTCCCGGTCTTCTGATATGTTCAGATTGCAGGCTCGCGTAATGACCTGAGGATATTTCTTCTTCAGCTCTGCCAGTCGTTCCTGTCGCCGTCCACAGACAATGACACGGTTTCCCAACTTCATAAATTCTTCTGCAAAACCCCAACCCAATCCCGATGTTCCCCCGGTGATGAGAATGATGTTTCCGGTTAATTCCATAATCATGCCTCCTAAGATTCGACGTTTGGTCATTTCCAAAGACTATACCATGTTCAAGGGACAAGTCGCGTGGCCGTCTGGGCCAACTTGGACGATCACTTGCAAAGAACGCCATTTTCGGGAAAGGGGTGAAGAGATAACGTAGAAGTTTCGCACATTGCGCTATATGGGAAATAGATAATTTACAAGTATAGTCTAGTATTTTTACTAGACTATACTTGTAAATAGCGATATCATACATCTATGAAAGTATCATACAATCGCCCATTCGTGGCGCAGATGGAAAAACGTCTCCTTGGGAAATCGCCGCTGATCCAGGTAATTGTCGGCCCACGTCAGGTAGGCAAAACCACTGGCATGCGTCAGTTGCTTGAGCGGTATCCAGGTAAAAAACAGTATGCCAATGCCGATGATCTGTTGGTAACAGACCGGACATGGCTATTGGAACAATGGCAGAAATCCGCATTGCTGGGCGACGGAACATTGCTGGTCATCGATGAAATCCAGAAGATCGCAAACTGGTCTGAGACCCTCAAATCATTGTGGGACAAAAATCCCCGCAATCTCAGGGTGGTTGTGCTTGGCTCCAGTTCGCTGCAAATACAGACCGGGCTTACCGAGAGCCTTGCCGGACGCTTCGAATTGACAAGGGTTTATCACTGGACATACACCGAACTTAAAAAGGCCTTTGGATATGATCTTGAACGCTTTCTCATGTATGGCGGTTATCCCGGCTCAGTCGCTTATGAGGATGACTATGACCGTTGGTATGCCTATCTGAAGGACTCGATCGTGGAAGCAGTCATCGGAAAGGATATCCTTCTGAATCGCAAGGTGGGCAATCCTGCCCTGTTCAGACAGGCGTTTGAAATACTGTGCCATTATCCGGCCCGGGAAATAAGCTACACCAAGCTGCTGGGTCAGTTGCAGGACAAGGGAAATACGGACCTCATCAAGTATTATATAGAACTGTATGCCGGAGCGTTCCTGATTCATCCATTGGAAAAATACTCCGCAAAGGGATGGCTGACACGCTCCTCCAGCCCCAAAATTCTGATTTCATGTCCGGCCCTTTACACAATGACTGAAGGACCTCGGGTGCTCGATAATCCTGAAAGACGGGGACGGGTATTTGAACTTGCCGTAGGCGCGCAGTTGCTGCAGCTTCCCGGAGAATTGTTTTATTGGCGTGAGAAAAGCGCGGAAGTTGATTTTGTGTATCGTCACCAGGGGCGGGTCTACGCTATCGAAGTAAAATCAGGCCGGCGAAAATCTGCAAAGGGTCTTGAGGCATTCAGGAAACAGGTGCCCGATGCCGTCACAATTATCCTGACGACTGACAATTTTCCGATATTTTCAGAAGACCCAAATAAATTTCTCACCACACTCGGTCAATGATTGTAGCTTTCCTCCTGATTCAAGGCTTCCATTAGCGTTTAGCCTGTTCTTTTTCTCGGTGCGCAGGCCGTACTGGGCTGTGCGTTGCCGGTTTGGTCACCCGCTCCGCCCTGGCCTCATTTGCCCGGCAATGGCCGATCTTCTTGGCCGTGACGCTTTCGACCCTGTTCGTCAGCAGCGCGCTTGGCTGGCTGCTGAATCGTCGACGGTTGCTGCCGGGGACGACAGCCACCCGGGTGCCCGCAGGAAAATGGGATTGGAGAAAATCCACGGATGCGGATATACATCGTGGTTGTAATTGTCCCGGAAGGTAGGTCGGGCATCCGGATCTGCCGCGCCGGAATCAGCGCGTCCGAGAAGAAGTGAGACTTCGACGCGATAGACACCTGGGCCATGCGTGAGACAGGAAAAAGTGTAACCCGTGCCAGCCTGGAAGGTTTCCCCGTTTCGAACCACACGAAAATGCGCGAAAGATCCGCATTCGGCAACTAATTCGAGATCCCCTGCCCATGTCGTATCGTCGCCCATTCGTAATGGATACTGTGGCTGAGCACCCATTGAGGATTCACCAGCATTTCTCGCGACGATTTCGTTCCCTGATTTTCCATGTTTCCGATCACCCCCTGCGCTCAGAGCGGTAGATGAAGCTTTGCGCGAATCATATTGCGTCGTCCCGTGTTTGGGTATTTCAGCCCGAAAATCAAATCCATTGGCCTCCATCAGATTGTCGTGTGCGATAAAGGAAGAGCCCGATTTCAGCGCTGCCAAAACCCTGCGGGCGGCTTCTGCATCGTTTCCGGGCGGGAGAAGCTCATCGAGCTGGATATGCGTATTGATCGAGTTGAGCATCAGCCAGTAGGGAAAGACCTCAAGTGTGTTTCCCTGATACGTGAAACTGTGACCGTGTGCATCACTTCCGCCGATGGCGACGACTTTCCTTGTCCGGCTCGATTCGTCCCAGAAGCGGAGGGTTTCCATCTCGGGGCCGGGAAATGACTTAACCGGCTCTCGAATTCGCTCTATGGCGCTTTCTATGTCGCGTGCTTCCGCTTTCCAGCGCGACATGAAGTTCCAGATTTCAATGCCGTCAAAGCCCGATGCATCCAGATCTGTCCATGGGCAGGCGCAGAATTCCGGCATCAACGGACAGTTCCGATCATGCGGATGAGCGATGAAGGAAGCTCCTCCGGCGACCCGAACTGCATCAATAGCTCGCTGCGGACAGTCTTCGTCTGAGACCAGTGCCGAAGCGGGAACCCCGTATACCAGCAGATGATTGTGGCGGTGGTGCAACTCGACTCCGGGCAAAACGAGAACTCCCGCATGCCTTCCCGCCCAGGTCGCCGCCTTCATCGTCTCGTGATCCGTGATTCCGAGAACATCGAGTTTGCGACGACTGGGATCGTTGAGAATGTCTCCAACGCTGAGAGAACCGTCAGAAAAGCTTGTGTGGACGTGCAGATTGGCTTTGAGTTCATGTCGAGGCATACAGAAAATTCCCGGTTCCACCATTTTTTCCAACTCAGGCTTCAACCAGACTCTAAAGGGTTTGCGTTACAGATGCAACAGAGATCTCAAGAACCCGGGTGAGAAATGAAAATTTTGCCTTCATCATGTCGAATTCGGAACCCTCTGATAAAAACTTCGCCTCACCAGTCAAAAGGAACCCTGTCCCCATTGATCGGTGACCCATCACCTCTTTGCTTCCCAGGGTTACCTTAACCCTGGGATTCTTGATGGTGTTTTTCTCGGTCTTTCGCATCGCGTAGGCCGGAATCAAAATTCTATTTTCACCGGTAAGAACAAGATAACTATTCCACGTATTCACCACGTGGGCATCATTTTCCGCCCAGGAAACGATGGAGACTACCCCTTCCTTCTCCATGACTTCAAGCAATTTCTTCGTAATCATAGAATACCTCTTCTCGCGATATTATGGATATTTGTTATCTACGATTCCAGAATATCATTCGATTCTTGCAATGTCAAGAGCGGGTTGATATAATTAAGATATCAGGGATATTCGTTGTCTATAATGGAGGATCCAGGATGCAATTTAGTGTCGGCGTGGAGTACGCTTTTCATTCGCTCTTTTACCTCATTGGATTACCACAGGGGAAAATCGTCGGCATCAAAGACTTGGCTGCACTCAACCGCCTTACGGAGACCTATCTCTCCAAGATTTTTTCCAAGCTTCGAAAGGGGGGCATTGTCCGCTCGGTCCCTGGCGTGAAAGGTGGTTACGAGTTGGCGAGGGAACCAGGAAAAATATCATTTTGGGATGTTATCGAGGCCGTGGAGGGGTCGTCACATTTTTTTCAATGCGCAGAAATACGAAAGAAGAATATTTTTGTGAAAGATCCGGGTATTTTTTCATCGAATTGTCCTTGCCTCATCAAGGTTGCCATTGCAGAAGGCGAGGAGCGCATGCGTGACTACCTGAGGGGAAAAAGCCTGGAATGGTTACATACTACGGTGGAAAAGGACTTTACCGTGGAAAGAAAAAGGGCAATTTCAAAGTGGTTCATGACTAAATAGATCTCGCAAATTTTCGTCCGGAGAATGGTGAAACCGAAGAAGAAGCGCGGCATCACGCGATAGATGCATTGACGCTTATCATCTTTTTTCGCAGCCACCACGTTGCCAGAGCTTTCCGCCGGAAGGCGAAATTTCTCATTAGGTATCCGCAATGTTCCTGACTATTATACCTTGCACTATTGCCAAAATAAACCCGGCAAGATAAACTCGGCCATCTGAAGCAGGAGATGTATATGGGACGATGTTCGTTATGTGATCGTCGTAAGGGTCAGCGCGGCTGCCCGGCGTTGAAGAGTGCCATTTGTTCGGCGTGTTGCGGGGTGCATCGCGGAAAAGAGGTCACCTGTCCTGAAAATTGCACACATTTACTCAACGCCGAATCTTATCAGTTGCAACGCCGCCATGAGAGCGAGTTGGCCGGATTCGAAGCTGAAATGCGGGGAATGATTGGTCATGAGGAAGCTTTTGAAAATGAGCTAAGGGTTATTGAAGGAGCCATTTCCGGAGCTGCGTCAAAAAATCCGGACATTGTTGACGGTGATGTTGCGCAAGCGCTCGATTTCTTGTTGCGTGTCGGGAAGAATCGGCTGTTCAGCCTTGCTTCGGAACCACGGGTGCCATCCTCCGGGGCCGCTCACGATGTCGTCAATGCAATAGAGGCTGTCTTCAAAGAGAATATCACATCGTGCAAAGACAAAACTTTGCGGGATTTTCTCAAATGCTTATATCGGGTCCATGTCAGCGTCCAGGATCATTACGATCCGAGCGATGCGACAGCATATCTCACGTTCATTGATGATTTTGTTTCTCCGCCAGGGAGTGACGATGAAATTGCCGAAGCCTTCTTCGATCAGGCTGCGGCAAAGGCGAGAATCTCTCAACTGGTGCCAGGTGAAACGATCAAAATGAGCTCTTTTTTTGTCACCTGGGAGCCGATCGAGGATGAAAGCAGTGCTCCGAATGAGATCAGAGGCGAGATCGAAATCCTATACGAACAGATGATGAAGCATCCCGAGAATGCACCGGCGGTATTGCAAAAGCTTCTCCGACTGTTGGAAAAGTATCCTGATCAACCGATTCTTCTCGGGTATCTTGCCAATACATACAAGACTCTCCAGGATGACGCTAGATTCTCTGAAGTCGCTCGAAATTTATATGAAAAGCATCCGAATTATCTTTTCGGCCGATTGCTGCTGGCCGAAAAAGCTTTTCGTGACAAGGAATATGATCTAATGCCGTCTTATCTCGACGGAAAGCAGGACCTTTCATTTCTTTATCCGGACCGCAAGGTATTCCATGTCTCGGAAGTCCTGGGTTTCAACTCCATCTGGGCATTATATTTTTGGGAAAAAGGCGACATCCTCAAGGGCAAGATTTTCGCCGATATCATTTGTAAGATTGAGCCTGATCATAGGATAGCAGTTTTGTACAAGGAAGCGGGAAAATCCGTTGCCAGGCGATTTCTGGACTTTGTTTCACATTTAATGCCCGGGAAGGAGATTGCCGACAAAGGCGGGGTTGCCGATCCTCGCGTCCTGTCGGACAGCATGATTGAAGAAACTCGGAAACGCTTCTGATCGAGGCAATTGGTGTCCGTTCTTCCGATCAGGAATATTCGTGAATAAGAGGGCTGCTGACTGAATTATGCCTGAAAAATACCGTCCGCCATATGTGCCAGTTCCTGCCATTGTTCGGATGGTCGGTGAAATTGCCGAATGGGTAGGTCGGCATGCTCTTGAAAATGAAGTTGCCCTTACTCCGCGACTGCGCAGAGGGAATCGTATTCGCACCGTTCAAGCGTCGCTGGCCATCGAGAACAATTCGCTGACCCTTGAGCAGGTAACGACCGTTTTTAACGGGAAAAGGGTGCTGGGGCTGCCTCGCGAAATTCAGGAAGTTCGCAATGCTTTTGCCGCTTACGATGTGATGGATCGATGGAATCCCGCCTCCAGCATTGATTTGCTTGAAGCGCACAAGATTCTTATGCATGGTCTCGTCGACAGGGCCGGTGCTTTTCGTCGTGGAGGAATAGGTGTTTTCAGAGGACGCCGGGTGGTACATGTTGCTCCGCCTGCAAAACATGTTCCGGGGCTAATAGGCGACTTGCTTAACTGGTTGGAGCTCACCGATGAGCATTCTCTCATAGCCAGTTGTCTCTTTCATTACGAGTTCGAGTTCATACATCCTTTCCAGGATGGTAACGGTCGTATGGGCAGACTTTGGCAAACACTGATTTTGAGCAAATGGAAGCCGGTGTTGTCCTATGTGCCGGTGGAAACAGTTATTCGAGATCGCCAGGAGGAATATTATCGCGTCCTCGCCTATTCAGACAAGGAGGGGAATGCGACCCCGTTCGTTGTATTCATGCTTGACGCCTTGCTTGCAGCAATCAAAGAGATTGCCGCCGCCGATCAAGTAACAGACCAAGTATCCGATCAAGTAGGTCGCCTGTTGAAGCTTCTCGAAAAGGGGGAAGCCGGGGCCGTTGCTTTGATGATCGGACTGGGCATTTCCCATCGGCCGACATTTCGGGAAAACTATTTGGATCCTGCTCTGGCCGCTGGGCTTATCGTGCGAACCCAGCCACATTCGCCTAGAAGTCCGACCCAGAGATACCGTCTCAGCGAGATAGGGCGGGTAATACTTGTAAAACAGAAGTGAAAGAACCATCAGGAGCAATACTCCTTCAGTGGTGGCCATTGAAATAACCGGCGGGTTCATTTTACCGGATATAGTAGATTCGATTGTAGCAGGAGGGGGGTAGAACTGAATCTACTATGATATAAGTTCAGGCGTAGACACTATTCTAAAAAAAACGGTGAGAGAATCGGCTAAAAATTTTAGATACAAATTTTGATACAAAATGTTTTTTCGGCAAAGAAAAAACCCGCTATTTCAGCGGGTTTCCCTGTAAAACAGAGCTGATCTCTATCACATTGTCGCATGCAATACGGCATCTGTAGATGTTTTATGCTTTGGAAAAAAATCGTTATACCCCAGTTTTCTACCCCAGTATTTTCGATGCTTGAAATTATTTTTTTCAGGAAATTTTCATCATCGGCAGGTGCCGGGATAACTTCTGAAAGCTCCTGACAGGTGGCTTCTACAGAAAAAAATGTTCATGCCTTTCGATGTTTTCTAGGTTTTATAGGTTTGAATGAAATCGAAAGAGGTTTGATCTTTGCCAGGCGGTCTTTATACTTTTCCTGAATCTCCTTCAAATATTCCATGACGGAGATTCCTCGCTTCTTGATTTCTTTTGCGATCTCTTCACGAACTCTGTGAATTTCCTGGACAATCGGATCTTTCATATTTTTCTCCTACAGTTCTTCTGGAGTGCAAATGATTGGTGGAAGCAGATTCCCAGAGTTGAATGCGCTTATTATTTGCGAATGATCGTCGTGAGATTAGAATTTACCTGCTTGATTCGGCAAGAATCTGATTTATAACCAGCCGAAGTCGAGGAATTTCATCGGCAACGATTCTCTCGACAATGGAGCGGTCAACTCCTTCGTAGTCATGGGCAATGATGTTTCTTACGAAGTATGCACCCTGAACGGGAAGCTGTTCACTCCACGACTTGTTTTCTAACTTTTGAAGCGATTCCCCAATTTGGAGAAGACACATCAATACAGCATCGTATGCCATTAAGTCGCTAAACAGAGCATCCAATGAGGGAAATCGTGTCTGATATCCCTGCAAATCCTCTATTTTAGCAAGAACGAATCGAACCCGTGCGTAGTCGCTCTTCTTAGACATATACCAAATCCCGCTCTACTTCTTCTTTTAATACTCGATTCGCGGAGTTCTTCGGCGCAATGTCAACATCACGTCCCAAGGCCTCCATCAATTCATGTTTGATTTGGTCTAGTCGAGAAAGCGCATTGAATCCAGAGTTATGCAGAAAAAACGGGGCTTCTATTTGATACAGAAGATCTATGTCGCTGTCGGCATTTTCTTCTCCGCGAGCAAAGGAACCGAATACGCCAAGAATGACAAAACCCTCGCTCTGGTAGCGACTTTTTAGTCTAACCAACTGCTGCCGTAACTCGCTCTTCAATTTTTCCATTGCGCTCTTCCCTCGGTCGATTATTTCATACCATCCTCGATAGCTTCGGACATAAGCTTGAGGTTTTTCCTGGAAATAGTGCCTGCAAATATCTTCAACTCCGAGGCTGGTGTCCCTTGAGGCAATGAAAGCATTAAGGCTTTAACAAATTCCAATACCTGCTGCTGACGATCAATCGGCAGTTTGTCCAACCGGGAAACAATTGCTTTTCTTAATGCGTTCTGTTTCACGAGATCTCCAGTGGAAGGGAAAAATGCCTTCAATTATGCAGTTATTATATCAGACAGATAGCAGATGTGCATTTCGAATAAATTTGCCGATCAATGAATAAAATTATCAAGCTTCGCTTTTTCAGGTTATTGTCAAGTTGCGTAAGTCAGATACGGAATTTTGCCAATTATGACGTTTTCCTCGAAGAGCTTCGGCATTCTTATTTCCAACGCACAAGCCATCTGATATCATTACATTGAGCTGATCGACGTTCAACGTATGGGCTGCCGGAATATGTGGCACCTGAAACTTTTTTTCACAGAAACTGACGCGATTGTAATTGTTTCAGCGTAGACCATTTCTGTAGGAACGACACGTCAAAAGAAACCATGGGATTTTCGTCGGCAAGTCAGCACCTCCACCTGATCGAACGCATCAAATTCCCGATATATTTTCCTATGGTTTAGGGTGCTCTCCACGTTTGCTCAACCGCTCTTCTCAATTCTTCCTCACAAATTCTTTTTGTATTACCTATCATTTTATTATTGTAAACTGCTGAAAATCGCTGACAAGGGAAAGAAAAAAAGTTGATTCAGTCCCAACATTATCACTTCCGGTAATTCCCCTAAATTTTTCGACGCAAATTTGGAACCGGTATATTCCGGGTTCCCAGCCTTCTGGAATCTCCCAATCATCCTTGAGGTTCATTTCATAGGAAAACGACTCTCCTGGTTGAATTGGCCACTCTCCAGGCGAAGGTGGCGGTCTAATTGAATTCCGTTTTGCCTTAAGAAAAAAGAAAATACCATTGCGGGAGACAAGGGGAGGCCTCAATTGATACTCTGGGGGCGTTCCTCGCATTAAGGGCTTGGTTGAACCATTGTAAACTGTCATTTCGAAGAGAATTGGGTCATCCATACGAAAACTTTGCTTTTTTACCTTAACGATAATTTTGATGGGGAATTCTGACAACGATTTGTTGGAAACCTCTTTCAGAGCAGTAATCGCTATTTGAGGCTGGACAATTACGGGAAAAAAGAAAAGGAAAAAGAACCCAAGTAAGCATGATCGATTGCGCATTTTTTTTTCTCCACCTTATATGGGATAGCGCCGGATGCGTTTGAAATAAAACCTCCGGGGAGAGATTACGAGCTTTCCCCGGCATGCTGAGGCAAACCCCGTGGTCAGCCAGATGCGACTCCGCTGGATTGGGCTGACAGCTCAAAAATCACTCCAGAAAACACTCCAAAAAAGTAGCGGGTTTCCAAAGGTTTTTCTTTGGAAACCCGCTCTATAAGCTAGAATTGGAGCTGAATCGGACCGGAACAAACCCTCGTCCAGCCGAATCCAGCAGATCATTAAGGAGCAAGCTGACCATCTAATTCCGATAAAAATTGCCGCTGATTCCGGTGGGATCCAGCTGGAAATCTCGATGCCATAACGGCAAAGGATGCGCACAACCATCAGGGGCGGTATTTCCTGGGACAGCAAGGTCTCGTCGTGCTTCATTGGGACGTCTTACGTTTTCCCGAAATTTCGGCCTTGGAGTTTTTCTGCGACCGACTTAAGGGTGCTCAAGGGAAGGCAAACCCTCAAAGTTCCGACGACAGGCTGAATCCTGAGCTGAATCCCGATCTCCAGGACCTTGAAATATGGGGGTACGATCCCCGCGAAACGTGGATTGCTTTCAATGAATTCGATGGTCGGGGAAAGGCTGGTGACGGGCATCCAGGATTCCCGAAAAATCCCGAAAATGCTACATATGACTTTTTCCATGAGGCCGGTTTCAGGTTCTGACAACGGGCGTAGGGGCTTCGGAAGGTCGCCGTTTCCGCCCTGATGCCTGTCGAGGATGGAATACACAACCTCGAGATCGATGGCAATGAGAGCCTTGCCATCAAGAGGTTCCAACTTGAAACCTGCCATGAAGCCGGGTCGTTGGGCTGGTCTGAGGAATTCCTCAAAGGAAATCTGATTCACTGAAATGAGCGAAGCATTGACCGGAGTCTTCGACCAATCGGAAAGAAGCCTCGCAAGTGATCGGGCAAATTCACCATGAAGGCTATCTATGGCGGTCAACTGGCTCCGCGTGAGCTTTTCTCCGGGGTCCTTCCATAGATCGAGCAGCGATGGATCGTTCAATTGGTCAGCGATGGGCACGAGAAAGCCAGGGAGTATTCCAATTTTTATAATTTCCATGGAATCTTGAATTCTGACTTCGAAGTCAATCGAGAGAATCTGGGTGTCGGAGAGATCTACCTTGGCGATCTTCAGCTCATCGTCGATCCACTCGATCGAAGGAGAAAGATCGATGACGTTGATCCATGCTTCCCGAAAGATGCCGAGACCACGTCTCGTTACTGTTTCCATGATCCCCCGTTCAGTTTGGGGGATACCAAACGGAACGGGCTCGTATTCTTTTGCGAGGAGACAATGAATGGCGTTCGACGTGAGTGCAAGGAGGGCTTTCCCGCTGAGCGGTCGGGACACGAACCCCGCCATGAAGGAAGCCTGCGGAATCGAATGGAAGAAATCCTCGGCCCCCATTGGTTCGATGCGAAGAAGGGTCATGGAGACGTCACGTCGAAACTGCGCGGCAAGAAACGTCGCGAAAAGCCGGGCAAATGTTTCATTGATGTGGTGCAGGGCCTCCCGCTGGTTTCGGGAAAGTCCTCCTGGAATGAATTCTTGCCGGGTCTCTGGCTTTCGTTGACTTTTGTGCCGGCTTTTTGCGGGCATTTTCCGGGGTTTGTCCGAGTTGTTCATGGCTGCCTCCTGAAAACACAAAATGGGAACCAGTCTCCATTATGGCAATTTTAGCACATACCTTCAAAATGAATCTTCTGGAGAGATGAAAGCGGGTAAATTCATATATGACCGGATTTTCTGTCATTCTCAGGGCCCATCACCCCGCGACAAACTGACGGCAGGCTAAGAGTAGAAATCCTCGCCGGTCGAGATACTGACCGGACGAGGATCTGACCCGTGGAGTTGAAACGGACCGGAACAAACCCTTGTCCGACACTGTTCCTCTGATGTTGCTACCTCGCCTGTCTGCTTCCTCTGCAGGCAGTCCTGCCATCATCGGAAAGAAAAGATCAATGTCTGATCCCGATTGCCTATTGCTTCGCCGCCGTGTTGTCCGACAGCAGTCTTCCCGCCTCATCTGGAATCTCGATCGGAGTCTGGTCGAACGTATACTTGCTGGTCCCAACGCTTTCCGTTTCCGTGACTTGAGTCTTTCCGTCCGGCAGTGTGATGGTGGTCACGAATCTCCGGTGCTGGATGTTCTGGAGAGGCCGCAGGTTGTCCTTCGCGAGCCATTTGCGCATCGAATAGGACAGGACCTTGATCGCAATCTTGATCTTCTGGTCCCCGAGCATCTTTTGAACCCCGGCGTTCATGCGTTGTTCCGCGATCTTCGTGGCCGAATCGCCCACAGATTCGATGACGACCGCGTCGATCCCGTCCAGTTTCTCCCCGTCGACGATCTTCAATTCGGGAGCATTGCTGGCCGTTTCAGGGACCACCTGTTCGCAGACGAACAGGTTGCCGAGATCCTTGGCCATCTTTTCCCACTGTCCGGTCGGAACCTGCCACGAATCCGTGCCAAGTTTCATGACCCTCTTGTCACCGCGTGCCAGCAGGATCAGCTCCTGGCCTCCGACTAGCGTTCGTTCGCGGGCCACACTGCCTTTTCGTTCGATGTCGATAGAGAGAACCGTCTTAGTCGGGGGTTGACCGATCCGCTTATCCCCGACGGTAGCCGTCGCGGCCTTTTCCTCGGTGTCGACGCGCTGGATGTAAGGTGTCGCGAAGAGAACATCGTTTGACTTGTCCAGCAGTTCCCTCGCTGGAGGGGCGCTCAACGCGGCAATCGGCACTCCAAATAGACAGAGGAGTAGCGTGGCAATGAAATTCATGGTGACCTCCAGCTTTGGCGTTCTGCCGGATCGACGACATCCGAAGCGAATCACAACCGAATTCTGGCCCATTATACCTGGGCCGATAGATCGATGCAAGGAAGATGCTGATCGAGTCATGCCTCTTCCTGCAACCGGCTTCCGCAAGGGAAATTGTCCGTTCAAGGTCTTTCTCTCAAACACTGGATCCCCGACAGCCCCAGCCACTTTGATCGTCGACGGTTCGGATTGCCCCGGACCCTATGGCGCATCGAATGTAATCTCTACACACGTATCTTACTTCTGTCCCTCGCGTCCCCTTTTTGGGCCGCCGGGAGCCAAATTCATCTTTAGGGAGAAGAAACTATTCTTAACAGTCTTTCCAGAAGGCAGGACTTTTCGTCCTCAAACGCACTTCAGGGGGAGAACGCTGTCGTTAAGGTTATCCTTGTTGATGTCCCATTTTTTTCCGCGTAGTCCCTCAATGGAGGTGCCCTGCCAGTTTTGATGATTTGATTTTGTGGTGCGCTTGATAGCCCCTTGATGATAGGCAACCCCGCATCCACAAAGGAAAACCGGCTCCACCTGCCCCAAGGCATCATCCGGAGAGAGGTCTCCAGGAAAACTCCCATTTGGCCACGGTTTCTCTGCTCCTCCGCTAATTGGCACCCCATGTCAAATGCTTGGCGAGCTAAAAGCAGAAACCCTCGCCGGTCGAGATACTGACCTGACGAGGATTTGACCTGTGGAGCTGATCGCCATTGAATAGTGCCCGAAAGTCGGCTTCATCAGCCAGTGTTGATTTTGCGGTTTTTCAAGATATACCCAAACGTATACCCATCGGAAAATGGCCTTTTGTGGCTTCAGTAACTCGCTGGATTGAAGATTCATTGCCGCCATGTAATTGATTTCATCGGACAGTTCGATGGAGTATGGCGGGATATAACTCCCCATTTGTCGCGATAATCCGACGTGGATATTCGTGCGGGAAGATCTTTGCTGTTACCTCTCCATTATTTATATGGCCACTATGATTTTCCAATTTCATGCAGCCATTCTTCCCAAGAGCATACTTCCGATAAGAAAAATATTAGCAAAAGTCTCCAGAGTAGGGTAGAATCAAATGGAGAACGAGATTATGGAACAAAAAAACTTATTATGACAATTTCTGACGAGGGCTAAGCTCTCTCGAGCCACTCCGCTCCCGATCGCGATAAGCTCCTGGAGAACACTTTCGAATGCGTCGAGAAGTAATGGCTCTCCTTGGAACACAAACTAAATCAGGAGGCAGAAGAGCGGCCTCCAATCATCAGAAAGTCGCCTGATCTGGAATACGCCGGAGGTCCTTATGTGGTTTTGCAATGACAAGATCCAAGCACTTGAGTTTGTTTTTATACGGGGGAGAGTGGGTAGAATGCTGACAGAAGGGAGACATTTATGACGCCAGCAAAACAGCAAGCAATCAAAACAATAGAAGCCATGAGGGATGATGCCACGCTGGATGATATAATTTACGAACTACATTTTAAGGCTCAGATCGAGGCCGGCCTGAAAGACCTGGAAGATGGGCGCGTAATCTCTCATGAAGAGGTCGGGCGGCGTCTATCAAAATGGCTTACCAAATAATCTGGACCGATAGGGCACTCAAAGATCTTGAGTCCGCTTGCGAATACATCGAGCGTGAATCTTTTGCTTATGCAGCTATTTTGGCAAGTGACGTGTATCTTGGCGTAGCGCGGCTGGCTGAGTTTCCTGGAATTGGCCGCGAGGTTCCGGAGTTTCATGATCCTGAATTCAGAGAGTTGATTATAGGGTCGTATCGTGTTGTATATCGCGTTTTCAGCGACACTATTGCTTTGATTCGCGTTTGTCACTGCTCGCGATTGTTGCGCCTGTGAGTAGTAACATGACAACCTGCACTGTATCACTCCCATTTGCTTATCCAGATAATCCTCTCAGCTCAGGACAGTGTTAGAGGATGAATTCCGGCTCGAATCGCATTGGCTCCTCATCATCGGATACCGATGATAAGCCTTGAACGCTTCCGTGAGCCAGGATCACGCGTGGTTTGCCGGCGGGTGCCACCGTCCAGACATTTGGGTCTCGCAGCAATGATGTAATATCGTCTGCGCTCTGTTCGCGTATGAGGGGGCAGGGAAAAATACAGACGCCGCTCTCTTCTGTCATTTCCGGCTTTGCCAGCAATCGATGGTTGTTTGCGAACAGCTCTTTTTCGCGCAGGAAAAATTCCTGCTCCCATACGGAGCCAGGACCGCCATGATCGTGATTTCCTGGAATCACGAGGACCGGAACATCGATACTTCCGATTGCCCTGCATGCCGCTGAGACTGTACTCGTGTCTGGCGTCGAGCTATCGAACAGGTCACCCGCAACGAGAACAAAAGAGACCTGTCTTTCGCGAACGGCTTCACCGATGCGCCTGATCATCTCTATTCGCTCATGTCGCAAACGAGCGCGTTTATCCGGATGTTCAATGCAAGCAAAGGGTTTGCCGATCTGCCAATCCGCCGTGTGAATAAACCTTATCATGACGGTCCTTTCGTGATGAGAAGCTCTGCAAATTCTTCTTCTTTAAAATGCTTTATCAGCGAACCACCACAGAAATTGGATAAAATCGTTTTCCGTCTTGAGTAAAGGAAATTCCAAGCCTCATCATCCATATCGATGTCGAGGCGGAAATCTTTCATAGAGCTGATCTGTTGCCACTCGAAGTGAATCCATAAACCATTTTCAGTCCAATAGATTGAGCACCAATCACAAATATATAGGCTTTTCAGGAAGACATATGACCAGTTGAAACTCTGATTGAAACCGTACTTGTCGAGAAGTTCAATCAGTCTTTCCGGCTTATCGTATTTGGTCAATCTGTTCAAGAGGCTTTCTCCAGATGGAATCATGCAATAGCTGGCCGGTTTGGAAACTCTGATCGCCTTTTCAAGTTCATCCGGGAAATGGAAATACTTTCTTATGAACTCTTTTCTCGATGCCTTGAATGAATTCATCTTATTGTTTTCGTCTTTTCCGCTGTGGTTACAGCAGTATTGATTGTTTTACGCGCTCCATCTGCAGCGATACCAGCGATACCACGGCATTAATGCCGTCAAAGACTATCGGCTTCATGATTTTCCATTATTCATGAGTCTTCCCAGGCATTTTCATTTTCAGAGATCTGTGTGCGGAAAACACTGTTCCGGCTCATTTTCTTGAAATACCGGGTTTGAAAGAAAGATCTTCAAGATCAACTCAGTGAATTCAATGTTTGTTTCATTAGTTGAATCTGCTTCATATTCAGGAGAAGAAATAACGACTGTAACCCTCCTCGATATTTTCACGGACAGATTCATGAAATCAAGATTCGAATCATCTGTCAGCCGACCATATTCGATCAATGGAAAATCAGTTTCGATTTCTTCGATACTCTTTTTCAAGAAAAAAATCCAGGTCGTCTTCAGCATAGGATCGGCTTTCACATTGCTTTCCATTTCCTCAATGTATTGCAAAAGCAGGCGTTCCGTCAGTACAAGTGATACGAACCCTTGTTTCCAGTAGAAGATCAGTGGCCAGCCATACGATTCGAAATCGGGTGATGAAAAAACTTTTGGTGAGACCAAAATGCGACGTGCGCTATTTGCCTGCCAATAATCAACCCATTTGTATTTTGAGTTGCCGGAAGTGTTAAGCAATGTGTCGATTTCTTCCTCGCTCAAGAGGTTTGTCATTTTCGCGTTCTCACTCTCTTACGCTTTTGGAAATGATTCATTGTCGCAGTGCTTTGTCAGCATTATCGGGAAGAGTCGGATAGACCAAAACAAGGATCTGACGGTCTCAACATCCTGGGAATTTGGCGTTACATGGCATCCATAAAACTGCTTTCAAGCGAATCCTATAATTTCTTGATGCCGACAGAACCGTGGTTGTTCTTGACTACAAATATTTCGCTTCCGTAGGCATATTTCTGTTGCAGGAAATCGAAATTCGAATCGAAGGGGATACAGATGAGGTCTGCAGACTCCGCTATCGATTTCAATTCAGATAACTGAGGTAGAATCACACTTCCTGTCTTGTCCTCCAGAGGAAAGGGCAAATCAGATGTACAAACCACAGGGACTTTCAGATCGCGAGCCAGGTATTTCAACTCCCTTGTGATCTGTGAGATCTCGTCATCAAGAGTCATTGAATTGGATTCATCAGTGAGCTTGAGGGACTGCAGATGGTCAATCAGAATCAGCCCCAACGGAACAGTCTCCAGCCGTCTGATGCACCGTGTGATTGTTTCACGCAGTAATTCAAGCGTTAATTGCGGCGCCGTTGCGTGGAACATGTTCGCCTTCGAGAACCGCTCTCTACAGGTGAGTAGACGATCCCATTCTTCATCACTTGTTTCGCCTGTGAGCATGGTCATATAATCGACATTCATTTCCCTAAGAAACCGGATGGCAAGATCACGCGCTCCCCATTTTGAAATGAACAATACACCGAGGTTCAATTTCAGGGAATAATGTTTAGACAGATCTCTCAATATCCCGTGTGTGTGGTTCCAGAGTGGCAGATCTCCGAGAATGACCAGATCGGCATTCTCAAAATGAGGGATGAATGGCTCATCAATGGCGAATTCGTTCGATGCATCGGGAGCCATTTTCTCGAGGTTCGCTTGCTGAGCAACCCATTTGAGCTCGGTGTTGATTGCGTCCTGCATCTTTACCAGCTCAAACACAGGTGTTTGCTTTGATAGTCCCGGTTGTTGTGTCTTGTCATCGATCTGAGGCGCGATCGTTACCTGATCCTGGCTGCGTATCGACTCAACGATAGAATGCAGAATATCTGATGGAAATTCCGGATCATTTTCGACCGCTTCTGATTTTGCAAAAGTGGAGGGCAGGACGAACGTTTTAATCTCATTTTCCGGGATGGAAATATTTTCCATAGTCCACTGAATATTTTCCGCGAGGATCGCGTCTCCCTCCCGGATTTCCCGATAGACAATGAACGTTCGCAATCTGCGACCAACGTGGATGGCTAAATCAGTGATTTCATACAGACTCATCGGATTGCAGATATTATTGTCCAGGCTTGCCACTACGGTTGTAGAACTGGCTTCATAAATCATTATCATCAGATTCATCGGAAAGTGACGCATAACGTCACATCGAAACTCACCTTCCGTTCTTTGTCGGTTGGTACATTCCGGCAAATTCGGATCAAAACAGAACTTTTCGAATGATTTTATTCCACCGTCGAAATGAATCTCATCCCACCGATCGTCTGTCACTGGGTCAGGTTGTAAGAGTCGAACCTGTTCCGGAAAACTGGCCGTGATCAGATGGAATTTTTTCCGTTCTTCCCTGGGAAAGAACGAGGAAATACTATTGCCGATCTTTCCAATTGCTATAACCAGATGCGGTGTACTGCGAACGATTATTTCCGGGGCGTTGTTCTTCCCGGCCGAGTCTCCATTATTTTTGTCGGCAGGAGGCTGTTTTTCGATATCCATAGTGTGTCTCCCCTGAGCATTTTCATCTGCCTGCAAGTCTTATAGCCATTATTTTTCCACTTCGGGATCACTGTTTACGAAGTGATGCTTGATCGTGAGCGGTTGAAAACCGCTTACAACAACCCAGGAGATCGTGTAGTTCGACGTCGACAAAATCCAGAAGTGCAATTAGTAAGCGAGCAATTTTCGCAAATCTTTTTTATCCATTGCGTTTTGAATTGATATTTACACGATGTTTTTTCATCTCCGGGAACCGTGCTTCAAATCCACTTAGCATCTCTTCCAAATCTATATCCAAATTACACAGGGCTTCAAGAACATTTACAGACTTATCCACCCCAGAGTTTTCCTGAACAACCTGCTTTTTCTCAACCTTCTGAGATTCCTTCTTTACTCTTAATTTTTTCATACTTTCACACCTTTCATATTTTCCTTACCCCAACGATCCCAAATCGCCACTTCAATCAAAGCAGTCCTGGAAATACCCATCTGCGCAGAGACCCGCTGAGGAATATCCAAAGCCTTTTTCATGAGCCGCAAAGACATTCAGCCGGTATCCATTTGAACTGTATCTTCGTTAGAGCAGGGAAATGGCAACCTACCTACTTCATTCGAGGCGGTGCGACCGTCTTCGAACCGACCGATCAGGTGTGGGGTAATTCCGAGTGTCTGTGCCTTTAGCGCCTCGGCGAGATCTCCCATCCAGGTGTGTATTCCATGCATGACAAATACCTCGGGTTTCTTGTTACTGATCCCCGACACCTGTCCCAGATTTGGTGTTCCATTGTCGAAGGCAATCTCGATCGTAACTTTCTCTCCGGCGATCTCCCCGTGAAAGAGCTGGAGCTTGCCTTCGACAGCCATGGCAGCATACGAGGCGACGCAATGATGCATGAGTCTGGACTCTTCGATGAGACTTCCGACAGTTGCGATAAACCGGATGAAATCGGAATCGCGCCTCCAGATACGGACGGTGTCAACAGGGCCGGGGTCCAATGGCTCTTCCGGTGAAATCGGCCGCGATGATAGTCCAGCACGCGCGAGCAGCAACCGTGGATTCAGATACCCCTGCTGTTCATGCCACCTGTCGCTTTCCTCGATAATCTTATGGGGTTTGGTGTTGCGTCCCGGGCAACGGCCAGTCGCCCGAGCGAAGTCGACGAGGTGGTTGATCTGCGTCACACATTTAAAGAAAGCAATCTCAAGATCTTCAGGTCTGTCGGCAATCGCTATCAACTTCGGCGCATGTCGTGATGTGAATGCAAGAAACTTAGCCCTCGAATCCTTGGGGAGAAATTTTCTCGCAATGTGTGAAGCAATGCTCTGAACCTCGAACCATGCCAGGTTGTCACGCGATGAAGTGGGAATATCCTCGACAACGGCGGCTGTGTCTGGAACTTCCCACAACAACCGAGGTGGCACAAGAGGCCCTGCCCGGGCGATGCGAATGCGCTGCTCCCATGCCCGGTCGGCTACGACTCTGGGAGCCGACACGAGAATCCAGAGTTCGACGGCAAGATCCAGAACTCTCCCAAGTCTTTCCCCGCTTATAATAAAGTTCAGCAGCATATCGAGTTCTTTGTCGCGATGAAGGTTCTTCAGTATTTTCGCGATAAGAAGCACGCCGGGACACACTCTCGCCATCTGCCCCACACGACCGGTGGCATCGTTGACTATCATCTCGTATAACCACCAGCGGATTGAATTTCCAGTCGCTAACATCGAAGAGGTTGCCGCAGCGTCCGGTTCGTCGAAAGCGACCAAGTAGGGGGGGCGGAAGCAATAAGTCGGGAACATCGAAGAGATTGCCGCCACGTCCGGTATGAGTTGCCCGATAAGATGCCGCTGGATTGCCATCAGTGAGAGCGAGACCTTGTTCCAATTCGATGAGTCGACGTCTTTTAAATCCGGGCTGCTGCGGATAGCCTCGAGTCCGTCAGTGAGAAACGGGTCAAGGGAATCGAGATTTCCTGCGTCCGGGTCGAAGATATGATACGGGGTATTCCCCTTGGACTCGGATCTCAGAATGAGTGGTGGTTGCACGTTAAGTGCCAGAAGCCACAACATACGGCGTTCAGTCTTCCCCTCGGGAGATTGCAGCAGCCGGAAAAGCCTCGCACAGGCGCCTCCTTCCGAAAGTTCACCTTCCAGAATGATATCTCCCAGCCTTTCGAGCGGAACCGTCCACGCTTGCTTGAACGGTGGTTCCAATGTGATCCCGGTCTCGAATAAGTTCTTCCCGGTCATTGCTGATCTCCTTGCCAGACAGCATGTTTCAGCAAATTATTTCAGTCGAAGTTATCGCCATTTGCACTGATGTACAAGACCGCTGACCTTCAAAATCATGATGCAGTTTCAGCGCGAAGGATTCAGCCAATTCATAGTGGATACTGAGGGTCGATGATTATGTTGTATCCGCGATTCCCGATGCCGAATGCGTGTGCAATCAGTTTTATCGACGTCGGACTGTTTGCGACAATGGGCGCGCATGTGATCGAAAATATGTTGAAGCCGCGATGGTGCCAGACGCGACCCCGGGAGATTTCATTGTATTTCAGAGACAGCAATTCCGGATATTCAATCGCATACTGTTGCTGAAGAAGCGGCCACACATAAATATGCTCGACCTCTACACATCGCGGATCAATGGAATCGGTACACGCTATGGCATCGACTGCATGCATGAATACCTCACCTTCGTGCAGCCACCAAATGCCGACTTCTGGCTTCTTTTGGGAATTGTGCGATCCGATGGTGATGGTGATATCGCGATACTCAGAGCGCCTCGCTTTGATCTCCTCAATGCGACGTTGAATTTCGAGAAGCTGTGTTTCATTATCCATCGCGAACCTCCCTCGATCGTTCTTCATCCGACACTATTCTTTGAGCAATTGTCGTGCCATATTGAGTCATCGACTTTGTATATGCAGGTTTGATTGAGTATTACGCGATGGCGCGGCTTCGGACTAACTTCAAAAATATCACTGAATTGCATATTTTGAAATGCTGACCTATTTCAGGTTGTGTCTATTCTTTCATCAGTTTTCAGCATCACCAGTTTTCAGGATCTTATCAATTTTTTTCATCAATAGATCCATCAGCCACTCCGGAAGCTCGTATTTCATGGCCTCGATCTGATGTCCCTGATGTGCGCACATAACGGCGACGGTAACAAGCATTATAGTCAGAAACAGCGAGTCTTCGGGCAAACTGAATGTGCGTTCCACCAGGTAAAAGGCGATACACCAGCACAATGCGGCTCCAATTCTCCTGCTTTTTCTCAAGCTCATCAACGCCCTCCATTCGCGGTATTTCACAACAGTGGTAAATTGAGTTTCGCACTTTCTCAAAAATACCTCTATTAATGAGTCTTTTCACGAGTCATCAGGAAGCCCTTTGAATCACGGCTGTCCCATTAAAAATTGAATGTTAATTGGTGTTTGCTGGAATCGTCTCCCGGCTTTGTACAAGGTTGCGGTGTAAAAGCCTGTAAAATAGGGACTTTTTCGAAAACGGAAACGCTGAAAA
>JADFYG010000038.1 GCA_015233155.1 Candidatus Rifleibacteriota bacterium
GCATCAGTTTTTTGCATAAGGTCGATGTATTTACCAACCTCTTCGCGAATGCCTCGGAAAGAGATCAAGACTGTGACGCCACGGCCGCCGTCGCGAAATCAGGCGCCGCCGCCGCGTCCTTCCGAATCACCCGATGGACCAGAAACCGTTTCATCCTCCTCTACGCATAATACACCGGCAAAAAAGGCTCAGAAACTAATTCCGATGCCTGACGATGATATGAAAGATTTCTAGAAAATAACAAAAACGGCCCCGCAAAAAATGCGGGGCCGTTTTTGTTGCAGGCGGTCCTCATGGAAATACATATAAATGCCGATAAACCGAATAGGGTGCCTTTTTCTGATTTAAAATCGAAAAGGTAACGGAGGCGGAAATGACAGGAATGCTATCCATGACGTCGCTAACCATTCTGTGTGTCTGTCTGGCAATTCTGATGTCGGGGTGCGCGGCTGAATCGGGAAATCCGCTTGGTACACAAAACATTGGGTCGGGAACAAAGCTCCAGGAATCCATGGTCCTGGATCTGGATGCCCGGGGTTATGTAAACGGGAAATTTTTTCCTTCCACTGATCCACACTACGATGCTTACTTCGCCAATTACTGGGGAAAATGGAACCTTGCCACTGCCGCTCAGGACACATATTACATGATGTCTTCTTCGACTCCCGGGGACAGAGTGGATATCGTGGGCACTTATTCCCGGGCAGTGTTCGAGTTTTACGATTATCAGATGTATGCAAATCCCGGGAATGTCAGATTCTCCCTTGATGGGCGACTCCTTGGTGATTTTAACCTTGCCAGAAAAGACCCTAATGGAAACAAGATCATTGAATATGTTGTCAGCACAGGTAAAACCACGGTTGCGACCATTTCGATGAGTATTGTTTCAGGAACAGCCATGATCAGCGGCTATTTTCTGGTTATACCCGATTCACCGCAGCCGTGATATTATACAAAAGAAATAAGGGCCATCTAATTCTCCCCCGGAGAATGGCTTGAATTGGACGAACTCAACAACTGGTAGGGCTGGACCGCCGGGCCAGCCGAGATAATATTCAGATTATAGGACTCGGCGTGCCCGGCGGTCGCGCTCTAACCTGTGAGAATTAAATGACCCTGAAAATAAATATTCAGGGCTTGACCGGGAATCGTCACCGTGATATATTGTCAAACGAGCAAGCAGGACTCGGTCCTCACCTCGAGCAAAGTGCGAAGAGGTTGTGATCCCGCCGAAAGGTGGGGCCCTATTGGGACATAAGTATGTGTTTCATGTGGGGCGGCTGACTTGCCGCCCCACTTTTATTTTTTTCGGGAGGTAAGGGTATCAAAGAGCACGTTCGAATCAACAGGGCGATTCGCTCGCCGCAGGTGCGCCTGATCAACGAAGAGGGTGTCATGGTCGGTGTCACACCGGTAATTGATGCTCTCAAGATGTCGGAAGAGCGCGGTTACGATCTGGTGGAAGTCGCTTCTGGAGCTAATCCTCCAGTGTGCCGAATGATGGATTTTGGTCAGTACAAGTATGAAATGGCCAAGAAACAGAAGGAAGCGAAAAAGAAGCAGAAGGTCATCAAGCTGAAGGAAATAAAAGTTCGTCCGAAGACGGATGAAGGCGATCTTCAGACAAAATGCAACCAGATCCGAAAGTTTCTTGAAGATGGGGACAAGGTTAAGGTTTCCGTATTTTTCAAGGGGCGGGAGCGGGTTCACATGGAAGTCGGTTTCAAAGTCATCGGTCGCATGAAAGAGATTCTTGGAGAAGAAGTTTCCCTCGAAAAGGATGCCGCGATCGAAGGCAATACGTTGATGATGATCCTTCAACATCCCAAGAAAAAATAATTTTTGTATCAATAATTTTACGTTCACGGAGGTCGAATATGCCAAAAATGAAGACCCACAGCGGCGCATCAAAGCGTTTCAAGGTTACGGGTTCCGGCAAGTTTCGCCGGTACAAGGCTTACGGCAGTCATATCCTGACCAAGAAGTCGGCAAAGCGCAAACGTGGATATCGCCAGTCGGTTAACGCTCACGAAAGCCTCGAGGATTCCCTGCGAAAACTTCTTCCCTACGCTTAAGCCATAACGGTTCAGAGAACCGTTTGCGCACCGGCGCGGGAGATATACCGATTTTGGAAGTCAGCTCGTGAGCTGCTGCATGATGTGGTGGTATCCGGCGGGCACCAGGACGGTGTTTGTATTCGGCGGGACGTGCCAGCGGATGTTTACCGCGAATTTTAAGCAACAGTTTGTTGCCTACTTCAGGAGGAAAGAGCCATGCCCAGGTCAAAAAGCGCCAGTAATTCACGTCGCAAGGAACAGAAATTTTTCCGCCTTGCCAAGGGTTATTGGGCGGGTCACAACAACATCAAGAAGACGGTCAAAGAGACCGTGCACAAGGGTCTGAAACATGCTTACAACGATCGTCACGATCGTCGTCAGAACTTCCGTTCCCTCTGGATCGTTCGTATCAATGCGGCCTGTCGGATTAACGACATCAGCTACAGCGTTTTCATAAACGGTCTGAAGAAAGCCGGAGTAGGTCTTGACCGCAAGGTACTTGCCGATATCGCCGTTCGCGATCCGGAAGGATTCAAGAGCATTGTCACCATGGCAAAAACCCAGGCAGCAGCCTGATTTTTCCAGGAAAAGCGCCCGGGCCAAGGCTCGGGCGCTTTTTATTGAATGAAAAAGATCACTTCGAAAAGTAATCTTCTTTATCGCGAAATACATCATCTGGTCTCGAAGGGCCACCCAGGATCTCTTCGGACCGGCTTTCTAATCGAGGGCGAAAAACTCATTCGCGAAGCTTTGCATGCCCAGGCCGATATCAAAAGTCTGTTCATCCTGGAAGGCTATGAAGAGCACTGGATGGAATTTGAAAGCAGGATAATTGTTTTATCAGAACCTTTAATGAAGAGTCTGTCGCGCCTGACGACTCCACCTCGTGCCATTGCCATGGCCTCGTTGAGAACCGAGTGGTCACTGGCGGACTGTCTCGGTCATGGTCGCACTTTTCTGGTTATGGACAGACTTCAGGATCCCGGGAATATCGGCAGTATAATTCGGACCGCCGAAGGACTCGGTGCGGATGCCGTTTTTTTGACTCGCGGAAGCTGTTCGGCATCGAATGATAAGGTTTTGCGGGCAGCCATGGGGTCTTTATTCAGACTGCCGGTTTTTGATGACTTTACGGTGGAAGACCTGATGCACATTTTTCACGATGCCAAAATACAGCGGATCGGAACGACAATGTCGGGGGACTCCATCTGGAAAGAAAAATTTTCTGAGCGAGCCGTATTTTTTCTGGGTAACGAAGGAAGCGGGCTCGAAATGGCAATTCTACAGCAATGCGATCGGATAGTTTCCATTCCGATGACCGGCAGGAACGAGTCCCTCAATGTTGCAGTGTCAGCAGCGGTCTGCCTGTATGAGCGACTTCGACAGATTGGAATGCCTCGGTAGGGTTTTTTTGCCCCCTTGCGGGGAATACATTTCATCAGTAAAATTAAGTGGTCTTGAACGGTGCGAATATTTAATTCGAGGTGACTGAAATGAGAATATTAAAACCTTTGGTTTCCTTGGCACTTCTCACTATGATTGGTTTTGGTTTTACGGGTTGTACGATGAGTGCGCCCCCAGTCAACACGAATCCGTATCCCCCTTCGAGCACGCCAAATACCGATCCATACTCTTCAACGACTAAACCGTCCGCCACTGACCCTTATAGCTCTTCGACTAGTACGTCCAATACTGATCCGTATGGTTCCACGACCACCACGTCCAATACTGATCCGTATAGTTCCTCGGGCAGCACGTCCAATACCGATCCATACAGTTCGACGACTAAGCCATCCAGTACCGATCCATATGGTTCGTCGGGCACGACTTCCAGTTCTGATCCCTACGGTTCGTCCGGTTCGTCATACAAGCCATCCAGTACCGATCCGTATAGTTCTTCCGCGAAACCCTCTAATACCGACCCGTATGCTAATGCTCCGGCCGGTGTTTTCAGTCCTACCGGCAAAACCGCCACTTCGAAAGAAATTTCTCTTGCCCAGCAACGCTACACTGCGGCGTATCAGAAATACACGTCACTCCAGTCTGATCCGAATTCGTCGCAAGCAGTTCAGCGTCAGGCTTACGATGATTATATCTCAGCTAAAAAAACATACGATAATCTGGTGAAAAAATAATCTGATCGCTGATTCACATAAAAATCGACCCGGGAATTCCGTGTGGAGTTCCCGGGTTTGCTTTTTTTGTGGAAAAAAAGTGTCAAAGATTGAATTGAAGCCTATTTTTTGATATACCTGTGTGTCTTCAAATAATTCGCACCTTCCACGTTGCGATCGGCTGAAAATACGCCACTGTTCTGGCGGTATCGGCAAATCGTTATGGGAGACTCATTCAAGCGAAATACAAGGGAGTTCTAATGAGCCAATCAGTCGAAACTCTCCGACAGGAGTTCCGGTCCGCGAGCGATGCCGCAAAGGACAGCAAGGATCTGGAAGCGATTCGAATCCGCTTTCTGGGCAAGAAGGGTGCTATTACCGCACTTTTGAAGTCGCTGGGTGAATTGCCGCCGGAGGAACGTCGCGAAGCCGGAGCACGCATCAACACGCTTAAAGACGAGTTATCACAAGCCCTCGATAATGAAATCGCGAAGAGGGGAGCCACCGAACAGGAACAAAAATTGAAAGTGGAGCGGCCCGATGTGACGCTTCCCGGAACGCTTCCGCTGCCAGGGTCGATTCATCCAGTAACTCGTGTTGCACAGGAGATAGCCGATATCTTTCTCTCGATGGGCTTTTTTCTGGCGGACGGCCCCGAAGTCGAAGAGGAATACTATAATTTCGAAGCCCTGAATGTGCCCGCTCATCATCCTGCGCGCGATATGCAGGACACCTTCTACCTCGAAACGGGGCGGGTCTTGCGTACGCAGACTTCCCCCGTGCAGATTCGCACAATGGAGCAGATGAAGCCACCGTTGAAGATGATCGCACTGGGCAAGGTCTACCGCCGGGATTCCGATATAACACATTCTCCGATGTTTCATCAGATGGAAGGCCTTGTTGTCGGGGAAAACGTTACCATGAGCGATCTCAAGGGCACACTGGTGATGTTTGCCGAAACGATGTTCGGAAAGCGTCCTTTTCGGTTTCGACCCAGCTATTTTCCGTTCACTGAGCCGTCGGCTGAAATGGACATTCAGTGCATTTTCTGCCATGGCAATGGCTGTAAAATATGCAAAGGCACTGGCTGGATGGAGATCCTGGGCTGTGGAATGGTGAATCCCAAGGTGTTCGAGGCCGTGAAGTATGACACGGAGAAATTCACCGGTTTTGCTTTCGGAATGGGCATTGAGCGACAGGCAATGCTGCGTTATGGAATCAATGACATCCGGCTGCTGTTTGGCTCGGACATCAGATTTCTGCGTCAATTCTAGAGGAGAACACGCACATGAAGATTTTATTGAGTTGGTTGCGTGACTATCTTGATATTCAGATGCCGCCGGAAAAAATCGCGGAAAGTCTGAATATGGCCGGGATCGAAGTCGAGGCATTACATCAGCTCGGAAAAGATATAAAGGGAGTCGTTACCGGGCGCATTCTCAGTCGCGAACCCCATCCGAACGCTGAAAAATTATCTCTTTGTCTTGTAGATGTCGGAGAGCCGGTTTCGCTCTCGATCGTATGTGGCGCCGACAACATGAAGTCTGGAGACATCGTTCCCGTTGCTAAAATTGGAGCCAGCCTGCCGGGTGGCATCGAGATTCGGCGGGCAAAGATTCGCGGCTCCGAAAGCTTTGGTATGATGTGTTCCAAGCGCGAACTTGGCTTATCGGAGGACCACTCCGGTTTGTACATTCTTCCGGCCGATACGCCGATCGGCATAGATGCATTGAAACTGCTCGGTCTCGATGATACGGTTTTCGATATCAGTATTACGCCAAATCGGGGAGATGCACTGTCTCACCTCGGCATAGCGCGGGAGCTATCGGCCATTTTCAATCTTCCTCTGCATCGAAAGGCGCTGGATGAGTCTCATGGCGATGGTGAAGTCTCGGCGCTTACATCTGTCACGATGGATGCGCCGCAGATGTGCCACCGATATGGAGCGCGAATTGTTGAAGGCGTGAAGATTGCGCCCAGCCCCCGCTGGCTATGCGAACGTCTGGAAAAAATCGGTGTACGGCCGATCAATAACGTTGTCGACGTGACGAACTATGTCATGATGGACATTGGTCATCCAATGCATGCTTTCGATCTGAAGAAGCTGGACGACGGACGAATTGTCGTCCGGATGGCGAAGCCTGGCGAGAAAATCAAGACACTGGACGGAAATCAACACGGACTCGAGTCGACGATGCTTGTCATTGCTGATGCAAAGCAGCCTGTGGCGATTGCCGGAGTAATGGGAGGAGAGAACAGTGAAGTCGACGATTCGACGACATCTGTTTTACTTGAGGCCGCCTGGTTCGATCCGGTTATAGTCCGGAAGACAGCGAAGACTTTTGGCATGATGAGCGAATCTTCTTATCGTTTTGAGCGCGGAACTAACATAGACAATGTGCCGATTGCATTAAATAAAGCTGTTTCCATGATTCTGGAAACAGCAGGTGGCAAGGCGAAAGCCGGCATGATCGACGCTTATCCCGTGCCGCATCACGTGAAAAAGATTGTGGTGCGTCCGCGTCGGGTCAGCCAGGTTCTGGGGGTTTCCTTCAAGCCGGAGCAGATCGAAACGATCCTGAATCGATTGAAGTTCGAGGTTGAGCGGGAAGGCGAAACGATACTTGTAGGGATTCCACCCTTCAGGCATGATCTCGAGCAGGAAGTGGATTTCATCGAAGAAATTGCACGCATTTATGGTTATGACAATCTTCCCACGACGTTGCCCAGCATCATGGCTCCGCCGCGGAAGTCATCGCCAATCACTGCGATTCAAAATCGGCTTCGCGATCATCTCGTCAGTCTCGGGTATCATCAGCTGATTACCTACAGCTTCATATCGGGAGACATTCCCGTGCAGATGCAGGAAGGTCTGCCCCTGACCCTAAAAAATCCGATCTCCGAAGAGCAGGGTGTACTGCGTACCACACTCATGTGGGGTATGTATGATGCCCTGCGGAGAAATATTCTTGCCGACGAGTATGATCTGCGTTTCTTCGAAATGGGGCGGGTTTTTCAGCGCAACGGAGAAAATACTGTCGAGCCGGATCGCCTTTCAATAGGCATTTCCGGACGAGCGAATCCCCGTGATTGGCGCAGGTGCAACGAAGCGCACGATCTGTATGAGTTGAAGGGCCTTCTGGAAGGCATCGGCCGACTGAATGGGCATGTCCTTGAGTTCCGGAATTCCTCCCGGGACGTTTTTCATCCGTCCAGGCAGATGGAAGTCCGTGTGGGAGGCTTTCTTATAGGGTGTCTCGGTCAGATCCATCCACGGTTTCTTGACAACAAGAAGATGCCGGCGCATATCTACCTTGCGGAAATAGATCTCTCGGGTTTCGCCGGATTGAGTTCGCAGACGCCACGCATGAAGCCGATCTCCGAATTCCCGGCGGTTCAGCGTGATTTAGCCCTGGTATTACCCATTGAAACCGTTTGTGAAGATGTTCGTCAGGCTCTTGTGACCGAAGGTGGTACATTACTTGAATCGTGTGCGCTTTTTGATGTGTATCAGGGCAAGGGCATTGATCCGGGAAGTCGGTCACTGGCTTTCTCGCTGGTATTCCGGGCCGGCGAAAGGACGCTTACCGAAGCGGATGTGCAGCCTCGAATTGAAGCTATGACAGCCGTTATCGAGAAAAAATTCCATGGAAAACTGCGTGCAGGGTAACGGAATATGACCGAATTGTACAAGATATTCGCTGATTTCGATAACGCACGCATACTGATGATGTGTCTGACCTGTATTTTTTCCTGCGGAATGCTGGCCTGGGTCTGGGGAGACAGTAAGCGTGCCGGTATTGAGATAACCCACAGTCAATGGACGCAGATCTATGTTTTCGGACTGCTTTCATTTCTTTCGGGTGTGATGGTGCTTGGATTACTGCTCACGCCTTCCAATTCGATGGGTCTGATGGAATTAATGCATTTGAAAGGGCTGTTGGAGCTTTGTACTGCGAATGTTCAGAAGTTCGTTCTATATGTGATCAGGCTGTGTCTGTAGCTCGTTTGATATGCTGCACGTCAGCGGTCGTGTCCTGCCTGAGCGCTGAATTCTTATTATGAATGTTGCTTGAAATCAGCCTCTTGCCAAAAATTGAAAAGTCAGTAGAATTAGTGACATGTTGTTTCAATAAAATAATGTATCCGAGTATTTTACCCGGGAGAAGAAAAGAATGAAGATTTTTTCATCGAGTATGGCGCGGCGCGTAGCGGTTCTGCTTGTTGTCAGTGCGTTTGGTATGTTGTCGGTAGTTTTCGCAGCGGGCCAGACTCCCGCTAAGTCGACGGCTAATGCGGGCACCGCTGAAGAATTGTTCTTAGGTATTTCCCGTCAGATAGATGCTTTGGAACAAAAGCACCCGGAAGACCAGGCGATACTGTTTCGTATCAAAATGGCGGCCGATGCATTGCTTCGGAAGGCTCAGACCGCTCCCGTGTCAGTTTTGCGCGGGGCTGTGCTCAATGCTGATGTCGCAACAGGAACAGATCTATATGCCACTTGCAAGGGGCTTAAAGACAAGGCGCTGCGTGATGAGTTGCTCAAGATCTGCGGCAATCAGGCTCCAATAGACTACCAGGCGGCGCAGGCCGTGATATTTGAAAAGCTGGATAATCATGACGGCTTCGTAGAATGCGCATACACTGGTCGCAAGCTCCAGACGACGACTGAGCCGCCATCGACAAATATGAATATCGAGCACACATGGCCGCAGTCTCAGGGTGCGGTCGGCATTGCGAAGTGTGACCTGCATCATTTGTTCCCGACCGATTCGCATGCAAACAATGTCCGCAGCAGTTTTCCTTATGGCACGGTAACAAAGGCAACCTGGACTGAAGGCGGAAGCAAATTCGATGGTTCCGAATTTGAAGTTCGTCCTGAGCATCGCGGAGACACTGCTCGTGCAATGTTTTATTTCGCTCTTCGTTATGGCAAGCAGATTCCGAATGACGAAGAGGCTGTTCTACGCCAATGGTCCAAGGATGATCCGGTCGATGCCGCTGAAAAGACCCGCAATGACATGATCGAGAATATCCAGCACAATCGGAACCCGTTTGTCGATCATCCGGAATTTATCGATCAGATCACCGATTTCTGATTTTTCCTTAAAAGCAGAAAAGAGCCTCTTCGTGAGGCTCTTTTTTGTTACGTGGAGATCAGGAGTAAAAACGTTTCAAAAACATCGAATTTTGCGAATTGTACAAACGTGAGGCGATATCATCGGCTAATCCAATGGCGCATTGTGTCTGAAGGCAAAGAATCCGCGGCGGCTGGTTGAAACTGGCGTTGACCTTGAAATTCACGGCCCCGCAGTAATGAAAACAGCGGCCATGATATCCGCAGGTCGCGCATTCAGGCCACTCGCGCCCGGCGTCGATCATGATCCTGGCGCGTCGCTTTCGATCCATGCCTGTTTGCACGTTTCCGAGCAACAGGGTGTGATCTTCATCTGTTTTCACGAAACGCAGGCATGGATAAATATTTCCTGAGGGGGCAACCGCGATTTCGCCATCATTTTTGTCGCAGCATGCGCAACGTTCACAGTTTTCGTTCACGTGAGCCGCTATATGCGAATCGAAAATGTTGATTGCGACGGGTTTTTCGCATTCGTAGCGGTTCTCATAAAATGATCCAAGCGCTGCATACTCCCGGCGCATGATTTCGAGAGATTTGTCATCCCACGGTTCTTCGTAATTCAGGCCAATTGTGAAATAACGAAATCCGCAGTAGTAAAGCTTTTCAATTCCTTCAGACATGTGAGCGATATTTCGCGGCGAAAATGTCGAAAGAACCTGGATATTGGGAAAATGATTCAGTATTGCCGGAAACCTTGCAGCTATGAGATCGAATGAGCCAGAGCCATCTGGAAGCGGGCGTGTAGCGTCATGACAGGCGCCATGGCCGTCGAGACTCAATGAGAGGAGTATGCGGGCATCCCGGCATTTTTTCAGCGTTTCATCGTCAAGAAGAAGTCCGTTACTGGTGGCGAAAAAGCGGAGCGGCATATTTATGTCGTTGGTTTTTCTCCAGGTTCCGGCATACTCAATGACATGGAACATCAGATCCATTTCAAGAAATGGTTCGCCGCCAAAAAACGAGATGTCCAGATAGCTGTTACTGTTCTCGTGTGCAAAACGAACCGCGGTTTCCGCAATTTCGCGTGACATTCGCCGCGAGTCTTTGTTGCCGACGTAGCAGTAAGTGCAACGCAGATTACAATCGTGAGTGAGATGAAGAGCTAGTTTGATAAGACAACTCCAGTAAGAAAAATGACGATTAACCGCGGATGAAGTTAAGATCGAAACAGAGAATTAACCACAGATGAACACGGATAAACACAGATAGAGACGAACAGATAATTGACCACAGATGAACACGGATGGACACGGATAGAGACGAACAGCGAATTAACCACAGATGAACACAGATACTACATAGGAGGCTTAATGCGTGCGAAATTTTTGAATTTGGATGGCATAATATGACTGGCCGCTTTTGGGTTGAGCCAATTGAATGATTGTTCCCTCGACGATTGCACGCACTCCTGCTTCGAGCGGCGGAAGCGGCCCGCTTAGCGGCAATCCAAGATATTCAGGTGGACGGGAAGTTTGTATGTCCGTGTCAAGATAGAAGCCTGTATGAATGCCAGTTCCGGCCGGGTGTTTCCCCAGGAATCCCTGGACCTGGACATTCATCCCGACAAAGTTTTGCGGATTCTTTATGACATCGTCGAGTGAAACGTCTTTGTATACACTCGTTGTCAATGTGCCGGGAATAGTGTTTTCACGAGGAGGTGCCACCTTTCCACTGCATGGCGGCGGCAGGGGCGATGGTTGGGGTTTTGGCTCTTCCAGCACTGGAGCCCCGCCACATGGCACAGGTGGGGGTGCAACCACGCTTCCTTTGCATGGTGGCGGTAATTCCTGTCGGGCTGGTGCGACAGTGTCTCCGGTACATGGCAAAACTTCTTCAACATTGCCGGCTGGCGTAGTCGTGCCACTGGTTTTAGATTTATAGTCCAAGTTGGAACCCGCCGGTGTTTCGACCGCTCTACGCTCTATCGTCGTCTGGTTCTCTGGTTTATCGAGCGCCGGGGATTCAGCGTTCAAACGGGCGCATGACAAGGTCAGCAGAAGGCAGATCGGCAGGGTGATCTCAATGCGCAGAAACAATGCCAGACCCTCAAGAAATCTTCGGCGAGGGCGAAACCCGGGATAATCAGGGGTTTTCTGAGAAACCGGTACAAGTTTATTCATATTTTCTCCCGACTGTTTCTAATGATTGAGATTCTAGAGAAATTATATAATAGCAGATCAAAACTTACCTCGGGCACGATGTAGCATGCTCCCTGCGGACACTTTGATATGTTACAGGAATTTTGCAAATAGCTCAATAAGTGGTTTGACACAAATGGAGAATTCATTTTGACACCCCGCGCTGAGCATGCTAGGCTCTTCATTCTAATGCAAATCGTTATCCAAGTTGAGATGAGTGCATACGGTGATAGTTCTCATAGTTGATGATGACAAAATAATTCGGGAGCAACTCGAGAAGGAGTTGAAGAGGAATTTTTTTGAAACATTCACTGCGTCCAATGGCGAGACTGCTCTGGAAATCTTAGGGAAGCAGACAATAGACATTCTGATCGTTGACGTGAATCTTCCCGATATGGATGGCCTCGAGATTCTCCGTTTAGCTAAAGAGACGAGACCCAATTGTGAAGCCGTGGTCGTCACCGGATACGGAAACCGGGAGATAGCAGTCAGATCTCTTAGAAGAGGCGCCATCGACTACATCGAGAAACCCATAGATTTGGATGAACTTCGGGCAGCCTTGGGGAGAGCTCAGGAGAGATTAGTCGACCGGGAAAGCATACCTTTTAGTAGCACTATTCTGGTGATAGATGATGAGGAAGCGACTGGCAAGGCCCTTAAAAGGGCACTGGAAAAAGAAAATTTTGAGGTATTCTACGCGAGTAACGGAATAAATGCTCTGAGTATTATCGAGCATCATAAGGTGGATGTGGTTATCACCGACCTTCTAATGGCCGGCATGGATGGAATAGAAGTCATCCTGAAAGCAAAGCGGCTCTATCGAGATATAGAGGGGATTCTGGTTACCGGTCACAAGGATGAGGAGTCCGCCATAAGGGCTCTTCGTGCTGAAATCATTGATTACATCAGTGAGCCGATCGATTTCGATGATCTCCTCCTCTCGGTCAAAAAAGCCATAGAAAGAATAAGTCTCAATCGAAGTCGCATGTTCAGAAACCGAGAACTGAAACTTTCCACAGAGATCTTTTCCAAAATGAATGAGGAGCTGGAGAGAAGAATTGAAGAGAGATCCCGAGAGCTGAATCTCACTCAGGCCCAGCTCTTCCAAACCTCAAAACTTGCCTCTCTGGGGGAAATGTCAGCCGGACTCGCCCATGAGATAAATCAGCCGCTCGGTGGTATTTCACTGACGGTAAAAAGCATGAGAAAACTAGTGGAGCGCGGGTTACTGACACCGGAAGAAATTGACTCAGCTATGGGTGACATCGAGATGTGCGTTATGAGAATGTCCAAGATCATACATCACATTCGAACCTTTGCGCGCCAGGAAACAATGAAATATATCCAGGTGGATATCAATGAAACCATCAATTCCGCACTTGGCCTTCTCGGCGAACAGTTGCGTCTGCATGTGGTCCAAGTGGAATTGAATCTCGACCCGGATCTGCCCAAGATCAACGGTGAACCATACCAGCTGGAACAGGTCTGGATAAATCTCATCAACAATGCCCGTGATGCAATGGATGAAAAGGAAAAACAGATTTCCGCAGGTGCCCTGCAATATCCCGGCTACACAAAGCTTCTCAAGATTTCTACTGTTTTCAATTCGAAGCAGGGAGAAGAGTTGGTTTCTATTAAATTTCAAGACAATGGAATCGGAGTGGCGGATGAACACAAGGACAAAATATTTCAACCCTTCTTTACCACCAAGGAGGTCGGTAAGGCAACGGGACTGGGTTTGTCAATCAGCTACGGAATAATCCAGGAGCATAAGGGCTCAATCGAAGTTGAGAGCTCGTCTTACGACGGAGCTACCATCAACATAGTGTTACCGATAGGAAATTTGTGAATGGCTAAGATTCTGATCGTTGACGATGAAAAGATTATACGAGACAGACTGAAAAAACTCCTTGATCTCTGCGGCTTCGAAACCTTTACCGCGGAGACCGGTACATCGGGTCTGGGAATATTTGAAAGAGAAAAACCTGACGTTGCTCTTCTCGACATCAAAATGCCGGGAATGGACGGCATTGAGTTATTGAAGCAGATCAAAAAGAGATCAGTAGAAACGGAAGTCATCATCATTACTGGACACGGAGGGCTGGATGACGCAGTAGTGGCACTCAAAGAAGGCGCTCTCAGCTACCTTCAAAAGCCGATAAATTTTGACGAGTTGGAAATAGACGTCACCAGAGCAATAGAAAAACAGGCTAAACAAAGAAAACTGGACTTGTATGTTCATATGCTGGAGGATCTGCTCAAGGAAAAGGCGCGTGAGCTCGCGCTGCGTAAGAGTGCGGAAGAAGCTCTGGCAATAGCTCTTGCGGCTGTCGAAGGAAAGAACCGTGAGCTGACGGATGTCAACATGCGGCTTCAAGACGCAATCACCAAAACCAAAGAGATGGCCTTGCGTGCCGAAGCTGCAAACAAAGCCAAGAGCGAATTTCTCGCAAACATGAGCCACGAAATCCGCACTCCAATGAATGGTGTCATATCTACGGCCGATTTGCTCATCGATTCCCCGCTTACACCACATCAGCGGAAATCTGTCGAGATTATTCTCAGCAGCGGCCACTCTCTGCTGACTGTCATCAACGACATTCTCGACTTCTCCAAGATCGAGGAGGGAAAGATGAGTATTTTCCCCACCGAATTTGATCTGAGGATGGCCTTGGAAAACGCCAGAGATATTCTCGTATCAAAGGCCTGTGAGAAAGACCTGAAGCTATCCTGCCTTGTAGATCCCAATGTGCCGTCTCTTCTGATTGGCGATCCCGGCAGACTGCGTCAGGTTCTCTTAAACCTTGCCGGGAATGCCGTTAAATTCACATCGAAAGGTGAGGTAAGAATAAGCGTCAGCCTCGACGGACAGAAGGACACGCATGTTGTCCTCAGGTTTGCAGTGACCGATACTGGTGATGGGATTCCGCCTGACAGAATGAATCTTCTCTTCAAACCGTTTTCTCAGATTGATTCATCGATTACGCGAAGATATGGTGGAACCGGATTGGGACTGGCAATATCGAGACGGATTGTGGAGATGATGGGTGGAGGGATTGGGGTTGAAAGTGAAGTAGGGAAGGGATCGACATTTTGGTTCACGGCTGACTTCGAAAAACAGCCACAAAACGCCGATTTTTCCATAGAGCTTCCCGTTGACCTCAGCGGTCAGCGCATTCTTGTTGTAGATTGCCTTGAAACGCGCCGCCAGATAATGGGTGAGCATCTCAGATCGTGGGGTTGCTCTCGCGAAATGACCTCGGGAGGAAAATCTGCTCTCGCCATGCTGCGAGAGGCAGATGAGTCGGGAAACCCCTTCCAAATCGCCATAATCAGCAAAGACACAGTGATGATGGATAACGAGACTTTCGGTAACTGCATCAAACAGGATGCTAAACTGGAAGAGACCGAGCTGGTGTTAATCGTATCGAGCGGTTTGCGTGGCGACGCCTCATATTTGCAGAGCATTGGCTTTTCAGCCTATTTGAACAGACCGTTCGAACCGAGACAGCTTCGAGATTGTTTACTGACGATCATGGGCAGGAAATCCGCCGGAGGAAACGCCCGCTCCATGCCTATCGTCACGCGATATACTCTTGCGGAAGACAAGAAGCGCGCGATCCGGATTCTCCTGGTTGATGACAGTATGATCAATCAGAAGGTGGCGTTGATGATCCTCGAGCGGTTTGGTTATCGGGCAGATTCAGTCTCTAATGGACAGGAAGCCGTGACCGCGCTTGAATCGATCCCCTATGACATTGTCCTGATGGACGTCCAGATGCCGGTGCTGGATGGTTTTGAGGCGACCAGAATAATCAGGGACCCCAAGTCAACAGTTTTAAGGCATGATATTCCCATCATTGCGATGACTGCGCATGCAATTAAGGGCGATCGGGAGCGCTGCATTGAAGCCGGTATGAATGATTATATATCCAAGCCGATCAATGCCCGCAAATTCATCGAAGCCATCGAGCGTCTCTCAAATCCGGACGCAAGGGTGTCCGAGCCGAGTGAGCCCATGCAGACGGTTTCATCTGAGTATGCCATACTCAATTTGAACGCTATGTTGGATCAAAACGGGTTTGATAAAAGCGAGTTGAAAATAATTGGTGACGCGTTTTTGAGCGATGCTCCCGGTGAGTTTGAAAACCTGAAAGAGGCCCTGAACACAAACGATTTTTCTAAAGCCCGAAAACTGGCCCATAAGCTCAAAGGTGCAACAGGCTCAGTTGGTGCGGATTCCCTGCGGGATCTCTTCCTGCAGATCGAAAAGACCATTGAAGCGGGTGATCACGCCAGAGCGGCTAAAATTGCCGAGCGGATGGATGAAGAACTCAGGAAACTGGAAGGGGCGTTGGCAGCTCTTTAAAGAGGCGGCAAGGAATATAATTATGGTATGTGCAAGCTCCGGAGATTCACGGTTGGTCTATACGAGCGATGACGGACGCATCTGCGCGGAGTGTTCCTTTCCGGTCAAAGATTGCAAGTGTCGCAAAGACCGAAAGGGTGGAGGAAACTCTTCGCCGGAGACCGCGTCAAATTCCGGCCGCAGAAGTGTCTCTGGAACCGGAGATGGTGTGGTTCGCCTGCGTCGCGAGATGAAGGGGCGCGGAGGCAAGACCGTGACGACTATTTCAGGGGTTTCCGGCGGCGAAGCAGTCCTGGATGATCTGGCTAAAAAGTTGAAAAAACGGTGTGGGACGGGTGGTACCGTAAAAGATGGCGTTATCGAGATTCAGGGGGACCATCGTGACGTGATTTCCGCGGAACTTCAAAAGGCGGGTTATACCGTAAAACTGGCGGGTGGCTGACTTGAAAGCCGTTTTATATTTTTACCGAATGTGAGGAAATTATGAATACTTTTATCGCCGGGCAGCATTATTTTGAAAACAATCTGAAGAGGATCATGGAAGGCGGAAAGGAGTGCGAGGTCAGCTTTGATCGTCTCTGCGCGCTCACACGCATCAATATATTGGCGGGATTATGCTCGGCCGAGCACGGCTGGCTTGGGGCAAGCTTTTCCTGCGTCGAGTTGCTTGCGGCTATTTTCACCCGATATGTAAAAACTCCCCTGATATCGCTTGATAAAAGGGATTCGCTCGTTATTTCCAAAGGACATGCCGTGCTGACGCAGTATGCATTGCTTTCGGGTATGGGAGCATTCCCCGTGGAGCGTATGCAGGATTACAAGTCATTGAACGGGTTGCCGGGGCATTGTGATCGGTCTGTCCCAGGCGTTGATACGGACAGTGGTTCGCTCGGCCTTGGGCTTTCAAAGGGGATCGGCATTTCGCTCATGCATCACGCAAACGGGACTTCGCATCGATGCTTCGTCTTGATTGGCGACGGGGAATTGCAGGAGGGACAACTTTTCGAGGCATTCCTGACTTTGAAACGTCACGGTTTGACGGGTTGCATTCCAATAATCGATCGTAATGGCCTTCAATCAGACAGTGCAACGGCAGACATCAAGGATTCAGACGATTGGGCAGCGGTTTTTCGCGGGATCGGTCTGGATGTTATCAGCTTCGACGGCCACAGATGCAGTGAGATATTTTCCGCTCTGGATGCCGCCTATAATGCGACGCGTCCGACAGTTCTGATCGCGAATACGATCAAAGGCGGCGGCTCGTCATATACAGCCATGTCGCGTGCTACGGCGCGTCGGAAAGGTATCTGGCATGGTCGTATTCCTGACGGCGGCGAGTATCTTGAAATCACCGGGGAACTGGTGAAGGGAGCCGGGAATTCAGCTCTGATGGCTGATTTTAAGGCGTGGAAGGAGAATTCAAAAAATGATATCCGGAAGAGAGCTCATTCCCGGGACACTTCGCGAGAAATGCATGTTCCAGGGGAGAGCCGTCATGATCATCAGAAGGAAGCAAATATAGCGGCTCCGACCGCGCAAACTGTTGTTCCGAATAGCGAACGCAGTGATATTTCCGCGACTGTTGTTATATCTACTGGAGAAGGATTTACCAGAGCTCTTGAGTCGCTTGTGAACCGATTTCCCGGATTTGTAGTGCTGAATGCGGATCTGGAAAAGTCATGTCGTCTGTCAGGCTTTGCCGCCGCGAATCCGGGACGATTTTTTGAAGTCGGAATCAGCGAGCAGGATATGGCTTCGATCGCTAATGGAATAGGGCTTGCTGGCGGAGTTGGCATCGTGAATACCTATGCATCATTTTATAAACGATGTGTTGATCAGGTCTTCTCATGTGCGGCCGAAGGGGTCCCGGCCATATTTGCCGGCCACTATGCGGGGCTTGATTATTTCACTGACGGGAAATCTCATCAGTCGCTGAATGATGTTGCTATCATGCGTGCCGTTCCCGGACTGGATGTATTTGAGCCCCTCTCGCCCGATGATGCCGACGTTCTTTTAGAAACCCTCCTCGAACGCATGTTTTTCGATCTCAAAGCGGGCAGACGTTCGCGACCGGCATATGTCAGGTTGCATCGAACCCCGGCGTCATATCCGGCATTCATGCCCGAGCCTATTGGTCAGGGCGGACCGCGCATTTTTCCGGCCAGGTCACCGAAGATGGATAAAAGCAGGGGAATGATTTGTGCGGTCAGCCCACATGGTCTCGAAATAGCCCTCGATGGCCAGCAACGGCTTGCTGCCGAAGGTTTTGACATGGATGTCGCGGGGTTCTCCGCTTATGTCGCTCCTCCCGACTCTTTCATAAGGCAACTGGAGTGTTCTTCGATCGTGGTCAGTATCGAGAGTCATTTGACTACCGGTGGGTTGGCCGATATTCTGGGCGCTTCATGTGCCCGGCCGATACTGCGCATGGGAGCAAAAGAATTGTCAGGATCAGTAAGAACCCTCGCCGATTCGTATTCCCGGCACGGCTTTAATGTCGGTACACTATGTGCGATCGTTCGTGAAAAAGTCGGATAGCGTAAGAAACAGATGGCACGTAATATTGAGATTAAAGCGCATATCGAGAGTTTTGCAGCTTTCAGCCGCAAGGTGTCAGTTCTGACTGCGGGGGGGCCGGTCGAGATCACGCAGGATGATACGTTTTTCCGTTGCGACAGCGGAAGACTGAAGTTGAGAACCTTTTCAGAAGACCGGGGCGAACTCATCTTTTATAAACGTGATGATCAGAATGGTCCCAAGGAGTCTTTCTATCTGATTTCACCAACCTCTTCCCCGAAAGCATTGCGGGAACTACTTGCGCAGTCGAATGGCCAGATTGGAAGGGTTGAGAAAAAGCGTACGCTTTTTTTATTCGGGCGCACAAGAATCCATCTCGACCGGGTCAAGGATCTTGGTGACTTCATCGAGCTTGAGGTTGTACTGCAGGATGGAGAACCGGCGGAGGTCGGTATTGCTGAAGCCCATGCAGTAATGGATCAACTGGGCATTGACTCCTCCCGTCTCATCGAAGGAGCATATATCGACTTGCTTACTATAGCGATTAACAAAGGATGTTAACCGGTCAGATGAATTCATTTATTATAAAACACATAAAGTGGGTTGAATTACTTGGCGTATTCATGCGGATTTTCAGTTTTTCCCTGGTGAGTTGGCTCGGACCGGCTAGCCCATTTCTTTTTGTATGGATTTTTAATACTACCGATGCAATAATTTTGTCATGGTGCTCAATTTTAAAGAAAGATTTTGCTTATTCATTACTAAATGTCTTTTGGATTTTTGTTGGTCTCATTGGAATTCTGAGGGCATCTAAATACATTTAGGAGTTTCTTGATTTTTTTAAGCTTCGAGGGTAAGCTTGCAAACCTATGATAGCCGATCATTCCAATATAAAAACATGCGTCATTCTTCTTTTTCACGGTTCCCGTCTCGAATCAGCAAAGAAAGAAGCGATGGAGCTTGCCGAGCATGTTTCCAGCACTCTTGCACGGCCCGTCGTTACCGCATTTCTTCAGATGGCCGAACCTGCAATAGAACAGGCATTGAAAGATGCTGTCGTCGCCGGAAATATTCGCATTCATCTTTATCCGATGTTTACCCTCACGGGAAGACATATCGAAGAAGACCTGCCAAAAATCCTGAGTGAATTTCGCAGCTCCTTTCCGCGGATCCAGCTTCATGTGGAGCCTCATCTGGGAGCTGATCCGGCTTTTCAGCATTGGCTTTGTGAGCGCCTCTCCCATGGATTTTGACATTCCGTTGTCATGAATCAGGCAGCATTTATACGACTTTTGATAATTTATGGCATAATGGGCGGTTTTCTCCTTATCGCCGGAATCTTCGGGATTGCCTGCGGATGGAGTGATGCCCAGGCCGAGATTCTCCTGGTAACCGCTTTTCATGGCGTTAAAGAAAAACCGGACATGCCATGGGAGATCGACAGGGAAGGCCTCGATCGGATAATTCGGAATTTTCGCAGACACGGCTTTGAGGCGCTGCCTCCAGGCAAGTTCGATGAGTGGCGTTCGGGGTTGATTCACGGCGGAAGGCGTTTCATCATGACCTTTGACGATGGTTTGAAGACTTCAGGAGAGTATATCCGACTTATTAAAAAAGAGTTTGGCATCGATTCGGCACTTTTCATCGTCACGGATTTTTTGGGAAAGCCAGGCTATCTTTCTCGCGACGAAGTCGCAGCGCTGGCTTCAGAAGGAACATTGATCGGGCTTCATGGAAAGAGACATGTCGAAGTGCCGTTACTCATTGCCAGCGGAACCGACATGGTTATCGAGCTGTCTGAAGCCAGAAAAGATCTGGAAACCCTCATCGGAAAGCCGGTCACGTGGTATGCATATCCATTCGGGGAGTACAACGCTTCGGCTTCCGCTGCTGTAGCCTCGGCCGGCCTGGCGTTTGCTTTTACAATCGAAGGTCACGATCTCTATCGCAGTGACAAGACCATGGCTCTGCCCCGCCTGATGTACCTGCGGGGCGCTGAAAAAAGCGGGGAGCCATTCATCGAGGACTGGTTTCCTCCGCCACAAGCCAGGACAGGCGGACTGACCATGATTCTTGGTTTTTTCGTTTGTCTTCTTGGAGCACGTTTTCTGCTTCGCGCTCGTCTGATTTGGTTACAATGGGGAAAGAAATGAAAATATTGAATCCACATCTTTTCAAGGAATACGACGTTCGGGGTGTAGTAGAGCACGACCTGCCGCGGGAACTGGTTGTGGCTATAGGACGCGCTTTTGCCACATACGTGATCAGAAAATCCGGAAAGCATTTGCCGCGACTCGCCGTTGGAAGAGATGTCAGGTTGTCCAGTCCGGCGTTGCACGATGCGATTATCGAGGGAATGACGGCAACTGGCGCAAATGTGACGGATTTGGGTGAGTGTCCGACACCTGTCACCTATTTCGCCTTGTTTCATCTGCCTGTCGATGGGGCGATCATGATTACAGGTAGTCACAATCCTAAAGAGTTCAACGGTTTCAAACTCTGCTTCAATCGCACGACCCTGTTTGGCGATCAGATTCAGGAAGTTCGCCGTTTGATCGAAGCTGACGACTTCGTTTCAGGGGCGGGCAAAACTGATTCATACAATATTCTGGATGCCTACCATACCCATCAGATGAAGCGACATGCGGATTTGAAAGAGTTCGACAAACCTTTGTCAGTTGTTGTGGATGCGGGAAACGGTACTGCGGCTCTCGGAATTCCCAGGCTTTTGAGGGAACTGGGCTGTAAGGTTGAGGAGCTTTTCTGTACGGTCGATGGGGCATTTCCGAATCATCACCCTGATCCCACTATTCCGGCAAACCTCGATGCCCTCATAAAGACAGTTCATAATATAGGCGCGGATATCGGTCTGGCTTTTGACGGGGACGCGGATCGCCTCGGAATCGTCGATGAGAATGGGCGGATTCTGTGGGGCGATGAAATAATGGTTGTGCTTGCCCGGGACATCCTGAAGCGACATCCGGGCGCAACGGTTATCGGGGAAGTCAAATGCAGTCAACGAATGTACGATGCCATCAATGCCGCAGGCGGGCGCGCGATAATGTGGAAAACCGGACATTCCCTTATTAAGAACAAAATGAAAGAGGAACATGCTCTCCTCGCGGGAGAGATGAGCGGCCATCTCTTTTTCAGTGAAGATTATTTCGGCTTCGATGATGCCGCGCATGCTGCACTTGAAGTCATCCGCATTTTGTACCAGCACAAGAGTTCCGGCGGAAAAGGGCTTTCCGAACTGCTTTCAGATCTTCCAGCCGTTGTGGCGACTCCTGAGATTCGCATCGATTGTCCGGATGCTCATAAATCCGGAATTGTCGAGGATGTACGAAGTTCGATTGCTGCGCATCAGAAAACGGGAAACAATCCCCGAATCCGCGAACTCATTCTCGTCGATGGCATCCGGGCAATTTTCGAGAAGGGGTGGGGGCTCGTGCGGTCTTCCAATACTCAGCCGATTCTTGTTTCCAGGTATGAAGCGCTGGATGCAGACTCGCTTGACGAGTATCAGAAATTCATGGAAAAACATATAGATCTGGCGAAGAAGCGCAGATTATGAGTGCATGGTCATTGTCCAGTGGCGGCGCGCCGGGCCGTCGCGCCCTACCTGGGGGAAGCTTTTACCCAGGGCAAATGCATTAAAAAGTTCTGTGGTAGGGCGCGACCGCCGGGCGCGCCGCTTTGCGCTTCGTCGCGCCGGGCCTGTAGTAAACTGTTGCAAAAAATAAAAGGCAGGACGGCCTGTAAGCCGGGTTCTGTGCCTCCCTTGCGGGAGCGACGGTCATCTCTCTGGGACCACGGTTACCCGTGGCCTCAAGCGATCAACCCGGGGTTCGTTCACGGAGCGAGCAGCCCCTTCCCCTGTTAGATCTTGCTCCAGACGGGGTTTTCCAGGGACCGCCGTCTCCGGCGGCCCGGTGCGCTCTTACCGCACCATTTCAACCTTACCTGATTCCTTCCTGCGAAGGACCATCGGCGGTATATTTTCTGTTGCACTTTCCGTCCCCACGGGGTTCCCCCCGTGAAGCCTGGACGTTATCCAGCGTCTCTGCTCTGCGGAGCCCGGACTTTCCTCGCCGGTTTGCAATATCGCAAGCCGGTGCGACCGTCCGGCCGTCCTGCCATGAACAGTCTACCCTAAGCAGAAGGCGGGCGTCCATCATTATTCTCTTTTGAAGAGGGCTGTGAAGGAGAAGCTTCATCTGAATGAGGGAACGACGCGATCTTTACGTTGCGCCGGCTTCCGGTAAGTCTGAGCCAGATTCCAAACTTTCCGGCAGGGTATATCGGCTCTTTTTTTCGACGACTGAAAGCGCAACGCTCGCAAAAATAGACTTTGCGTCTCAACCCAAGCGTATTTTGTCCAGGCTCTTTGAGCGTCTCGTAAGAAATGCGCAGATTTCCGTTACAGCGCGGACAGCGTTCAACAAAAAAAACCAGATATGAGAAGAAAACCGCCACCAGAATGGCTAGAAGAACTTCCTTCGAACGCCATAAGAAGTCAGATAAATCAAAAGCGCCTGAAGGGATGATGTTCCTGTTTTGTTCGCTCTTGTACTCGTCGATCAGCATGCGTTTGACCGCCAGAATGCCTTCGAGAAAACCTTTTCCATCACTGTTTTCAGCATTCGCCGGCAGGATGATATGGTTGACGATACGTTCGCCCATTTCACGCGTGATCAGGTACTTCAGGCCAATTCCGACGCGAAGATTGAATTTGCCTTTGAGAGAATTGTGCGGTAATCCGGCAAAGAGCAGGACTCCGCGCTTCTCGAGGCCGATCGAGCGGATCCAGTCGGAGAAGAAAGTTTCCACGCGATTGCTGTAAAATGCCATGTCTTCAATGAATTCTGTTCTGATAAGAATTCTGATTTTGAGTGAATCTTCGATTTCTTTCGATGCAGCCAGAATCTGGTCTCTGACGTTTTCCTTGATCAAACCTGCCTCATCCTGAATAAAGCGGTCTGTCGGGACTGAACTCACGGCAGGAGGCGTCGCAACAGTCGAAGCCGATGTATTTATTTGAGTTGTGGTAACTCCTTTGGATACAAACACACCTGCGGATGCCGCCGGCATCGACTGTCCGAATGCTGAACCAGATGAGACTGCAAACGTGAAAAAAACAGCTGCAAAACAAACAGCAATACGTATATTCGCTAAGCATTGGAACAATCGATGTCGTTTTCCTTTTTGTTTTCGGTGGTGGGGTAATTTAACTGATGTGGCTATTCTTGTGTCTATTTTATCTGTGTTCATCCGTGTCCATCTGTGGTTAAATTTGGTCGTCAGTTAAGAGTATGCCACTACCTTAGGTTTCGGTTAGCTTTCATACTTATCACTGGAAAAAATGTGTATCGTCTGTTTGTGGGTATAGGAAAGCCTTTGCGCGTCATCTAAATAACGATTCCGTCCGGAATGCCCGTCCAGCGCATGAAAATGCCGCAATTCGGACACTGCTCAGCCAGATTCGGGGATGCCATAAGCTGGCTTATCACTCCCCCGGGGAGGCGAATTCCACAGGATGGACATCCGGCGCTGTCGGTGTCCCAGACTACTTTGCTTTTTGTCTTCCCGCGCACCTCTTCATATTTTTCGAGGAGATCGGTTTTGACGTTCAGGGTAGTCTGATTGCGCTGTGTGCGGATAAGTTCGCGCTTTTCCCGGCAGTCTCGGATTGTTTGCGCGGCTTTATCAGCTACTTCTTCAAGCTGACGCCGGCGGCCGGCTGCGACCTTTTTCGCTTTCTCAACGTCTTTTGAAAGGATTTCCACTTTTTCCATATCTTCGTAAACGCGCGTTTCAATCGGGGACAGAGCGGCTCTGGATTTCTCGACTTCATTTTGCAGGGCCATATAGGTATTGGGCGTCAATCCGGGAGTCTTCAAACGCATGTCCGTGACGCGAATACGATCCGTCAGATCCGCGAGTTCGCTTTCCGACTGACGTTGCCGAAGACTGATTTTTTTCAGTAAAGCTTCTTTCTGGTGCGCCGTCGCTTCTTCTTTTTCGACTTCGGCTTTGAAACGGTCAAGTTTTTCCTGGTGCCGGGTGATTTCCCTGTTTGATTCGTCCAGGGCGAGGTCCAGTTCCTGAAGAGCCAGAAGAGTAGTGCATTCGATCACATGAACCTCCAGGCGCAAATAGCAAAATGCGCTTTGCGACAGGTTAGCAAATGGGCGCGACTGTGTCAATCCTGCTGGGACATGTCGACATTTCTCGGCAGGCATAACATTATTTTCATTGCGCCCCCTTAAGGTTATTATGGTTGGTTATACTACCGCTTCTCAGATTTATTCCAAGCACTGGGCTACAATAAAATAACAACGGTACGCATAGTTGCTAAGATTTGCCTTTTTGGGGAAAATCGACCTCGATCTGATGCGTGTTTTAAGATTTGCGCAGTCATTTCTTAGCAACCGTACGTGTCATTGTAAAATAAATCATATATTCTCAGCCTATGGCAGGCGCTTGAGCCATCCTAATAAAATGAAGAACCGATTTTTACAGCGGGATGAGAATTGACCACATGGGTTTACTTTGCTATCATTGCGAAGTGGACTTCGTGGAATTGGGAATGGTGATCAAGTCCAAAAGGTTCTTGAGCCGGCTTTTCTGCTGGTTCATTTTGGTGAACCTTGTTTTCGCCTTTGTTCCCGATTTGAATCACAGTGCAAAAGCTGCTCAGGGCATTTTGCCTGTACAGCAAAATGAATTACCTGAAAATTGTCCCTTTTGCCACTTTAACAATCAGGCCGGTGCGTCTGTCCATGCAGATTGCGGACCTGCGCTGGATCATGCTCTTTCCGTTGTCATCCTGGAATATCACGGCGAGGGCATTTTGCTTTCGTCTTTCTTGGGAAATGCTGTCTGGGCGAGACCTCCACCCTCTTTTTCATGAGGAGTGGCGGGTCATCAGTTTCCATTCTTCAAACATATGGAGATAGCTTTGACGGAAGCCCTTTCCCAAGGATAAGTATCAATCGAAAATAGCCCCTGCGAGTATCATGTATCGGGAGTATATTCTCCCACGGTTTTTTTCGAAAGAACTGAAGCCAGCCTCCTCATTCTAAAATCCTCTAGCGACCTTGAACGAATTTTACTTGATACACTTTCCGACGCTCGATTTATATCGGAAAAAGAAAGTTTCTGAGGAGTGGTAGCATGACTTTTAACAAATCCCTTGTGGTACTTACTGTTTTCGGACTTCTTTTATTTACTGGCTGCGCTTTTTGGGGTGACCAAGACGGAGCAATCGGCGGCATTCCAGTGATTCCCACCCAGAATGGGTCCTCCAATGTGGCTTTCAAGATCGTTTTACCCGAAGCCACAAATGGAATTAACCCCAGTATTCGGGCTACAACAACGGGAACTGATCCTACGGTCACGTTCAAATTGTGGATCGTGAATGTCGGAAACCCGGACAACCCTTATACAATTTTGACGAAGACCGTGACCACAACCTCTGGAGACGCATCGGTTGAGTTCCCTGCGATTCCCTCACAGACGATTATCGGGGAAGTTCAGATAGATAACGGCACGATCGGCGGGCGAAGCGACTTCCATGGCGGACTCGATCTGATAACGGGAAACAATACCCTTGAACTCAGCCCGAAGGGTTCAGGAATGAAAGCTGACATTATCGCCACAGTCCTGAAGGAAATCGTGAAATCACGGGACCTTATTCAGAATGCTCCCCAACGCCTCGCGATGGCGATTGATTCGGCGAATAACAACCTTCCTCCGGGTTCCTCGGAATCCCTCTATTCCGATGTTTTGAACCAGCTGACCATTTCCCGTTTCAGTCAGTCGGCCCTTACTCAAGTAACGATTTCTAATGACGGGCAAACCCTCACTGCGACTGGTCTTTCTACTTGGACCACAACTATAACCAAGGTGGCGAGCGGTACGGATTTTCGCTCATCCACCGGTCTGAAGTTCTACCGTGTTGTCAGACAGGGCATCGGGCCGAATGTGTGGGTCATTTTCGGTTCCATCGACAAATCCAAGTGGGGTCTGGTCCGTCTTGCATCAGTGGGGGGCGCGGTCCAAGCTATCTGCCTGCTCGATGGGTGGGCCGGAGCAGTTCTCGTTCATGATGGCGAAGTGGTCGCGGGCGGCCAGTCTAACGGCTATCCGGTCGTCTTCCAATGGAGCGCAAAATCCAACGCTCATATCTCAAATAGTACCTCTGCGATTGACGGAAAGATCTGGTATTTTGACTCTCAGATGGCCCAGGATAACACTGGTAAATCGAAAGTCGAGTTCGTGGACATTATCGGAACCCTGGGAACCGGTCAAAGTTACATCCTGGCAATGGCCCGGGAATCAACGACCGGTTTGCTCAAGCGATTCATCATCGACTACAACACCGGCGCTATTCTGGAAACAGCCCCTAAACTTGCCTTGGCACCGTGGCTCAAACCGGGTGATGGTCAAGTTTTGGTCGTCTGGGATACAATTCCCGGTTCGATCACCTATAAAGTCTACTGGGGAGGTTCTCAGAAAGTCAGCCCAACGAACAGTTCCGGTTCGGTGGCTGTGACTCTGCCCTCATTCCTCCACTCTGGCTTAACCAACGACATCCCCTACTGGTATATCGTAACCTGGATCAATGTCCAGGGAGTCGAGGCATCTCCGTCACTGCCTTTGCAGGGCATCCCACACGCTCCGGTTCCAGCCCAGGGTACGGCCACAGTCATGGTCGGCGGATCCATCCGTAACATTCCGCCGGTTCTTCAGAATCTCCTGGGTCAGCAAACCGGGACGGTCTCTACCGCTCATGATTTCTCGGGGCTTATGGTGAAGGTATTCGACGACAACGTTCTGGTTGCCACTGGCAGTGTTTCCGCCACCGGCTCTTTCCTCCTTCCCCAGGTACCAATCAGTTTCAAGGCGGTTCTACATTTTGTTCCGATCGCCTCCGCTCCGTTCAAACTCATGTACAGGATCGGACTTCTCGACCAGGATAAAAGCGGACTTTTAGTTAATGCCACGACCACGGTCCGACAGTTTGTCCGGGAAGAAGCCTGGAACCACTTTGGTAAAACGCTTGCCGAGGGTGATTTCGAGTCTCAGGCCGGCCAGTATTTCACCGATCAGGCGCTGGCTGATTTCGGGGCTGCGGTTCAGACCTCATCCGGAACGGCGGATCCTACCTTCCAGAAAACGGTTAGACAGGCCGCCCAATTGTTGAGGGGAAGCCTGAACGCGGTGATCCTGGACACCAATCGCTTCATTGCCCTGGCCCATGAAGCTGCTGGAACGATTCGCGGAATCGGGGAAGTACTCGCCGACTCCTTCCGCAAGAGTGACGGAACGTTGGATTCCACCCTCCTGACTGCTGATATTGCGACGTCGACTTCACAACGACTTTTCAACAACCGACAGGCCTTTATTGCCTCTGCCACTCATGATCTCCCAACCGGAATCGCCGGAAGCATCACTGGGACGATGGTTCGCCTGGCCTACTCAAACCACGGCAAGGCCTGCCTGGTAGGCGACGTTAACTTCCAGGCCGATCCGAATAATCTCAATGGGGGAATAGTCGTAACTCCAGGAACAAATGGAGTCAGGTGGAACGGCAAAGATTTGCAGATGACGGCGAACGGGTCTATCCAAGGGAATGCCCTGATCTTCTCTGTTGATGCAACACTTGCCTTGGCCAACGATTCGCTGATCGTATCCTTCTCAGGTTCCGTGGCACCTGGTCTGGCTTCGATGACTCTCAATGGTACTGGCAAATTCCGTGCCGTCGGTGAAGCCTGGAGCGATTATGCATTTGCTCTTCAGAACGTCGCCTGGAATTATGGTGATCGATATCCATGCAGTGGAGTAATTATCCTGGGGGATCCGCCCAAATTCAAGATTGAGTTCTCCGCCACCACCCCTGATACAGGTAGTATTACCTTGACCACCGACGGAAAGGTTACCCAAACCACCTTGATGGATTCCGAGTCCGGGTATGAGGATTCTCCGGATCTGTTTGATTATACCGGAACCTGGCAAACCTCCAGATCCCGTGGAAATCCGAGCAGATACGTGGAAATGTGGAGGCTCCAACAGGTAGGGTCATACTCCCTGGCGCAAAGTGATCAGGATGCTATTACCTCGATTACGGTTTCCGGGACGGCAAGTGCCACAGCCAGGACTACTACTCTTCTTAGCGAGATGTCCCAGTTATACGCTCAATACGCGCAGACCGGCTCAATCCCAGTAGGAATCGGGGTTACTCCAGCCTTACTGGCCTCCGCCCAGTCAACATTGGGTCAGTTAAATTCCGTCTTCACCTCATTCCAGACAATCTCAGGCGGATATTTCTACATGGATAAGAACTTTCCGCGATGGTTCACGATCGGAGTTCTTTATGGAAAAGCCAATGGACCGAGGTTCCTGGGCTTTTACAAGGAAGCCACCTTCAAATTAATCACCAGCAATTTTACCGTGACCGAGCCCTATAACCAGGTGGGAGTGCTCGATCTCAATATTCTTCCCAACGGACAATGTGATATTAAGGCATTCCCGCTTGCTCCTGCATCGAATAGCGCCGGGCTTGTCCTGCCATGGACCGAGACCTGCCTGAAGGGTTACAACTCCGGCGGTGCAATCTTCCTGCCTAGTGTTCCCGCACAGCCCTAAAACAAAAAAAGTAAACTCATAACACAATCAGCAGAATAACCCGGGGGGGCTGAACCCCCGGGTTTTGTTTAAATGGATGAATTCAGTGCTCACATTTCAGACTTCAGATTTTGCGGTGTCCCAGGCCACGGGTGATGGAACTCGTTGTTCATTCCTAGCGGGAACTATCCCCGGGAAGGAGGTGTTGAGGCAGATCCTGGAAAGACGTTACCTTGTCGTCAGTGAAATTCATGATCCAGGCCCGGTCATAGACCTCGCTGCCAGGCCAGGATTCAGGCCCTGAAGTCCAGCCAAAAGCCGTGGGAATGGTGGGAATTATCTTGTGCTCCCAACAGATGAGTACCATCTTTCCCTTGTAGTTGGGTTTATGCATAATGTCGGCAACAAGTCCGGAGATATCATCTTTTTGGAAATTCTCATTGATAGTCAAGCTCAAATCACGCGCCAGCGGAGTTACCGTCTCAATCGCACGTAATGAGCCATCCGGCCCTTTGGGGGCCATTGCATAAATCTCCATCGGAGTCCCGAATTTCGTGACCGCTGGATTATTCCTGAAAAAGCCCACCAAAGCCAGCGCGCGCTGTCTGCCCTGATCACTTAGTTCATTTCCTGAAGATGGTTTTTCCCCATGCCGGATTATGATGACCTGAGCCGGAGCACAAAAAGCACCAGCAGGAAACAAACCGGCAAGGACAAGAAAGATCATGAACAAAGAAAAGATCTTTTTCATTGCGTCCCCCTTAAGGTTGTTATTGTTGATTATACCACCGCTTCTCCCATTTTTTTCAAGCATTGGATTACTATAAAGTAAATCATATATTCTCAGCCTATGGCAGGCGCTCGAGCCATCCTAATAAAATGAAGAAACGATTTTTTACAGCGTACGGGAAATTTGTTCTTGAACGAACATCCGCTTAAATCCAGGAAATATGACTATTTGCGCATGATGGAAAACTCAGCTTCTGAAAGGGAGAATTCATGAGAACAAATTTACCGTGTTTTCCAGCTGGATGCGAATTGACCACATGGGTTTATTTTGCTACCCTTACATAATGGAGTTCCTGGAATTGGGAATGCTGATCAAGTCTAAAAGGTTCTTGAGCCGGCTTTTCTGCTGGTTCGTTTTGGTGAACCTTGTTTTCGCCTTTGTTCCCGATCCGAATCACAGTGCAAAAGTTACCCGGGGCTTTTTGCCTGTACAGCAAAATGAATTACCTGAAAATTGTCCCTTTTGCCACTTTAATAATCAGGCCGGTGCGTCTGTTCATGCAGATAGCGGACCTGTGCTGGATCATTCTCTTTCCGTTGTCATCCTGGAATGTCACGGCGAGGGCATTTTGCTTTCGTCTTTCTTGGGAAATGCTGGCTGGGCGAGGCCTCCACCCTCTTTTTCATGAGGAGTGGCGGGTCATCGGTTTCTATTCTTCAGACATACTGGGGATAGCTTTGACAGAAGCCCTTTCCTAAGGATAGGTATCAATCGAAAATAGCCCCTGCGAGTATCAAGTATCGGGAGTATATTCTCCCGCGATTTTTTTCGAATGAACTGAAGCCAGTCTCCTCTCTTGACATGCGCCGGTTTTAACCCCGGATGTTTTGCTTTGTTCATTTCCCTTTTTTCGTTCAAGAGTACGGAGAGTAAGGGGTAAAAGATGTATAAGATGGAGGTGTAGCGATGAAAACTTTTCACAAAATAGCCTTTTTGATGGTGTTTTGCTTTTGTGCGTTCTCTCTAACTGCAGGTGTCCCGGTTTCGAACCGTCAGATTCTCTCGACCGATTTCAACCCTGGTTCCGTAGACAAAATCAAGATCGCCTTCTTTGACGCGGATAGCACATTGCGTGTAGCACCCAGCGGGAAATTCTACCCCATTACGACTACAGATGTCGCGCTTTTGCCGCTTTCTATTAATCCGATGAAGCAGCTGATGGCTCAGGGATATCTCATTGCTGTCGTGACGAACCAGGCAGAGATTGCGTCGGGAAAAGTCACTATGCAGACGGCGAATTCCGCCGTTGCTTTGACGGTTTCGATGCTGGCAAAACATGGAGTGGCCGTCCATTATTACGATTTTGCGGACAAAATGGACAACAACCACAAACCGAATACCGGAATGGCGGAGCGATTGGCCAATCTGATCAAGACCACTTACAAGAAGCCAATCGACTGGTCCAAATGCATTATGGTTGGGGATTCCGGATACACACAAAGTGAGACTCAACCGGATGGCAAGGCGGGGACCGATCCATCTGATGCAGATCGGTTGTTCGCACAGAATGTGAGCAAAGAATTCGGTGGCTGTCAATATTTCCACCCCAGAGATTATTTCGGATGGATTAAATACGATATCAGTAATTTTGACAGTTATGCAGCTATGAAGGCTTTCCTGACTGACCATCCCGAACTGGATCTTAATTCCGCGAACAGTAATTCTGTCGAAAATTCAACTGCGGGGCAAAAACCTGATCCGTCTTCCGTTCAAAAACCGCCGTCAGCCCCGGAATCGAGTCATGCTGGAAATCATCAGGGTTCGCATCTTACGCCTGCCTCAAATCCCGCACCCGGACCAAATCCTTCCCCCAATCCGCCATCGGCACCGATTCTTCGTGTAACAGTCCTTGATGTGGGGCAAGGGGATTCGATATTGTTGAGATCCGCAGAAAAGACTGTTTTAATCGACGCTGGGGATGACAAAATGAATTCGGCTCAGGCGATCGCCGATTATTTGAAAAAGGCTGGGATCACGAAGATTGACACTGCGGTTATTACGCATCCGCATCGTGATCATTTCGGTGGGTACATGCAACTGGTCGAGATGTTCCCGATCGGGGAGTTCATCTATTCCATCGATAACATCGCGGCGGTAGAACCCGGAGCCCCGGCAGGAGATGTGGCTCTCATGGATCAATTGAAGAAGGAAATTGCGACAAAGAAGATCCCCTACCACCAGGCGAAATTCAGCGATACATTCAATTGGGGAGGCAAGCTTCAAGTTCAGTTGTTAAATGATGCCGAGGGTGAGACAACAACGACGCCGCAGGATCCGAGCCTACCCGGGCCGAATGATTTTTCGCTCGTTTTCAAGGTTACTGCCGGAAACGTCAGTTATCTCTTTACCGGCGATGCCCAGGCGGCCGAAGAGGTCGAGATGATCCAAAAGTTCGGAAGCCAGCTCAAGTGCAACTTTCTCAAGGTGGGACATCATGGGAGCGATACGTCAACGTCACAACCGTTCCTGGATAAGGTGAAACCTGATTACGCCGCCATTTCGTGTGGCGTGCACAACGAATTCCATCATCCGCGTCCCGGAACGCTCCAGAAACTGCAAACGATGGGAATCAAAATTTACAGAACTGATCTCAACAGCACGATAGAATCTTCCACCGATGGGAAAACGATTAGCGTAACTACGTCGAAAGCTGCAACTCAGTCACAGGAAGCAACTGCATCGAATTGACAATCTCGGAATTGCAACTGACCGGTTAGCATCCTTTGCTAACGAATCAGCAAAATAACCCGGGGGGTTCTGAAGCCCCCGGGTTTTGTTTACGCGTATGACCTCAGGATTTTCATTTGAAGATAGCAGCCATCCCGCCGAGAATCGGCGGGTTTTTCTGAACCCGGCATAGGTGTCGTTTTTGACAATCCATTGATCGCGTGGTAGCATTGAGATCCCCGTCGGGCGGAGGTTTCCATATACTATGTCAATTCCCACTGTTGCCATTATCGGACGGCCGAATGTCGGCAAGTCCTCCCTTCTGAACCGTATCGTCGGTTATCGTCACGCAATTGTAGATCCCACGCCGGGCGTTACCCGCGACCGTAACTATGCCGATTCCGTCTGGAATGGCAGGCGTTTTCACTTCGTCGATACCGGCGGACTCGATCCCGACAATACATCGTCAATTCAGGATGCTATCGATGATCAGGTCGATTTTGCGCTGAATGAGTCAGATGCTATCATTTTCCTTCTCGATTCCCGCGATGGACTCCACCAGGACGACGGAACTATCCTGAATCTTCTTCGAAAGCGCTCACATGGTAAACCCATACTAGTCGCGGTCAATAAGGTTGATGATGCCATGCGCGAAGATGTCGTCTACGAATTCTATTCACTCGGAGTCGAAAAAATATACGCCATCTCGGCTATTCATGGCCACGGGGTTGCTGATCTTCTTGACGCCCTTGTTAAGCCGTTTCCCAGAAATGACGGAATCGAAGATACTTCCGTGCCCGAAGAACCGGGACGGATTGCGATAGTCGGTAAGCCGAACGTCGGCAAATCGTCTCTGTTCAATCATCTTCTTGGACAAAGCCGGTCCATCGTCGACAATGTCCCGGGAACCACACGCGATTCGATAAATGTGACCATCGAGAGAAACGGAAAAAAATACCGTTTCGTTGATACGGCGGGCCTTCGGCGTCCCGCGCGGCGAAAAGATTCGGTCGAACTTTTCTCAGTGTTTCGAACGCTCGATACCATAAGCCGTTCAGATATTGCCGTGCTCATGCTTGATGCGACAACACCTGAAATTTCCGAACAGGATAAGCGCATAGCCTCACACATTCTGGAAGCGGGTTCAGCCTGCGTAATCGTCTGGAATAAATGGGACGTGCCAGAGAAGACTCCGCGCCTATGGGATGCATATCTAAAAGTGACGCGTGATGAGTTTTCCCTGATGGATTTCGCGAGCGTTCTTTCATGTTCGGCAAAGACCGGCCGTCGTGTCGATGAAGTATTCGCTTTGATTGATCAGGTACGCGAAAGTGGCGCTCATCGCATTCCCCCCGAGCGGCTGCGCGATATTCTTTACGAGACTATTACTATTCAACCGCCGCCTTCATTTCGCGGCAAAGCGTTGAGACTTTCCGGGCTGCGGCAACTCAATGGTCCTGGAATTGCCTTCAAAGTGTCGTGTTCAGAGCCTCGTGAGTTGCATTTTTCCTATCAGCGTTTCCTGATGAATCAGCTTCGTCAGGAATATCCATTCCACGGATGGCCTGTTCGACTTTTCGTTGGTGGCATGGGCAAAACTCCCTGATTTATAGAGAATATCTTTATGGCAACCGATAATTCCCTCCTAGAGTTATTCAAAGGCATGCATTTCATCCCCTGGATGACGGCTGTTCACGCAGTTGTTATCGGGTATTTACTCGGGTCGATTCCCACAGCTTACTGGTATTCCCTGGTAGTCCACCGTATCAACATATTCGAATTCGGCAGCAAAAATATGGGTGCGACCAATGTTCATCGTGTTCTTGGGGCCTTCCCATTCGCGATTGTTCTATCTCTGGATATTGCCAAGGGGGCAGTAGCAGTCCTTCTGGCACATTGGTTGGTCATAGATCCCTCGATCATGATCCCGGTAAAGCTCACCGCTGGCGCGGCTGCAGTTGCGGGCCATACGCTTTCCTTCTGGGTGAATTTCCGAGGTGGAAAAGGCGTGGCTACGGGGCTTGGCGTATTTTTGGCCATTACTCCCTTTTCATCTCTGGCGGCGATGGTCATTTTTTTGTTCGTATTGATGGTAAGCGGTTTTGTCTCTCTAAGTTCCATCATTTCAGCCATATCGCTTCCGATATTCATCTTCTGTTTTCAGGAAGGTGGCCAGGATTGGTGGTTTTCTCTCGATTTATTCGCGGTCATTATTGTTACCTTCATAATTGTAAAACACCGGGCCAATATCTCGCGGCTCTTGCGGGGAGATGAGCTTTCCCTGCGGCCTGGGAAATCCCGGCTGAAAGGCTGATTAAATGCGGTTGTCCGTGATCGGCGCCGGCTCCTGGGGAACCACGCTCGCTCACCTTTTCTGTTCCAACGGGCACTCGGTGCATCTTTGGGCACGAGAACCGGAGGTTGCGGAAGGCATTCGCGAGCGCCATCGAAACCCGTTTTTTGTATCCGGATTAGAACTGTCCCCGGATATTTTTGTGACCTGCGATCTGGACGAGTGCCTGAAAAAAACTGACGGGGTGGTGTTTGCGGTTCCATCCAATCATCTTCGTCGCATGGCTTGCGAACTTGCATCACGTGTTTCCAGCGGAACCGGCATTTTGAATGCCGCAAAGGGGCTTGAGCCTGAATCCGGGAAACGCCTGTCAGAAGTGCTTTTAGAAGTTTTCGGAGTTGCCGCGAACTCAGCTGCCGATCGCATAGCCGTTCTTTCAGGTCCTAACCTGGCAACGGAAATCGCGTCTGGCAAGATTGGGGCCACTGTCGTGGCTTCCCCAAATGAAGACTGGAATCAAACACTGCAGGAAGCGCTTGCTTCACGCACATTTCGCGTATACAGGCATTCCGATCGCATTGGTGTCGAGCTGGGAGGCACGCTGAAAAATGTCTTTGCCATCGGAGCCGGCATAGTCGATGGCCTCAATCTTGGAGACAATGCGAAGGCCGCTTATCTGACGCGGTGTCTTCACGAAATGGTCAGGCTCGGAGCCCGGCTTGGCGGTAAACCGGCCACGTTCTATGGACTGTCCGGGCTTGGCGATCTGATGGCGACGGCTATGTCTCCTCTTTCGCGCAACCATCAAATGGGATTGGCCCTGGCACGCAATCGCAGAGAGGAATTCCAGAACGAATCGGCGCGCATGGTGGTCGAAGGTGTTGAAACTGCGCGCATGGCGCGGGAATGGGGCAAAAAGCTAACCATTCCGCTGCCAATTACCGAAGAAATATATAGCGTTCTATTCGAAAACAAATCTCCGCGCGAGGCGGCCAAAGATCTCATGACACGCTCTCTGAAGGATGAGGAGTCCTGAAAGAAAGTGTGTCAGGAGCAGGACAGGACGGATAAGCACACCGTGACTCACACGATATGCCGATACCATTCGAATCCAGTTGGCTCAGCACGGACGGGGCGGACTCTGTAACCACGGAAGGGAAACCTTCCCAATATGACAGGAGTGTTAAACATGCGACGGATTCTCCTTACCACAGCCGGATTGGGGGCTCTGGTCCTTTTCCTGGGTTTCATGGTTTGGGGCATTTTGTCGCTGCAGCCTCATAAAATACCAGACTCGGCAAATGTGACAAAGCCGGTCCCGACCCCGGAGGTAGCTGTGACAAAATCTGCTGATGTAACTAAAATTCGCACTGCTTCAGTATTTTTTCAAAATCGAACTGAACAGATTTCTTTCTCTGATCAGACATTGCTGAAGATTACGCAGGTCGGCGGAAAATCAGAAACCATGCTCGATGAGGTTGCTGCATCAGCGTTGATAGCGAGCCTCACTCCCGTAAAGGATTTACCCGGGCCGACTCCTGGTTCGCTCAAGCGCGAGAAGAATGTTTTGACGCGCATCATTCGTGGCACTCCGGGCAAGGTCATTGATGCTCAGGAAACCCTCAGATCGCTTGCGGCAACAGTCAAGGCGCATCCGGATGCACAAAGTTATCAGGTCGTCGTTTCGTATCGAGAAGACGAAGGCGGGCAAAGTTTCGATGCCTTGCGTAACCAGGAAGGTTTTCGCGAGCTGATCAGTACGTTTGAAACGATTCATACCGGCCATATAACGGATGCCGGGCGCAACCAGAATCTGTATATGGCATCGCTCAAGTGTGATGGCCTGGTGGTTCAGCCCGGTGAGGAGTTTAATTTCGACAAGGTTGTTGGTCCCCGGACAAAAAAGAATGGTTTTCAGGAAGCCGGCGTGATTTCCGGTGGGAAAGTGATCCCTGGCCTCGGCGGAGGAGTCTGTCAGGTCAGCACAACATTGTACCGGTGTTCCCTGCTGGCGAATCTGAAAATTATTGAGAGGCATAATCACTCGATCTACGAGGGAATACCATATGCGGATCGCGGTCTTGACGCAGCAGTATCCTGGGGAAGCAAAAACTTCCGCGTAAAGAATACCCTGGATATTCCTATTCTTATCAGTTGTTGTGGCAGCGAAGGCCGCGTTCAAGCCAGTATATATGCTGCGCGTCGTCCCTTTGAAAGCGTAAAGGTCGTGACCCGTAACGAAAAGGCGACGAATTTTCCGATTCAAAAGTCGCGGGATCCTAAAGCGGCCCGCCCCGGAGTCACAGGATATACGATAGAATCATATCGGCTGGTAACTATAAACGGTTCCGTTCAAGAGGAACCCCTGGGTCGCGATTTGTATCAAATGTTTCCGCAGGTCGAGGTTGCAAGTAACTGACCATGCTCTCAGAAAAAAACGCAATTCAGTATGGCAATATTATACAAAACCTGAGCTTTAATCTTCTAACAGCTATTTTAATTTTCGGTATTCTTGTATGTGGCGCCAGCGTTGGGCGTCTGGATGCCGTCGAATACTCTAATTTTGTCTCACGGGGATTCGAGGGAAAAGGTGAGCTCGAGTTTCTTCTTCCTGAAGACATCGTTGCTGGCCCGAATGGCGAGATAATCGTAGCCGACCAGAAAAACAATCGTATTCAGGTATTGGGTCCTGATCTGATTTTCCGGCGATATATTTCCATAAATCAGAATACTATTGGTTTTGCTTCCGTTGCGGCAATGATAAGTGGCAATGCTTCTGAAAGCCGGTCGAACAAACCGTCGAAGCCTGTGTCGTCGAAGCCAGGGAAAGATGATAACGAAGTCGCCACTTCAGGACCTCATCTGGACAAGCCGGTAGGACTTGCTCTCGATCGCAAAGGACGTTTGTTGGTCTCTTCATCAGGCAGCCATCAGATATATATTTTTCAATATTCAAATGGCGCCCTGCTTGGCGTAATCGGGAAAAAGGGGCGAGGGCAGGGGATGTTCGATGCTCCACTCGACATAGATGTCAGCTCTGAGGGTCTTCTGGCCGTAGCTGACAGCAACAACAGACGGATACAGATATTCGATGCCGATGGAAAATTTCAACGTGAAATCTATTACAAAGAGGAAACCGGCAAAAAAGAGTTGCAGTTGCGGGCGATTGCTCCGCGAGGGGTTCACTGGCTTTCGGCGGGGGAACTGGTAGTGTCCTATCCCACGTTTTGCCAGGTCGTTTGCTGGGAGCCCAAGGGAAATCTTCTCTGGCGCTATGGAATTCAGGGGAATGGCCAGGGTGAATTGAACGAGCCTTCATATATTGCCGCCGGGCCTTCAGGTCATCTGCTCATCTCGGACAGTCATAATCATCGAATTGTCGAGATCACCGCAACCGGACTGTTCGTGAAGAATTATCCGTTTGGGCGTGGGAGCGGGCCGGGGCGCTTGTTTTGGCCGCGAGGTCTGATATTCGGCAAAGAGGACACACTGGCGATTTGCGATCAGGGGAACAGTCGTATTCAGATCTTTCGTCCGAGCAAGGCTGCCCTGGTACTTCGGGAAGCAAAAGCTCTCGCTGAAAAGGATAATTGGGATGAAGCCATGCCCAAGATCGAACAGGTCCTGAATCTTCAACCTGACGATAGTGACGCCCGCATCATGTTGGTAAATGCGCTTCACTTTTTCGGGGATCGTTCGTTTCAGAAAGGCGATTTCGAAAAGTCGGAAGAATTTTTCCGGCGGGTATTGATTTACAATCCGAATGATACGGAAGTGCCAAAAAAACTGGATATGCTTTTCTGGGCTTCGAATAAAGATCTTATCATGCGCGGAGTCATAGGTCTGATCGGGGTCGTGGCAGGGTTATTGCTGATATGGGTTGTTAAAATCGCTCTCAGCCGGCTAATTTTCGGCTCCGGGTCAGACTGACTAATGATTAACAAAGGATGCTAACCGGTCAGTTGAGATTTTTCCCTTCGTTCGAAATGACAGCATTGCTTGTCATTCCGAACGAATGTGAGAAATCTCGCTTAGCGTAAAGATCCGTGAATATTTAGTCTTCCTTGTTAATCGTGGACTGACTCCGGCCATGTTTTTTCTTTGCTATTACGAGTTCTATTCTGAACTCTGCACCGTTGCCGGTATTACGGGCTGAAATGGAACCACCCATATGTTCTTCTATAATCATCTTCGCCATATACAACCCTATACCAGTTCCTTTGCCCTGATCCTTGGTTGTAAAGTAAGGCTCAAATATTCTGTCAATCACATTTTGGGGTATTCCACAGCCGTTATCATTGACTGAAATAATTACATTTTCACCGACCCTTTCGACTTCTATGCTGATAACTCCTTCATGGTTTTTGTTTTTATGCTGGCATTCCGTGATCGAGTCCTTTGCATTGCCGATTATATTCAGAAAAACCTGCTCAAATTCATTTTTAAAACCGTGTATCGTCATTTCACAGCAGGTAGTTATATTCACAGCTTTATCAAAGGTTTTTTTGTGGTTTTTGCAGGTCAGCGAGTAAGATATATTGTTGCTCTTCAACTGTCCTGAAACAAGAGATAATACTTCTCCCATGGCCGTCTTTACATCAAAGTCAATCGCATTTTTGTCAGATTTGAAGAAGTTCCTGAAATCGTCTATGGTTTTTGACATGAACTGGATCTGTTTCATTCCTTTTCCAACGACTTTTTCAAGATGTTCCTTGTTAAGTTCTCCATATTCATAAGTGTGTTGTATGCCTTGAATGATCAGTCCCAGCGCATTTAATGGCTGCCTCCACTGGTGTGCGATAGCGCCGATCATCTCACCCATGGCTGCCATCTTCGACTGCTGGATAAGCATGTGTTCCTTATCAAGCCTTTTGGCCATCTCCTGATCAACGCGTTGCTCCAGCTTTAAATTGAGTTCGCACAGATTTGTTTCCGCTTTTTTGCGCTCGGTGATGTCCTGGATAGTGCCAATCATTTTAACGGCTTTTCCGGAGCTATCCATAATCACATCTGCCTTTGAATTGATGAAACGCTTTTCTCCGTTGTCAGGTTTGATGATGGAAAAGTCGATATTAAGTGATTTTCCAGATGTAACTGCGTCGGAAACAGCTTTTTCCACAAACTCACGCTCGACAGGATCAATCACTTGAAGTAATGCTTCAAACGAATGTTTATCCTGTCGCGGCGGAATTCCGAGAATGCGATAATTTTCCTCCGACCAGTAGCGTTCGTTCGTAATTATGTCCCACTCCCAGTTGCCCAGATGGGCGGACTGGTGTGCTCTCTTCAGTCGGCTCTGGCTTTTTTTAAGCTCTTCTTCAGACCGTTTTTGACTGGTAATATCGCGACCCACGGCCTGATGCTCGACAATATTGCCAAAGGAGTCATAAATTCCGCGATGAGTCCAGTGCTGCCAGCGTAATTCGTCATCTGTGGTAATTATTCGATGTTCGAGGGCTACCGCCGGCTTCTCCGGTGAAATCTCCGCAAGCTTGCTTATGATCATTGTCATATCCGGTTCAGGGATATGTGGAAGGAAATTCATGTTGATTAGTTCTTCAGGCTTTTTACCGTAATAACGGGCATAGGCACTGTTGACGAACGTGAGTTTCCCATCAGGTGCATAACGGCAGATAAGTTCGGTCTGGTCCTCGATTATGGAAAGGTATCGGGCCTCGTTCAGCCTTCGCATCTCAGCATCCTTGAGCTCAGTGATGTCAGTCAGCGTGATTTTGCATTCACCATTCTGTGCCAAAACTACGTCCAGATTATTCTTTCTCATAGCTGCGGCTCTCCGATGTTCCTCCTATGCCTGCTATGGGAAAGCGAGTCTCTGCGGCAGTTGCTGCACTATCAGCAATCAGCGTAACCGGCGTTGTTTTTTCACAAGAGATTATTATTAGTGATTTCACTGATTTTTTTGTCTTCTCGCCCAATCTGACATCCCCCAAGCTCTCGAGAACCGACACTTTTTATGCCGGAACAAATTCTATAGTCTATAAATCCATTTTATCGTACGGTTTGTTTGTCGTCCACCCACAATATCTGGATCATCAGGGCCCTTTAATTCTCCCCCGGAAAATGGCTTGAATTGCCCGAACTCAACAACTGGCAGGGCTGGACCGCCGGGCCAGCCGTGATAATCTGCAGATATAGGACTCGGCGCGCCCGGCGGTCACGCCCTACCACAGAACTTTTAATGCGCCTTACCCGACTGCCCCAATATCCGGATCATATTACTCCCTATATATTTTCCACAGTTTGCGCTAAAACCCGGGAAAATCAGAGTCACTCAAAATATTGCCGCCAGAATGTCAGGAAATTGTCTTGAGGTGAGTATGCCAATATATGGAGCCTTCCGGTATTCCTTATAATCGCGCTCTTTTTTCCTTGTCCGGGTCTTTTTCATTGACAGTCTTTCCTGGTCTTTCGTAGATTAATTCCATGTTTTCCTCAAAAGAAAATGCCGGTACCGGGTGAATCATGTCTTATTTGTTCCAAAAAGAGCAGCGCTCCGACGATGCGACCGCAATGATTTCCTCGCCAGATCGTGCTCTCTGGAAGCTCCAGGAGCGGGTAAAGGAGCTCACAGCCCTTCATCGAATGGCTGACATTCTACAGAATGACCGACAGAGCATTTCCATGACCATGCAGGAAATCGTGAATATTCTTCCGCCAGCCTGGCAGTATCCGGAAATAACGGCTGCGAGGATCACTTTGGGCAGCAAGGCCTTTTTCACACCAAATTTTTCTCCCAGCCCATGGACGCAGTTCGTGCGATTCGGAGTAAACACTGCATTCACAGGGATGATAGAAGTGGTTTATCTTCAGGAAAAACCAGTTCTGGACGAGGGGCCTTTTCTAGATGAAGAACGTTCTTTGATAAATTCTCTTGGCCAGATGGTTCAGGCATATCTGGAAAGAAAATGGTACCGACGGGTATTGAAAAGAAATAATGAACGCCTCGAAAGGCAGATTTCCCAAAGAACCCGTCAGATTGAAGAAGCCAACCGGAAATTAGTTGATGAGATAAAGCAGCGAAGCAAAGCGGAGAAAAGAGTCCGTCGTTATCAGAAGGATCTTCAGAAACTTGTTTCCGACCTTGCTCTCACGGAAGAGCGGGAAAGGAGAAATATTGCCGCTGACCTTCACGATCAGCTCGGTCAGTGTCTGGCCCTTCTAAAAATGAAAGTTTTGGAATTGCACGGAGAAGCCATCTTTTATGGCATGGAAAATCGCATAGACGAAGTCAGCGGGATGATAAACAAAATTATCCAGTTTACTCGTAGCCTGACTGCCGAAATCTGTCCTTCGATTCTGTATGACCTCGGATTAGGTCCGGCCATTGAGTGGTTATCTGAGAGATTTAAAAGCAAATACAGGCTTTCAGTAGTTTTTTCACAGGAAGGTGATTCCGTAAGGATTTCTGAAGAGCTGCGCGGCGCCATTTTCAAAGGTGTTCGCGAGTTGTTGTCTAATGTCGTAAAACATGCTCAAACTGCCGTCGTTCGAGTAAAGGTCGTCTGGAGTGCTGATAAACTGATGATCGAAGTAGGGGATGACGGAATAGGATTCGAGACAAGCTCATTGAAGAGAAAGGTTCGACAAGATGATTGTTTCGGATTGTTCAGCCTTCGTGAACGAATCGTTTTTCTCGGCGGCTCCATGATTATTGATTCAAAACCGGGGAAAGGAACGCGGGTGGTCTTTTCCATTCCGATATGACATTATGGAAATACGAATTCTTCTTGCTGATGATCATAAAATTTTGCGTGAGGGTTTGAAAAACCTTCTGGACAAGCATTCCGGAATCAAGGTCGTTGGTGAAGCTTCGGACGGCATGCAAGCGATCGAGTTAGCGGACCAACTGAATCCACAAGTTATCATCATGGATATTTCCATGCCACTTCTCAATGGAATAGAAGCATCCCGAAAGATTCTTCAGAAAAACAGTGATATTCATATCATTGCCTTGTCCATGCATTCTGATCGTCGATTCGTTATAGAAGTCCTCAAGGCGGGTGTTAAAGGTTACGTTTTGAAAGATTCCGCTTTCGAAGAATTATACAAAGCAATCAATACCGTTTTGAGCGGGCAGGTTTTTCTGAGTTCCGCCATTACCGATATAGTGGTAAGGGAACTCATACAACAAACTGTTCAGGCCCAGGTTCCATCTGCGTTTGCCGTCCTTTCATCACGGGAAAGAGAAATTCTGCAACTGTTTACCGAGGGGAAATCGACAAAGAGTATTGCGACGTGTCTGAAAATCAGCGTCAAGACGGTGGAAACGCATCGCAAGCAGATCATGGACAAACTCGACATCCATACGATTGCCGAGCTTACAAAATACGCGATCCGAGAAGGCCTGACCACCCTGTAGGCAAGACAGCAGACAAAATGAAAAAATGGAATTAACCACAGATAGACACGGATGAACACAGATAAAGATCGAACAATTTCCCGGTAGTACTCTCATTTGAAATTGGGACACGGCATACGGTGCCCAAGAAAGCCGTTTATGTGTTAACTAAGTGCCCTTCGGGGCTTATGAGAATATATGTGCCAGTTCGAATAAATGTGAATACCCATCTATTTTTGCATCAGGAATTGCATCTATAAGATTGCTGATTCTCCTGATAGCGCTTCTTCTGTCGAGCCGTTACCCTGCATGTAATACATGCTCAGGGGGCTATCGTGCAACATTTATTTTCTAATCTGAACATCTCTTATATTCTGACAATAAAGGGGTAGTGAAAATGGCGACGGTTGGTTTCAACACTGGGGACACAGGGTTTATGCTCATTGCCAGTAGTCTTGTCATGCTGATGACACCTGGTCTGGCATTTTTCTATGGTGGCCTGGTTGGCCGAAAAAACGTTTTGGCAATAATGATGCAGAGCTTTCTTTCACTTTGCTATACAACGGTCATCTGGTACTTATGTGGATATTCTCTATGTTTCAGTGGTGGAGAAGGGGGTGTTATCGGTGATTTCGGAAAAGCCTGCATGATGGGGGTTACATCACTGACTCCATGTGCAGCCAACCCCGGGATTCCTGAATTCGTTTTTGCTTCATATCAGATGATGTTTGCGATTATCACTCCGGCACTTATTACTGGTGCTTTTACCAATCGGGTCACTTTCAAATCATATCTTCTATTTTTAACGGCCTGGCTATTTTTTGTGTATTTCCCGTTCGTTCACATGATCTGGGGAAATGGTTTTCTTGCAAAACAGGGCGTCCTGGATTTTGCCGGAGGCATAGTCGTTCATAATATTGCCGGAATGGCTGCTCTTGCATCAGTTCTCTTCGTGGGTTCAAGAACCGAAAAAGACCCACTTCCTCACAGCATTCCTTTGGTTGCATTGGGAACAGGCTTGTTGTGGTTTGGCTGGTATGGTTTCAACGCCGGAAGCGAGTTGAGAGTTGACAATATTACGGCCCAGGCTTTTCTCAACACCGATGTGGCGGCTTCCTTCGCGGGAATGTCCTGGCTTCTGGTTGCATGGTTCTTTGAGGGAAAGCCAAAATTCCTTGGGCTGCTGACCGGCTCAGTCGCGGGATTGGCAACCATCACTCCGGCCGCCGGTTATGTGAGTCTCACAAGCGCGGTCATAATTGGAACGGTATCAGGCATAGTCTGCTATTTTGCAGTGTACCTGAAAAACAAGCTCACTCTCGATGATGCACTCGACGTGTGGGGAGTTCATGGAGTCGGAGGCATGATCGGAGTAATAATGCTGGGAATGTTTGCTGAAAAGGCTGTAAATCCGGCCGGGGCCAATGGACTTTTCTTTGGAGACGCAGGCTTCTTTAAGATCGAGCTATTAACGATCCTCGGAAGTTCAATTTATGCCTTCGTTTTTACATATCTTATGCTGACGGTTATCAATTTGATAACTCCTGTCAAAATCGATTCCGCGACGGAAAAGACCGGTCTCGATGAGGTTCTACATGGCGAACAGGCTTATCAGAGCTTTTAGTCATTATTATGGAGATTTGGAATGAAAAAAGCCGCATGGGCTTTATTGGTTCTATGTTTTGTTGTTTTATTATCTGAATCTGTTTTTGCGACTCCTTCTACACAGATATGGATTCCCTCGACCGACATTCAACCTTTCGGAAAAACGCATTTTGGTTACGATACATATATCAAAGGGCAGAAGCAGCCCAACGGGAACCTGGAACCCACCGTTACGAACATGGGACTGACGTTCGGCTTTTTTAAAGATGAAAAATTGCGTCTGGAACTCGGAATGGATTACCGGGACATCGGTGGAGACCATCAATACCCCATCTATTTCAATACAAAACTGGGTTACGCGGAAAATGCTCTTGCGACAAATTCGCCGGCTATCGCCATCGGGGCCTTCGATCTGGGTCTTAAGCATGGCCTGACCGATTACAATGTGTATTATTTTCTTATGGCAAAAACATTTGGCAATACTGGTCGGTTTTCAGCAGGTTATTATGGAGGGAACAAAGATCTGCTCCTGGATGCGGGTGGCCACAGGGATAATACCGGTTTCCTGGTTTCCTGGGACAAAAATCTGAGCGATAAGTGGTGGGGAGCAATTGATTATCAGTCCGGGAAAAACTCCTACGGAGCCCTCAGTTTTGGTGTTTCATACAAATTCGCCTCAAACACATCCGTTATTTTCGGTTATGACATCTGGAACGAAAGCCTTTACAAGCCAACATTCACGGTGCAATTAGACATCGATTTCTGATCCCTATCCGCCAATACTGTATTAAGAAATACAGAAACTCCTCCGGCAAAGAAGTGCCAGGGGAGTTTTTGTATTTTTCCATAGGCGCGGCATAATGATCAAAGCTCGGGCAGTTAACATGATTTACCATTCCGCAAAAGCGAAGCGTTCATCCATGATTAACAAAGGATGCTAATCGGGTAGCTGAGATTTCTCCCTTCGTTCGAAATGACATCACGCCTTTAGTGATGCAGGCGCACCTTAGTCATAATACCTTCAGGAGTGAAGGAAAGAGTCGCCTCAACTGATTTCAGCGCGTCAAGGAACATATTCAAAGGGAGCGTCGCGTCCGGATAAAACGGCTTTGTAGGAGAAAACCCGTCTCCGTGAATGGAACATCTGATGCCACCACGCGTGGGATCATCCTCGTAATGTCCACCGGCCGGACAAAAAGGAGCGACCCCGTTCACCAGCAGCGACATACGATCCCAATCCGTCGGCTCAACACCTCGGAAGTATCGAAGTGAATGGAGCGAGCCCAGATTCGCGAGGCAGCGTTCCCGCATCGTCTTCTGATGTTTCGGCCCTGAATGTTCAGCTATCTCGCGAAAGACATTTAAATTAGGACGCGGGGCTGTCGGCTGCATGTCTGCTTCTTTGACACCACTTTCGAAAAGATGGTCGACACTATTGACCAGCACCTCAATCAGTCGTGGGTCAATCAACCCATCAAGAATCCTGCTCGTCTGTTTGACAAACTGCAGGAAACCATACCGGATAGGTGGTTTGCTCATGGCTTTCACACTGCGTTTGCCCACAATCGGAGCTATGGGTTCGGATCGGCGAGGAAAATCCATGGTTCTGGTTTCGCTCTCGTAAAGGCGTTTGAAACCGTCATACAGAGAATTCCCGTTCAATGGCAAAATGCAGGTCTCAAATTCGACAGTCCCAGCTGAAATCACACCGCGAATCCCAATCGGTTCGAAAAATTTGGACCAGTGGGTGTTATACTCTTTCACAAATTCTTCGTAGTCAGCCTTTTCGGCGGCAGTTATAGAAGTCGGAGGCGCATCCAGTATAGGCGTTATAAATCTCAGACGTCCATGCACCGCGCAAACAGCTTCTCCATCAGAACCTTCGATATAATAAGCGCCGCCATCCGGGCAAATCAGTTGCGAAGCTTCGAGCTGACCACTTGCGATGAGATTGGCAATGCTCGGGGGAGAGGCGATTGTTCCGCCACCGCTTTCCATGCCTCTCATGGCGATCGCGTTCTGAATCATGCGCAACGTGTTGATACATTCGATACGGCGTCGGCGGCCGATTTTAAAGACTGGACTGACCAAATTGCGAAGATGCATGTCGGACAAATAATAAAAGACACCTTCCCGCGCGGGATCATACGGAAATACGATCCGCATGTAACGGAGATCATCTGCCGTCGCTAATGAAGCGTGACGTCCCGCGAAAGTATCGATAACCTGCTTGATCGCACGTGGCGAGTTCGAATACACTTTGTACCGGTCAAGATCGCAGGAAAAGGAAAACACACGGCGATCGGGAGAGGTTTCCGCGCGGACAGGAATTCCCGCGATGGTGATCGTTTCCCGGCGAACATCGGCGACTCGCCGCTTTGCCGCACGAAATAGGCGATTCGCGTTCAGGTCAAAGAACATTGACTCTTTGAGGTCAATAATTACTGTAACATCTGTTCCATCCGATAGAAACGGATCAGATCCGCAGATGGCTATATCGCCAATGACTCTGCCGCCGAGAAGTCTGACCAGCCCGGACACCTGCAGACAGAGCTGATCGATAATCTTTTCTTTCACACGACTTTGCGTCGCTGAATTTGTCAATATCTGCACGAGGTTCGCTCCCCACAGGTCGAACAGATCAGCAAATGCGACCAGCCGACGCATATCCGTGAAGTGGCAGGCGTAAAATTCTATCGGTACAAGTGCATCGATCGGAAGTGTCCGGGACTGTTTCGCCCCAATCATTTCAGCGAACGGATGCGATATAATGGTCGGTCCTTCGAGTTGGGAAATCGGTATCGTGGCTGTAGCAGCGCAAGTCCTGGTAGTTGTCATGCGCTCGAGTTGCAGTGTCTCCTGTACTGTGAGCGCTCCGGTGGTGAGGGAAAACAGATTTGGCCGTTTCGCACTACTCATATTTTGAATGGGTGCCACAGTATCCGATACTGAGGGTAAAACTCCGGTTTCGGCGCGGCTATGTAACTGTAGCAGCACATACGAGTACACACTTTCTCCTGGACTCGCCGCCGCTTTTATCAGGAGTTCAGCCATTCGCATGCGTTCCCATTCCTGCTTGATAGAATCTCCCAAGGCCGTTATGGTAGAGACAGTTTCACTCTTGGCGGCGGGAATAGTCAGGTCCAGGAGGGTTACTCCTGAAATGCGATTATTCAGATAAATGTGTATGTCTCGCCTCGTTTGAACACGTCCTGTGATCAGATATGAGTGCGCTTTTTGTAATCGCTTATTCTTGTCATCAATATTTCCCTGCCTGGCCACAAGGGCAGTCGCATCGATTCGGTGGGCCACAGAGGAAGAGGAGCCGAACACTTCGTAAACATCAGTATTTGCGGGAACAGCGATCAAGGTGTCGGGAGTTGCACCTTTCAACTCCTTCATGGTAAGGGAGACACGAAACCATCCGCCAGTAACATCCTGATACTGGGACATCTCCATTCCAGCAGCGTTCATCGGATAAACAAGAGCCAGGCACACGAAAACAGGCAACAGTAGCCGATTCATTTCCGCCCTCCCACATTGGTTCGTGAGGACATGATTAACAAGGGATGCTAATACTAATCGCAAAATATTTTCGCATATCTCGGGCGACCCACCGGGTCGCCCCTACAGTGGTATCGGGAACATTATTACGAAGGAGCCTTTTATGAATTCTGTTAGGTGAGATTTCTCCCTTCGGTAGAAATGACAGCATCGTTTGTCACTCCGAACGAATGTGATGAATCTCGCTTTGCGTAAAGAGGCGTGAATATTTAGGCTTCATTGCTAATCGTGGGTGAGGAAGACTATTCATGAAACGGGTTCACTCGAAGTTATCAGCCATTCTCATGCATCATAAGCAGTTTTTAAACTGGGAAAAACCATGATTAAAATAGAAGAAAGTAACTATATCCTCTTCGATCCATTGTTGATAAGCTCAAAATCACGAAATCTGAAAATCGGGAGGAAATATGAACATATTTGAATTTGCCAGAGACAAGGAAAAACAAGCGGAGGGACTCTATAGAATACTGGCGGGAATGGGCCTCAGCGAGGGAATGACGGCCCTTTTCACAAGGCTTGCTGACGCTGAAAAAGACCATTATATAATCATCAAAAAAATAGAAACTGCGGAAAAAATTGATATTTCGAGTTCTGACATTCTTTCATTTGCACAAGAAACCATCGACAAAATGAAATCCGGGGAAGTGAAGTTTAAAATGGCCACTTCTCAGATCGAGGTTTACAAAGCGGCTCAAGCCCAGGAAGATGAAACAGAAAAGTTCTATCTGGAACACTCTGAAAAATCAACTGACGAACATCAACGCAAGGTTCTACTCGCTTTGGCAAAGGAAGAGCATCAACATTGCATTGTCCTGGAAAATATCATTGAGTTTATAAGTTTTCCGGAAAACCATCCTGAGAATGCCGAGTACAATACCAAAGAAGAATGATGTATGCAGCGGGGATGCTCATACCGGAAGGAGGAACCATGACAAAGCCTTGTGACAAAGGAAGCGGTATAACCACTATGAAGGCTATTATCACTCACTGTTTTGGAGAGACGAGATGATCAAGGCATATGCTGCATATGAAGCCAAAGGGAAACTCAGGTCATTTGAATACGATCCTGGGCCACTGGGCAACAATGAGGTTGAAATCGATATCACGCATTGTGGCATTTGTCACAGTGATCTAAGTATGATCGATAACGAGTGGGGTATTACCCAATATCCTCTTGTCGCCGGACACGAGGTGGTAGGTACAATTTCCTCTGCGGGCGAAAATGTAAGTCATTTGAAGATCGGAGATTTTGTAGGTTTAGGCTGGCATTCGTGCTATTGCATGACCTGCGGTACTTGTCTGGCTGGAGATCACAATTTGTGTTCTTCAGCGCAACCAACAATTGTTGCACATCACGGAGGCTTTGCGAATAAGGTGCGCGCGGGTGCAGCAAGTGTTGTGAAACTCCCTGATTCTATTGACAAGGAAACTGCTGGTCCTCTTTTTTGTGGCGGAATAACGGTTTTCAATCCTCTGATTCAATTTGACATCAAACCTACTGACAAGGTCGGAGTTATAGGCATAGGAGGATTGGGGCACATCGCGCTGCAATTTTTAAATGCCTGGGGTTGTGAAGTCACAGCATTTACCTCGAGTGAAAGGAAAAAGACAGAAGCTTTGGAGCTAGGCGCACATCGGGCATTAAATTCCCGGGATCCGTCTGAAATTAAGACAGCATCAGAACAGCTAGACTTAATCATTTCCACAGTTTACGTTAAACTTGATTGGAATGCTTATATTATGACATTACGGCCGAAGGGACGTCTCCATTTTGTAGGCGCAACCCTGGACCCAATTGACGTGGGTGTATTTCCACTAATTCGTGGACAGCATTCCATCTCGGGGTCCACTGTTGGCAGTCCGGAAAATATTGCTATAATGTTAGATTTTGCAGTCCGGCACAATATAAAACCCGTAATTGAGAAATATAGTTTTGATAATATAAATGAGGCCATCGAAAGGCTTCGAAATGGCCATGTGCATTATCGCATAGTGCTGAGTTCATGAAACCAGTGAAATAATTAGTAATACCATTCATAAAAGGTTACTTCGCAATAATGTTCTCGATAACAATGTAGGGGCGACCCGGTGGGTCGCCCGAGATATGAGAAAATATTGTGCGATTGGTATAATTTCACAGAAAATATCAGGAGATAGTAAAATGAGATTGAATGCTGTATGTTCATTGGCGTTTGTGGCTGCTGTTGTTGCTATATTCGTTACCAACGTGTCTCTGCGTGCATCGGAGACTGATGAAACAATCAAGGCGTCGTTCGAGAATTCCTACGTATATAAAACGTATCTCAAGAATGATTCGGTCACTGCTAAAGCGAAAAATTGTGTCGTTACCTTGACCGGAACTGTGTCCGAAGATTCCCACAGGGCATTGGCTCAGGATACTGCGGCTAATCTGCCCGGTGTTCTCAACGTGGATAATCAACTGGCGACAATAGCCGAGGTCGCCGTCGAAAATAAGGACAAGTGGATCGGCAGAAAAGTGAAGCTCACCCTCCTGTTTCATCGTCACGTTAACTCCGGCAAAACCGTTGTCGAGGTGAAAGATGGAATTGTGACGCTTAAAGGAGAAGCTTCAAGCATTGCCCAGAAAGAACTGACGGGTGAATACGCCAAAGATATCGAAGGCGTGAAAGATTTGAAGAATGAGATGACGGTGGCAGTGACACCGGAACCCGGGGAACGAACTGCTGATGAGAAAATGGATGATTCGTCAGTGACTGCCCAGGTCAAGATGGCGCTGGTGACTCATCGTTCGACCAGTTCTCTCAGCACGAGAGTCGAGACCCGGGGTGGTGAGGTGACGGTGAGCGGCATTGCCAGGAATGAGGCCGAAAAAGCCCTGGTTACCAAGCTTGTAACAGACATTCATGGAGTGACCAGCGTAAAGAACCAGATGACGGTGGACGAAGTCAAAAAAAAGTAACAATTTCGAGACAGCGAAGCGTTGTCCTGGAGCGAATTTCCCAGACCGCAATTGCCGGAGTATATTTATTCACACCTTCGCCGGGCCCGCCGAGAAAGCTCGTGGCAAAAGACGCGGCGTGCCCGGCGGTCGCTGCTCTACCTGTCGAGAATTAAATGACCCTGGAAATAACTCGGGTGGTCTTGCTTTTCAGTGCCGGTTTCGAGTACATTCTACGGAATTCATTTTACAACGGATCCTTTTTTATCAGGAGTTTTCGGGGTGTCATTACAGTCCAACATCAGGAATTTCTGCATCATCGCTCACATCGATCACGGTAAATCAACGCTTGCCGACCGACTAATCGAAAGCACCGACACAGTCAGCAAGCGGGAAATGCGCGACCAGCTTCTCGACTCTATGGATCTCGAACGCGAGCGTGGAATTACGATCAAGGCTCAGGCAGTTCGCATGATTTACCATTCCGCAAAAGGCGAGGAGTTCATCTACAATCTGATCGATACTCCGGGGCACGTGGATTTTTCATACGAAGTATCGCGTTCGATAGCTGCCTGTGAGGGTGCAGTCCTTGTCGTAGATGCAAGCCAGGGTGTCGAGGCACAGACAATGGCTAACGTGAACCTTGCCCTGAATGCGAATCTGGAAATTATTCCGGTCATCAACAAAATCGATCTTCCGGCGGCGGATCCCGACAAAACGATGAAAGAAATTGAGAATCTCATTGGAATCGACTGTTCCAATGCCATTCTTGCGTCGGCGAAGGAGGGAATCGGAGTCCCGGAACTTCTCGCGGCGATTGCTGAACGCTTCCCGCCCCCGCGTGGTGAGGAAGACAAACCGTTGCGTGCTCTTGTTTTTGACGCAAAATACGATTCATACAAAGGTGTAATTGTATATTTTCGAGTCGTAGACGGTGAAGTCAAGGTCGGAGACCGCGTAAGATTTCTTGCCACGGAATCTGTGTTCGAAGTGATAGAAGTCGGCGTCTTTACTCCTAAGCCGTTGCAGACAAAGGTGATTCCGACCGGGGGCGTGGGTTATCTGTGCGCCACGATCAAGGAAATGGGACATGTTCGCATCGGTGATACATTCACGATTGAAGGTCGTCAAAAAGTTGAGCCTATCCCGGGATTCAAAGAATGCAAGCAGATGGTATTCTGCGGTTTGTATCCGGTCGAAGCGAATGAGTTCGGGGAGCTGCGCAATGCTCTCGAGAAACTTACGCTGAATGATTCCAGCCTTTCCTATATCCCGGAAAACTCGGTAGCGCTGGGTTTTGGTTTCAGATGCGGATTCCTCGGGCTTCTACACATGGAGATAGTCCAGGAACGCCTTGAGCGCGAGTATAATCTCGATCTTGTCACAACGGCACCGAACGTTGTCTATCAGATCGCAATGACAACGGGTGAAAATATGGAGATCGATTCTCCGGCCAAACTGCCTCCGCTGTCTAAGGTTCAAGAAATTCGCGAGCCGTTTGTACATGCCACGATGTTCATGCCGAAGGATTACATCGGCACCATCATGGAGCTGGCACAAGAGCGCCGTGGCGTGATGAGACACATGGAATATATTTCCGAACAGCGCGTTTCTCTTGAATTTGATCTGCCTTTAGCCGAAATCATCGTTGATTTCTATGATAAACTCAAGAGCCGCACACGCGGATATGCTTCGCTCGATTACGAACACATCGGATATCGGGCCAGCGACATCATTCGTATCGATATTCTGGTAAATGCCGAGCCGGTCGACGCCCTGTCTTTTCTTTGTCATCGCGAGCGGTCTGAGCATCGCGGCCGTGTCGTTATCGAGAAGCTGCGGAAGCTGATTCCGCGACATCAGTTCCAGGTTCCGCTACAGGCGGCGATTGGTGCTAAGATCATTGCCCGCGAAAATATTCCAGCCTACCGGAAAGATGTCATCGCAAAGTGCTATGGCGGCGACATATCGAGAAAAAGAAAGCTTCTCGAAAAACAAAAAGAAGGCAAGAAGCGCATGAAGATGGTCGGGCGGGTTGAAATTCCGCAGGAAGCCTTCATGGTGGTCTTAAGCCCCGAGGAAGACTGAGCTCTCTTCGGGTTCAGTCAGGGGTCGCCGTCGTCATTGATTCGAGAGAAAGTCGTGCTGCCCGTCGGACATCACGCGATTTATCGCCTTCGGCGAGCTTATGAAGGCAAGTGCTTGCAGATTCATCCCGGAAGCGGCCGAGAGACTTTGCGAGCGCATATCTGACCTCTTCCGCTTCATCATCTGCCAGAGTCAGGATGTCTTTCAGAACCGACGGGTCATTCATTCTGGCAAGTGAAGAAATAGAAGTGGCACGAACATATTCGTGGGTATCCAGCAGGGCGTTCACAAGCAAATCCCGGGCCTGTTTATTCGCGAAGCCGCCGAGAGCGTTTATAGCACAGCCGCGCACGTTGGGGCTTGGATGGGACAATGCTGTCCTGAGTTTCTCTATGGCCTGATCAGGATTTTCCGTAATGGGGGCAGCGGCCGTTTTTTGATCCTCAGGTTTGGACGATGGTTGTGGTGTTTGCTTTGCGGAAGGTTTCGCTGATGTGGCAGCAGCCCGTTCAGCACTTTTTCCCTGGGCTGAGAGAGGCCTCTGCTGAGTTGTTGTCGCAGCGGAAGGCGCCTTTCCGGTTTTACTTTCAAACTTCGGGACGGATTGAGTTACTCCCTTTCCTTTCCCTTTTTTATTCGTTGAAGTAGTTGATACGGTCTGATTATCGGCCAAGGTTGAGAATTCAACTTTTCCGCCTGTTTCTACACCTGCCCACTCCATAAGTTCCTGGTCCAGGCGGCGTGATGCTTCTACCAGGTCGTCAAGAGCTTCAATGCTGTCCTGGTTCATCAAGGCCAGTGAAGCACGGAAAGCCACTTCAGAGTCCTGGTCCCGCAGTGCGGCCCGCAAGAGTCCTATTGTCCGATCATCCTTCAAGTGACCAAGTGCTTCGACCACAGCTGTCTTAAAGCGGCCTTCAGCTTTTTCCATGCGCTCTTTCAGACCGTTCAGCACCGTATCACCTCCGATTGTGCCGAGAGCCTTTGCCACGCTGAATCTGACTACTTCCTGATCGTCTTCGAGAGCCAGCAGCAAAGCCTGCATAGAACGGGGATTGTTGATATGACCCAGAGCGTAGGCCACTGATGAACGGACGAATTCATTCGGGTCCGAGAGAGCGGAAACCAGTGCGTCAATGACTTTTTTATCATCGCATTTGCTTAAAGCCGCTGCAGCGGAGTATCGGACGGCAACATTTTCGTCATGGAGAGCTTCAATGAGGGGGGCGACCGTTCGGTCGTCATGGAATCCACCGAGTGCTTCCGCTGCCAGATAACGCACGGATTCGATTTCGCCCGGATTGTTCATGGTCTCGATCAGTGCCGGAACGAGGTCAGGATCTTCCATCCCAATTGCGGCTTTCGCCGCTATTTTGCGAAGCTGCTGGTCATTGTCCTTGAGCCCTCTTACAACGAGCTCCTTTCGCGGAACAGGGGAGCCGTCAGGTTGCAGGTATTCTTTTGGCAGGAGATCCATGCGAACCAGCGTCATTTCCTTGTATTTGAAGGGATTTGCCTCAGGGTCTCCGCCAAAAGACGAGTCCGAAGCTGAAGAAGTTTGTAACGACAGCGCTGATTCCCCGCCTTCTCTCTTAACGGATTGGGACTCTGGTGGAACCTCGGACATGAGTTTTTCGTCGTTTTTTTGAATGACTTCCAGAAGTGGAGCTATTGCAAGCGGATTTCCTATCTTGCCGAGGCTCGAAGCCGCAGCTGCGGAGATATCAGGATCGGGATCGTAGAGCGCTTCGATCAGAGGGGAAGTGGCTGAGTCAAGCCGGAGTTTTCCGACTTCCTGGATAGCGAAAATACGCTTCGCCGTCGAAGCGCCGTAATTCATGATTTCCTGAATCAGATTTTTATGAGGATCTTCGGAAATCTCAGCCGTTTGTTTTTCCGTATCCTGTTGATTCGGGATCCCGGCATTTTGGGGTGGGGCATATCCGGGGCGAAGCCCCGTTGGTGTTGAATCAGCAGAGACTTCGGGGTTGGCTGACTTTGCGCCTGTGAAGTATTGTTTCGTGACAGTTGCCGGTTTAGTTTCTGCTATTATCTCTGGTAGAGGCGTTTCAGAAACATGATAGACGGGCATTGACGATCTTTTCGCGGCTTTCCGCGCCTTAAAGAGGCGAAAAACCACATACAGGGCAAGGAAGATCAATGTTCCAATCAGAATGTAATCCAAATGTATTCCCCCATGCTCGTATCGACTTATTCCAGTCTTCAGGTTAGATATCCTGAAAAAAATTTCAAAAAAACATACGAAGGTATTTTATATGGAGGATCGGCTATTTTCACTCTGGACATTCCTGATCGGATGACGTACTTTTGAATCACATTTCTACACAATCTACCGGGAAAAGGTGCCATTTGTGCCATGTTGAAAATTGAGCATGTTCTTGTTTCCGATGAGGTCTGGGAAACCCGATTCGGGTGCGACGTAACTGCCTGCAAAGGCGCCTGCTGCCGCATCGGAAATCTTGGAGCACCGATAGCCGAGTGTGAGGAAAGCCGCATTCTTGAACTGCTTCCCGAAATTACTCCCATGCTTCCGCGTCGGCATGCTCGTTTTCTCGAAGCCGGAATAGGCGACACTTATCGCGGGGAGCGACACATCAGGGAGATAGAGCCTAATCATCCTTGTCCGCTGGGGTTCATAGATTCTCAGGGGATTCTCTCATGTTCGCTTCATAAATATGCTCTTGATCGCTCTCTTCCCCTGGCAACCATCAAACCGATCTGGTGTCTGTCATATCCACTGATCATCTCTAAGTCTTCCGAGGGGTTGAATATCAATCTTTCTATCCAACCGCATTGTCATGGCAGAAAAGGGGCAGGGCCGATCCTGATCGAATTTGCTGATGTCCTGGAGGCAACTCTCGGCAAGCAGTGGATGTCGGGAGTCCGCCGCATGTTCGAGTAAATGATTTTTTTCAAATTGGCTCTGTGGGCTGCAGAGTCACTTAATTTTCCGCCGGTGAATGGATTGAACTGCCTGATTTCAACAGCGTCGCAAATTTCAAACTATTGTTGCCATACATAGCGACAAAAATGTCGCGTCGTCTTGACTCAATTATGCCTTAAACAGTGATTGATAAAGCTTTTATTGTATACAATTCTTCTGAAGGCGAAATGACAAAAATGTCGCATCGCCAACTGCTGAATTTAGTTTAAACCAGTAAAAATATAGAAGAATAGTCTGTGGCATGCTAGTTGCTTCAAAATACGCGAACCTGAAAGTTCTTTTATCTAAAAGGAGGACACCTATATGGGTATTTTCAAGAAGATTTCACTGATCATCAGATCGAATCTCAACGCTCTCATCGACAAGGCCGAGAATCCTGAAAATATGCTCGATCAGATTATCGCAGATATGATGGAGAATATGAGGGAGATCAAGTTGCAGATAGCTCGTTCCATCAAGGATGAAAAGCTTCTCTCACGGAAGGTCGAAGAGAACGAGAAACTCGTTTTGGAGTATGAAAAAAAAGCGTTGCTAGCACTGGAAAAGAGTGACGACGATCTTGCACGGGAAGCCCTCCGCCGGAAAAAGTCCTATACGGGAATTGTTTCATCAATGGGTCGCGAGCTCGATGAGCAGAAGAAGGCGGTCGAACTTTTGAAAACGAGTTACAAAGCGCTGGAATGCAAGATTGAAGAAGCAAAAAACAAGCGCCATGTTCTATTGAGCCGTCAGAAACGAGCGGAAACTCAGGTCGACCTGTCGGACACTATTTGTTCCGTCAGCGAACAGGCTGACCTGTTCGATGCTTTCGAGCGGATGGCTGACAAGGTTACAAGACAGGAAGCTATGGCTCAGGCGGTTCTGGAACTGGAAAAACCCTCGATCGATGAAAAATTTGAAAAAATGGAACGGGAAAAATCCATTGATGAAGAATTCGCAGCTCTTAAATCGAGAGCGAAAAAGTAATGCCATTCACAAAAAGCAGATGAGGAATTGATGCGCGGGCGATCCGGTGGATCGCCCGTGGTGTGAGCACAAATATCGTGTGATCAATAAACTGTAGCTTATATCGGGCCCCTTAACTGCATAAGCGCTTACTTAGGAATAACTTGTCATCTCGAACGAATGTGGGAGATCTCATAAATACAAGATTTCTCCCTTCGGTCGAAATGACAAAAGTGGAGCTCTGAGGCTTAAGTAAGCGCGTATGCCATAACCGGGGGGCCGTTTATTTTTGAGCCTCTTTTATAGATGACAGTTGCTTTGCTGGAGCCTCTTTCTGGGTTGTAACAAGCTCGGTTTCGCGAACGAAATATTCTTTTGCCAGCTCAGGTTGATCGAGCTTCCTGAGTATTTCTCCGGCCCAGGCATAGAGTCTGGGATCTTCCGGATTTTTGTCGAGAAGTTCGCGTGTTAAACGAAACGCTTCATCGAAATACCCCTTGCTCACGAGCACATGACTCAGAAACCATTTTGCTCCCTCATATTCTGGGTTAATACGAAGACAGCGACGGTATTCCTTTATTGCTTCGTCTTCCATTTCAAGGCTTTGGTACAGATTGCCAATGCGAAAGGTGTTTACGGGATCGCCCGGATTCTTCATGCGGAGAAACTTCAGGCGATGAAACAGCCGTTCCCGGTCAGATACTTCAAGTCCCGTCCATTCGCCGTCGGTGGCGAGAATAGTCCCGGTTAACAGCCAGCAGGACACACCGAATACGGCACAAAAGGGAAGCCAGCGACGCACAAGTGATAAACTGCCAGGACTTTCCAGTGTTTTCATGACTGTTCCTTCTGAACATCCATCGCGTGTATGATTAACAAGGGATGCTAACCGGTTAGTTTAGATTTCTCCCTTCGTTCGAAATGACAGCATTGTTTGTCATTCCGAACGAATGTGAGGAATCTCGCTTGGCGTAAAGAGCCGTGAATATTTAGGCTTCTTTGGTAATCGTGGCCGCGGGGTCCATTTGTCATGCTTTATTGGTATTCTTTCATCTCTTGTTTTTTCGGCCGCTGCCGGAGTGATATTTTTTTCTGAAATATAACTTCAGTCCAAGGTATATCATCAAGCCGAGCAACAGAGCTCTCAATAAACGACTGATATTCAGTGCCGCCGCCTTTATGCTGAACGGCATCACTGCTGCGAAGCCACCATAATAGAGCGATGTAAGGACGCCGGAGATAAATTCAGGACGAAAAGCATCGAGTATGATTCCGATCTCAATAAAAAACAGGAAAATCTTTACAGGAGTTGAAAAGAACGAATCTTCTTTCGATTTTCCGAAGAAGCCAACTTGTTTTTCGGCAGCATCAGAATCTTTATTAACTATATTTAAAATCCGACGTGGAGAATCGTAGGAAAGATTGGCATTGCAAAGCGGGCATCTCCATTTCGAGTTGTTTACTTCAATTACCAATTTTTCAAAAGGTTTTTCACAACCCGGGCAAACGAATATGATTACTTCGTTGCGCCGTTGTTCTTCGATTTGAAGCTGGCGGATATTATCAATAAGCCGCGTCATTTCAGCCCGATCAAGGGGGCTTTCGATCAACTCGCGAAATGTTTCGAGAAGTATTATTGCTTCCGGGAAACGGGCTTCTTTCGTCAGAGCGGTTGCCTGTTCCCGGGCGTCTATGAGTCGCTGCTTAAGGTGCTCGTTTTCCCGGTTGATGAGTCTTCTGTCAGAGCTTCTGGAAGAATCGGCCCGCGAAGCTTCGGATGATTTGATAACAGGTATCGCCGGGCGGGAAATTTTACCCGGGAGGAGCCGCTCTTCCTTTGACGAGGCCATAAAACGGTCGATTTCTTCAATGACTATCTGGCAGTTTTCAGGGCGCATGTCCGGATTTATGTCGAGCAGTCTATAAGTGAGGTTGTCCCAGAAAGGATCTACTTCTTTATAGACTGAAGGGGGCTGAAAGACGCCCATCGGAAGATTGCCGTTCGACAAGAGCTCATAAAGAATCACACCAACTGAATACAAATCACTCCTATGCGTGACTTCTTTTGGATTGACGCGCTGCTCCGGGGACATGTAGTTTTCCGTTCCCATGACTGCATTTGTCGCGGTCAATCCACGCTCACCGCTGAGAAGACTACTCTTGCGGGCAAGACCGAAATCTGTGACTTTCAGGCATCCTTCAGCATTGAAAAGAATATTTTCCGGTTTGATATCACGGTGAATGATGCCTCTTGAATGGGCATAGCCCAGCGCTACGAGCATCTGTCTGATGATGTGAGCGATTTCCTGCTCGATGATCTGGCGTTCTGACATCAGCTGACGAAGGGTGAAACCTTCGATCAGTTCCATCACGAAATATTTGAACGCTCCGGATTCACCCTTGTCGAGTACCCGGACGATATTTTCGTGTTCGAGCGAAGCCATGATAGATATTTCGCGATCGAATCGCTCGCACAACTCGGGGCTTTCCATCAAATCCTGGGACATGACCTTTATGGCGACAAATTTCCCATCCGGGTCGATAGCCCGAAAAACCTGACCCATTCCACCCTGACCCAGTATTTCGGTCAGTTGATACTTTCCAAGTCGAATATCTTCTTGTTCCGGCGGAATCGTGACAGGCTTATAGCAACCCGGACATTGCACGGTTCCCCCTTTTGAGAAACCAAGGGTCTCGAATGATGTTCCGCATGATGGACAATTTTGTGACTTTACACTCAAGATGTGTTGCTCACAATATTATGTTCACTTAAATTGAGTTAAATTGCTATGTCGGAAGTATCTCCGGATGGGTCAGGCAGGAGTTCCAAGGAGTTCTCGCGCGAGAATGGGTTCGACTTCGCGTAAAATAGCTTCACGCTCCTCGTAGGGCAGGAAAGTGCTTTCAAAGCCGTAGATTACGAGTTTGTACAGATCTTTTGCCGAAAGGTTGAATGTTTCGGCCAGTCGCAAGTATTCATCAGTTACGGTGGTGTCGGAAACAAGCCGATTATCTGTGCAGATAGTGCATCTGAGTTTGTCTTCCAGGAATGTTTTTATGGGATGATTTTCGATCGATTTTACAGTTCCTGTCTGGAGATTCGATGTTAAACAAATCTCTATTGGAATACGCTTGTCCTTGAAGTATCGATAAAGTGTTCGCAAGCGGGAATCATCCTTGGCTTCGATGAGACGCGTGCCATGTCCGATTCGGTGGGCATGACAGTATTTGACCGCCTGTTCGATGCTTTCCGGGCCATAGGCTTCACCTGCATGAATTGTGATCGACATATGCCCGTTGATGATTTCCTGAAATGCATCGTAAAAATCTTTTGCGGGATAACCGCTTTCCGGGCCGGCTATATCGAATCCGACGATGGTGGGATATTTTTCAGACAGACGTGTCGTAACTTTCGCGGTTTGAATGGCCAGTATTCTGGAGAGCTCCACGTCAGAAAACGTGTAAAGTCGATCATGAAGACGTCTCGCCATATGGGAAATTTCCGAAGGAAAATTCCGCATTCCACAGACCAGCAGTCCGGTCTTGATCTTGTAACGTTTTTCAGCTCTTAAAAGACCGGCAATGACGCTTTCGAAAATCTTTTCAAACGGTAAAAGACTGTTCGTGTGGAGTATCGGTGCAAAGCGGACTTCAAGATAACGAACATTTTCGTGTGCGGCATCTTCCGCGAGCTCATAAGCGGCACGTTCGAGGGCCTCATCCGTCTGGAGCACAAGTAATGTGACATCGAACACCTTGAGGTAGTCGACCAGGCTGCTGCAGCCTTCATTCATGACGATAAGCTTGCGAAGATCATCTTCGTTGTCCGCAGGAAGGCGGATCTTGTAAGACTCGGCAAGACTCAAAATGGTCTGCAACCGCATCGAACCATCAAGATGGCAGTGCAAATCAGTCTTAGGAAGGCGTTCAAGCAGTTCACGCGTAATGGCAGGCATGTTATGCTTCCTTTCCGGGGTGTTGACTCTCAAGGCCATGAGAAATGAATTTCCATGAGAATGAACTATTATATGACAACAGATGACATTTTTACTACCGTAAGCACAGCATAATATATTTCTGACGATTGCAGAAACCTTGCGCAAGTTTTCTGCGTCATATAGAGTGGAGGTCATACATGGAATGCAAAACTTTTTTGGAACAGATTTCTAATTTGCCGACGACTCCACCAAGTCCGGATGCAGTCGCACATGCGTCCGGTTGCGCATCATGCCGAAAACTTCTCGAAGCAGAGAAGCGTATTGATAAAGGCTTTAAGCTTCTTGCCCGACTTCCTGAAGGTCGTGATCTTGTTCCACAGATTATGGCGCGGGTGAAGGCAGTTCCCGCTGCACCCACGGAAACCGGCCCTTTATCACATTTGCAGCGCTGGCTTCCCTCCGGATTGCCATTGAATGTCGGCGTTGTTTTGGCGATATGTGCCGGGCTAATGATCGGAGTTGGGGTTTTTCGGGCGCGCACGATTTCGCCTGTTGATTCAGGAAAACCGCGTCACGTATCCTCCGCATCCGAGACACCCCGAACATCCGTTACTATGCCTGCGCCTACTTTGCCTGCAACTCCTGATACGCCCAGGGATGGGAAAGCGCCGGCCGTGCGTCATAACACCGCGTCTTCCGCGGCTGTCACGTTTATTCCGGTTGGCACGGGTTTGGTGGCATCCGATTCTGCTTCTTCGGTGATTGTAGTGCCTCCTGCCGGGCCTGCAGACCGGGAATGAACGTTCAATCCCGGGATAAGTCATTCCGGCGAATTGCGCCAGAATGACCATATTATGAGCAACATGCAAAATTATGTGGCAGTCATTTGTAGGGGCGGGTTTAAAACCCGCCCTTACGTGATGTTTCGTGAATATTGCAAGTGCCTCTTATATATTTGTATTCGATGGCAGGCCTGGAATATTTCGTGTCGCTGCACATCTGCGTGGTGATATAGGATATGACCAGATGAGCCCCGTCGATTTAGTGGTGCAAAGCCTTGTCGAATCAGCCAAAAAGGGTGATCTTCAGGCTTTTGAAAGCCTTGTGCGAAAGTATCAGGGAATGGTGTTCCGATATCTTTTCCATTTTATCGGAAACGAGGGTGAAGCTGAAGATATCACCCAGGAAACATTCCTGATGGTATTTCGAAAATTGCATCTGCACAACTCCGATCAGCCATTCACCTCATGGATGATGAGGATTGCCCGTAATCTGGCGATTTCCAATCATCGCAAAAATGTGCCAACCCCCATAGATCCAGCAAAAGCCGCTGTTGCGATAAGAGATATAACCGCCGGACCGGAATATGAAGTGTTGATGAAAGAGGACGCGGATGATGTTCATCTCTCGCTTCAGCGGCTTTCAGAAGAATTTCGGGAAGTGTTGATTCTTCGCTATATTCTCGATATTCCATTGCAGGATGTTGCCGACCTTCTCGAACTCCCTGAAGGCACTGCGAAATCGCGTGTCTTCAAAGCCCGGAATGCTTTGCGTGATATTCTTTCCAGAAAAGGAACCGACCCCGGATAAACATTTCCGGGGCCGGTTTCTTTTCTGGAAAGAGTCAGAAATTATTCGGATTCAGTAGCGCCACTGGGTTGGTCGGGTATATCACTTGAGTCGGAGTTGGAATCCGAGTCGGAGCTGGAACCGGTATCAGTACTCGTATCAGAACCGTAGCTTTTGACTTGATCAATAACCTTCTTGCCTTCGGCGGCTTGCTTCTGAGCGGCTGCGGCCTTTGCATTGGCTTCCGCACTGCCCTTCGCGTAAGAATCCTTGGCGGCCTTGAAGAAATTGCCGACATTCTTGGCGAAATTGCTATCTATCCTGGAGGCATCGCTGCCCATCTTTTCGAGGGCCTGCCCAACTATTTCAAGTGCATATCCGACCGCATACACTACCTTTCCGACGCCGGTAAGGAATGCGCCGATAGCGGCAGTGATAACGAAACAGGACAGGGCTGCGCCAAGAGTCATAAGTACTGTTCCGATGGTCTTAAGAAGGGCACCGATCTTTTGAAGAAGCTGGCCGATCTTGATAAGGGTCTTCTGGGTACCGGATTTCTGGTTGGCAAGAGCGATAACCGTTGAAGAGGCGGCAGTTCCATTGGCGGAAAGAGCTGATGTACTGTTAGCGGCATTTTTGGTATCTACCGTGGCCTGCTGCATTTGTGCTTTGTCCGAGCTGCTGACTTTGCTGACGCCCTGAACCTTCTGATTTGCGTCCGCCGTCTGTGCGGCTGAATCCTGTGCTTGTTTATTCGCGGCTGCTTCTTTGGCAGCTGCAGTCTGAGCCGCGGTATCAGCCCATGCCACAGATTCCAGTATCAGCGGATTGAATACAGTAAGAAATACCAGTATCCAGGAAATAAAACTTCGTGGTCTTTTCATAATTTTACCCTCCTGAGAATTTTTTTTGCCCTCGCGGGTCGTTCACTGATTATTTTACGATAAAATAATGCAGCGGGTTCATTTTATTTTTATCATTGCGAGGGACTTGCAAAATTAGGTGACTTTTAAAATTATTGTGAAAATAATGGTACCAAATTTCCTTGGAAACTGGCACA